>CAZTJR010000012.1:0-95322 GCA_964613795.1 uncultured Alteromonadaceae bacterium | reverse complement strand
CCAGGGGCAGGTTTTTCCCGGTAGGCTTTGCCTGACCGAGGAGGCGCATTATACGGATGAAATGAGACCTGGCAACAACTATCTCCGACTTTTTTAAAAAAAATCGCTGTTCGCTGCCAGGGCCTCAGCCGAGGTCGAACAGATGGTACTTTTTCTTGCCCAGCCGGATGACGAAAAAGCGTCCGTGCAGCGCCCGCTCCGGCGCAAGGCACGCGGCCGGTGCGCCATTATCAGCCCAGGCCAACGGGCATCCATTGACGGATACCGCGCCGCTCAGCAATGCATCCTTCACCTGCTTTCCCGAACGCGCCATACCCGCCTCTGCCAACAACTGCGTCACGGTGTCCGGAATATCAGCTCTTGCTAACGTAGAAGAGGGAAGGCCATCCAGCTTGAGCTGAGACAGATCCGCAGCAGACAGGGCGGTCAGATCACCGTCAAACAGGCTGCGTGTTATCCGCTCGGCAGCCTGCAGCCCGTCATCACCATGCACAAGCCGCGTTACCTCCCGCGCGAGAATACCCTGCCCCTCGGGCCGGCCCTGACCCGCCGCATCCGATTTCTCTATCTCAGCGATAGCGCCAATATCGAGGAAGGTGAAATAACGCAGAAAACGATACACATCCGCATCCGATGTGCCGAGCCAGAACTGATAGAACGCATAGGGGGAAGTCTTCGCGGCGTCCAGCCAGACCGTCCCGGACTCGGTTTTGCCGAACTTCGTGCCATCGGCCTTGGTGACCAGAGGCATGGTAAGGCCATAGACCGTAGCGCCATTCATGCGCCGCGTCAGATCGATACCGCCAGTGATATTACCCCACTGGTCAGAGCCACCGATCTGCAGCCCACACCCGTAGCGTCGATTGAGCTCCGCGAAGTCATAGGACTGGAGGATCATATAGCTGAACTCGGTATAGCTGATGCCGCTGCCCTCGCGGTCCAGCCGCTGCTTAACCGACTCCTTCTGAATCATGGCGTTGACGGAAAAATGCTTGCCTACATCCCGCAGGAAGCTCAGCACATCGAGCTCACGTGTCCAGTCAAGATTATTGACGATTTCAGCAGAGCACGCTCCCGCGTCGACGTCGACAAAGCGGCCGACCTGATCCCGCAATCGTCCCACCCAGCCGTCAATGACATCCGGCGTATTGAGCTGTCGCTCCTGCGCTTTGAAACTCGGATCACCGATCATGCCGGTTGCGCCGCCTACCAGCGCCAGCGGTTTGTGGCCGGCGAGCTGGAAACGACGCAACATGAGAAGCGGAACCAGTGAGCCTATATGAAGGCTGTCAGCCGTGGGGTCGAAACCACAGTAGAGTGTCCGTGGCTGCGCATCCAGCCAGGCCGGCAGAGCGTCCTCACCCGCGATCTGAAACACCAGTCCGCGCGCTTGCAAATCCTTTAAGAGTTCAATGCTCATTACCGGCAGCCGCCTTCATTAATTGCACTATTCGAGGGAGCGCGAAAGATACAGAAACAGCGGAGGCTTGCCAATTCAGCGCCGTCATGGGCTATGCCTGCCATGCAAAGAAAACCACCGGCAAAATGGAAAGAACCGCGCTTATCGTTATATGGCGGCAGTTCGTGGGACGCGATCGTGCTGAAAGCTCAGCCTTGCGTCAATTTACAACGGGCACCTTACTTGTTTGCCAGCATCTCGTCGCGGCCAAAGAAGCTCGCGAGCTCTTGATTATAGGCATCCGCCAGCGTTTCTGCCTGCTCTACCAGGTAGTTGTGCTGCAGCGGGTTCAGCGAACTGCGGCAATCCAGATAGGCCTCCAGGGATCGGACATAGCCCCGCACCTCTTCGCCAGCCTCCGCCATGACCGCCGCACTGGCTGAACCGCCATCGGGTACAGTCGGCATAACACGAGGCAAGGGTGCGATGCAGTCAGCCAGACTACCGGCGGACGCAAAAGCGAGCAGTGAAGCCGTCAGAACTCTTTTCATGGGACAGATCTCCTGTGGTGAATCAAGGTCAATATCGATGTCGGGGGCTTTGTTACCCTGACGTTACCTATATTCCCACAAAACGAGCGCAGCGCAACCCCCCGACCCGCGCTAATTTGACGCAGTATTTGCCTTAAAGTGGCGCAGCGTCGAGGGCCAGCGGCAACTATGGGAACAGTCACGGAAAGTAACAACCGCAGACCACTCACATGCTGACAGACCGGACCCGCCCTCCCGCCGCGCGACAATCCGGCGGGACCAGAGCGCTTGCGCTCTAAAAATGCACACTATTGGTGCAATTGCGCAGCCTGATAACGGTAGTAACCGACGATATTTTTTATATACTGGTAGGTCGACCAGACAGGATAAACCCCATGTTTCCACCCAAGCACGCGCGCGGGGCAACGCCGCTGAAAAAACCGGCACGCGTCAGCCATCGACACCTGCTCGCGCTGGCCGGCATTACGGCTGCGGTCGCCATCAGCGCGTTGATGGCGCCGGGCGGTGATGTCGAGGCAAACCGACCCACCGTCATCGCCCCCGACAGTGCGCTGGTCACTGACGTCTCTGGCGAACCGGCATCGGCAGACGCACGGGATGTTGCCGTCAGCGCCGTTGATAGCGCGCCACTGGCAACCCACCAGATAAACAACGACCAGCAGGACGCGCCCGCCTGGCGCGAACTGATCATCCAGAGCGGGGACAACCTTTCCCTCCTTTTCAAGCGTGCCGGACACACGGACAGGGATGTCTATGACATCGTCAATACCGCCCCCCAGGGGAAGGCGCTGGAGCGCATTTACCCGGGACAGACTCTCGCTTTTCTTTCCGATGAAGACGGCAACCTGAGCGCCGTGAAACATGTCATCGATCCGCTGCAAAGCGTGATCTATCGCCGCATGGACGGGGGATTCTCCAGTGAAAAGCTCGCCAGGGAACCTGAAGTCCGCCAGGCCTGGGCATCTGGCGAGATAGAGTCCTCGCTGTTTCTCGCCGGCCGCGATGCCGGCTTGTCCAACAACCTGATCATGGAACTGGCCAACGTTTTCGGCGGCGTCATCGACTTTGTCCTGGATCCGCGCCGCGGCGACACCATGCACGTGCTGTATGAAGAGCTCTATCTCGACGGTGAGAAATTCTCGGACGGCCGTATTTTGGCAGCCTCTTTCACCAATCGCGGTGAGACCTTCAACGCATTCCGCTATCGGGACAGCACCGGACGCGACAACTTCTACAACGAGGAAGGGGTCAGTATGCGCAAGGCCTTCCTGATGGCGCCAGTCGACTTCACCCGCATCAGCTCAAACTTCAATCTGGCTCGCAAGCATCCCATTTACAAGACCACGCGCCCGCATCGTGGAACGGACTATGCTGCGCCCCGGGGCACGCCGGTATTCGCATCGGGGGACGGACGCGTCATCGAGGCAGGCTACACTCGCGCCAACGGTAACTACGTCTTCATCCAGCACGGCGAACAGTACATCACCAAATACCTGCACCTGCATAAGCGCAAGGTAAGCAAGGGTCAGAAAGTGGTGCAAAGCCAGGTTATCGGCACGGTTGGCGCGACCGGCGCTGCCACAGGGCCACATCTTCACTACGAGTTCCTTGTGAGTGGCGTGCACCGCAATCCGCGCACCATTCACAAGCAGCTGCCGAAAGCAAAATCGCTCGCGGCGGCCGAACTGCCCGAATTCCGCACCACCATCACCAGCGCAGCACAGCAGCTCGCACAGCTGCAGTCCGGGTCACGCCTGGCCATGGCAGCGGCCCCTGCGAAGGACGAAAAGGGCGAACAGGCGGCGCAATAGTCACGTGTCAGATCAACGCTATGTCGGCCTGATGTCCGGCACCAGCGCAGACGGCATCGACGCTGTCATTCTGAACGTCGACACGACAGGCAAGCTCTCGCTGAGGGCAACGCGCAGTCATCCCCTCGATAGCACAGTGAAAGCGGCCATCGGGGCCCTCTGCACGCCAGGCGAGGACGAAATCGACCGCCTGGGTGAACTGGATCGGCGCCTGGGACACTGTTTCGCCGAAGCGGCCCTCGCATTACTGAAGGATGCGGGCCTGGTTCCGCAACAAATTACCGCCATCGGCAGCCACGGCCAGACGGTGCGCCACCGTCCCCGGCGGCAGGCTGAAAACAGCGCAGCCGCTTTCAGCCTGCAGATAGGCGATCCGAACACCATCGCGGAATTAACCGGCATCACCACGGTCGCGGACTTCCGCCGCCGCGACATCGCCGCGGCAGGTGAAGGCGCGCCGCTGGTGCCGGCCTTTCATCGGAACCAGTTTGCGCAGGAAGGCTCAAGAAGAGCCATTATCAATATCGGCGGCATTGCCAACGCCACCCTCCTTGACGGGCTGACCCTGCTGGGTGGCTTCGATTGCGGCCCCGGCAATACCCTGCTGGATTACTGGGCACAGCAAGCGACCGGTGCGGCCTACGACGCGGGCGGGGCCTGGTCTGCAGGGGGATCGGTGGACCGGGACCTGCTGGACGCCTGCCTCGATGATCCGTTTTTTCTCCGCAAAGGGCCCCGAAGCACCGGCCGCGAGCACTTCAGCGCCGACTGGCTGCAATCCAGGCTAAAGGCGATGCACGCACTCGAAGCCCGGGATATACAGGCGACACTGGCAGAATTTACCGCGCGCTCAATTGCCGGGAGTCTGGAAACGGCGGGCTTTGCCGCGCAGGAGGTCTACGTTTGCGGGGGGGGTGCGCACAATGCGGACATCATGCGACGCCTGCACCACAGCCTAAGGCCTGCACGTCTCGATACCACGGCCTCTCTGGGCATACACCCGGACTGGGTTGAGGCTGCGGCGTTTGCCTGGCTGGCGCGACAGCGTCTGTGCAACCGACCGGGGAACGCACCGGAAGTGACGGGCGCTGCCGGGCTGCGGGTGCTCGGAGCTGTCTATCCGGGCGTCACCGACTGAGCTGGAGCGTGGCAGGCATGCAACGGCGAATCAGATAGCAAACGAGGCGCCACAGCCGCAGGTCGTCGTGGCATTGGGGTTGTTGACCACAAAACGGGAGCCCTCGAGACCCTCGAGATAGTCCACCTCGGACCCTGCCAGGTAGGGAAAGCTCATTGGATCAATCACTACAGTGACGCCATCAACCTCAATCGCGGTGTCATCGTCGGCGGACTCCTCGTCAAAGGAAAAGCCGTATTGGAACCCTGAACAACCGCCGCCGGTAATAAACACCCGCAGCTTGAGATCGCCGTTTTCCTCCTCGGTCACCAACTCCCGCACCTTGCGCACCGCGCTGTCGGACAGTGTGATCGTAGTCGGGTCAAATGCGGCTGCTACTGTCATGGAATGCACCGGATAAACAAAGGTAAATGGGACTGCTTGCCGTGATTATGAGAAGTCCGACCTTTTCAGTCAACTATTGCCTGTCGTCACTGCACGCAGCGGCGCCGTTCAGGGCAGCAGGCCGAGCTGCAGAAGCCCCATTGTTTCGGGCAGACCGAAGAGAATATTCATATTCTGTATCGCCTGTCCGGCGGCCCCCTTGACCAGATTGTCCTCGGTCGCCATCACCACGACCGTGTCGCGGCCCTGCGGCAGCTCAACCGCAATCTGACAGCGGTTGGCCCCGCGCACAGTGCGCGTCTGCGGATAGTGGCCAGCCGGCAGCACATCGACAAAGGGCTCATTGACGTAGGCGTTCTCGAACAAGGCCTGGACGTCGGCGGTGGGGTCACTGAGCCTGGCAAACAGCGTGGCGTGAATACCGCGGATCATCGGTAGCATGTGCGGAACAAAGGTCATGCGCACCGGAGCGCCAGCGATATCACCCAGGCCCTGCTCGAGTTCCGGCAGATGCCGGTGGCCGCTCACGCCATAGGCCTTGAAGCTGTCGGAGACCTCGGGCAACAGATTGCCCACCCTGGCCTGGCGACCGGCGCCACTCACCGCCGACGCCGCGCTCGCGATAAGGTGATCTACATCGACCAGGCCCGCCTTGAGCAGCGGCAGGAAACCCAGCTGTATTGCGGTAGGATAACAGCCCGGACAGGCCACCAGCCGGGCCTTTGCCACCTCGTCACGATTGAACTCGGGCAGCCCGTAGACGGCCTCGGCGAGCGTCTCGGGGCTGGCATGCGGCTCTCCGTACCACTGCGACCAGCGCTCGTGGTCGCGCAGCCGGTAGTCCGCTGACAGGTCGATCACCCGAATTCCGGCGGCCAGCAAATCCGGAGCCATGCGCATGGCGACGTTATGTGGGGTGGCAAAAAACACCACGTCGCAGGCAGCCAGAGTCCCGATATCCGGATCCGAGAATGCCAGATCATAATGCCCGCGCAGATTGGGAAACAGATCGTCGACACGCCGTCCGTTTTCGCCGCGCGACGTGATGGCGACCACCTGCGCCTCATCGTGACTGGCGAGAAGCCGCAGAAGCTCCACGCCGGTGTAGCCTGTGCCGCCGACTATTCCAACCTTGATCATTAAACCTCCTTCCTGGTGACAGAGACACCGGCCCGAGCCAGTATGCCGGCGCCAGTATAAAAGCAAATGCTACAGGGGGAACTGGTATCATCCAATCTCTGACCTGCTGTTGAGCTGCGCTGCAGATCTCACCGGGGACCCGACAGACGCTTTTTCACAGGACTGGGGAGATTACGCATGCTCTGGCTGCGCGCATTTCACATTATATTCGTCGTTTGCTGGTTCGCAGGCCTGTTCTACCTGCCCAGGATCTTTGTCTATTTCGCCGCCAGCGAGAACAGCGATACCCGCCAGCAGCTGGCTGTAATGGCGCGCAAGCTGTACCGCTTTGTCACGCCTTTCATGGTGCTCGCCATTGCCTTTGGTGTAGGCATGATCAGCCTGGCGCCGCAGTATTACCTGAACGCGGGATGGCTGTGGCTGAAGCTTGCCGGCGTTGCCTTCCTCGTGGTGTACCATTTTCAGTGCGGCCGCTACGTCAAAGCCATCAACGCCGACACCGACCACCACAGCCACGTGTTCTACCGCTTCTTCAACGAGGTACCAGTACTGTTTCTGTTTGGCATTGTCTTCCTCGCGGTGCTCAAGCCCTTTTAGCGTACGAGTTGGCGAAGGCACCGCACAAGCCGCATAATTCACGCTCACAGCGCATCCACTGATGCATCATTCGGCCAACCCATTGAGGACAGCATGAGCTCATCCGAACAGCTATTCCAGCGCGCCAGCGCCCATATTCCCGGCGGCGTCAATTCTCCCGTGCGCGCCTTTCGCGCCGTGGGCGGCACTCCGGTCTTTATCGATCACGCCGACGGCGCCTATATGTTTGATACCGACGGCAAGCGCTACATCGACTACGTGCTGTCCTGGGGGCCGATGATCATGGGACACAACCACCCTGCCGTGCGCGAGGCTGTGGTGAGACAGGCGGAAAAGGGACTGAGCTTTGGCGCACCGACCGAGCTGGAGATCCAGCTGGCCGACCGTCTCTGCGAGATCATGCCCAATATGGACCTGGTGCGCATGGTGAACTCCGGCACCGAGGCCACCATGAGCGCCATCCGCCTGGCTCGCGGCTATACCGGGCGCGACGTCATCGTGAAATTTGAAGGCTGCTACCACGGCCACTCCGACTCGCTGTTGATCAAGGCCGGCTCCGGCGCCCTGACGATGGGCGTTCCCAGTTCGCCGGGCGTGCCCGCCTGCCTTGCCGAGCACACCATGACGTTGACGTACAACGACGTCGAGGGCCTGCGCGCGGCCTTCGCGGAGCACGGCGATCGTATTGCCTGCCTGATCGTTGAGCCGGTCACGGGCAATATGAACTGCGTGCTGCCGACCCCCGAGTTCCTCACGGCGATGCGCGACGTGTGCAATGAATCCGGGGCGGTGTTCATCCTTGACGAAGTCATGACCGGCTTCCGCTTCGGCACCCACGGCGCCCAGGGCCACTACGGCATTGAGGCCGACCTCACCACGCTTGGCAAGATCGTTGGCGGCGGCATGCCTGTCGGCGCCTTCGGCGGCAAGCGCGAGATCATGGAGCACATCGCACCGCTCGGCCCGGTCTACCAGGCGGGCACGCTGTCGGGCAACCCGATCGCCATGGCCGCGGGTCTGGCCACCATGGATATCATCTCCCAGCCGGGCTTCTATGAGCCGCTGTTCAACCATACCCGCGAGCTCTGCGAGGGCATGCAGGCGGCGGCGGATGGAGCGGGCGTGCCCTTCACCACGAATCACACCGGCAGCATGTTTGGCGGCTTTTTCACCGATAAGCCACGCGTGGAAAACTATGCCGATGTCATGGCCTGCGATACTCAGGCATTCGGCCGCTTCTTCCACAAAATGCTCGACCTTGGTGTGTACCTGGCACCGGCATCCTATGAGGCTGGCTTCATGTCGGCTTCGCACACGGATGCGGATATCGAGGAAACGGTCGCGGCGGCCCGCACGGCCTTCGCGGCCCTGTAAAGGAGGCAGGAATGAGTTTCAGTTCACAGCGAGGCGCCTTCCCCCTCACCCGGATGCGCCGGCTACGCGCCAGTGCATTTGCCCGCGATCTGGTGCGCGAAAGCCACCTGTCACCCGCGGACTTCATTCTCCCGGTCTTTGTGCTCGAAGGCAGCGGACAGCGCGAAGCGGTGCCCTCTATGCCCGGCGTAGAGCGTCTCAGTGTCGACCTGCTGGTCGAGCTGGCGCGCGAGGCATACGGGCTGGGTATTCCCGCTCTCGCCCTGTTCCCCGTGGTGCCGGCCGAGCGCAAGAGCCTGCACGCGGAAGAAGCCTACAGCCAGGACGGACTGGTGCAGCGCGCCGTTGCCGAACTCAAGGCCGCACTGCCCGAACTGGGCATCATGACCGACGTTGCTCTCGACCCCTACACGACCCACGGGCAGGACGGCATTATCGATGACACCGGCTACGTGCTGAATGACGTCACTACCGAGGTGCTGGTGAAGCAGGGGCTCTCCCACGCGGCGGCGGGCGCCGATATCGTGGCGCCCTCGGACATGATGGACGGCAGAATCGGCGCCATCCGCGAGACACTGGAAGCCGCGGGCCACTACAACACATTGATCATGGCCTATGCCGCAAAGTACGCCTCCAGCTATTACGGCCCGTTCCGGGACGCCGTGGGCTCGTCCGGGAACATCAAGGGCGGCAACAAGGCCAGCTACCAGATGGACCCTGCCAACAGCAACGAGGCCCTGCACGAGTGCGCGATGGATCTCGCCGAGGGCGCCGACATGATCATGGTCAAGCCCGGCATGCCCTACCTCGACATCGTGCAGCGGGTGAAGCAGGAGCTCCAGGCGCCCACCTTTGCCTATCAGGTCAGCGGCGAATACGCGATGCATGAAGCAGCATTCGAACGCGGCTGGTTGCAGCGCGACCCGGTGATGCTGGAATCCCTGCTGTCCTTCAAGCGCGCCGGCTGTGACGGCATACTCACCTACTTTGCCCTGGCGGCCGCCCGCCTGCTTCAGGGCTGACGGCGCTGCGGTCATGTGGACAAAGATGCAGCACGTCAGGATGACCTCGAGAGCATGCAACGCGATCAGACGCTGGCTTGGTGGCGGCGCTGCTGCCTTTGGCGGTGCCGCAGTGACCACCGCCTTTCTGCTGGCACTCTACGCGCCCCCTTCTTATGCGGAATGCGGCTGCCTGTGGCGCGGATCCTTTGTGGATGTGCATCCAGACGCAGATCTGGTGCTGACCGGGGAAGTGAGCGCTGCGCGCGGCAACTCGATCGATATCGATATTTCGCGCGTGTTGCGCGGACCCGACTATCTGGAGGAGGCACGGGTATGGCTGCAGGCCAGAGACTACTGCCGCCCAGAGCGAGAGCTATTCCCCGTGGGCAGCACCTGGGTCATGGCGCTACAGCGCATTGACAGCGTTCCGGACGATGGATTTGATCCGGGCACACCCGACATCAGCTACGGCCGCGAGGGCGATTATATTCTCTCGAGTTGCGGTGGCTACTGGCTCAAACTAAGCGGAAACATGGTCAGCGGCGCGCTGGTGGCATCGCCGCGCTGGGCCCGCGAGCCGGAGATGACGCCGGTGCTGCTGGATCTGGTGGAGGCGCACGTGAATGGCAGGATCGGCGATGACGCCGTGCTTGAGGCGAGCAAGGAAGATCCGGCAGTGAAAGAACTGATACTGGATACCAAGGAGTTCCTGCGCTCCATAAAACGGTGAGTGCCTCGGGAGGGCCCGTTGGCAATCAGGTCGCCAGGCGTAAACACCCCTTGGGCGAACAAAGCGCTCAGTAGCGCCGCCAGTCGGGCCGCTGCGGATTCTGCCCCTCGATCAGGTCCATCAGCTCATCCAGCATTTTAAGCGACAGGCCCCATATACGCCTTCCCCCGAAAACATAGCAGGGCATATCGAGCGTCATGCGGCCACGCTTCCAGCGCATGCTGCTGCGATTATCCGGGTCCAGCAGAAACTCCAGCGGCACCCAGACGACCTCTGCCACCTCGTGATTGGGCGCCACCAGCACATCCCGATCCACCCGGAAAACAAACGGCGTGATGGCCAGTCCCCGCGTCAGCCGCCGCGCGCGGGCATTGAGTTCCGACAGGCGGCCAAGGCAGGCATCCTCTGACCCAAGATGGAAACCGATCTCCTCCTCGGTTTCCCGACAGGCGCAGGCAAAGCCGTTGGCGTCCTCGCGTTCCAGCCGGCCGCCGGGAAACGCCATCTGACCGGACCAGGGATCGCCCTCGCGCTCGGCGCGGCGAATCATCAGCACATGCAGTTCCCCCTCGAACACCTTGAGAATGACCGCCACAGCGGCGCGCTGCATTACCGGGCGCAGCCACTGGCGGCGGGCGCGGTGACGGGCCAGGCGATCTTCGGCAAGCTGGAGGAGGGCGACAGACACGCAGTGATTCAAGGCAACTGAACCCCGATTAAGCCAGCCAGGGCCGGCGCTTGCAAGCCGACGCGCCGCCGCGGCGCGGTAAGCGGGTACAATCAGCCGTTCTACGGGAGAACGGGGCGTGTACCCGGCCCGACAGCAGGACAGTCACAGACCCGCAGGCATCCGATGACATCGACCGAATCACCCCTCTTCGAGCTGCGCAATGTCTCACTCACCTACCGGGCTCGCCCGGTGCTGCGCGGCCTGCGCTGGCGCGTCAACCCGGGTGAACAATGGGCGGTGCTTGGACCCAATGGCGCCGGCAAGACCGTCCTCGCGTCGATCATCAGCGGCGAGCAGGCGCATTTCTCCGGCCACTGCGATCGATCGGACGCCCTGTCCACCCAGGGCACCGCCTACGTGGGCTTTGAACGTGCGCGATCGCTGATAGCGCGTGAGCGCAAGCTTGACGTCTCGGAATTCAACTCCGACGCGACTGATCGCGGCACAACCGTCGCCGACCTGCTGCCACACCCGGCGGATACCGCAGCATGCGATGCCTGGATACAGCGACTCGAGATGGCCCCATTCCTCAACCGCGGGCTGCGCTACATCAGCACGGGACAGATGCGCAAGGCACTGCTGGCGAGCGCCATACTCTCGCATCCCGGGCTGCTGATTCTGGACAGCCCCCTGGATGGCCTCGACGCGAGCAGCCGGGACATACTGGCAGCAGCCCTGGAACAACTGCTGCAAACTGATCAACCCGTGCTGCTGCTGGCGCGTGAGATGGATGATATTCCGCAACACTGCAGCCATGTTCTGGTGCTCGATCGCGGCCGCATAGTCGCCGCCGGTGCGCGCACGACACTACTTGATGACCCGGCAGTGCGACAGATCATGCAGCCGGCGACGGCTCCGCTGCGCGCACTGCCACCCTTGGCGAAGCGCAGCACCACTCCGGACGCCGACAGCGACCTCATCAGGCTGCGCGGGGTCGGCGTCAGCTACGGTAATGCGCGCATCCTGCACGACGTCAACTGGACCTTCGCCGTCGGTGACCACTGCTGCGTAGCCGGCCCCAACGGATGCGGCAAGACCACGCTTCTGGGCCTGATCACCGGTGACAATCACAAGGCCTACGGCCAGGACGTCTCTCTTTTCGGCCGGCAGCGCGGCAGCGGAGAGAGCGTCTGGGATATCAAACAGCAGTTCGGGCAGGTGGATACGCAGCTGCAGCTCACCTTCAGTCGCGGCATGCGCGTGATCGAGGTGGTCACATCGGGCTTCTTCGACTCGGTGGGCCTCTTTGATGACTGGAGCGACCGTCAGCGCGAGCACGCCCTGGCCTGGCTGGCGGCGCTGGGTCTGACGCCCCTGGCGCCGGAACCCTTCGATGCGCTGTCCTTCGGCATGCAGCGCATGGTCCTGCTGGCTCGCGCGATGGTGAAATCGCCGCGCATCCTGGTACTGGATGAACCGACGCTGGGGCTGGATGGCGTCCATCGGCGCCTGTTTCTGCGAGCGCTCGAGCACATCGTCGCAGCATCTGACACCCAGCTGCTGTTCGTCAGTCATTCGCCGGGGGCGTTGCCGGCCTGCATCAACCAGTACCTGCACTTCGTCCCGGCAGAGCCCGGTTTCACCGTCAGGTGCGAGCCGGCGCTCTAATAGCCCGTTCGATCAGCGCACGCAGCGCCGCACACTCTTCACGCCGGCAGTAAAGCAAGCCTCGCTCCGCCGTCGCCCTGGCCTGGGCGGCATTACCCGCATCGAGGTGCGTGCGGGCCAGTTCCAGGTAGAGTTCCGCATTATCCGGGTCGATGCGCTGTGCACGCTCGAGCAGGGCGATGGCGCCCGCACTGTCTCCTGCGGTCCGGGCCTGTACCGCCGACGCCAGCAAGGTGTTGCGGGCACTCCCTTCCGCGGGATCCAGCCGCGGCGGTGCCGCGGGTCGCGGCGTGGCCTCCCCGGCAGAGGAATCGGGCTGCTTTGAACCCAGGACCTCACCGCCGGGCGTGCTGATCCCGGCGGGAGACTCGCGCTGCTCGCCGAGCCCCGAACAAGCGGCGAGACAGGCGACGATCAGCAGCGCCGCAGTCCGCTGCGCAGCGGACAGGTACTGACAATCAAGCATCAGCCTTCTCCAAAGAGTTTCTGGAACCAGTCCCGCACCGGACTCGAGGATCCAGTGCAGGGGCTTTTCTGTACCGGCTCGCTGCCCTCGATGAACGGCAGCAGGCGCGCGCCGGGACAGCCCTCGGCAGACAACAGCCCGCTTTGCGCGTCCACCCAGTGCAGGCGGATACCGTCCGGCATGCGGTAGGCCAGCGGTCGTCGTGCCGAAGCCGCCATGAAGTCGGCCCAGACCCGCAGGGCGCCGTTGCTGCCCGTCAGGCCGGTACTGCCGTTGTCGTCGCGACCGATCCAGGTCACCGCCAGGAGGTCTCCCGAAAAGCCGGCAAACCAGGAGTCGCGATTGTCATTGGTAGTGCCCGTCTTGCCAGCGACATCGAAATCCTGCGGCAGCTGCGCGTAGACACCTCGACCCGTGCCCTCGCGGACAACACCACGCAGCGCGTAGTGCAGCAGATGGACGACCCGCAGGTCCAGGGTGCGGTCGAAGGCGAGCGGGTAGCGGCGCAGCGGCTCGCCGCGTGCATCGACGATGTCGCGGATGCTGCGCAGCGGCATGCGAAAGCCACCGGCGGCAATGGTCTGGTACATGCGCGCCATGATCAGCGGTGAATACTCACCCGCCCCGAGGGTCAATGCCGGCACGGACGGCAGATCGACCGTCACGCCGAGTTCACGCAGAGTCGACACCACCCGCTCGATGCCCAGGTCGAGGCCCAGCCGCGCCGTGGCCACATTGTGGGATTGCGCCAGCGCCCGGTGCAGGAGCACCTCGCCGTGGTACTTGCGATCGAAATTGCGGGGTTCCCACACCGTTCCATTGGGCAATGCCACAGACAGGTGCGTATCGTCCAGGGGTGTAGCCAGGGTATAGCGGCTACTTTCGGCCAGTGCCGTCAGGTAGACCGCCGGCTTGAACAGCGAGCCGGCGGGACGGCGCGCATCCAGCGCACGATTGAAGCCGGCATAGCGCGGCTGCCTGCCGCCGAGCAGCGCGACGACCTCACCACTGTCCACCCGCGTGACCACGCTGGCGGTCTCCAGCGCAGCGTCAAGGCCGAGTCCATCCATGACCTGGCGCGAGCTGCGCTCGAGCTGACGCTGCAGCAGGGGATCGAAGGTGGTGAAAATACTGAGACCCAGCGTCGTCAGGTCCTCCTGCCGATATTCCTCGTCGAGCTGGCGTCGCACCAGGTCGAGAAAGGCCGGAAAGGCGTCCCGGACACGTTCGCGCCGGCTGACGCCGAGCGGCATGGCACGCGCCACCATGCCCGCCTCGCGGGGGATCACCCCCGCCTCGACCATCTCGTCAAGCACCAGGTTGCGTCGCTCGGTGGCACGCTGTGGATGGCGCAGAGGGTTGTACAGGGACGGGCCCTTGATCATGCCCACGAGAAGAGCCTGCTGATGGAGGCCCAGCTGCTCGAGCGGCATCTGGAAGTAATGCTGCGCCGCCAGCGCGAAACCGTGGATGGCGCGCGGCCCCTCCTGCCCCAGATAGACCTCGTTAAGGTAGCTCTCGAGAATGGCCTCCTTGTCATAGTGCAGCTCAAGGAGCACTGCCATGACCAGCTCGGTGAGCTTGCGGCTTATGGTGCGCTCGGGCGTCAGGTAGTAGTTCTTGACCAGCTGCTGGGTGATCGTGCTGCCACCCGCCACCACGCGCCCGGAGCGCAGGTT
This sequence comes from uncultured Alteromonadaceae bacterium, assembly GCA_964613795.1. Taxonomy (GTDB): domain Bacteria; phylum Pseudomonadota; class Gammaproteobacteria; order Pseudomonadales; family Halieaceae; genus Chromatocurvus. The sequence continues at coordinate 80,711 of CAZTJR010000012.1, read as the reverse complement.
GCTCACCAGCGCCCGCGCCATGCCGAATGGAGAAAACCCCCAGTGCCGGAAAAACCGTCGATCCTCCACCGCCAGCAGACCACCAATCAGGGTGTCCGGTACTTCCTCGAGGCGCAGGAGAATCCGGTCCTCGCCATGGCCGGGATAGATACCGCCGATCTGCAGTGGATCGAGGCGCATGAGATCGATAGCCGCACGCTCGTCCGCCAGCGTTGCAACGCGGTCCTGCGCGATCGTCAGGCGAATCCTGCGCGCGGGCTCGGAATCCCCCGGGAAGTCAAAGCCGCGCGCATGAATGGCGAAGCGGGCGCCATCGCGCGCGTACTGTCCCGGCTGCAGCGCCTGGCGCGCCGGGGCATAACCGAGCAGCTCAAGCTCATAGGCCAGCTCTTCGGGACGCAGAGGCGCGCCAAGGAACAACTCCAGGGGCCGTGCATACACCTTGGCGGGCAGCGCCCACATCTTGTCGCTGAAGGTCCCGGTAATGCGCGCGTCGAGAAACGCCACGCCAACAGCGGCGAGGACCAGGAGAACGATGCCCAGTTTGAGCAGAGGTCGGCGGGTACGGGTCATGGGACGCGAGTCTACCGCATATCGCCGGGCCTGAGGCCCATGCGACCAACTCATTTATTTCACTGGGCAAAACAAGGGAACTATCGCCGATGACACAAGTCGCAATTTTATAGGGGCCAGCTTACTGGTCGCTTAAGGACCAAATTTCTGATTGAAAGGAGGCACTATGCAATCGTTACTGAAGACCGCCGCCGCGATCACGGCACTGACGCTCCCGATAACGGCCCTCGCCGAGCAGAGCATGAGCGACAAGGACAAGCAACGCCAGTGGTCAGAGATGCGCGCGGAGGCAGTGAGCGCATCCGAAATTCTGACGGGCGACGTCACGAACGTGCTGAACGCCGTCGGTAATGTCAAGGAGCTTATCCTTACGGAAGACAGCAGAAAGGTCGAGTATATTTTATATGACGTGCCCTACCCCTACGGTTTCTATGGAACCGATGACGGCTTCGTAGCGTTCGACAATGTCGCGCTTGAGCATGGTGGTTTCGGTGACATCAACGCGCGCTTTGATGACCAGGCCGACGCCCGGGCGCCGGAGCAGCTGAAACTCACCGCCTCGCAGGTGGATCACCGTGCGGTATCACGGCTGGTCGGCGAACAGGTCGTGTTTCAGGATGATGCAGTACGCACCCTGAGTGACATGTTGGTGCACCCCGAGACCGGGATGGTGACGCACTTTGTTGTCGAGATGAATCCCAACGCCATCTTCGCAACCGATAACCGTGCAATTCCCGCCAACATGGTGAGGATAAAGAGATCAGGCCTCATGCAGGTCAGCGTCACGGTGGACAAGGCACTCGGGATGAAAGAATACGATCCGAGCATGCTGTAAAGCATCGTTTGGCAACTGCACGAAAATGCCCGCTTCTGCGGGCATTTTTTTGTCTGCCCGTTGTTTGTCGAACGGCGTCCGAGCTACGGGACATGCCCGGGGCGCTTCATCACTGTTCAAGGCGCCCGCACACCCGGATAATGGCCGGTCACTGAAACGATCAGAGGTCGGCATGAAGAAATATAAGGTCTATGGCATCGGCAACGCATTGCTGGATACGGAAATACAGATTCACGATGAGGAGCTGGGCAGACTGGGCGTGGACAAGGGCCTGATGACCCTGATCGACGATGAGCGCCGGCAGGAGCTGCTCAACGGTCTGCAGGGGCACCTGGTCAAAGCCAACCACGCCAGCGGTGGCAGCGCCGGCAATTCGATGATCGCCACGGCGCTGTTCGGCGGCCCTACCTTCCTCAGCTGTAACGTGGCAGACGATGCCGACGGCGACCTGTATCTCTCGGACCTTGAGGCGGCTGGTGTGGATCATCCCCTGCGCGGCGACCGCTGTAGCGGTGCCACCGGCAAGTGCCTGGTCCTCATAACGCCGGACGCGGAGCGCAGCATGAGCACCTGCCTCGGCGTGTCCGAGGCACTCTCCATAGAGCAACTGGACCCAGGGGCCCTGGAAAACGCTGAGTACCTGTACATAGAGAGCTATCTGGTCACATCACCCACGGGTCGCGCCGCGGCTATCCGTGCCCGGGAACTGGCGGACGCCGCCGGCGTGCGCACCGCAATCAGCTTTTCAGACCCCGGCATCGTCGAACACTTCCGCGACGGCCTGGCGGACATGGTGGGGGACGGTGTCGATCTCGTCTTCTGCAACGAGGCCGAGGCATGCCGCTGGACAGACGCTGATTCGCTCGATGTCGCCAGCGAGCGCCTGCGCAGCACGGCGCGGCAATTCGTCATCACTCGCGGCAGCGAGGGGTCCGTATGCTTTGATGGCACCGCCCTCGCAGCGATCCCCGTGCATCGGGTCAAGGCGGTCGACAGCAACGGCGCCGGCGACATGTTTGCGGGCGCCTTTCTCTACGCCATTACCCGCGGCGAAGACTTTGCCACGGCGGGTCGATTTGCCAGCCTGGCTGCCGGCAACATCGTGGCCCAGTACGGGCCGAGACTGCGCGCACACGACTATGCGGCGCTGCGCCGGGAATTCTTTGGCGATTGACCGCCGCGCAGGTACAGCGCGCTACCCAACCCGGGGCGCGTGGCTTAGAGTAGTTGTTATCTGATGGCATTGAGAGACACACAGCATGAAGAAACCGGAGATCAAGACCGATCCGCTTTACCAGTTACTGAGACAGGAAGATATCAAGGGTTTCAATGAACAGCGCGACAGCCTGGACACCAGCGAGCTCAGGAGTGGCGATTACCGAGGCCGCGATCTGCGCAACATGAATGCCTCAGGGCTCGATTTTTCCAACGCCTACTTCCGCAATGCCGATCTGAGCGGGATCGACTTTCGCAGCACCAATCTCGAGGGTGCAAGCATTCTTGATGCGAAGCTGTCGGGCACTTATTTTCCCGAAGAGCTGACCGCCGAGGAGATCAGGCTCTCCCTGAATACGGGTACGCGCATGCGCTACCGGCGGGGCTGAGCTGTCCGGGCGCTGCCTGCCGCTGACGGAACCCCAGCAGCGTCGGCAGCCTCTCAGCCGCTGTCGAGCAGGTTCCGCAAATCAATGATGCCTGCATTGGCGCGACTCAGGTAAGAGGCCATGACCAGCGAATGATTGGCGAGAAAGCCGAAACCGGTTCCGTTGAGTATTATCGGGCTCCAGATAGCATCCTGGGTGGGCTCCAGCTGGCGGATGATCTGCTTCAGACTGACAGTGGCATTCTTGTCCTCCAGCACGTCCTCGAAGTCCGCAGCAACGGCGCGCAGGAAATGCAGCAAAGCCCAGGCAGAACCCCGCGCCTCAAAAAACACATCGTCCAGCTCCACCCAGGGCGTTTTCACGTCCTGCGCCGGATCTGCGAGCGTAGACCTCAGGGCCCGCGGATCCCCGGTCAACGAGGTACTCAGGCTGCGCTGACCCACGCTGGCGGCCAGTCGCTGGGAAAGACTGCCCAGGCGTGAATTGATCATTGACAGGTAGTCGCGCAGATTATCGGCGCGAGCATAAAAATCAGCATCGGGATTGTCCGGCCGTGTCAGACGCTCAAGATAGCGGCGGAAATACTTAAGGCCGTCGCGGTACTCTGCTTCCGATGCCGGTAACAGCCAGCTGTTGGTCTGGAAGTTCAGGCGCGGCTCGCCTATGGCGAGGTCTGGATCTTCCTTGGACTGCGATTGCGAGCGAGTGAGTACTTCGCGCATGGCGCGCCCAAGGTCCCGCGCCTGTATGAGAACTCCGTATTCCCAGTTTGGCATGTTGTCCAGATAAACGCCGGGCGGCATTTTATCGTTATAGACAAAGCCACCGCGCTTATTGAGCAGCGTCTCTACCACGCCAATGAGAGCGGCGGTGGTCACGGCGCCGGTGGGAGGCGCCTCGGCATCATCCGGTATGTATTCAGTGACCCGCGCATTGACGTCAAAGGGCTCGGGCGCTGCGCTCCACAAAATGCCGAGTACCAGCACCACGACGAGGTAGACTGCCAGCAGCACCAGCAGTACCTTCACCCAGCCACCCTGGGGCACATAGTCATCAACCAGATCCTGTAAGCGCCGGCCGAAACCGGGCTTCTGCGCTGCAGTTTCCGATCTTGTATCACTCATCGCAATGCTCCTCAGTGATGAAGGCGGGTCGTTGTGGAAGGGCCGTCCCGGCTGACCACGGCAGTCGTGCAAACGGGGCCTGTCCGGTCCAGCTCAAGGCAGAGCTCGACGGAGTCGCCCGCCGCCGGCATGCGCGGCATGTCCCGGAGCATGAGATGGTAACCACCTGGCGCCATCTCCACGCGCTCGCCCGGCGCGACCGCCAGTGTCTCCACCCGCTGCATGCGCTGCATGCCCTCGCGACTCACCGTGGTGTGAATCTCCACCCGCGGGCTGGCGTCTGAGCTCGCACCGATGACTGTCAGCGCGCGATCGCCATCATTTTCAAGGGTAAGATACCCTGCGGTCATGCGCTGTGTGCTCGGCATTGCCCGCACCCAGGCGCCGCTGATCACGGCGTCGCTCAATGCCACCCCCGACCACAGCAGTATGGCAGCCGCGGCAAGCGCTCGGTGTGCAATCATGTCGGTTCTCTTTTGCAGTGACTTTACAGAACCCAGTGTACCAGCAAGCGTTATCGGACCGCCCGGTGTCGGCGACACGTTGGGCGCCTGGCGTCGCGCTGCTACACTAGGCACCTTTCTCAGACACGCCGGTTCATCATGCGCCCCGCACTACAGCACCTGCTTTCACTGCCAATCCTGCTGCTGGGCTGCCTGGTCATGCTCAGTGCCGTGCCCGCTTCCGGACAGGCGCTCCCCGATACTGCCGGCCAGGGTGGCCTGACCCTGTCCGGCAACATCAGTGGCCCGGATTTCCTGCCGGTCGAGGACGCGTACAGACTCGCCGTCGAGGTAGAGAGCAACGGCGACCTGCGGCTGTACTGGCAGATTGCCGACGCCTACTACCTGTATCGCCACTCGCTGGAATTCACGCTCAGCGAAAACGGCGAGCAGATCAGTCTGCAGGCCAGTCTGCCGCCCGGACTCGAGCGCACAGACGAGTTTTTTGGTGATGTCAGCGTCTACTATGACGATGTGGATATCAACCTGGCGCCTGCGAGTATCCCCGGGCAAGCCACGCTGACCGTCACGTCCCAGGGCTGCGCCGATGCCGGCCTCTGCTATCCGCCCCGCACACAGCAATTCGAGGTCGATTTCGTCAGTGCCGCGGTAACAGAAACGACGGTCAGGCCGCAGAGGCGGGCGCAATCCCCCCGCCCCGACGCCGGTGCAGGTGTCGCCAGTGCGAGTGTCGCCACACTGCTTTACATGCTGTTGTTGGCTTTTGCCGGCGGCATCATTCTCAACCTGATGCCCTGCGTCTTTCCCATTCTGTCTTTGAAAGTTCTGGCCTTCGCCCGCGCCGAGCCACAGGAGCGCCAACAGCATGGCTGGTGGTATACCGCTGGCGTGGTGGCCAGCTTCCTGCTGGTCGCGGCCGTGCTGGTAGCCCTGCAGCAGGCGGGTAGCGCCATCGGCTGGGGCTTCCAGCTGCAGTCGCCGGGATTCGTTATCGCCCTGGCCTACCTGTTCATTGCCATGGGGCTGTCGCTGTCCGGTCTGGTGCACTTTGGCGGCAATCTCATGAACGTCGGCAATAGCCTGGCGCAGCAGGGTGGCAATACGGGAAGCTTTTTCACCGGTGTGCTTGCCGTCCTCGTGGCCAGCCCCTGCACTGCACCGTTCATGGGGACTGCTCTCGGCTTCGCCCTGACGCAGCCCCCGACCATTGGCCTCGTCGTCTTCGCCGCGCTCGGTTTTGGCATGGCCTCACCCCTGCTGCTGCTCAGCTACAGCAGCACGGCGCGACGACTGATGCCGTCCCCCGGCCCCTGGATGGAAACCCTGAAACAGGCGCTCGCCTTCCCCCTGTACGCCACCGCTCTGTGGCTGTTCTGGGTGGCCGGGCGGCAGACCGGCGTCGACACCATGAGCATGGCCCTGCTGGGCGCACTGCTGCTGGCATTGGGCATGTGGCTCTGGGGGCCCGGCGCGTTTCGCAAAGGGGCGTCCGCCGTTGCGCTACTGCTGGCCCTGGCGAGTGCCGGCTGGCGCGGCGAGCCGGGCGCCACCGGTCAGCTGGCAGATGGCCGGGTTGCCTGGTCTCCCGCCGCGGTTGCCGAGGCCCGGGCCAGCGGCCGTCCGGTGTTCGTCGATTTCACCGCGGACTGGTGTATTACCTGTCTCGCCAACGAGCGCACTGTATTGCATACCGAGGACGCGAAGGCGCGCTTTGACGCCCACAACGTTGTCTACATGGTGGCTGACTGGACCAACCACGATGCGAAGATCGCCGAATTTCTGGCAGATATGGGGCGTTCGGGCATTCCGCTATACCTGCTCTATCCCGCCGACAGCGCCGCGCCACCACTGGTGCTGCCACAACTCCTGCGCAAGCAACACCTCGTCGACGCCCTCGCGCAGCTGCCGTCCGGTTCGCCTCTCGCGGTGCGGTGATAGCGGCTAATGCACCAGCTTACATCGCAGCGTCCCTCACGAGCGCGCCGACCGCTGCAGCTCCGGCAGCGAGTTGCCCCGCATTGTCTATGGAAAAGCCGGTAAAATCCGGAAAAACACCAAGATCATTGGACAAAAACCGCGACTTGATTCACACTCCGGACAATTGTCAACGGGCACGCAGTGAGCGCTCATGGCCAGCATACTTGTCATTCACGGACCCAACCTGAATCTCCTGGGAGATCGGGAGCCAGACGTATATGGCAGAACAACCCTCGCCGACATTGATGCCCGGCTGCACGAACAGGCCAGAGAAGCAGGGCATCACGTCCTCAGCCTGCAAAGCAATTCCGAATCGGAACTGATAGAGCGCGTGCACGATGCCCGTCGCGAGGGTGTCGACTTCATTGTCATCAATCCCGCGGCCTTCACACACACCAGCGTGGCATTGCGCGACGCCCTGGCGGCCACCGCCATCCCCTTTATTGAAGTACATCTGTCCAATGTTCATGCGCGGGAGAGCTTTCGGCACCACTCGTATTTTTCCGACCTGGCACAGGGCGTGATCTGCGGGCTCGGTCCGGATGGTTACGCGTTTGCACTGCAGGCAGCGCTGCGCCAGCTGAAACAATAACCCACAGACATCGCTGAAGAGAACGACTATGGATATTCGCAAGGTCAAGAAGCTGATCGAGTTGCTGGAAGAGTCCAACATCGATGAAATCGAGATCAAGGAGGGCGAGGAGTCCGTGCGCATCAGCCGCAATGGCGCGGCGGCGGCACAGTCTGCCCAGCCGGGCTACTACATGCCACAGCCCGCGCCGCAGCCTGCCCCGTCAACGCCGACGGGCCCCGGACCGGGGCCGAGCGTAGCGCCGGAGCCTCCAGAGACTGCAGAGGACAAAGGCCACAAGGTGCTGTCGCCAATGGTCGGCACTTTCTACCGCTCACCCTCGCCCTCGTCGCCCTCCTTTATTGAAGTGGGCAAGACCGTAAAGGAAGGCGATGTCCTCTGCATTGTGGAAGCCATGAAAATGATGAACCAGATCGAGTCCGACAAATCGGGCACCATTGCCGCCATCCTGGTCGAAAATGGCGAGCCTGTGGAATATGACCAGCCGCTGATCACCATCGTTTAGGGCCTGCGCCAATATCCTGCGCCAACCAGAGGAAGAGCGAATATGCTGGAAAAGGTCCTGATCGCGAACCGCGGCGAGATCGCCCTGCGAGTGCTGCGTGCCTGCAAGGAACTCGATATTCTCACCGTGGCGGTGCACTCCAGTGCCGATTCGGAACTAATGCACGTACGTCTTGCTGACGAGGCCATCTGCATCGGTCCGCCGGGGGCATCACAGAGCTATCTGCACGTGCCGGCGATTATCAGCGCGGCCGAGGTCAGCAACGCCGATGCCATTCATCCTGGCTATGGCTTTCTGTCAGAAAATGCAGATTTTGCTGAGCAGGTCGAGAAGAGCGGCTTTATTTTTATCGGCCCGCGCGCCGACACGATCCGATTGATGGGCGACAAGGTATCGGCCATCGCCGCCATGAAGGAGGCCGGTGTGCCGACGGTACCCGGCTCCGACGGCCCACTGCCTGATGACCCCGATGAAATTGTGGCCATTGCACGCCGGATCGGCTTCCCGGTAATCATCAAGGCAGCCGCCGGCGGTGGCGGTCGCGGCATGCGCGTCGTCCACAACGAGGCCGCATTGATCAACTCGGTGCACGTGACCCAGTCCGAGGCAGGGGCGGCCTTCGGTTCCAGCGTGGTCTACCTGGAGAAGTTCCTGCAGAAGCCGCGGCACGTGGAAATACAGGTGCTGGCCGACGGCCAGGGCAACGCCATTCATCTCGCCGACCGCGACTGCTCGCTTCAGCGCCGACACCAGAAGGTCATCGAGGAGGCACCGGCCCCGGATATCGAAACCCATCTGCGCGAAGAGGTCGCCGAGGCCTGCGTCAATGCGTGCATCAAGATCGGCTACCGCGGTGCCGGCACGTTCGAATTCCTCTACGAGGACGGTGGCTTCTACTTCATCGAGATGAATACCCGCGTGCAGGTGGAGCATCCGGTCACGGAAATGGTCACCGGTATCGACATCGTGCGCGAGCAGCTGCGCATCGCCGCCGGCCTGCCGCTTTCTGTAAAGCAGGAGGACGTCCGCGTTCGCGGCCACGCCATCGAGTGCCGTATCAATGCGGAGGATCCGCACACCTTCATGCCCTCGCCCGGCACCATCACCACCTTCCACGCTCCCGGCGGCCCGGGGATCCGCGTCGACTCACATATTTACGACGGGTATACGGTACCACCATTCTATGACTCGCTGATCGCCAAGATCATCAGTTATGGCGAGGACCGCGACATTGCCATGGCGCGCATGCGCCAGGCGCTGGATGAGCTGATCATCCAGGGTATTCGCACCAATACCGCACTGCACCGTGACCTGGTGCGAGATGCGTCCTTCCGCGCCGGGGGTGTAAGTATTCACTACCTGGAAAGCAAGCTGGAAGACTGAGCACGCATGAGCTGGCTGCAGCTGCGACTGGACACCGACCCGGCCTCCAGTGCGGTGCTGGAAAGCCGGCTGCTGGCGGCGGGTGCCGTCGCGGTGACGCTTGAGGATAACGCCGACCAGCCGCTACTGGAGCCGGGGGTCGGCGAAATGCCGCTATGGCGGGAAACCAGGCTCACCGGCCTGTTCCCCGCCGATGCCGACATAGATGCCGTACTGGCTGAACTCGATCCGGCGCTGCTCTCGCGCTGCAATCAGCGTGTGGAAATACTCGAGGACAAAGACTGGGAACGGGAGTGGATGCAGCACTACCGCCCCATGCAGTTCGGGCGCCGGCTATGGGTCTGCCCGAGCTGGCTGCAGCCACCGCAGCCAGATGCCATCACCCTCCTGCTTGACCCCGGGCTGGCGTTCGGCACCGGCACACATCCCACGACAGCGCTGTGCCTGACTGCACTGGACACCCTGCCCCTCGACCAGGCCCATGTGGTCGACTACGGCTGCGGCTCGGGCATTCTGGCGGTAGCGGCGGGTCGTCTGGGTGCGCAGCGTCTGCTGTGTGTCGACAATGACCCCCAGGCACTAGTAGCCACGAGGGATAACGCATCCCGCAATAGCATCGCTGAGGCCAGCCTGCAGGTTGCCCTGCCCGGAGACTACGACGATGCACCCTGGCGGGGCAGATCAGACCTTGTGCTGGCGAATATTCTCGCTGGGCCGCTCCTGTCACTGTCCGCCACCCTGCTCGCCTTCCTGCGCCCGGGAGGCACCTTGCTACTGTCCGGGCTGCTGGCCTCGCAAGCCGACGAGGTCATCGCTCACTATCAATCGGATATCAGCCTTAGGGTTAGCGGGGAGCAGGACGACTGGGTCTGCCTGCAGGGCCGACTTCCCATGAGCTGACTCCGGGCTGGCGATTTTCTGACCAGCGCCGCTTTATCCGCAACCGGCGCTCGCGTATCATGTCGCGTCCGCAAACGGACAGTCGTGGCGCATGTTTCAGATCGGCCCCCACAAGCTGGCAACGCCCGTGGCCCTCGCTCCGATGGCCGGGGTAACCGACCTTCCTTTCCGGCGTCTTTGCCTGCGTTATGGCGCCGGTCTCGCCGTGGCCGAGATGATCGGCTCCGACCCGCGTCTGCGCAACTCGCGCAAGACCCAGCTGCGCAGCCGTCATGACGCTGAAGTCATGCCGCGTGCGGTGCAGATTGTGGGCAATGACCCCGAGGCGATGGCCGCCGCCGCGCGCTACAACGTGGCGCTGGGCGCGCAGATTATCGACATCAACATGGGCTGCCCCGCGAAGAAAGTCTGTCGCAAGGCGGCAGGATCCGCATTGTTGGCCGACGAGGCACTGGTGGCCGACATTCTCAGAGCGGTCGTTACAGCTGTCGATGTACCGGTCACGCTGAAGATCCGCACCGGCACCCGTCCGGAAGCGCGCAATGGCGTGACCATCGCACGCATCGCCGAAGACAGTGGTATCGCGGCACTGGCGGTACATGGCCGCACTCGGGCCTGCGCGTTTCGCGGTGAGGCGGAATACGACACGATTGCCCGCATTGCCGCGGCGGTGGCGATTCCTGTATGGGCTAACGGTGACATAGACAGTCCGCAGCGGGCTGCCGAGGTTCTGGCCCACACCGGCGCGGCAGGCGTCATGATCGGTCGCGCCGCGCAGGGGCAGCCCTGGCTGTGCGGACAGATCGCCGACTTTATCCAGCATGGAAGGCTGACACCCGCGCCGTCGACCGACGAACGGCTGGCGGTCCTGAGCCAGCATCTGGGAGAGCTGCATCGGTTTTATGGTGAACTCATGGGCGTGCGCATCGCGCGCAAGCACGTAGGCTGGTATGCCGATGCGGCCGGGCTGGGCACGGATGCGCGCCGCCGATTCAACTCCCTGCAGGCTCCCGCCGACCAGCTCGCCGTGATCCGGGAGCTGTTCAGCCAGGCGTCGCAATCCAGGCAGGCGCTCGCGGCATGACGCGGCCAAGCTCGACACCATCGAAAGGCCAGGGCGGCAGCGCCTGCACAGACGTGCAGACTGTTCGCCAGGCGCCGACAGGCGCCGCGACGACAGGCTCGCTGAATGGCAGCGCCGCTCCGTCAGAAACGCGCGGCGGACTTCTTCACGAGACGGTCAGCGCCTGCGTCAGACAGTATCTTGAAGAAATCGATGGTGAGCCCACCACCGATTTCTACCAGCTGGTGCTGTCTCAGGTGGAACCACCGCTCCTGCGCGAGGTCATGGTCTACACGCGCCACAACCAGACCCGCGCCGCAGAGCTGCTCGGGCTCAATCGCGGCACCCTGCGCAAGAAGCTGCGCCAGTACAACATTTCATCCGATAGCCCATAAGGCCCCGAATCACTCATGACCACATCGTCCCTGATACCCGTCAGACGCGCCCTGATCAGCGTTTCCGACAAGACCGGCATTGTCGACTTTGCGCAGGCATTGCGCGATATGAAGGTGGAGCTGCTGTCCACCGGCGGCACCTACCAACTTCTCAGTGACGCCGGCCTCGACGTCACTGAGGTGTCGGACTATACCGGCTTCCCCGAGATGATGGACGGCCGCGTCAAGACGCTACACCCCCGGGTCCACGGCGGTATTCTCGGCCGTCGCGGCCAGGATGATGCGGTGATGGGTGAGCACGGTATCGCGCCGATCGACATGGTGGTCGTCAATCTCTACCCCTTTGAGCAGACCATCGCGCGATCAGACTGCAGCCTGGAAGACGCCATCGAGAATATCGATATCGGTGGACCTACCATGGTGCGCGCGGCGGCCAAGAACCACCCCTTTGTGACTATCGTGACCCAGAGCGACGACTACGTGCGCGTGCTTGAGGAAATGCGAGCCAATGAAGGCGCCACGTGCCTGGAGACCCGCTTCGATCTGGCTGTGCGCGCCTACGAGCACACGGCCGCCTACGACGGCGCCATCGCCAATTATCTGGGCACCCGGGTGAAAGGCAGCAGCGAAGACTTCCCACGCACCGTCAACCTGCAGTTCGAGCAGGTGCAGACCATGCGCTATGGCGAGAACCCGCACCAGCGGGCCGCCTTTTACCGGGAACACAAGCCTGACGGAGCCTGTATTGCGACCGCCCGCCAGATACAGGGCAAGGCGCTGTCTTACAACAACGTTGCTGACACCGACGCCGCACTGGAGTGCGTCAAGACGTTCAGTGAAGCGACCTGCGTTATCGTCAAGCACGCCAACCCCTGTGGCGTGGCCAGCGCCGACACGCTGCTCGAAGCCTATCAGCGAGCCTTCGCCACCGACCCCGAATCCGCCTTTGGCGGCATCATCGCCTTCAATCGTGAGCTGGATTCCGATACCGCACGCTGCATTGTCGAGCAGCAGTTTGTCGAAGTGATCATCGCCCCCCGGATCAGTGACGCGGCCGCGGATGCTGTCGCCAGCAAGAAGAACGTACGGCTGCTGGCCTGCGGTACATTCGGCAACGTCGTTGCGGACCGGGATTTCAAACGCGTAAGCGGCGGCCTGCTGGTACAGGATCGCGACCTCGGCCGCGTCACCGAGGACGATCTGCGGCTCGTCAGCCGCGTTCAACCCGACGCAGGGCAGCTGCAGGACCTGCTGTTTGCCTGGAAAGTGGCGAAATACGTCAAGTCCAACGCCATCATCTACGCCCGCCAGGGCCAGACTATCGGTGTCGGAGCGGGCCAGATGAGCCGCGTTAACTCGGCACGTATCGGCATTATCAAAGCCGAGCAGGCAGGCCTGGTTGTCAGCGGTTCCGTCATGGCGTCGGATGCCTTCTTCCCCTTCCGGGACGGCATTGACAACGCCGCGGCGGCGGGCGTCAGCGCCATCATCCAGCCCGGAGGCTCCATGCGGGACGACGAGGTGATTGCCGCCGCCGATGAGCACGGCATCGCCATGGTCTTCACCGGCATGCGCCACTTCCGGCACTGATCAACAGCAGGACACAGCAGCCATGAATGTACTGGTATTGGGCGGTGGCGGGCGCGAGCACGCGCTTGCCTGGAAACTAGCGGCATCACCGCGCGTCGCGACTGTCTATGTGGCACCCGGCAATGCCGGCACGGCCCGCGAACCAGGGGTGCAGAACGTTTCCCTGGACCCCAGGGATTTCGCCGCCCTCGCTGATTTCGCCAAGGGACACGACGTTGCCCTCACCCTGGTCGGCCCCGAAGCGCCGCTGGTGGATGGCGTCGTGGATTTTTTCGCCCAGCGCGGCCTGCGCTGCTTTGGCCCCAGTGCGGCGGCGGCACAGCTTGAGGGCTCCAAATCCTTCACCAAGGCTTTTCTCGATCGCCACGGCATTCCCACCGCGGCCTATGCCTGCTTTACCGAACTACAGCCGGCACTGGACTACCTGCGCGAACGGGGCGCACCGATTGTCGTCAAGGCCGATGGCCTGGCCGCGGGCAAGGGCGTGGTGGTAGCGACCACACTGAATGAGGCGGAGGCCGCGGTCACCGACATGCTGGCGGGGAATGCCCTGGGCGCCGCAGGTGCACGAGTGGTCATTGAGGAATTCCTCGATGGCGAGGAGGCCAGCTTTATTGTCATGGCGGACGGCAGCAACGTCCTGCCGCTAGCCACCAGCCAGGACCACAAGCGCATCGGTGAAGGCGACACCGGGCCAAACACTGGCGGCATGGGGGCCTACTCACCGGCACCGGTGGTGGACGCCATTACCCATGAGCGGATAATGAATGAAGTCATTCTGCCCACCGTGCGCGGCATGGCAGCAGAAGGCACGCCCTATACCGGCTTTTTATACGCCGGCTTGATGATCACCGCCGATGGCACACCAAAAGTGATTGAGTTCAACTGTCGCTTCGGCGATCCGGAGACCCAGCCAGTGCTCATGCGTCTGCGCTCCGATCTGCTGTTCCTGTGCGACCAGGCCCTGGATGGCGAACTGGACAAGGCCGTGATTGACTGGGATACGCGCTGCGCTATCGGCGTGGTCCTCGCCGCCGAGGGTTACCCGGGGTCTTATCGCAAGGGAGATACCATTAGCGGACTCGACGCTGCCTGGTCCGAGGAGGTCAAGGTCTTCCATGCCGGCACCAGCGTATCGGGCGATGCCGTGGTCACCAATGGCGGGCGCGTACTCTGCGTCACCGCCCTGGGCGAGGATATCAGGGTCGCGCGGGAGCGCTGCTACCAGGCGATCGAGGATATACAGTGGCCGGGTATGCTGGTGCGACACGACATTGGCTGGCGAGCCCTCGCACGCTATAGTTAACGATCAGGTTCTCGAGGACATGCACGTGAGTGATACCAGCCGCGCCGCCGATAACAGCACACGCAGCCACTCCCGTAAAGATGCCGGCGATGCCTCCAGCGAGCACGTCGGCGCCAGCCGCCAGCCGCAAGGTCGCAGGCTGTCGCTGCTGGACCGCGTGATCAGCGAGGCCGACACGGTGATGCGCACACTGGCCAACCGTGGCAACAGTGCGGGACGAGAATCTCCCGCCAGCGGTCACAGCGAAGCACTGCTCAGCGAGCGCGAGCGGCGCCACGTTGCCGCTCTCATGCGCGTCAACCACACGGGCGAAGTCTGCGCCCAGGCCCTATATCAGGGCCAGGCTCTGACGGCGCGTCTGCCCACCGTGCGCGAGGAGATGCGCGAGGCTGCAGCAGAGGAAATCGACCATCTTGTCTGGTGCGCCGAGCGACTGCAGGAGCTAGACAGTCGTCCGAGTGCCCTCAACCCGGCCTGGTATGGCCTGTCCTTTACGCTGGGCGCGGTCGCCGGCGCGATTGGTGACAAGGTGAGCCTCGGCTTTGTGGCCGCCACGGAAGAGCGTGTCTGCACTCACCTCAAGGAGCATTTGCGCCAGCTGCCAGACGATGACCGCAAGTCCCGGCTGATTCTCCAGCAGATGCTGGAAGACGAGCAGCGCCATGGCGACAATGCCTTGGCCGCCGGCGGCACAGATTTCCCGCGGCCGGTAAAGGAGGTCATGACGCGGGTGTCACAGGTCATGACGCGCAGCAGTTACTGGGTTTGAGGCGCGTCAGCTGCCACGATCTCCAGGCTATGGGTAATCTCGACCCCTGCCGCACCCAGCATGATTGAGGCGGAGCAGTATTTTTCTGCCGACAGTTCCACGGCACGCTGAACCTGGCTTTCTTTCAATGCATACCCGGTCACCACGAAATGCATGTTGATGCGGGTGAACACCGCAGGTACGGCGTCGGCCCGCTCTGCCTGCAGTTCCACCCGGCAGTCGGTTACCGCCTGACGCGACTTTCTGAGCATGCTCAGCACATCGTAGATGGAGCAGCCGCCGGTGCCCAGCAACAGCATTTCCATCGGCCGCACTGCGTGGTTGCGCCCGCCCAGATCCTCTGGCCCATCCATCACCACCGTGTGTCCACTGCCCGACTCGCCCACAAACATTGCGCCGTCTAGCCACTTCACCGTTGCCTGCATTTATCGCTCCCCGGAATGATCGGTGCCTTGCACCCAAAAGCGTTAGTCTAAACCATTTTTACTCGCCGCCGCCGTGGGTTATCATCGAGTCGCTTTTGTAGACACAGGTGACAGTATCCATGGTTCTCAGGCCTCAGGTGATCAATGCCCTGCCGAACATTGAGCAATTTCTCCGTTTTTGCCAGAACAAGGAATACAAGGCAAAAAGCGTCATTGTCGAACAGGGTGAGGCCAGTGATCGTCTGTTTCTGATTCTCGACGGCTCAGTTTCGGTGCTGGTCCAGGACGAGGACGACGAAGACCACAAGATGGTCGTCAGCTATCTGAACATGGCGGATTTCTTTGGCGAGATGGGGCTTTTTGACGACAGTGAGCAGGAGCGCAGCGCCTTTGTAGAGGCTCGCACGCACTGTGTCGTGGCAGAGATTTCCTACGAACGCTTTCTGCAGATCAAGGATCGTTTCCCCGACATTCTGTTCTCCATCGCCCGCCAGATGGCCGTGCGCCTGCGACGCACCACGGTAAAGCTACGCGACCTCGCCTTTGTCGACGTGTCCGGGCGCATCGCCCATACCCTGCTCGACCTGAGCAAGCAGCCCGATGCCATGACCCATCCCGATGGCATGCAGATCAAGATTACCCGTCAGGAGCTGGGCAAGATCGCGGGCTGCTCCCGGGAAATGGCCGGGCGCGTGCTCAAGGCGCTGGATGAAAACGGGCTGGTGTCCGTGTCGGGCAAGACCATTGTGGTGTACGGCACCCGCTGAGCCAGTGTGGCAGGCAACGCCCCCTGCGCCACGCGCGCAGCGGGAGGGCTAAGCCAGGTCAGACAGTTTTTGGTCAGGCAAACAGCTCACGCAATTTCTCGCCGGGCTCTCTCGCCCGCATAAAGGCCTCGCCCACGAGAAAGGCGCTTACACCGGCATCCCGCATACGCGCAACGTCGTCTCGGGTGTGTATTGCACTCTCGGTGATCACGGTACGGTCGGCAGGCACATGGGGAAGCAGCGCGAATGTCGTGTCGAGTGTCGAGGTGAAGGTACGCAGATCGCGGTTGTTGATGCCCAGCAGTCTGGATTTCACGTCGAGCGCGCGATCCAGCTCGGCGCGGTCGTGGATTTCCACCAGCACGTCGCAGCCAACCTCTGTTGCCGCCGCGGCCAGGTCGAGCATCTGCTCCTGCTCCAGAGCCGCAACGATCAGCAGAATGGCATCGGCACCGAGAGCGCGGGCCTCCACCACCTGATAAGGATCGATGACGAAATCCTTGCGCAACACCGGCAGCCCGCAGGCAGCGCGGGCCTCACGAAGATAGTCATCGGCGCCCTGGAAAAAGTCCACATCGGTCAACACCGACAGGCAGGCGGCACCGCCGCGTTCATAGCTTGCGGCGATCTGCGGTGGATCAAAGTCCGGGCGGATGACGCCCTTACTGGGCGATGCCTTTTTTATTTCGGCAATAACCGCGGAGCGTGGCTCACCCGCAGCGTCCTGCACCGCCCGGGCGAAGCCCCGGGGCGCCGACTGCTCGGTAATCGTCGACTCGAGGGATGCCAACGATCGCCTGCCACGTCGCTCGCTGACCTCCTCACGCTTTCGACGCAGAATATCCCGCAGTACAGCGGGGACGCGGGTAGCCGCCATCACTCGCGCTCCTCCCTCATGAGTTTCGTAAAATCGACAAAGGCCTTGAGCTTTTCCCCCGCCTGTCCGGTGGCGATCAGGTCCTCGGCCATCCTCACTCCATCGCGAATACTGCCGGCGATACCGCTGACATAGAGGGTGGCACCGGCGTTCAGCGCAATCAGATCAGCCGCCTTGCCTGCAGATGCCTGACCGCCCAGGGCCGCGCGGATAAGCGCCGCGGATTCCGCGGCGCTGGCCACCGACAAGCCGTCGAGAGACTGCGCCTGCAGGCCGAAGTCTTCCGGCGCAATCTCATAGCTGCGCACCACACCGTCGCAAAGCTCTGCGACCCGGGTCGGGCCGGACAACGCAATCTCGTCGAGACCGCCGTCGCCATGAACAACCAGCACATGCACGCTGCCCAGCGCTTTCATCGCAGCGGCGATTGGTTCGCACAGCGCGGCATCGAACACACCAATGACCTGCCGCTTCACGCCGGCGGGGTTGGTCAGCGGACCCAGAACATTGAACAGAGTGCGCAGGCCCAACTCGCGGCGCGGACCCACCGCGTGGCGCATGGCGCTGTGATAGGCCGGCGCGAACAGGAAGCCAATGCCTACCTCGTTGATTGCGCGGGCCACTTCTGCCGGGGTCAGGTCCAGCGGGGCACCGAGTATCTGCAGAACATCCGAACTGCCGCTGGTGCTGGAGACCGAGCGATTGCCGTGCTTGGCCACCTGCGCCCCCGCGGCGGCCACCACAAAGGTAGCAGCCGTGGAGACGTTGAACAGGTTGGCACCGTCGCCGCCGGTACCCACCAGGTCCACCAGATGGTCCCCGCTCACAGGAACCGCTACTGCCAGGCTGCGCATGACCGAGGCCGCCGCAGCGATCTCATCGATGGTCTCGCCCTTCATGCGCAAGGCCATCAGCAGTGCGCCAATCTGCGCATCTGTGGCATTGCCGGACATGACGCCGGTCATAACGGATGTCATCTCCTCACGGCTGAGGTCCTGTCGCTCGGCAAGCACCGAGAGGGCTTCCTTGATTTGCATTCCTGCTACCTCGGGCTTTGCCTGAGAAAATTGCGCAGCAGGTCGTGCCCGTGCTGCGTAAGGATGGACTCGGGGTGGAACTGCACACCCTCTACTGCCCATTCGCGATGGCGCAGGCCCATGATTTCCTCCCGCTCGCCGCCTGCTGTTTCTGTCCAGGCCGTGACCTCAAGGCAAGCCGGGACGCTGGCCTGCTCAACCACCAGACTGTGGTAGCGTGTTGCAGTGAACGGCCGCTCCAGATCGTGGAACACGCCTTCCCCACGATGATAGATCGCGGAGGTCTTGCCATGCATGACGCCGCTCCCGGCGCGCACCACCTTGCCGCCGTAGACCTGGCCAATACACTGGTGGCCCAGACAGATACCCAGCAGCGGAATACGACCGGCGAAGGCCTCAATGGCTGCCATCGACACCCCTGCCTGATCCGGCGCACAGGGGCCGGGGGAAATGACGATACGCTCCGGTGCCATTGACTCGATCTGCGTAACGCTCACTTCGTCGTTACGCAGCACGGTGACATCGGCGCCGATTTCGCCGAGGTATTGCACGACATTCCAGGTAAAGGAGTCGTAGTTGTCGATCATGAGAATGCTTGGCACTGGGCCCCCTTTCGTTTTCCGGCCGGGCTGATAACCCATGAGGTCGGGCGGCATGATGGCTGGCGCGCAATGATATCACCGCTTCGGCCAGCGGGGCTGATGCTTTGAGTATCTCGCGCATAATGTCGCTGGCCGCCTGTCAGGCGACGGCGGCATCCGGCGCCGCTCCAAACACCCGCGCATACTCCTCCCGTGAGGTCTCGCCACTGGCGAGGCGCCGCAGCGCAAGATCCTGCATGCTGACGTGATTGTCGGCACACAGCAGCCCCTCAGTCCCGTGCCGCCCGCCGCCGGCGGCAATCCAGCGCGACAGGCCCTCGTCAACCCGCAGAATCTCGTACACCGGAACACGTCCCCTGTACCCGGTCTCCGCGCAGTGTTCGCAGCCCATGGCCCGATACAGCCGCGGCGTCTCGGCGCCGATCCACGGCTTAAGCAAAGACGCCAGCGCTGCATCGCCCTCGGGATCGACTACCTTGCAATGAGGACACAGACGGCGCATCAGGCGCTGCGTGACCACGCCGATCAGCGCCTCCGACAGCGCCAGCGGCGAGACGCCGAGAGACTGCAGGCGCAGCGGTACGCTGAACGCAGTATTCACGTGCAGGGTTGACAGCACCACGTGGCCAGTCTCGGCCGCGCGCAGGGCTGCCTCTGCCGTTTCCGTATCGCGGATCTCTCCCACCAGCATGATGTCGGGATCGTGACGCAGAAAGTGCCGGATAGCCGAGTCGAAGGTATAGCCCGCACGCCGGTTGACCTGCGTCTGGCAGGCGGCGGGCAGATTGTATTCAATCGGGTCTTCCACCGTGAGTATGCTCTTGCCCGACATGCAGTGTGGCTTTAGGCCGGCAAACATGCTGGTGGTCTTGCCCGATCCGGTCGGTCCGGCAAACAGGGCAATGCCATAGGGCTGGTCAAACAGGCGCTTGAGCAGCGGTAGATGCTCTGGAAAAAAACCCAGTTCATCCAGGCCGCTGACCAGTGCGCCAGTCGGCAGCAGGCGCATGACCACGTTCTCACCCGCGGGCGTTATCGCGGTAGACACGCGGACGTCCAGATCCAGGCTTTCTTCGCTGAAGGAAAAACGCCCGCCCTGGGGCCGCAGGCTGTCGCCAATATCCATGCCGGCGGCGACCTTGATGGCCGATACCAGGCGCAGCAGGCGTCGCGGCATTGCCATCACCGGGATCAGCACCCCGTCGATGCGCAGGGAAAGGAGCATGGATATCTCGTCCGGCGCCAGGTGAATGTCCGAGGCGCGCTCGGCATGGGCCAGAGTAATCAGCGCGCGCAGCAGGACTTCCATGCCCAGCTCACCGCCCTCATCCCGCTGCAGGCGGTGGCACTCGAGCTCAAACAGCGCACGGGCGTTGCGGCGGTCATTCACATAGGCCGCATCGATGGCTTCCGCCACTGCCTTGAAGGGTCCCTGGTGGCAGACCAGGTCGAGACCCAGGCGCCGCGACACCCAGGCCGCAGCCCGATCGCCATCGGGTTCGCCCAGCCAGGCCAGCAGGGTGCCACCGTCCACCCGCAGCGGCAGTATGCCGAGGGACTGGCAGATTTCCCGGCGACACAGTGCCAGCGCCGCGGCCTCCGGCAGCTCCGGCGGCAGCGCATCGGTCAACGGCAGTCCGCGCGCCACCGCCACCACCGCCGCCATCGCCGTATCCGGCACCAGCCCCAGACGCACCAGCAGGCCGGCCAGCGATCCCTCGCTCAGGGCGTGCTGGCGCAGGGCATAGCTCAACTGGGCGCGCGATACCAGATCCTGGGCGAGCAGCGTATCGCACAACGCCTGCTCGTCCTCTCGCAGCGGGCGCATCAATCCATCAGGTAGTAGAGCGTCATGACGGCGACCTGCGCCTCGTCACGTGCGCTACCACATCCGCCGCCAAACACGCAGGTGTTGTCCAGGCTGTATTCCTGCTCCGTGGGCGTACCGCCGTTACGACTGGTGGGAAACTGCCGGATCTTGCCGAACTGGGCGTCCCGCGCCGTATCCACCAGAGAATCGATCAGGCGCGCCAGATCCGGCGTGACGCTCTTGATCACCATCACGTTCTTGATCTGATTCTGGTAACTGTTCAATCCCGTCTGCACCACCCAGTCACGGGCCTGAAAGCACACCTCCAACTGCTGCGGATTGCCGTTGGAATCCATGTAGGCGTAGCGCGTGTCGTCACCCTCGGACCGCCCCTGGGGCATCTCCACGCCGGCACTCAGCATGGCCGCGCGCAAATCGCTGCGGCACACCTCAGTCCGCCGCGGTGTCCCGTCGGCGCTGGCGCCGGCGACATAGCCGCTGGGCGCGGTCTGGGAATCCGCCACCACCACGCCCAGCTTCTCCTTGTGGGACAGATACGACAGCTGCCAGCCCCGGATAAAGGATGAGCCCAGACGCTGATAGGCGGCATTGCGCATCAGATCACCACCAACACTGACGGCACCGATGATCAGCGCCGTCACTATCAGCACCATGGACAGCTCTACCAGTGAAAAACCGCGCTGTCGCCGGCGGCCGCCGCGGACGCGTCGCGGCTGTATCGTTGTCATCATCATGTTTGCCTATTCATCGGAATACACAGTGCGACCGCCGCGCTGCACGTTATCCTGCACCGAGAGATACAGCGGCCGCAGGCGCCCTGAGACCAGGGTGTTAAAATCACCACGCAGTGCCTTGACGCGGTTGGAGTTGTCCACGGTCTTGCCCAGATTGATACCTGCCACCACGTTCTGCGCCACCAGCAGCCCGATGGCAATACCGGTGGAGACCGCGGAACCGGAGGTGGCGCCGGCTTTGTTGATCGCCGAAGCGATGCCGATGGGAATGCCCGCCGCCGTTGCCGCAAGACCTGACACCGCAGAGGCGACGCCAGCGCCGGCGGCGAAGTTGTCGGCAAAGGCGATATCCACATTGATATCCAGCTGGTCGCCGTAATCCTCCATGGTCTGGATCACCAGGGCCAGCATGGTCTCGAGATTCGGGTGCGCGCGTCCGGCGGTCGCCATATTGGCGGAGCAACCGAGTCGGTCCCAGAGCTGATCAAACTGCGCGACAATCACCCTGTCGTCGTACACCAGCGACTGTTCCCGGTCGGGCGCCTCGAAGCGCGGCTGCGCAGTGCTCGCGTTACCGTTGTAGCCATCGAACAGACCGTTGCGCAGATCGCGGTCGCCGCGACCCGGATCCACGAGTGCGTAGGCCACATTGCGGCGCTCGCCACCACCGCCGGAAGCGCGGGTCTCGATGTACAGATGGGACGTACTGAGCGGCAGGCGCATGCCTGCGCGCAGGGCCTGACAGAAATCCAGGCGCCGATTGGATTGCGTGAAGGACACGGGCTGTAGCGCGACCCCAGCCGCCGATGCGCGCCCGATATCAGGCCGGTAGCGCTCAAGCAGCATGGCGAGACGGGCGTCGGCTCCCAGTGTGCCGGCACGCTGGTGAACGGCATAACGAAAGGGAAAACCCGCCGCATTCACCAGCGGCCGTGACGCGCCCAGCGTGGCATAGGGCACGGTACCAATGGCGGCACAGCTGTTCTCGAAGCCATCATCATCCGTATCGGCACAGGGCAGTCGGCCGTGAATCGCGGCGAATGCCGACAGACTCCTTTCCACCCGGTCGAGGTTGCGCGCAGTCTCAGCACTCACTTTCACTTCCCGCAGCGCGGGCACCAGCTGCGCCAGGAGTATCGCAATCATCCCGAGCACGGCCAGGGTGAAAGACATTTCGATAAAGGTAAAACCCCGGCTGTCCCGCCTCATCGGAATACCCCCCGCCGGTCCAGCTCCAGCAGGGTTTCCCGCGCGGCCGCCCGGAACTGCGCCGCCGCCGCGACCGCAGCCTGGGCCTGATCGCGACGCTGCTCCGCCTCGACCTTTTCTGACGCCTTATCGGACGCTCCGTCGATCGCCATGCTCAGCGCGACCGCTGACAGCGAGATTGAGGAAACGGCGTTGATCAGGTTTACCGCCACCGCGGCGGCCCCCGAGCCGCCGGCCAGGGCGACCCCTGTGTCGAGCACGCCGAGGGCGACCGTCATCGCAACTTCAAAGATCGCCAGGTCCCGGATGGTGTTGGCCAGCTGCAGTTCATGCGCGCGCATACGCAGCTGCAGGTCGCGGAAGTCCTTGAGATAGCGCCAGGTGCGCCAGTAATCGTCGGCGAAGTCGACCTCGCGAGCAGCGGCGCTGACGCTGGCCAGCAGCGCCGGGCAGTCGAAACGATCAAACAGCTCGGTAAAACCGACGCTGTGCACGTGATCATCGTAATCCTCCGCCGGAGGCCGGCCATCGGATTCATACAGCAGCTGGCCATCCTGAGGCTGGTTACGGGCGTCGAACGCCGGCTGCACGCCGCCGGCCCGATCGCGGTCGCCGGCACCCGGGTCCGTCAGCACGTAGGCCATGTTGATCACCGCCGTCGGGTGATTCAGGGCGCGGGTGGCGAGGTGCGCTGAGGTGGCTGGCGCCAGCGCCGCCCTGCGCAGCTTGGCACAGACATCCAGACCGTTGGTCTGTGTCGACTGCTGTCGCGGCGGTGCCAGCTGGTAATTGTCATTGGCCGCCGGCGTGAACGCATAGCGCGGTGTCAGCGCTGCGCTGCTGACAGCCAGGTCAACAACGCCGCGGTAAGCAGCGTAGGCGACCGGCTGACGATCGGCATTGCGCACCGGTGCCGGCAGCTTCAGTGTGCTCCAGGGGAGGAAGCCCTCTGTGAGACGACAGTCCTCGACCCCGCCTTCAGCGGACGACGCGGGACAGGGCAGGCGATGCTCACTGTACAGAAAGCCCTGCAGCGCCGCGTCTGCGGCCTGCAGCGAACTGGACAAAGGCACCGTACGCAGCGCGGCCCCACCGTCGCGTAACACTGCCGGCACTGTCGCAACAAGGGCACCGGTCACGAACAGTGACAGTGCCATCTCGAGGAAGGTAAAGCCGCGCTGGTATCTGCGATTCCTCATTCGCTGATACCTTTTTGTATGATGGCGTTGGTGATGTCGCGCACACCGCGAATCGTTGTCCGATCCGGTGACTGGCCGCTGTACAGCGCGCACAGCTGGGCATCGTAACGCGCATTGTCCACGTCACACACCCGCTCCCGCTCGGCCGCCGCGGCAGCGTCCTGTTCCGCGGACTGGTCGATAGGGTCAACGCCATTGCCGCAATTCAGCCCCACCGGACCGCCAGCGCCGAGGTTCTCACCCAGGGCATCCCACAGCGCCGGGTTGTTGCTGGGAAAGTCACTACCACCGACAAAGGTCCGGGGCGGATCCTCGCGGGAACACAGACCCGTCTTATAGGCGTTGCGCGAGGCCCAGGCAGCGTCCGCCTTACCCTCGGCCTGGCGCAACAGCAGCTCATGGTTCTTTGCAGCCTCGTGCAGGCTGACAGCCTCAATCAGGCCATTCAGCTCGCTGGATCGACTGCTGGCATGGGTGTCGTCATTGCCGGCACTGGCGCTGCGGTCGCTCATCCAGCCACACTGGCTGCTGGTCTGACTGCTGCCGCACAGGCTGGTGCCGCCGCTGTAGTCCCAGCTGGACAGGCCGGTCTCATCGCGAACGCCAGCCAGCGCCGTGCTGCGCTGACCCTGCTTCAGGTTGTAGTCGGCCTGCGCCACGCTGAGTGCGCTTTCTGCCGCGTCCAGCGTTTGCCGCGCAGCCGCCTTGGCGTCTGGGTCCTC
The DNA here is from genome assembly GCA_964613795.1 of uncultured Alteromonadaceae bacterium. Taxonomy (GTDB): domain Bacteria; phylum Pseudomonadota; class Gammaproteobacteria; order Pseudomonadales; family Halieaceae; genus Chromatocurvus. The sequence continues at coordinate 56,228 of CAZTJR010000012.1, read as the reverse complement.
TTCACCGTCGATGGCGTCATGGCGGGCCCGTGCAGTGGTGACATCATCCTGGCGCGCCTGAAGGGTCCGCTCGGCCGCCTTGAAAGCCAGGTGTCGCTGGTCAAAAGCGCTGACGGCACCGAACATCGACGACACTGCCGCGGTCACCCTGTTGCTGTCGCGCATCGCCGCATCCAGCGCTGCGGCCGCACCCGCTGCCGCCGCTTCCTGGGCCGCCTGCTGAGCCTGCTGCTGTGCGGCGAACGCCTCGGCGTCTGCCTCGGTGGTAATGCCCTCCGCACTGGGCGCCTCGCCCGCACTGAAAGCGGCCGAGGCGCTCGCCTGCTGCTGGTAGAACGCCACCAACGCGGACTCGACGCCCGGAGCATTCGGCGCCGTACGGTCGCGCACGTACAGCGTCTGGTATTTCGGCACAGTATTGCCGTTTTCATCCTCTTCGGTTGCGATTGCACCGCTCGCGCCAATGGTCAGCGGCACTTCCAGTGCCTGGCAGCCGCTGGAGCCCGGCTGACAGCTTTCCGTACGCCCGAACACATTGTCTGCGAGCACACTGCGCAAGCCGCTGTCGCCCACGGCATTGATGCGAGAGGCAATCGATGCCTCGGCGGCGTCGCGCTGCATCCCCCGCGTGCTGATATCACCCGGCGGGGGTAGCGTCGCCTGGTAGGCGTCCACGGCCTCCTGCAGGTCTTTGAGGTAGGCCTCGCTGCGCTCGGCGACCGCCGCCGCATCAAGCGAGGGATTCAGGGTAGACGCAGGATTGGTCAGGGCGTCGCCCGCCGTGCGCGACGACAGATTGTCATAAAGTGCGACCGACGTCGCTGACAGGCCCACCTGAATCCCCGCCGTCACTGCCGCGGCAGCCGCAAGACCGGCGCCGGTTGACGCAGTGGCCAGCGCGCCGGCATACACGGGGATCATGGCACAGGCAACCCAAGGCGGAATGGCGCAGGCCGCCGAGACGCCCGCTAGCAGCGAGGCAGACAGTGCGACTTCCTCTGCGGCCTGGGCAATCAGGGCGACCGTCTGTCCCAGCTGCCATATCCCCATGACAATCTGCACGGAATTCAGGATCAGACCGACCTCGACACTGCCGGCATTGCTTTCCGCGAGGTCCACCACCTCACCCTCGATGGAGGATGTCTCCACCAGCAGCGTGATCGAGCCATTGAGGGCTTCACAGCGCAGCTCGGCGTAAAGCTGTCGCGCATCGCGGAAGAAAGTGCGGTCGTCGTAGATTGGTGTCAGCGGCGTCTGCGGCAACAGAAAAGCATTCGACGAGGTGGCGTTGACGCCGTCGTAGCGGTTACTGAGCGTTATGCCGTCCCAGCCTGCGCCTCGCGCGTCACGATTCTCGGCACCGGCAATGGCCAGGGCATACACCGCATTGCGGCGGATGACGCCATCTTCAGACTGCAAGAGCAAGCCACCGGTCTGTAATGAGGCCGTGCGCATACTGTCCAGCGTGGCGCAGAAATCGAACACATTACGCTGGCTGATGGTCAGCGGCCGCAGCTTATTGTCGCGGGTGCGAAACACGGGAGAGAAGGTTTGCGTGCGGTTGGCAAAGCGCAGCGACCCGGACTGCTGTACCCCGTACAGCATGGGCACTTCACCATAGCCGTAGCCGACGCTGGGCATCCCCAGCGTTCGGTAGGGAAGGCTGCCCTTCTGTGCCACGCAGCCGTTGCCGCTGTCATTTGACAGCCCGTCGCCGGTGGTATCGGGACAGGGCAGACGACCGGTCGCTGCAATGTACTGACGCAGCTGGGCGTCACCCTGGGCGATGACCGCATCGGCGCGAGCCTGGTTGCGCTTGTTGAAGTAATCGCTGGTCTTGTAGGTCAGCGCCACCACCAATGCCGACAGCGAGGCCAGGATGATCAGCATCTGCACGAGGTTGAAGCCCCGCTGCCGCACGGTCTCTGCCGGTTCTGAGACCGGCCCGGTTCGCTGCTCGTAGCTCATGCAATGATTTCCGAGACCAGCTGGTACACCGGCAGCAGAAACACCACCACCACCACAAGGAAGAGACCACCCGCCACCACAATCAACAGCGGCTTGAGCAGCTCACTCAGCGACTGCACCACATGATCCAGACGCTGCCGATAGTCCTCGGCGAGCAACGCGAGTTGCTGGTCGAGTGTGCCAGTGGCCTCCCCAACACTGACCAGGCGCACCAGCATCGCCGGGAATATCCGGGCGCGGCGCATTTCATCGGCGAGGCTGTTGCCACGGAAGACACCCGCGCGGGCGGCCGCCAGTCGGCGCGCGTAATACGTATTGTTGATGCTTTCAACCAAAACGCGCAGCGCCTCGGACAATGGCAGGCCGGCGCGCAGCAGAATGGACAGGTACTCAGTGATCGAGGCCAGGGCAGAGGTACGCAGAATGACCCCCGAAATGGGCATGTGACTGAAAACGCGCATCACCAGATAACGCACACGCTCTCGACGCAGCAGCATGGCTGTACAGAGCACGACCGCGGCCATGACGAACCACACATGAGAGGCGTTCAGACCGGCGAGCACATCGATACCGCGCATCGCTTTCTGTGTGTACCAGGGCAGCTCCACGCCCATCTGCCGGAACATGCCGGAAATCTCCGGCAACACGTAGATCATCCAGAAAATCACTGCTGCCAGAATGGCGAGCACGGCAAATACCGGGTAAATGAGCGCCTTGGTGACGTCGTCCATGATCTTGCTGACCCGCTTGACGTGGCGAGCCCCTTCCAGCATGGCCTGGTCGAGCCCACCGGTCTGCTCACCGACCGCTATCAGGGCGCGGACCGTGGCCGGCAGCTGGTGGTGATAGCCTGCGAGCGCGTCGGTCAACGCACTGCCCGCCGAGACGCGCCGGTGCAGGGTGCGTAAAAAACGCCGCATACTGCGATGCTCGGCGTCTTGTGCCAGGTCATCCAGGGCGGTGGCAATCGGCAGGCCGCTTTTGAGCATGATGCCGAGGTTATGCAGCACTTCGGCCAGCTGCTCCGGCGGCCACCTGCGACTGAGCAGGGGCGCGACCTGAGTGAGCACCCGACTCAGCCATGGTGGCGCTACCCACAGCTGCAGCACTGTGGCATCCAGGGCACGCTCGAGGTACAGACGATGGCTGTCCTCGTCCAGGGAGGGCAGGCGCATCCACTGGCGCCGGCGACGGCCACCCGAGGTCAGATAGCTGACCCAGGCCATCCGCTGTAAAGAGAAGGCGTCAGACACCGGTCACATCCGGGCCCGCGCGCTGCCACATGGCACAGGCCAGTCGATAGGCGGTTTCCGGATCCCACTGCCCGGTGGCCAGCAGGCCATTGTCCCGCTGGTAGCGCGCCAGCGCAGAGGCTGTCTGCGCGCCCATCAGGCCGTCCACCCCCCCACTCTGCAGATGGCCATGCCAGACCAGAAACTCCTGCACGGCGGTGATATCGCCGCGCGGCGCATAAATGGGTACCGGCGCCACCGGTATGCCTGCCGGCACGAAGGTCAGTACCCGGGCACTACCCGATGCCTCCTGGCTGTCCAGCGCCACCAGCGGATAGGGAGCACAGGCGACCGGCGATGGTGCCGGCAGCGTCACCGCCTGCATACCGTGCGCCGCCAAGCGGGCCGACAATGTGCTGGTAAGCTGCGCGACACTGCGCACCTCGGGCCAGTCCACATTGTTCAAATATGGCAGCCGTGCGCTGAGTCGCGGCCAATCCGCAGGGGCGGGCAGGGGCTCACGGTATACGGATTCAGGCGCCGCTGCCGGTGCTCCAGACGATAACCGGGGGCCGGCCGCTGATACCGTCGCTGGCCCCCGGGTATCAAAGCCAACACGCTCGAACAGGCTGGCGGTGCCGGTGGCGACAAAGGCAACCGTCGACGCCGCCTGGTCGGTCAGCCATGTCGGCGCACGCCAGTCGCGATTCGGTTGCAGCAGCAGCCAGACAGCAAGGAGCAGCAGCGATGACGAGAGCGCCAGAATCCAGGCGCTGATCCGGCTGCCGCAATCCTGGGCCGGCAACGACGCTGCGGCAGACGGTGGCTGCAGATAGTGCCGCCAGGCACCGGCGGCACCCTCCCAACCAAGGTCGCGGCAGGCCTCAGTCACCACGCCTGAATCAATACACACGCTGTGGCGCGCCGACAGCAGGTAGAGCACCCGGTCCATGATGTGATGCACGGCGCGGGGATAGCCCGCACTCTCTGCATACAGGGTACGCAGTCCATCGACCGTGATATTCACCGGCAGCTCGGCGCCTTTGCCCAGGGCTGCCTCGAGGCGAAACGCGGTATAGGCGCCGGTTTCATGCAGCGACATCGGACGCATCTGGAAACTGGCAGCAATGCGGCTCTGGATCTGTCGCAGCCCATACTCTGACAAAGCCTCCATCAACTCCGGCTGCCCTGACAGCAAAATCTGCAGCAGCTTTTCGTCGCCGGTTTCAAGGTTGCTCAGCTGCCTGATGGTATCCAGTGCATCCGCGTCCAGCGCCTGGGCGTCGTCAATGCACAACAGATTGACGCGCCCCTGCCGGCACTCGCGCAAGAGAAACTCGTTCAGGCGCTGCAGCAGAACCCGCGCGCTGTCGTCGGGCTTCACTGGCAGACCGAAGTCCTGCACAACCGCCCCCAGCAGCTCGTCGCCGCGCAGAAAACTGCTGAGGACCAGCGACGTGTTTACCGCCTCCGGATCGAACTCACCGAGCAGCCGCCGCAGCAGTGTGGTCTTGCCAAGACCAATATCGCCGGTCAGGGTCATGAAGCCCTTGCGCATCAGCACGAAGTGACGCAGCTCTACCAGTACCTGCTCGTTGTGCGAGGTAATGAAGTAGTGCCGCTCATCCGGCGTCACCGGAAATGGCGGACGCTGAAAGCCGAACGGGAACTGGTAGGGCGCTCGCTCACGCAACACTGACGACGTCCTGGCGACCGTGGCCATGCGATCTACCTCACCTGACGGCGCAGCTGCGCGACGTAGGGATCAGTGGGGTAGCGATCGCGCAGGGTGTCGTAGGCACGACGTGCGGCCGGCAGATCATCCTGTGCCAGACCGATGGTCGCCAGGCTGACCAGGGCATCGCGATCCCCAGGCACGCGAGTGAGCACCCGGGTATAGAAGTCTTCAGCCAGCTCGAGATCGCCCCGGGCCTGGGCCAGGTAGCCGCGTACCTTGAGAGTCAGAAGGTGGTCGGCACCGGCAGTGGCCTCGATGGCCTCGGCGCGCGCCTCGGCGGCGGCCAGATCGCCGGCACGCACCTCAACAAGCAGCGCACGAAAGGCAGCGGCAACATCCAGCCTGCGGCTGGATACATTCAGCTGCGGTGTGGCTTCGGCCTCTGGCGGGCTGACGGATGAATCTGCCGGAGGGGCAACCGGCTGCGCAGCGGGCTCACGGACCGCCACGGGAGGCGCCGTAACAGACTCGCCGGACGGCGCCTCCTGCAGCGCGACGGGAGCACGCGCCGGCACTTCCGCCACGGTAACTGGCTGGTCAACCAGCGTAGCGACTGGCTGGTCAACCGGCGCAGCGACTGGCGCCGCCAGCGTCGGCGTTGCAGCAGCAGAAAGCTGAGCCTCGCCGGTGCGGCCCTCCGCCAGCCACAGCAGTCCGCACATGGGCAGCAACACGCCCAAAAGGGCATAGGGGAAACGCCGTGGCGAGGCCGTGTTACGCATTGCCGGCGCGCGGCAGATCGCGTCTTTCCCGGCGCGCTCTTCGGATACACCGCGGAGCGCATCAAAAACCAGACTCATAGCATCATGACGCGCAGTACAACCACCAGCTCCCGGGCACGCTTGCTGTTATTGAAGCCACCCATCAGCTCACCGAAGAACGGAATATCCGCCAGCACCGGCACGCCGGACTTGCCGACATTGCCGTTTTCGCTGATCAATCCGCCCAGGATGACCATGTCACCATCGCGCAGGCTGAGGGACGTGGTAATGCCCTTGAAATCCACCTTGGGCAGTGAAATACGCTGCGGGCTCTGCTCCGTGCCGACGTTGAACAGGTCGGTACTGCCGGGCAGGATCATGGTCTGTACCGGATTGATGGTGAGTGAAATGTCACCGTCTTCCGTGATGTAGGGAATGACCCCGAGCATGACGCCGTCGAACAGATTATCCGTGACCACATTGGCCGAAACCGTGCTCTGTCCGCCACCGGAGTTGGACACGTTGGATGTGGTCTGAGAGATATAGCGCTCGTTGCGTCCGACGCTGACCACCGCCGGCTGCGTGTTCTTTACCCGTAGCGACGGGTTCGACAACACGTGCACCGACCCGAAGGCCTTCAGCATATTGACCGCCACAGAATCGCGTTCGTTGCCATACACCGCCGACAGACTGTTGCGACCAGCACCGCCGAAGTTCTGTGCCGGAATGGTCAGGCCGCGGTTCACCAGCTCGCCTCCGGGCAGCAGGGTTTCCACCGTGCCCAGGTTCAGCGACGAGGTTCCCAGACTGACCGCAGACTTGTTGCGCAGGCTGGCCCAGTCTATGCCGTACTGGAAATCATCATTCAGCTCGATATCCAGTATTTGCGCCTCAATCAGCACCTGGCGACCCAGCACATCCTTGTAGCGGTTGACCAGGCGGCTGACGGTGTTTACCTGTGACGGTCGGGCGCGAACATACAGCGTGCCCGTGGAATGATTCAGCATGAAGCGAGCGCCGTCATCATCGCGTACCGCACTGGCACGATCACCACTGCTGTCAATATCGTCATTACTCCACTTGTCGCCGTAGAGCACCGTGTTCAACAGGCCCTCAATCTGCTCGAAGGGGTCCATGTCGTTGGTATTGCGGCCCTGCACGTTGAAACCGTTGCGTATGCCGGTGTGTGCCGCATCGCCCCCGTTCTGTGCTCCGCCAATGGCCTGGTTGGCGCCAAATACATCGCCACCGGCATCAAACTGTGCGGTGATGGAAGTCTGCAGGAAGTCGAGATCAAACACGCGTTCCTCGTATTCGCTGATCACCAGCAGGCCGTCATCAATGCTGCCCGAGTAATCGAGAACCGAGAGAATGTGGTCGAGGACGCGACTCGCGGGCAGGTCCTTGAGCGCAAGAGAGATCGTCTGCGGATCGCTGCTGAGACTGCTGGGAAGCACCAGGTTGAGCTTCGCCTGATCCGCCACGGCACGGAAGACCTGGCGCACATCGGCGCGGTCGACGTTGAGTGACACGTTGATGGCATCGAGAGGATTGAAGGTTGGCGCCGGTGCCGCCACCGCCACCGGCTTACGTTGCTCCAGTCCCTTGCGCAGCTCCTCCTGGGTCTCGTTGATCGCCTTCGACTCGGCGATGAGACGTCCGGTCATCAACTCCCGGGACCGGGTATCTACCGCCTTGACCTTGGTTTCATCGAGCAGGGATGGGCCATCGTACATGGTGGCGCAGGCGCTGAGGCCCATCGCCAGGGAGACCGCGATCGCAAAGCGGCCTGGATGCAGTATTGCGGCCGATGTTTCTGCCTCGGGGTCATTCCCCCTGATTGACTTCATGTGTTATCCCTTTTCTGACAAAAAACCCAAAAGTTGTAAAAACGCCATCGCGCGTATCTGATCGTCGTATGCCTGTGATGGCTCTCTCACGGGCGAGGCGTAGCAGGTGTTGGCGGTCACGGACGACCATCGCGTCTGCGGCGACCACCCCCCGATCTGCAAGTGCGGCCCATCAAACAGTGAGCCACTGCCGTTGCGGTCTTCCACTCCGGCGAAGGCCACGACAAAGGCGACGTTGTTCACCGCCTGGCTGTTGCATTGCAGCGGCACCGTGGCCTGCCGACTGACCACCAATGCATCGGCCTGGGTTAACGGTGCCCGGAAGGCATTGATCAACGCCTGCCGGAAGTCATCCCCGTCCTCGAAGCGCGCAGTCCCCGCCGGATGCGGCTGCGGCTGCGACCGCTCTGCCCGGCGTGTCAGATCCCGCGTCACATCGCCGCCACCCCGATAGACACCGTAGACATACTTCACGTCGACACCCTCACCCACGGGCACCGCCAGCTCGATGCCAAGGGTCGTGTAGGGCACTCCCCCAGCTCGCACGAGGGGCGGGCACTCGATATCCTCCTCGCCATCGCCGTTGACGTCCGGGCACGGCAGACGGTGGTTGCGTCTCGCAAACACCAGCAGTGCATCGACGATAGCGTCGAAATACGCAGCTTCGGCACTCGCAGTGCGCGAGCCGGAGCTGCCCGTGGCCACCATCACCGCCGACAGGATCACACCCGCGGTAAACAGCGACAGTCCCATCTCCAGCAGCGTGAGTCCTCGCTGCCGTCTGTCAGTGCGCTGGCCAGAGCGGAACATCAGCCGCTCTCCAGCAGGCGACGTATGTCCTCCTGATCGATAAAAGAAGGCAATGTTCTGGCGGACAGCGCCTGCAGCCGGCGATTCAGCGCCTGCGTGACAGCCGCATCGGCGTTGCGGCCCTTGCTTGTTTCCTTCTGCAGCTGCCTGCCCACCCGCTGCAGCTCGTCGAGATGGCGCAAGGTGTCGCGGAAGTTGTCGAGATCGATGATGTCCGGGGCGCCCGCGTCGCGCATCCCGAGGACAAAATCTTCCATGGCGGCGATCATCGCCTCGGTATCGCCAGGCTCAAGCCGCCCGAGCCGCTCCAGAGCCACCGCCTGCAGACGCTGGATCGCGGCCCGCCGCGCAGCCGCCCCGTCCGCATCCGCAGCGCTTTCCTGGCGTTCCGGCGTGCTGGCACCGGGTGCCGCGGCACTGGCCGGCACCGGCGGGCTGAGCTGTCCGGACATATCGCTGCGCAGGCGCGCCACCTCTTCCGCCATCGCCGCCTGTTTTTCGGTCAGTCGCGCGAGCGTGTCACTGTCGTCCGCAGTGCCACGCTCGCCACGGACAGGTCGCGACGCCGGCGCCATGGCCGCGCTGCCGCTATCAGATTCTTGTGACGTGCGCGAAATGGCAGGGGGCTCGGCGTCGCTGAACCAGCCCTGCAGGACATAGACCACGAGCCAGCCCAGCAGAAACACAGCGACCAGGGCGAGCACGCGCAGCGGACTGGCAAATGATGATGTCATACCCGGCTTCCCTCTCTGCGTCAGCCGTCTAAGCCGCTGCCGATGGCGAAACGCCGATCCTCACCCTTGTGCACCAGAACCGCAGCCCCCTCCTCCACGCCACGCAGTACGGTATCGGGACCGAGCGTGTCACCGGCCATGTAGACCTCACCGTTCACCACTGCGTATTGGTCACCACCGGCCATGTACACCATGGATACCCGGTATTGTTCATACCAGGGCCGACCAGGCGCTGGCGGCGCTGCCTGCGACGGAGCCACGGCAGCCGTTGGCGCTGGCGGCGGTGCATCCGGGCCCGCCAGAACGCTGACCAGGGCGGCGAGATCGTCACGGCGCGCTGAGAAATCCACCTCCAGCACGCGCTCCAGGGTCTCCAGGAGCGACTCCTGCTCGCGCAGCTCACCGGCCAGCCGATCACGCAGCGATGCCACTTCACTGGCGCGCTGGCTATCATCCGGGACCCGGCTTTCCACCAGATCGTTGGCAATGCTGAAGGCTGCCGCCAGTGACAGAGCTGTCGCAGTGGCGAGCAGCAGACCCGGGTACATTTTCATAGCAACCTCTGCAGGTGTAATCGGACTTTCTGGGTACTGTCTTCGAGAAAGACATCACGCTTGCGCAGGCTGAAGCGCCTCGAGCGCAGGGCCGACGCGAAGCGCTCCTCTACCGCCAGCGTGTCGCTGACACCGTCGATCCGCGCCACAAGCGTAATCAGGTGTCCGCTCTCGTCTGCCACCAGCCCGACACTCTCGACCTGAAGCGCGTCAGGCCTCGCGTCGCGAATGGCGGCAAGCACGGCCGTCATGTCGGGGGTGATCCGGGCGCGGTCGCGCTGCTGCGCCCAGACCGCCAGTGCCTGCTGCGCCTCGCTCCGCGCCAGCAGGGCGTTCGCTTGCGCGGCGACAGTGCTGCTGCTGCGCTGCTGTGCAGCCGCTGCCTCTTGATACGCCTCGCGCTCCTCAGCCACACCAGCCGCGCTGACGTAGGTGACAGCCAGCCACAGCAGCGCCAGGCACAGCGTTGCCGTACCGGCGAGGGGCGTCCAGCGCCAGGCAAGGCTTTCCGCCTTATCCAGCAGCGGGTTCACCGCCAGCTTCACCGGCAGGCGTGCCACACACTCGGCCAGGTCCTGCGACGTCATCGACGACAGCCGCGAGGGCAACACCACACCAGGGGGAACAACCAGGCGGCTGATGGTGATCGGCAGCTCCGCGAGCAACTCTTGCAGAACCGATTCCTCCAGGCCGGGCAGAACGATGAGCTGCACGGCAATCGCATCGGCACCTGCCGCTTCATCCCGTAACAGCGGCAGCAGAGTGTCGCGCAGTGCCGTACGACTACTTCCCAGAAACGTGGCGAGATCGAGGGCGGGGATACGACGCAGCAGAACCAGCGTACCGGAGCGGCAGATAGCGATATCAGCACCCTGTGGATGCAGCGCCAGGGTAACGGGGCAATGTCGTCCCTCCGCCCGTGCCAGATGCGCCAGGACCCGCCCCCAGTCGAACACCAGGCTGGCTCGCGTCATCGCTGCAATCTGCGCCTGGACGTCGCGCCACCGCGTTGCTGGAACGGCTGTGTACACCAGCTCGGTGCTGCCGCGCAGCGCGGCGCTGCGGTGCACCAGCACCTGACACTGCTCGTCGGTGTCACCCCGCGTGCGCAGCAGCCGCTCCAGTACCGCAGGCGCCGCGTCAGCGTCTGACAGCAGCAGTTCGGTGCCGATCAAGGCCTCGCCGCGCCAATCGGTGACCACTCGTCGCACCGGAGCAAGCAAGCCGCCAACGCGACTGCCAGCCTTGTCGTCCGGCTCAAACAGATCGCACCAGTCCGTCAGACCCTCACCCACCGATACGTATGCCATCGCGGTCATATCAGAGATCGCCTGCGCGTCCGTACAGATCCGCCTCCACGGTGATCACGAGGGCGTTGGGCGCGTCATGGCCTTTGTCCGCCGCAAACAGCCCCGCCCCGCTACCGGCCACGGCAACCTGGATACTCTCCGCCAGCACCGAGGCATCGTCGCGGGTATGAAGCTGCCGCAGCAAGGCGTCCGCACTCTGCCGGCTCATGCGCTGCCCGCGAATCTCCAGCCGGCGATAGGACCAGCTCTCCGGATAATCGCCATAGCGGCTCTCCAGCTGCGCGCGTCGGGCCTCGATCTGCAGCAGCGCTTCCTCCAGTCGTGCGCTGTGCTCGCGCAAGTCCGCAGTGGCGCGAGCGAGCGTCGCCATACCCTGGGGCGCGACAACGCCGCCCGCCTGCACCTGCGGCTGTTGCGCGGCCCAGAAGGTCGCCAATGGCAGGAAGGGAACGGCCACTAGCGCCAGCAACCATACCAGCAATTTACGCTCGCGCACGGGGTCCATGTGGGTTACTGATCCATCTGCCAGTGCGCCGTAATCAGCACCACGCGGTCTTCGTCGAGATTCTCACCGGTCCCCCGACCGAGCAGTTGCGACGGATCACGGCCGTTGAGGGAATAGGTGTTGTTCGCCAGATACTCGTGACCGGGCATCTGCGAGCTGCGCTGCTCGGAGTTCAGCGTAATATTCTGCTGGCGAAAGCGCCCCTCGAGGGCGTCGGCCTTGCCATCGACACTCTGGTCCAGCTTGCGCGCCAGGTCAGGCGTCAGGCCGCGAATCACCATCACGTTGCCCGAACCGCTGACGGTCTTGTCGGGATTCCACTGGAAGCAGATCTGCAGCTCCGCGACATTGCCGTTGGAATCCTGATAAATGTAGCGGTCCTCCATGCCCTCGGCACGGCCTTCGGGCATGCGAATACCCGTGCGATCAAACAGATCGTGCAGACGCTGCAGCGCCAGCCCGGTATCGCCCTGGCCAACGGTATTGGCCGGGTAGCCCTGACCCTCGCAGATCCGGCGTCCGGTATTGCTGTAGTTCGATGGCACGCCTGCGAGGCTGCCGTCCACGAAGTCGGGCACCGTCTCGAAACCATTGACCATGTAGGTGGGCGCGATCTGGCTGTCTCCCAGCACCGTGCCCGTGCGCTGGTAATACAGATCGTAAGCAACCTTCCAGGGCTGCACGAATTTCGTTTCGATGCGGTTGTACTCGGCTTGGCGCAACACATCCCGACCGATGGATACACCACCGATGATCATGCCAATCACCCCGAGAACAACGGCAACCTCCACCAGACTGTAGCCGCCCTGTGATCCGGTTCCCGGGCTGCGTCTGCCGCCCATGCTGCTGTTCGTACTCATCACGGCGCCCCTTACTGTGTCATCTTGTAGTGAGCCACCACGACGGCCACCTGGTCTTCATCCCGCCGGTCCGTCGACTGCGTTCCCGGACTGATACTCAGCGTCTCAGCGCCATAGGCATTGGTGTTGTTGGCCCCCCACTCCACGCCCGGCGCGCCGGCCGTGCCGTTGGCGACGTTGGCCTGGCGGAACATGCCTTCCTGGGCATCCGGCTTACCATCAATCATCTGATCGAGCGTGCGAGCCAGATCAGGCGTCAGTCCGGCAATGATCATCACGTTGCCTGAGTTGGATGCCGTCCCCGGTGCGTTCCACTGGAAACAGACCTGGATTTCCTGGGGGTTGCCATTGCTGTCCAGGTACACGTAGCGCGACTCCGCGCCCTCGGCGCGCCCCGGCGGCATGCGCACGCCCAGGCGGTCCATTTCGTCATAGAGCGATGGCAGCGGTGTTGCATCACCGCCCACGCCCTGCGGATTGCTGGCGGAATCACAGATGGGGGCAACTGCCTCACCGGTCATATTGCCGCCGGAACGTTCCGCATAGCTGGCGCCATTGACCATGAAGTTAGGTGCCGTCTGGCTGTCGCCAAGCACCACGCCGGCGCGCGTGTAGTACGTGTTATAGGCGCCAGCCCAGGGATCGACGAATTTTTGCTTGATTTTCGCGTACTCGGCATTGCGCTGAACGTCCTTGCCGATGGACACCGCCCCCAGAATAAGGCCGATAACGAGTAGCACCACTGACATCTCGACCAGATTGAAACCCGCCTGATATCCCAGACTCTGCTTTTTCCCTGTCGCAGCGATCACATGTCTTCTCCATTGATTGTAATTTTCAGAGGTCAAGCTCCGTGAGTGCATTATTTATAAAATTCGATCCGATCAATGTAATTTACTGTTAACGCCGGGGTTGCACCCCTCAAGGAGACCGCGGTGAAACCAGTGCCGGCAGGGTTGCTCGCGATCCACCCAACGCTTACCGGGATCTCGAGCCGTGGTATTAAGGATTGTTATTTTTAAGCCGCTTGCGTTGCCCCCCGGCCAACACGAATTTATTTTGATTGGAGAACGTTTTGCGGCATGGGCCGACATCTGGGCTCGCCTTGCGTTAAGTCAAGAAGAGACCGGCGTGGACGTGCCGTCTGATTTCACGATCAACGCGGTTGATAACAATTTTGCCGACCTCACTGTCGTGCTGCCTGATTTCGTCGATGCCACCGGTGAAGAACTCTCCGATGCCGACCTCGAGGCGGTTTCCGGCGGCAGCCGCTGCGGCGCCTCCTGCGGTGGATCATCTGGTATCTGCAGCTAAATTCCTCTCATCGCTGGCGGTAGTGGGCAAGGCCCAGGAAGTCGAACGACCGCCGGGTGCCAGAGCCACCGTGTGGTTGACCCAACCCCCTTGGCCGCGAGAACTTGATGAGCCGTGTCTTTTCCGGACGCAGTTTAAGACCGAACTTCGCAAAGCGTTTCTCCAGCACCGCGTATACGCGCCGGGCATCGTCCTCCCGGGCAAATCCCAGCACCGTCGTCCGCGTAGCGGACAACGAACCCGTGGCTTTTCAGACGCGGTAGAACGTCTGCTTCAAACCACTGATCAAGCACCTCATGCAGGTAGATATTCGCCAGTAGTGGCGATACCTCCTCGCCCTGGGGTGTTCCCCGCGCCGGTTAGCTCAGCTGGCCATCGTCCGTGACACCCGCATTGAGCCATTTGCCGATAATGCGATGGACGACACCATCTCCTACCCGACGAGCCACCAGCGTCTGCAGAATTTGATGGTCCACATGATCGAAGAAGCCCTCGATATCCAGCTTAATCAGCCAGCCGTTCGGATGCCCCATGGTTCCTCGCCAGGCCGCCTCCAGCGCCTGGTGCGCGGAGCGGGCCGGGCGGAAACCGTTTGACCGTCAACGCCGCTGGCGGCAGCTTCGCATGCAGAATCCACATACCATCCTCATGCTGAAACCAGTAGAGTTTGCGAGCCAGTTCACCTGCGGTTTCGGCGTCCAAGACCGGCGAACCCCCACTTAGTGTGCGGAAGCCCCCCCTCCCAAGCTTAGCGTTACATCAGATTCAGCCGCGCATCCGCCCCTACCGAGACGTGACAGCAGACGGCGTCCGTCTGTGTCGGGCTGTGCAGTACTGCACCTGTCGATGTCGGTTGTGGCACAATCAAACCCAGCTCCCGGTGATCGCAAAGAACCCACAGCTATGTCCTTCATTGAACATCAGGCACGATTCCGCCGCCTCTGGTCAGAGAACTCGGCCTGGCAGCTGCTGCGCGCCGACAACGCGCCACATATCCTTGCCTTTGTCACCGACCTCTTTCGCGAGGCGAACGAGGTGTCGTTCGGGCAGGCACGGGCAGCGCTGGCGGCGGAGCTGCAGAACGCACGGGAGATGAATACCTGGGAAACCGACACGCCGCCGAGCACCTATCTGCGCCAGTGGATACAGGCCGGCTGGCTGCGTGAGCTGGACGACCAGCTGATGAAAACCGACGCCTGCGAGGTTGCCCTGCGCTTCTGCCACGGTCTGGATCAACGCCAGACCCACGCCACCGCCTCGCACCTGCGCATCGTCCAGGACGCGGTGCGCGATCTCGCCGTCGCGCTCAGCCCCAACGCCGGCGAGCGCATCGCCATACTGGAGGCACGCAAGCAGCGGCTGGAGCAGGAAATCGCGGAGCTGCAGGGCGGCGTGGTGCGCGAACTTCCCGAACCGGTGCAGCGTGAGCGGGTGCGCGAGGTGTATCAGCTGGCCTCGGTTCTGACGGCGGATTTCCGGCGCGTCGAGGACGAGATACGCCAGCTGGACCAGGCACTGCGGGTGGACATGATCGAGTCCGGTGGCGGCCGGGGCGAGGTCATCGCCGGGCTCCTCGAGAAGGAGCAGCTGCTGCTGGCGTCGGAAGCCGGGCGCGCGTTTGAGGGCTTTTTCGAGCTGCTCATGGACCAGAACCGTAGTACGGAGCTGCGCGAGCAGCTCGCCGGCATCCTAGCCCGGCCCGCCGCCGCGGATCTGCTACCGGGGCAGCGCCGCTTCCTGGAGCGCCTGATGCGGGAGCTGGGCCGCGAGAGTGAGCGGGTACTGCAGGTGCGTCGGCGCACGGAGGAAAGCCTGCGCGCTTTCGTGGAGAGCGGCGCCCATCTCGAGAACCGGCTGGTGGATCAGCTGCTGCGGGACCTCGAGCAGGTCGCGGTGCGCTTTCCCCACAGCGACATCAGCCTGCGCAGCGAAACTGGCCTCACCCTGAACAGCGGCAGCGCCACGGTGCGCTCTCTGGATGGCCTGCGCCTGCGGATCCCGGATCAGCAGCTCGATACCAGTGATGTCCGGCGCAATGCCAACAGCCGCGAACCTAACCACGCCATGCTGCAGCACCTGGAGACCGTCAAGGTCATGGATGTGGCCAGCGCGATGCGCGCCCAGCTGCGCGCCAGCGGCCCGCGCAGCATTGCCGGTCTGGCCCGCGAGAAACCGCTGAACGCGGGCCTGGAAGAACTGGTCGCCTGCCTGCGCATTGCCCGGGCCGTCAAGGCGCCGTGCCTGCCCGAGCGGGAATCGGTTATCGTGGCGGATCGACGACGCGGCCCGATCCGCGCGAGCATTCCGCAGTACATGCTCCATGCCGGGCTTTTTCCGGAACAACTCGAGGAGCTGTCGCTATGAGCGCAGACAAGCCCCAAGACGCGCCCGGGCTGTTCGACCTGTGGCGCGATACCAACCGGCACCACACCAACCCCGATAGTCCTGCGCGCCCGGATGAGGCTGCCTCGGGCGGATTGAGCCCGGACAAGCCAGGCGTGCGGGATGAGAGCTCGGGAACGCCGGGGCCCAGCCAGGGCAATACGCCGCTCGAGGAGGCCCATCCTGAGGCGGCTACAGCAGCAGACCAGACCGACACCGGCCTGCCCCACGAAGCCCGCCGGGCACTGGTCTATCTGCTCAAGCACGGCATCATACTGTTCGACCAGAAGCGGCTGCTGTTCGAGGCCCTGTGCCGTCACCGCGAGGACATCGAACGGCAGCTGGGCAATCTGTATCTGCGCCTGCTGCTGGATGACAAGGCCGGCGTCGCGCTGCTGCTGCAGCCGGACACCGACGGTGATGAGGACGGCGACAACGTCACCCTGATCAACCGCCGGACGCTGACACTCTACGAAACGCTGCTGCTCCTGGTGCTGCGCAAGCACTACCAGGAGCGCGAGACCACGGGGGAGCGCAAGGTGGTGGTGGATCTGGCACAGATCGAGGCGCGCCTGACGCCTTTCCTGCCCCTGACCAACAACAGTCGGCTGGATCGCAGCAAGCTGGCGGGCGCCCTCAATCGACTGGCGGAACGCCGGATCGTCGCCAGCGTTCGCGGCGAGGAGGAGCGCTACGAGATCACCCCCGCCATACGCTATCTGGTCAGCGCCGATTTCCTGCAGCAGCTGCTGGCGGAGTACCGGACGCTGGCAGAGGCAAGTCGCGATGGGGGCAGCAAGGACAATGCATGACAACCTCTTTCCGCAGGGACAGATCCGCCTGACCGAGCTGTCAGTCTACAACTGGGGGTCGTTTCACGGACTGCACACCGCAAACATCGACTCGCAGGGCACCCTGATCACGGGGGACAACGGTGCCGGCAAGTCCAGCCTGATCGACGGGCTGATGGCACTGCTGCTGCCCGCCGGCAAGAGCAATTTCAACCTGGCGGCCGCCCAGGGTGACAACAGCGACCGCAATCTGCTGTCGTACATGCGCGGCAGCTACGGGTCGGAGCACGAGGGCGCCGGCACACGCACCCTGAACAAGCGCGACGGCGCCACCGCCACCGCACTGCGCGCAATGTTCCGCGCCGACGACGGTTCCGAAATCAGCCTCGCCGCCCTCTTCTGGACCACCCAGGCCTCTAACGCACTGGCGGACGTCAAGCGCCTCTACCTGGTGGCGAGGCGCAACTACACCCTGGAGGAGCTTCTGCGCGCCTTCGGCGAGGGCGACGCCCGCTCACTGAAGCAACGGCTCAAGCAGGACCCCGCGATCGTTCCCTGTGATGACCGCTTCGGCGAGTACCGCGAGAACTACCGCCGCCTGCTGCACATGGAGAACCGCAATGCACCGGCGCTGCTGTCCCGCGCCCTGGGTCTGAAGAAAATCGACGATCTGACCCAGCTGATCCGGGAACTGGTACTGGAGCCCAGCGGCGTGCGCGAGGATGCACGCAAGGCGGTGGCGGAGTTCGACGATCTCGAGAGCGTACATGAAGAGCTGTGCGACGTGCGCGACCAGTGCCAGGCGCTGGCCGCCCTGCCCGCCGCCTGGGCCCAGTACCGGCAATCCTCCGAGGCGCTGGACCGGCTGGCCGCCGATCTGCAGGGCCTGCCGGTGTTCATCGGCGAGCAGGGCGCTGCCCTGTGGCGCCAGCGCATCGAGGCACTGGATACGCTTGTCGCCGAACGAAGCGAGAGCCTGGCCGCGCTGAAGCAACAGGAGACGCGGGCACAGGTAGCGACGGAGCAGCGCCACGCGGACTACCTGCAGGCCGGTGGTGACCGCATTGAAAGCCTCAAAACCGAACTCAGGCACGCGCGCGAACGCCTGCAGCAGGTCACCAGCCGTGCGGGCGACTACCAGCAGCTGGCGCGCCAGCTGGACCTGCCGGATACGCTGGACAGGACCCGGTTCCAGGACAACCAGCGGCGGCGCGAGAGTGCAATGCAGGACGCTACCGCGGCGCAGCAGCAGGCACAGGATCAGTTTGCCGAAGCCGGTGGCCAGCTCAGCAATCTGCAGTCCGAGCGCGACAGCCTGCAGGGCCATATTGCCGAGATCGAGGCGCGGCCGGACTCGAACATCGACCCGGCCTTCCAGCGCCTGCGCGACCAGATGAGCGCGGCGCTGGAGATTCCGCTTCAGGACCTGATGTTCATCGGTGAACTGATCGACGTGCGCGATGAACACCGCGACTGGCAGGGCGCCATCGAGCGTGCCCTGGGCGGCCTGCGCACCACCCTCGCGGTGCCCGACAGGTGCTTTTCCATGGTCACGCGCTGGCTCAATACCCGCCATACCGGCCTGCATGTCCGGGTGCAGGTGGTGTCCGGCGGGTCAACGGGACCGGCGGACTTCAAGGAGGATGGTTTTCTGCGCAGGCTGGCGTGGCGGGATCATCCTTACCGCGACTGGCTGAAGCGCCACCTGGCACGCTTCGATCTGCACTGCGTTGCCGACACGCGGGCGCTGGACGCCACCCCGTTCT
Source organism: uncultured Alteromonadaceae bacterium (assembly GCA_964613795.1). Lineage (GTDB taxonomy): Bacteria > Pseudomonadota > Gammaproteobacteria > Pseudomonadales > Halieaceae > Chromatocurvus. Next base: position 37,713 of record CAZTJR010000012.1, on the reverse strand, counting down.
CGATGACCCGTGAAGGCCTCGCGCATCTGGAGCGCGGGCGCTTCGAGAAGAAGGATCAGCAGCGCATCGATGATCGCCGCCGCTGGGAGCTCGGCTTCTCCAACAAATCCCGCCTGGCTCTGCTGCGCCGGGACCTGGAGGATCTGGAAGCCTCGCTGGCGCGCCAGCACGAGGCGGTAAGCGCGGCACGCGCAGCGATGGACAGCGCCGGCCAGCACCGGCAAAACTGGGAGCGGCTGTCCACGTTTACCTGGGAGGAGATCGATGCGCCCCGATGGCAGCAGGAGGTCGAATCGCTGGACGCACTGCGCCGCGAACTGGAGAGCGACACGGGCGGCCTGGCCCGGGCGCAGCAGCGCTGGGAGGCGGCCAAGCAGCAACAGCAGCAGCTGCGCGGCCAGGTCGAGCAGCAGCAGGCCAGCCTGCAGGACGCCGAGCGCGACAGCCAGCAGGCGCAGGCCGAGGAGAAAAAGGCCATTGCGGCGGCCGGCGGCACACTCGCCCAGGCGGTGCGGGAACGGCTGCAGGCGCGGGTGGGCGACATACCCCCGGCGCGGCTGGACAGCATCGCGGCGCTGGAAGAGGAGCACCGGCGTGACCTCGAGCGCGAACGCAACCGCGCGGCGGACGACAGGGCCAGCAGCGGGCGCAGTGCGACGGGCATCGTCGCCTCCTTTCACGCCCGCTGGGAGGCCATCGCCTGCGACTGGGGCAGCAGCCTGGAGGCAACACCCGAATATCTCGCCCATCTCGATACATTGGAAAAAGAGGGCCTGCCGGCGCTGGTTGACCAGTTCCGCGAGCGCCTGAACCGGCACACCACGCAGTCCCTGGCCGGCATCCGCGAGAAGATCGAGTCGGAGCGGGACGAGATCAGGGAACGTATCGAGGTCATCAATAGCGTGCTGCGGCGCACCGAGTTCAAAGTGGGCAGCTACCTGCGGCTGTGTGCGAAAACCGACCAGTACCCCCATGTAAGGGAGTTCAACCAGCAACTGACCCGGCTGTTCAGCCTCGGCGCCGGCGACGATCACGAGGCGCGCTTTGCCCAGCTGCGCCAGGTGATACAGGTGCTGGACAAGGCGAGCAACCCCGCGAGCGCGGGGACGCTGGAGAGCCTGCGGCTGCTGGACCCGCGGCACCAGATGTCATTCTACGCCGAGGAGGTGGGCCGCGAGGACGGCGCGGTGCGGGATGTGCTGGATTCCTCCAGCGGCAAGTCCGGCGGCGAAAAGGAGGCCTTCGCCGGCATGATCGTCGCCGCCAGCCTGGCCTATGTACTGACCCCGGATGGCAGTGACCGGCCGATCTACAGCACGGTATTCCTCGACGAGGCCTTCTCCAATACCGCCGAGGCAGTCAGCCGACGGGTGCTGCGCGTGTTCCGGGAACTGCACATCCACGTCAACCTGATCACGCCCTACAAGAACCTGAACCTGGCGCGGGAATCCGCGCGCACGCTGCTGATTATCGAGCGCGACGCAGAGCACCACGAAAGCCAGCTGTGCGAGGTGACCTGGGAGGAGATCGACAAGCGCCTCGACGCGTCGGCGCAGGCGGCGCTTGCCGCGGAAGGAGAGATCGCCCTGGAGCCCTGGTGACGGGAGCCATGACCCGCGACTGGGGTGTGCTACCAGACCAGGCACGGGGCCTGCTGCGCCGGCGCGAGTGGGACAACCGCCGTCACCTGCTCCAGCGCCTCACCGGCGAGCGGCCTTTCCCGCTCCGCCTGTCATTGAAGCCACCAGCGCCGGCACAGGCACTGGCGGACATGGCTCACCTACAGGCGCTTGTCGAGCAATGGCGCCACTGGCCGCATCCCCAGCAGGTACGCTGGGACACCCGCCAGTTCCGCCATCTAGGCAGCTGGCAACTGCCGGTGGCCCTGAAGATCGAGTCGATGCAGGACCTCATCGAGTGCCTGGGCAATGACGCAGTGGCCCTGGCAAATCACTGGCAGCAGGTGATGGCACCGGTGCAGGCCCTCGCGCCCGCGCTGTTCCCTACGCTGGCACGCCACCTGGACACCCTGGAGCGCATGAGCGCAGGAGATGCCGAGCTCCTGGCGCGGTTGCTGCCCCAGCTTTATGCCGGCCTGGGCAGCGGGCATTACCTGCGCGGCCTGCCTCTCAGCGGCGTCGACACCAAGTTCGTGGAAACCTGGCAGCCATTGATCTCGGCCCTGCTGGACACCCTCCACGACAGCGCCATCACCGCCGCCGGGGGGCTGCTTCCCTGGCTCGGTTGTCGACCAGCCCCGAAAAGCTGGCTGCTGGTGCGCCCGCTGTGCCCGGCAACGCAGGACCACCTGGGCGGGCTGCCACTGCTGCAGCTGGACGCCGATACGCTCACGCGGCAGCCACTGCCGGCGGACAATATTCTCATTATCGAGAACCGTCAGTCGACCCCGGGCACCGGGCTGGGACTGCCACCGCTGGACAACTGCATCGCCGTTTTCGGCGGCGGTCGCAACCTGGCGTGGATGCGCGCACCGTGGCTGGCGGAAAAACATATCGGCTACTGGGGTGACATCGACAGCTGGGGTCTGACCATACTGGGCGAGGCCCGCGGCTATCAGCCACAGCTTCAGTCGTTGATGATGAACGTGGACACGCTGCAGCGCTTCGCTCAGTTTCAGGTGGCGGAAACCGTGCCCGGCACGGCGCGGCCCGGGGGGCTCACATCAGGGGAACAGCGGCTCTGGGACGTCCTGCAGCGCACGGGTCACCGTCGCCTGGAGCAGGAGCGACTGCCACAGGATTATGTGCGCCGGTGCCTGGAAGCGTGGCTGCATCGCGATCCTGGCTGACGGATATCGCACCAGTTCCCGCGTCGCCCGCTCGTCCAGCGCCTGGCCAAGCTGCACGCCGGCCATCACCTGCACCGCCTGCGCCAGTGTCTGCACCGATGCATCATGAAAGTAGGGCCCGGTAGCCGTTACATTGCGCAGTGGCGCAACCCGGCGCCGGCGGTCTGGGTATTGAACACCGTCAAGGAAGGCGAGCCTACGGCTACCTTACCTCTTTGCCGTTCAATACATCGCCAACCTTGTGGGAGTCCTGGTCATCAGCAACCCCATCAATATCATTGCGGCAGAATTTTTCAATTTGTGGTCGCAGTCGCTGTACGCAACGCAGGCGCTCTGGAGATGCTCACCGAGGCCATTCACCACATCGTGAGCGACGATGTGACACTGTCGATCAAGGGTACTGCAATACTTTCTGCCTTGACAGCAGCGCTAATCAATAATCACTCCACGGTAAGCCTGATGGTCTGGGTGATTGAATCGCTCCACCTATTGGCCGGCATGGAGAAAATCATGGTTTTCTCCATGCTCATCGGCGACTTCCGATTGCTCGGTCAGGGCACTGAATTCTGACTTAATCAGCTTCCCGATTCGGGTTCATGAAGTTTGCCGTCAGCAGCCAGACCGGACGAGGACGTTAAGAATTGTTATTTTTGCGCCACTCGCGTTGACCCCCCATCGCCGCGAGATTAGCGTTCTCCACTCAACCGCTTGTCAACGGCAACCGACAACTGGACTTGTCGTACGTCAAATCCCCGACAAACACCCAAGGAAAAAAGGGAACCCCTATGACAGACTCTATTTTTATGTCTCCCGATGAGATCAACTCGGTCATTCAACGCGTGCAGAGCCGGGCCTCTACTGACGCCGACTTCAGGGCACTTTGCCTTGCAGATCCCGCCGCGGCGGTAAAAGAAGAGGCCGGCATGGACGTGCCGTCTGATTTCACGATCAACGTGGTCGATAACAATTTTGCCGACCTCACCGTCGTGCTGCCTGATTTCGTCGATGCCGCCGGTGAAGAACTTTCCGATGCCGACCTCGAGGCGGTTTCCGGCGGCAGCCGCTGCGGCGCTTCCTGCGGTGGCTCCTCTGGTATCTGCAGCTAAACCCCTCTCATCGCCGATAAAGGAAACGCTATGACGACACGCGATACAGAGGCAAACGGCGCTGTGCCCGAGCAGGGGACTGTACTCACCGACATCCTGACGCGGAGCACCAGTGACATGGCTTTCCGACAGCGCTTGATGTCGGAGCCCAAGGCGACGCTCGAAGAGGCGCTGGGCTATACCCTGCCCGACGGCTTCTCGATACAGATCGCTGAAAACCGGCAGGCGGATCTGTCGATAGTGCTGCCCGACCTGGTCACCAGCGAGGAGACACTGAGCGACGAAGACCTGGAAGCCGTTGCAGGCGGCATTTGCCTGATCAGCTGCGCCGCAAGCTGCGCCGTGACATCAACCGATGGACTGGGCGTGCCTATGGTCGGAGGTGTTGCCTGCCTGTGACTCCACAGCTCGCTCAGCGCTATGGTCATACGACAGCCATCCACTCCCTCACTGCTGACCGCGCCTCCGCAGAGTGGGGGGCGTGCCTGGCGAGCATTCAAGACAGTGCGGCCGCTGTCGCCGAGGACCCGGCTGACGACCGCCAGTCCGAAAAAGAGCTGACACTGGCGATCGAACAATCGTCAGACCCTCGCGATCTTCCGCTTGTCCGCAGCGCATGCCAGCTGACTGGCAAAGGCGTGCGCCGGACGCGGGCCGGCGATGGCAACGGCGCCCGAAACGCATTGCGTCAGTCCAGCGCCCTTGTCCGGCGCGCACGGGCAGAGCGCGAAACGCCCGCTGTGCGACTCGCCGACTGCTACCTGCAGGCGGCAATGGCGTATTACGAAGCGCGAGCGAAACGCTGGGATCAGGCCCGTCAGCGCCTCATATTTGTCTTCGACGAGGAACGTCTCGTCCTGCAGACACTGCCTCTTTCTTCAATCTGGCAGCACCGCTTACAACAGGTCAATAACTGGGCTTCCCTCCACGTGATGGCCGGAGAAAAAGATGAAGCGCGGGGCTTGACCGCTAATTTCATCAATTATTTGCTGCGTGGCGGCGGCCAGGAAAGGCTTCCGTCTGACGGCTGGCCAGACGATCCCTCCCAGTGTCTATCCGCTGCAGAACGCGATGCGTTAATCGCTGAAGCGGCCGCCGCTCTTCCGTCGCTCTACACCCCGGGCGAGATGCAGGCGGTGGCCAGCCAGCTCCTGTCGATCTGCACTGCGCCATCGGCGATGGCTACACCCAGCGCTGGCTATGTTGCTGCCTGGCTGGCGCTGACGGAAGCTACCAGTAACGCTGGGCTAGCCGCGCACATCGCCAGGTTTGTTGCATTGGACCTACCGCAAAGGCAACTGCGTTCACTGTGGATCGATGCTGTTGCCACGGCGCTAGCGGTCAGCCAGGACCTGCTATCGGAGGCGCTGGCGCAACGGCGCGCCAGTGCCATAGAAGCCGTTCGCGCGGTACCCGCGCTCAGACACATGCTGACTCGCCATAGCCCGTCTCTGAATGTTTGAACTTATTTCACCGACGCCAGTCTTCGGCGCGAAGGCTCCCCACTACCTATGCGGGCCTGACGCCAGCTTACTGGAAGGCCTTGAGTCACTCACCTACACCCGCTATCGCACATTGCTGCAGCCCGACCTGCCCAGCGTGCGCTTCTGGTGCGCCTGCGCGGACTCACAGCCCATTGCGCTGGTGCTGGGCCAGGCGGAACCGCCGATCTTTCACGTGCTGTCGATTTATGTCGATCCGCACTATCGGCGCCAGGGTATCGCATTGACCCTGCTGCAAAGGCTCGAGACGACCGTGCAGCGCGAGTTTCCGCGCTGCACGCAACAGACTGCGCTGTATACCGCTCGCAATGACAACCTGCCAGCCCTGAAAAAGCTACTGGCCAGAGCAGGCTGGTCCGCCCCCCGGGACACCGCGTTTATCGGACTCATGTCAATCGAGCGACTGCGAGAAAAATCACTGTGGATTCACCAGAAAATTCCACCGCTCAGCGCAAACATGCGCTTTGTGGCCTGGGACGAGGTGGACGAATCGCTGCACGCCCGCGTGCGCGAGATGCTTGACAGCGGCGAGGCGCCGCATGGCCTCGACCCTGACCTCTATCGGGCACAGCGTGTCGATTCCATTGGCGGTGTCATTGTCGACAGCGGGCAGGTGGCGGGATGGATTGCGCACCGTTGCGCAGAGGCCACGCCGGGGGTACTGCGCTACGGATCGCTTTATACACGCGAGCGCTACCGCATGCGTGGACTGTCCATGCGCCTCTGGTACCTCACCCTGGGGCGGCATATGGCACGGGAAGCGAAGCGTTTCCCCACAATGATGGTCGATATCGCCGTTGAGCACCGGGCTCACCTGGCAACCTTTCACCGCCGGTACGCGCCGTATTTCGACCGGGTATTCAGCGCCCGCTGCAGCGAAAAAGCCCTGTGAGCAGATGTATGTCCCGCATAGTGATGACCTTGTTTGAGGAGCATCACGAGCTGTTCCCGGCGTGGGAGTGGGCGGTGCGCGAGGGTATTCTTCGCGATCAGGGCGTGCGCCTGCTGCACGTCGATGAGCACAGCGATCTCGATATACCGTCGCCGCGCCGACCCATGGACTTTCCGAATACGCCGGACGCGGTTGGCGCATTCTTTCGCGAAGACCTGTGCGTTAGCAACTGGATCTGGCCGCTGGTCTACCGCGGACGGCTGAACCATGTGTCGTGGCTTTTCCCCCGCTGCCGGCCGCGGGGACATCGCGATCATTTTCCACCACGCAGGCTGTTTGTTGTGACTACCGGCAGTCGTCAGACCGAGCTCATTACGGGCCTGCACCGCGGCAAGGCCTCGCTACAGGAGCGCTTTCAGCACGGTGACTGGAACACAGATTACCGCACCGTCTGGCTGGAGCAGCTAGGTGCTGACGCGCAGCTGGAGGCATCGGGATCATGGGTGCTGGGTATCTGCCTGGATTATTTTTCCTGTTACTCAAGACCGGTGGCCAATGACTGGCTATTCGAGATAAGCGCGGAACAGCGCGAGGCTTTCGACGCCGATGCGCTGCATTTCCTCAGGCTGCTCCCCGGGCAATCGGTAACAACACAAAGCATTGGCGGGTCGCACTATCTGGCTTTTGGTAATCCTACAGAGCCGGAGTGGGATTGGCGGGTCTGCTCTGAAGCGACCATTCTCGAGCGCCTGCAGGGCTTTCAGGATTTTCTTGAACGCAACGCGATCAATCCCGCCTTGATCGCCATCGCCCGTTCCGTCAAGAGTGGCTACACCCCCGCAAAACAGGCCGACTTTATCGAATCGGGCGTACGACGCGTATTGAACACGGTTTACGGGGCCCGCCTGGAGGAGCGTGCGACACATGCCGCCTGAGATGCGGAGCGATCTGCCGCACTGGGTTAAAGGCGGTATCGAGCACTGGCCCGCGCTGCGGCGATGGTCGCTCGCTCACCTGGCAGCGTGTTTCGCCCAGGAACAGGTGTTTTTGACCGAGGACCTGGCCACGGCAAGGCCCATACGAAAAATGCGGTTCCCGGATTACTGCGCCTATGTCAGGCACTCAGCCGCCCGTGAACCCGCCGACCCTGTACTGTATGCATCGCGTTTTCAGCCCATGGCCAGCGACCAGCTGGCCGATGACTGGGAGCAGCCACCCCACGAAAACCTCTTTCTCAAGCTGGCGCCAGCGGCCAAACGCCGCTACCTGTGTCGCTTTGGGTGGCTTCTGCTGTCTCCCAGAGGCGGCGTGGCATCACGCCATACTGACCTTTTCTCGACACATGCCTGGCTTGCTGTGGTTTGGGGGTGCAAGCGCGTACGAGTATGGGAACCCGATCCTACTGGCGACCAGCCCTATGTCGAATCCTGGCTGACGGCAGGTGATCTTTTTTATATTCCGCCGCGCTGGCCTCACGACGTCCTCAACGTAGAACCGACCCTCGCGGTGACCTTCAACGGCATACGAGAGAGTCAGCTCTCGGGGCTGCGCGCCGCGGTTGCCGCAAACCATTCCGCGTGGTGCAGCCACTGGGGGCTTGGACCGATGCAGGCAGATGTCGACGGTTTTCTGGGCATTGGCGAAACCCTGCAGCGTGCTTGAAGAAACAGACATCGCCATTATCGCCGGTCGCGCTATGACGCCGCTGGAGCATCGCGAGCATGGCGGCACGCCGGTCCCGCCTGACGATAACGCGCACCCGCGGCGGGTGAGCGCCTGGGCCCAGGCACTCGGCGGCCAACAGGCGCTCGATGCCCGGCTACATGACATCGGCATAACTGTCCCTGAGGAACTGCTCTGCCTGCAGGCGCCCACGGAACGGGTGCTGACGCTGCCCTGGGTGAGCGGATTTCTGCAGCTGTACCAGCGCGTCGACTGGGATCGGCCCTTTGCCGCTGCATCGTTTCCGCTGCCCTTTGCTGCCATCGTCCAGGTCTGGGTGGAGGCCGCGAGCCAGGCGCTGCGGGCATGCCCTGCCACCAGGGCATTACCTGTAACCGCGTGGGATGCACTACGCGGGGCCCTGGCAGGCGATATCGCCGCTATTGTTTCTTGTGCCCTCCAGGCCGACTACAACGTGTTCAGTCTGCGGGTAATGCCCGGGCTCGACGCCGACAGCCAGACGCGCCTTGAAACGTTCTACCGGGCTCAGATGTCCGATGGCATGGCAGCGTTCTTTTACCGCTACCCGATGGCAATGAAGCACCTTGCCACCGCCTGCGCACGATGGGTCGTCAATACCCGCTCATTTGCCCTGCGCCTGCGGGAAGACCAGGACGCCCTGAGCGAGCGCTGGTCGTTTTTCCGCCCCGAACGCCTCACGGCTTTATCACTCGGACTCTCTGACGCCCATGACGGCGGCAAGACGGTGATTGGCATGGTATTCCCTGAAGGCGACATTTATTACAAGCCCAAGCCTCTCGCTGCTGAGGTGTTCTTTGCCCGCTATACCGCGTTCCTGGAGACATGCGATTGCGCAGATCCCGGAACATTCACACGCGTTGACGCGCTGAACAGGGGTGATTATGGCTGGGTTCGCGGTGTCCGGGTCCACAGCTTCGCGGCAGAAACGGAGCTTCACGCCTATTTTGAGCACGCCGGCGCTTTGCTCGGCGCACTCTACCTTGTCGGGGGCACCGACGTGCACGTCGAGAACCTCATCGCCAGCCAGAATGGGCCGGTGCTGATCGACGCCGAGACCCTGTTTCACCCGCCGGTCGCAGTGGATGGGATGGACAGTGCGTCTGTGTCCGTGAACAGGACGCTCTTTACCGATTCGATTATCCGTACAGGCCTTCTGCCCTGGTGGAATCTGACCGCGGCCGGGCAGCCCCTCGACGTTGGCGGTCTGACCGGCGGCACACAGCCGCCCGACATCAATCAGCGCATATGGCTCAACCTGAACACCGACCGTCAAAAGCTGGTCCGTCGACCGGGCAAGGGCCGCACAAGCCTGGGTAATCTGCCTGTCGTGGACGGGAAGTCCATCAGCGCGGCGGCGCACGTCGACCCGGTCGTCGCTGGTTTCACCGACCTCATGCAGCGGGCCTCAGCACGAAAAACACAGCTTCAGGCCTGGCTCGATAGCAATACGCCGCAGGACATGCCCCTGCGCTTTATTTTCCGCAGTACAGCGATCTACCTGCGCACCTTGCAGAACCTGCATGAACCAGCCGCCCTGGGCTCTGCCTATGAGAGCTTTCTGACGCTGGAGCGACTGGCGCGACCCCGCTATAGCCATCCCGGGGCCGATTATCCGCCGCTTGCGCTACTGGACTCGGAGCGCACACAGCTCATGGCGCGGGATGTGCCGATATTCACCATGCATGCCGCTAAAAGCAGCCTAGAGACAGCAGATTCATTGGCGCTTGACGGCTTTTTCGAATGCTCTGGTATCGAGTTTGCCACGTCTCGCTTGCAGGGACTTGGGCCACGGCAGATAACACTGCAGACACAATTGCTGCGCACCAGCTTTGCCCTGGCGTCTGATGAACATATGGCTGCCGGGCGCACGGCGACTACGACGGCCCCACAGACACCTGACAGCCATATCAGTGCCACGCACTCGCAGTCGGCCGAAGCAATCGCGCAGCGCCTGACGACCTCGGCATTCTGCGCAGAGGATGGCTCGGTCAACTGGGTGTCGGTGATCTATCAGGATCGCCTGCAGCGCTGGCAGGTCCAGCCACTGGGCGTTCGTCTGTTTGATGGCATCAGTGGCATGGCCGTTTTCTACGCGGCTCTTTTTGCACAGACCCAGCAAAGCCAGCACGCCGCGATGCTGAAACGGATCGTCGCCACGCTGGAAAGCACCGTGGCGCACCCGTCCTTCCCGCGCGATGCCGCGCGGCTGGGACTCGGCATCGCCACCGGCGTCGCTTCGGTCGCCGATACACTCGGGCGGCTGGCCGGAATGCCGGCGTATCGGCATTTGCATGCCAGAGCGCAGGCAAGTTTCCAGCTGCTGGCGCAGCTGAGCCTGAGCGCCGAGCCCGACAGCAATCACGATTTGTTCGGCGGCCTTGCCGGTGCTCTGGCGGCGATGGCCTTGAGTCCCCAGAGCGTGCGGGACGTAGACTGTCTGAAGGCCATTCGCGCCCGGCTGATCAATTACCTGCATTCACCCGCGTGGCAGCACTTGCCGGCCGGTTTCGCGCACGGCAGAGCGGGCATTCTCTGGGCCTTGGGGAAGTCGCATGCAGCGGCAGGCCTTGCGCCCGGCGAACGCGCCCTGCTGCGCAGCGCACTGCATACGCTTGCAGACGAATTTCTTGCTGAACACGCTAACTGGCTCGATCCACGCTATCCGCAGGCATTGGACGGTGCGGGAGTAACCTGGACTTTCTGTGGCGGTGCGCCAGGTATTGTGCACGGCGCGAACGTGGCACTTGCAGCCGCGGGCGACGCTGCCCTGATTGACCGCTGGGACGCCATTCAGCAGGCGGTCGGCAACCGCCATCGCAAACAGCCCGACAATCCGGTCGATCACTTGTGCTGCGGCAACTTTGGCCGCGCGCTGGCGCTGGAAACAACCGAGGGTGGCAGCGTCAAAAGCGCGCTCAAGCACGCCCGACCTGGCGATCAGTTGCCCCGGGACACCTACCGACTCGGCTGGTCGAGCATGCCCGATGTCCCCGGGCTGTTTCAGGGGCTCGCCGGTATCGGCCTTGCACACCTATCACTGAATGACCCCGCCCAGGCGGCACAATGGCTCTGGTGGCGAGCCGGGGTGCCATCGTGACACCAGAGCGTATCAAGGGCCTAAAATGAAGCGCCGATCAACAGCCTGCCTTATTCTGCTGACATGCCTGGCATCGCCGGCACAGGCGGTCACCTTCGCCGAACTCGAACGCGCATTGCTCGATAACAATGCGCAGCTGCAGGCAGCCGAGCGCCAGGTGGAGGCCGCCCGTCTGGCGGCGGATGCGGTAGCCTCAGAACGTTGGTCTCCCGATGTCCGCGCCGGACTTTCTGCCGAACAGTCGCGCACCGACACGCCCTTACGCAGCTCAGACGCCGTTTCCATCGACCGCTCTGCCCTGAACGCGGGGGTCACGTCGTCACTGAATATCTTCGACAGCGGCATCGCCAATCTGAACACCCGGCTTGCCGCCAACGCGCTCGAGCAGGCAAGAGTGGCGTATACGCAGCAATTTCTGTCTTTATACGTCGAACTGACCATCGGCTACGCCCGGCTCGGGGTTCTGGACGATGCACTCACTGAGAATTCAGCGCTCCTCACCCGACAGCAGACGCTGGAAGCCAGGCTTAAGCGTCAGCTTGGTGCGGGCACCATCGACAAGGGCCAGCTGCAGAACCTTCAGGAAACCACCCTGGATCTCGAGGCCACAATTGTCGGCCTGGTGCGCCAGCGTGAGCAGGCGGCAGAGCAGCTGTGGAATCTGACCCAGATCACGGTAGACGAGACGGCCAATGCCCTCGCGACCGTCCCCGCCGAGCGTCTCGACGTGCTGGGGGAACAGACAGCGCTGTCGAGGGATTCGCTGCTGACCAGCCAACTGTGGCAAGACAATCCCGCGGTGCAGCTTGCCGAGCTGGATCTTGCCGAGGGCAGGCTGCGCTATGAAATCACCCGCGCTGCATTCGGCCCCAGCGTGAGCGGCAATTTCCAGGCCGGGCTTGCTGAAACCCTGTCACCTGACGGCGAGTATCGCGTGCCGGAGTCGGGCTCGGTGAGTGCCACGCTGAATGTGTCGATTCCCCTGTTCGACAATGGCGTGCGGCGTGCACGCAGATCGGCGGCGGCGTCGCGCCAGTCCGCCGCCATGGATCAGGTCGTCCAGGCGAAGCGCGATTTCGTCAATGACATCAACCGCAACCTGTATTCCTTACGCGCCGCAGAGCAGCGACGCGACCTGTTCCGCAAACGGCTTTTCATTGCCACCCAACTGGTCGCGGAATCGGAGGCACTGGTGGTCTCGGGTAGCCGCACACTGTTCGACTTCGCTCAAAGCCTGCAACGGGAAGTTGATGCCCGCAGTCTGCTGGTGCAGGCAGAGCTCGACCTGGTGGAAGCACAGGTCAACCTGTTGGCACTGCTGGGCATCTACCGCTAGCCCGCCGAGGAGATTACACGCATGGTCCAGATATACCGGCAAAAGGCACTGCAGAAAATGGCGGCGCCAGAGCAGCTCAATGAGGCGGTCCAGCTGATAGACAGCAAAAGTCGCTGGGCTACCCGCTTCATTGCAGTGGTCTGCGCGCTTCTGGTCGCCTGGCTTTTTCTAGGCGACATACCTCGAAAAACGACGGGCATTGGCTTGTCACAATTCAGCGACAGCGGCCTTGATATGCTGCGCGCCGAAGCACAGGGGGTGGTCACGCGCGTCCTTGTCAGACCCGGGGAAAGCGTATCGGCGGGAGATCTGCTGCTCGAGGTGGACGCACCCGAACTCGAGGCGACGCTCAACAGTAAAATCGCCGAAGTCGATCGGGCGCGCCAGGTGCTCGAGAGCCGTCTTGACGATAGCGCCAGCTCCATCGCAGAGCAGGAAGCACTGTACAAGAGCAAAATCCAGCAGACACGCGATCGCATCACGCGGGTGGAGAAGGAACTGGCATTGGCACGCACCTCTGCGACGCTGGCGGAAGAGCAATTTCAGCAACAGCTGATCAATCGCTCAAACCTCGCACAGGCACTGGTGCGCGTAGACGAGCTGAATACGCGCCTCGGCAGCCTGGAGCAGGCACTGGTCGATGCGAAACAGACACTGGCGGACTTTCGCCGCAACGAGGCGCTCAGTACGCTCCAGGCGCAGGCACGTTTTGATGCACAGAAAGATGAACTGGCGCGACTTCAGCGGCGCTTTGAAGCAGCCACGAAAATCCTTACGCCTTCTGCCGGAAACGTCGGGGTACTGACTGTCTCTCCCGGCGTCTCTGTCCAGCCCGGCGAGGAGCTCGCGCGAATCGTCACCGCCGGCAATGCGGCCGGCGCGCTGCATGTCGAGGCCTTCATGAAACTGTCTGACGCGAAAAAAGTGCAGCCCGGCATGCAGGCCCTGGTCGCTTTTACGGCCATTCAGCCCGAAGTCTACGGCAGCGCCGTGGGCGTGGTGGACACGGTCGGCCTGGTGCCCACGAGCGCCTCGGAACTGGCGGAGATTTTCGGTGACGCCACCTTGAGCGGCTTCCTGACCGCCGCTGGACCCGTGGTGTCAGTCAGTATCCGCCTGCTTGCAGACCCCTCAACCCCATCCGGCTTTCGCTGGACCTCCGGGGCCGGGTATCCCGGCAAAATCGGCGCAGACTATCAGGCGGCGGTCTCGGTGAAAGTCGCCAACATACCACCTATCAACTATATCGCTCCGCTCATGCCAGAGCGCCCGGCCAGCGCGGGCTGACAAAAAAGCGACGGAGACAGCATGCCAGGATTTTTCAGAAAGAGGCCGCCTCGCACGCCAACGATTCTGCAGATGGAAGCCGTTGAGTGTGGGGCGGCTGCACTCGCCATCATTATGGCGCACTTTGGCTACTGGGTGCCCCTGGAAACGCTGCGTCTTACCTGTGGTGTGTCCCGCGATGGCAGCAAGGCGAGCAACCTCGTCAAAGCGGCACGCCGCTATGGCTTCGACGTGGTGGCGAAACGCGCCGAGGTGGCGTATGTACAGTCGCTTCAGGCACCCGCCATCGTCTTCTGGAGTTTCAACCACTTTCTTGTGGTCGAGGGCTTTGCCGGCGACACGGTTTACCTGAATGATCCCGCCGTGGGGCCACGTACCGTGTCCCTCAAAGAGTTTGACGACAATTTCACCGGCGTCGTTCTGGAGCTGACGCCGGGCGATAACTTCCAACCAGGCGGCCAGCCGCTGTCCCTGCTGCAGAGCCTGATGGTGCGTTTGCGGGGAAGCAAGAACGTCGTTGGCCTGATCGGCCTGTTTGCTGCCTTTATCGTCCTCCCCGGGCTCGCCTTGCCCGGCCTGCAGCGTGCCTTTGTCGATGACATTCTCGGACGCGGTTATGTGGACTGGTTTCTACAGGTACTGGCAGGCCTGGCGCTGACGGCGATCTTCATCGCCGTGCTCAACGCGATGCAGCAGCGTTTTCTGGTGCTGCTGCAGAACAAGCTGTCGCTGCAGGCCGGAGCGCAATTCTTCTGGCACGCCCTGCGTCTCCCGGTCAGCTTTTACGCACAACGCTATGTGGGTGATGTCATTTCGCGCCTTTCGGGCCTGGCACGGGTATCGGAGCTGCTGTCCGGGCATCTCGCCACCAACCTTGCCAATGGCGCAATGATTGTTTTCTATTTCGGGGTCATGCTCAGTATCAGCTGGCGGCTCAGTCTAGGCGTCTTGTTGCTGACCTCTGTGAACGCCATCGCGGTCGCCGCCGTACAGCGCAAGCGCATGGACAAGAGTCTGTCGATGGCTGCGCAATCGGCGCGGGCGACAGCAACAGGGCTGGCAGGCATTCAGGCTATTGAGAGCCTGAAAGCCACCGGCACCGAGGGCGACTTTTTCCGCACCTGGGCCGGGCACCATGCCAACCAGGTCAACAGCCAGCAGGAACTCAGTGAATACAGCCGCTACCTGGACACGGCCCCTGCGCTGATCCGCAAGCTGACAGAGGCCTTGATTCTTCTTTTCGGCGCCCTGCTGGTCATTGACGGCAGAATGACGATCGGCAGTCTCGTGGCCTACCAGACCCTGGCCGGCCTGTTTTTCTCGCCGGTAGAGCAGTTAGTGGCCTTCAGCGGCAAACTGCAGGAGATCAAGGCGGATATCAGCCGCATCGAGGATCTCGAGAAGTACCCGCTGGATCAGACCTGGGGGGACGGACAGCTGCTGCTGGAGGAGGCCGAGAAGGAGTTTTCCTGGGATGACACGGCACCGGGGCTTGATGTGGAACTGCGCGGCCTCAGCTTCGCATACTCACCTCTGGAGCCGCCTTTTATCGAAGACCTCCACCTGAACATCGCGCCGGGGCGCTGGACCGCTGTAGTCGGTGGGTCAGGCAGCGGCAAATCGACCCTCGCGAAGCTGGTGATGGGTTTCTACCCGACGGATGCAGGCGTCGTTTTGTTCCAGGGCCGCCGCATCACGGAGATACCGCGCGAACTGTTTGCCAGCGAGGTCGGCTATGTGGAACAGGAAACCGGCCTCTTTTCCGGCACGGTCAGGGACAATATTACGCTCTGGGACGAGGCCATAGCGGATGAAGCGGTGATCGCGGCAGCGCGCGATGCCGCCATACATGACGTGATTGCGTCACGGGCCGGGGGCTATCGTTCATTCATCGATGAGCGCGGCAATCTCAGCGGTGGTCAGAAACAGCGACTGAATATCGCCCGGGCATTGGTGCGCAATCCGCGCTTTCTGGTCCTGGACGAGGCCACAGCAGCGCTGGACGCGGTGACCGAGGCGCAGATTTACCGGCGTATCCGGCAGCGCGGCTGCTCCTGCCTGGTCATTGCGCATCGTCTCAGCGCGGTGCGCGATGCCGATGAAATCATCGTCATGGATAGCGGCAAAGTGGTCGAACGCGGGACGCATACAGAACTACTCGCTGCCCGTGGCCATTATCACGCCCTGGTGGGTGAGGAGGCAGCGGCATGAGCGCCGTGCAGGAAAAAAATATCGGGGACTGGGACCGCGACGGCAGCTTACGGGAAAAGCACCATCTGGATTCACAGCGTTTTTCGCGGGCGTTGAACGGCTTTGTGGAAGCCGCAACAGGTCACAGACTGACGGCACAGATTGACGAGACCGACCCGCTTGCCAGCGCCATCGCTCGGGCGGCTTCGGCCTATCACCTGTCTCCGAGGAAGGCCCTGCCGCCGCCGGACCTGCAACCGCTTGATCAGCGCATGACAGAGCTGGCAGAGCAACAGCAGATGCGCTGCCGCAAAATCAAGCTGGACGCCCAGTGGTACAGGCAGGCCAACTTCTGCCTGATTGTGCCGACGGGCGACGATTATGCAACGCTCGTGCCCCGGAACGAAACGGGCTTCGACCTATACAGCAGCACAGACAGTGGCCGCCCGGTAGACGCAGAACTGGCTCAGCAGCTGGGGGCTGAGGCCTATGTCATCTACCCGCCACTGCCCGCTGATGTCGGCTCAACGGCCGCGTTTATCAAACTGGCGCTCTGGCGGCATACCCGATCATTCTATCTGATACCGCTGCTTCTCCTGTGCGGCAGTCTGCTCGGCCTCCTGCCGCCCGTGGTCACGAAATATCTGGTGGGCACCGTGATTCCTTTCAATGAGACGTCACAGCTGCCGGCGATCGCCATCGCCATGATCGTTGCAGCCATCGGTATCGCCTTGCTGAAGCTCCTCGCCTCGCTTTCCGTTATCCGCCTGGAAACCGCGTTCGATTCGCGGGGCCAGGCAGCGGTCTGGTCCCACCTGCTGCGGCTGCCGGTGTCCTTTTTTCGCCGCGTACCGACCGGTGAACTCAGCGTAAAAGTGCAGTCGGTGGACGCCATTCGAAGCATGCTTTCGTCGGCACTGGTGAACTCCGCGGCCAGTGTCGCCATGGCCTTTGCAAGCCTGGGTCTGATGCTGCACTACCAGCACAAGCTGGCGATCCCCGTAATACTGCTGGCGGGCATATACGCGCTGGGCAACAGTGTTATCGGGCGCCAGATTGCCGCACACACTAGCGACACCATCGCCAGTGAATCAGCGCTGCGGGCGATGACCTTTCAGCTGCTCGGCGGTATCAGCAAACTCAGGGCGGCAGCCGCCGAGCGATCAGCCTTCGCGCTCTGGACGCCGACTTATCTGCGGTTTTCACGACAGACCCGAAGCGTTGCCCGGTGGCGTGCCTACGGCATTGTGCTGCAGAGCATGATGCCCGCACTCCTGCTGCTACTGCTGGTTTTCATGATAGCGCAGGAATCCAAGTTATTGCTGGCCGTTTTCAAGACGCCGACCAGCTGGCAGGAACTGGATGTCACGCCCTTGCGTGAAGTCATGCCTCCAGCACTGTTTCTCGCTTTCTTTATGGCGGCGACCCAGTTTCTGACGGCGGTTAAATCGATCTCTGATGCCTATCTGCAGCTTGTCGGGGTGCGCCCTCACTTTGCCGCGGTCAACGAATTCATGGCCCAGGCTCCCGAGCTTCAGGATGAGGGCGCCGCCCCGGGAGAGCTCAACGGCAAGCTGGAAATTGCCGATGTCGATTTTCGCTACGCGCCCGATGCGCCGCTGGCGCTGCAGGGGGCCTCATTGACGGCACAGCCCGGTGAGTTTATCGCCATCGTGGGACCCTCGGGCGCCGGAAAATCCTCTCTCATCCGACTGATTCTCGGCTTTGATGAGGCAGAGCGAGGCGCGATCTTTTTCGATGACAAGGATTTTGCCGGTCTGAACCGGCGCCTCGTGCGCCGTCAATTCGGCGTCGTGCTCCAGGACAGTCAGCTGCTCCCCGGTAGCCTGTTCGACAATATTGCCGCCGGCACCGGCATCACTCCCGAAGAGGCCTGGGAAGCGGCACGGCTCGCGGGAATGGACGACGATATCCGCAAAATGCCCATGCAGATGCACACGGTGCTGAGTGAAGGGGCCACCACCTTGTCCGGCGGGCAGCGACAGCGCCTGATTATCGCCCGCGCGCTCGCGAGAAGGCCGGCCTACATTCTGTTCGACGAGGCCACCAGCGCCCTGGATAACCGCACCCAGGCGATTGTCAGCAGCAGCCTTGAGCAGATCGGCTGTACGCGCATTGTGATTGCGCATCGCCTGAGCACCATCATCAATGCGGACCGGATTTACGTCATGGACCAGGGGGCCGTCGTTGAAAAGGGAACATACGAAGAGCTCATGGCGCAAGGCGGTGTGTTCTTTCAACTGGCGAGCAAGCAAATCAGCTGATGGCCTGACACGAGGTGGCAAATGATTGAGTATTATTATCGCCTGCAAACGGATGCCGCCGAGCTGTGTGACCACATCCTCGGCACGAACGTAGCGCACCTTGACTATCAGCACTACTTTAACTTTGAGGCCGCAGCGCTAAGCCGTGAAGTGTGGCAGCGTAATCCAGCGCTGGCCCAAATTAACGAAACGTTCCCGATTCAACAGGCCGGTGTACTTCGAATCGGGCCCTACAAAGGTTACGACTGGCACACCGACACGGAGCGGCGGCTGGCCATCAACATGTTACTGCCGACGGTAACAAATGGCCGGCATCCATCAGAGACTTTGTTCAGTCCGGATTACGGCGACGGTGTTCAGTACAACCTGCACCGGCTGATGTACCAACCCGGAAGTCTTTACGTGTTCAATACTCAAATTCAGCATACCGTTCTGAATTTCGATGAGCCACGGTATGTATTCAGTGTTGAGTTTCAAGCGAGCGCACCGACCACCTACCTCAATGTGCGTGATTACTGCATGGCAAGTGGTTTGTGAAGCGCTTGTCGATGCTTCACACCGGTCCTTGGAAACGCGGTAGAAGTGCAACGAACCTCATGGGTTCACAAACCTTCACAGTAAATCAGTGCCTTTCGTGGACGATATCGCGCATAGTTCCATTTTTAATAAGAAGCCACCTACGATTATGCGCCCCGTCCCGAGCACCCTCGCGCGCGTCTGCGTGCTATGCGCCTGCGCGACACTGAACAGCCCCACCAGCCTTGCACAAACCGATAAAACCCTGACATTCCAGACACTGAGTGGCACGAGGGTTGCCAAAGCGCAACCCGAGAGCTGCTTTGAAGGTGTCGGCATAGACCCTGAAAATCTCGCGCCACCCTGCGGCGATGCGCAGCCAAAAGTGGATCAGGCCTACATCTGGGGACTGACCGTAGCTAATGAAAAGGCCTTCTTCGGCACGGTCGCCAATACCCAGTGCCTTGTGATTGGTTCCTTTCTGCAGTCCCTGGACCCTGTCATTACCCCCGAGTACGTGTGTGAGTTCGGTTCAAGCCCGCTGGTCAGGAACGGTATCCCCGGCGTGCTGAACCCCGGTGACCTACCGGCAGCGATCGGGGATTTCCGGCCACCGCAGCTGTACAGCTATGATGCTGACAGCAAACTGCTCGACAATCTGGGCGAGACACTCCCGACAAAGGCCGCGGGCTTGCTGGCGACTACCCTGGGCATACGCGCCGCCGGCAGTCTCAACGGCGTCGTGCTCTTCGCGGGTCCCGCACTGGATCCAGAGTCAGGCATTAACCTGTTCGCCTTTGACAGCAATGGTGCCTTCCTTGAGGCAACACAGCTGCCCGACTACAACAATATACGCAAGTTTCTCGTTGTCGACGGGGAGCTCTACGCCGGGGTCGGCACATATGGCAGTGAATCCACGGGGCGCGTCCTCCGCTGGCGGGGCAGCGTAAACAGTCCCTTTGACTTCGACGAGGTGGGTATTCTCCCGTCAACCGTCGCCGAGCTCGCTGAGCACGAAGACCGGGTTTTCGTGACTACCTGGCCCGACACAGTGGGTAACGGAGACACCGTGGCCGGGCTGTACATGAGCCCCACGATTCCCCAGGGCGGCCTGCCCGAGGTGGGGGCAGACGCTGCCAGCTGGCAAGAAATCTGGAGCGTGTCTGATTACGAGGCAGACCCCATCACCCGTCAGACCTATGGCGGTGGCGCACTGGCCTCCTACGGTGACTATCTGTACTGGGGCACCATGCATGTACCCTCACTGTCGACGCTGGCACACGGTGCCGCGTGTGAGAACGTGGGCAACAGCTGCACGGCCAACAGCGATCCGCAGGATCTCTTCCTCAACAGCGAGCGCGCTATCAGTATTTTCCGCGCGCGCGACCTGACCACCGCGCCGGATGTCGAGCTGCTCTATGGCTACGACAGCATGCCGGTGTTTGACCCGCAGGATGGAAGCTGGGATACGGCCCAGAATCTGCTCGGAGAATCCCCGCTGTTCGGCACCGCCGGTTTCAACAATCCGCTGAACAACTATACATGGACCATGCAGGTTTTTGATGACCGTCTTTTCGTTGGTACGATGGACTGGACAAGCCTTCTGCTGGCGGGAGTTGGCGATGATGTCATCGACAGCGGCAATCCCCTGATTGATGCCCTGGCATCCGCGGTTACCAACCAGTTGGCGGACACCCTTACTGGCGCCGATCTCTGGTATTTTCCCACCCCCGAGGGACCCGCGCTCCCGGAAACACTGGACGGCGTGGGAAATCCAGCAAACTATGGGATCAGAACCATGATCGCCTCCAACGAGCAGCTGTATCTCGGTACTGCGAATCCCTTGAACCTGCTCACCGACCCGGACCGCACTGACCAGGGCGGCTGGGAGCTCATCGCTCTCACTGCGCTTCCGGACAATACGCCAGCGGGCAAGAACGTCTCCGTCGAGCTCCCTGATGGCGCCACGGTGCGTTTTTGTGACGTGACCAACGCGGGCAGCACGCGCCTGATCAGTGTCGCTGACATTGCCGGACTCGATGACTTTCGGGAAGCGCAAACGCTGGCAGCCGCCGCAGGTCTGCCTGTCGGGCCCGGTGACATCCCAAACCTGCCCGACGGAGGAAGCCTGCAGAATGTGCTGAGCGTGGTGTCGTCCAGCGATTGGCGGGGCGCTGAATGCGCCGCACCCGCCACGCTGACATTGCCGCTATCGCGCGCCTACTACGAACCGAGGCTGCTGCAGCTGTCCGTGGACCCACAGGATGGCAGTGTTGAGTTTGAAGACATCACACTGCAGCGCTCGCTGGGCGGTCAGTGGGTCAGCCAGGGCAGGGCCAGCACCCTGACGGCGGGAATCACCAGTGGCTACGGTGGGATTCTGCTGCTTGTTGAAGGTGTCGCACCGGTACCATTCCTGCCACTGCCCGCCCTCCTCGTGCTGGTCTGTGGCCTGGCGCTGGCCGGCACTGCGCGCCTGGGGCTGACGCGCGAGGAGAGAGACTCTGCGCGACAGTGACCCGTTTGCTGGCGCGCAGGCAGCGCCCTCTGCACACAGGAAGCCAGACAAACGCCACCATGACGACGAGTGAACCATAGGCAGGCTTTCCGTGACACTGTGGACCGATGCCCGCAACGTACTCAGTCTGGATCGGCGCGCGGCAGGCCGGGCCTGCCTGCACTATTACCTCGCCAGTGGCACCGCGGGGATGATGCTCCTCACATCCGTTTTTTTACTCTTGCCGATTCTTCGGGACGCCGGTTCACGCGGTGGCTCACTCGTGCACTACGCACTGCCCCTGCCGACGGGTGAGGCGCTGAACCTGTCGCTACACTGGGCGGCACCCTTTGCCCTTTTGATGCTGGCGAGCTGGGGCCTGGCCCTGAGCAAGCGCGTGGAATATCAGCTATGGCACACTGGCTACGCCGCAGCGCGGGTCTATTACAGGGAGCAACCCCAGGCGCCAGTGCTGAGAAACGCCTCGATGGGCTCGCGCGGGCAACAGGCATGGCCCTTCGATTGCTGGTGCTATCCGGTTTTGAGATTGCGCGTAGCCTGGTAGCCGCGACCGTGCTGCTGCTGTTGGAGCCCACGGCTCTGGGCTTCGCAGCCGTGGTGGCGATCGTGCTGATGCTCAGCTTTCGGCGTGCGATCTGGCCTACACAACAAATCGAGCTTGACGCGCAACAAGAAGGTCTTGCCCCACTGATCGACCATCGGCTGCGTTTGGTTAATGCACGGCAGGTGTTTTCAGCGCTTATGCCACTGACGGTACTGCTGTTGCTTGCCGCATCCCTGACCATGGATCTGTTCAGTTTTGATCTTGCGCGGCTGCTGTTTACCGTACTGATCTCTATTCTTGGCAGCTCCCTGGGGAGCCTGCTGCAGAACCTGTTGCGTTTGCGCAGGCAAAGTGTATTCCAGCAGAAGGGCGTGGCCGCACTGCGCTGGGGCGATCGTTCCGCCCTGGAGAGTCTGCTAAGCGACGATGCAGCGCGGGGTGAATACGACGACGATGCGTAGACGACCGTGATACACATTCCCGGTAAGCTCATTTTCATCAAGCCCAAAAAGGTCGGCGGAACGACGATGGAACTACTGCTGTCCGCTGCCTGCAGTGGGGATGCGGCTGTGACGCCGCTCACTATCTGGAATCTCAACAAAGGAGAGGGTGACAGCATTGAACAGGCGATCGACGAGGTCGTCAGCCGGCCACACGTCAATCTCAGGCGCTACGGGCTGCACCGGACCTGGCGCGGCGAGCGCAAGCCCTATGCCCTGATACTGCGTCTTGAGGAACTGCACCGGGAGCTGCCCTTGCTGGAGGCACTCGCAGGGCTGGAGCTGCCAGCGTCAGTCCCGCACGCCAAGGGATCCAACCGCCTTGATCGGCGTCCCGCCGATGCCATTCTCAGTGAACGCCAGAAAAGGTTGATGGAACACGTTAACCGACCGCTCTTTGAGCTCTGGGACAAGCCACCCAAACCCTGATCTGGGAGAAGTCATGTTCATCATATGCTATGGCCCACACAAGAGTGGGTCCACGCTCTGTTTTCAGCTGGTGTCCGCCTTACTGGAAGCCCGAGGCCACCCACAGGACAATCTTCCCCCGGGTGTTGTGGAATCAGGCCGATCACAGAATTTCGGCATGCGAGCCCAGGGTCGGGATCGCGACTGGCTGTATAAGCTGGCGGCGCACGCCCGGGACCCCCGGCTCATCGCCATCAAGTCTCATGGCGCATGCAACACAACCCTGGGCAAGCTGATCGATTGCGGTCAGGTGGCCGCCGTGGTCAATATCCGCGACCCCCGGGATATCCTTCTCGCACTTCGCGATGCGGGCAGAAAGCACACCAGTGGCGCCTTCAGCGCCATTGATGGTGCGGGAGATGCACTGGAACGCGTACAGCGAGGTGTCGCTATCACAGCCGGCTGGCTGCGCTCATCAGCCCTGGTCGCAGACTATGAAGAGATCGCCTTCGACACACCCCGCTTTCTCCGGCGCCTGGCGTCTCACCTGAACCTGGCCCCGCCCGACGAGGTCCTGTGCGGAGAACTCTATCGTCGGGCCGCCGCCCGCACATGAACACGCAATATAATGCGCTCCCAGCGATTCCGCCATGAATGGACGCTGGCGCAGCATGGAACACTACACGTGGCGCCTGCGCAAAGAGCTGGGCATCATCGCTGCGTTTCGCGAGGCGACCGAGCGTTTATCCTCACCCGTCTATCCCGCGATGCGACTGCTCGACCAAGCGGCTCCCAAACCTGCGGTAACCGAGCGAACTTTTGTTGTCCTGGGGTGCCCACGGGGTGGAACCAGTCTGCTCGCAGGGGCTCTCCACGCCTCGGGTATCTACATGGGGGATTTCCGGACGGCGCAGTATGAAGACCCGGCGTTCAAAGTGCGTCCTGGCGACGCGCGGAGAAACCCCAACATCGAGGCATGTTTACTGCCCGTCATAGAGGCCCGAAACCGCACGCACCGCTACTGGGGCTGGAAAGTGCCCAACTCCATTTATTACATCCAGCAAATTCGGCACCTGCTGGTGAACCCGGTATTCCTGTTTGTCTATCGGGAGGAAGAGGCTATCGCCAGGTCATCGCTGCTCAGGTGACGCAATGCAGCCGCCAGCTCAGCGATATTGCGCGGGTCTGTGAACAGCGCCGCGTCACCAGCAACCTCGCGGAGTGCCGGCCGGTTGGCGGTGATGACCGGCACGCCAAGGGACATTGCCTCAAGCACAGGCAGGCCAAATCCCTCGGCCAGGGATGGGAAACACAGGCAGCGCGCCGCCTTTACGAAATGATCCGACAACTGCTCCCGATAAGGACCCAGATTCACGGACTGATAGGTGACAGCCAACTGTCTATCGGCTAGCCCGAAAAATCTCGCGACCTCGTGCGCCGTTTGTTCAGAGACGCAGCATACAATGGCGCAGTGACGCACGCATAATCCGGTAGTAACTGTGCAAGGGAATGCGAGTACTTTGCGGCAGTGTTATCGGAATAAGGTCGTGGACGGTGGTGACACGGGGAATGCCCCGAAGCCGCACCGGCACGGGCGACGTGCAGTGAATCAGATCTGGCCGAGCAAGGCCCGCAGGAAAGTTTGTACTCAGATTGCGCCCGCTTAGCGCGGCCCAGGCAAAGGCGGCACGGAACAGACCACCGCTGTTGAAGAGGTCAAAACTTTCAATGTCTATACTGGTATCGCTGAAGAACACCGCAGGGTCCGCTTTCAGTTCGTGCATGCGCGCGGCATGCGGAAGCAGGGCACCAAGCCCCTGGCGGGCAACTCGCCCGGCGATGGCAGAAAGCTGGGTCAACGGTGTATCCAGCAGTCGCTGCTGCTCTTCTGCGAATACACTTTGAAAGACAACAGATGGCCGGAGAGCCCGCACCACCCGGGGAACCGGCGCACCAAAAAACAATGCCCTGCGGTAACCCAGTGCCTTATGAACCTCAAGGAGCTCGTGCGCGTGCCGCGTCAGACCCGTTCCCTGCGCAATACCAAGCGCATAGGCATCTGTGAGCACATGCATCGTGACGTTGTCCTTTCTAATGAGTCATGCGGCCAAAAACCGCGGTCTGCCAACGCAAGCCTCGCGGCCCTTTAACGCTACAGCGGCAACTCGAGACGCAACCGCAGCTGCTCCCCGGACCAGGCATCAGAATCCTGCCAGCTGGCCTCGAGATTCAGACTGGCACCGCTGCGCCAGTGCAGGCTCATGCCGACATCGGCGCCGAGGCCCTGATGACCGATGTCCACAGCGGGAATCATGGAGGCTGTACCCGCCGGTGCCTGTATCAGACCAGCCGCGGCCCGGTATTCGTCGCGACCTGCGTAATAGCGCCAATCCAAGCCGGCTCGAAGACGCATGGTCGTATCCTCCCCCAGCGCGCGCTCAAAGCCCGTCTCAACGCGCGGCCGCAGCCACCAGTAACGCTGCCTGCTGGCCGGCAATCTCAACCGCAGCGCACTGTCGCCAAACTCGTTGGAGCCGTCTATATCGACACGGTGAAAGCCCAGATCCAGTGACGGGCGTACATAGCCGGCAGTACCGCCTGCGGTGAGCGAGGCGCTGAGCAGAGC
The DNA here is from genome assembly GCA_964613795.1 of uncultured Alteromonadaceae bacterium. Classification (GTDB taxonomy): domain Bacteria; phylum Pseudomonadota; class Gammaproteobacteria; order Pseudomonadales; family Halieaceae; genus Chromatocurvus. The sequence goes on along the minus strand of CAZTJR010000012.1, from coordinate 12,393 downwards.
ACTGAAAATCCTGCCGTCTCGCTGAGACCTCGCCTGCCTCCCGCTACCGCTGACGCCCCGGTTTGCACGACTGTCAAGGGAGGACCAGGACAGGCTGCCGGCGAGCATCACGGAGGATACCGGCTGGTACTTCAAGATCGCGCCAAGGTGCAATGCGTTCATCTCAGAATCCGTTGCGAGCGACGTGGCTGTACCCCGCGTATCGTCCCGAGCGGCAGCAAAACCCGCCCACAGGCCCGGCGCGACAGCAAGCTGTCCACCAAGGCCCTGGCGCTGACGATCAAACTCCCCCCGCGATCAGTCATCACCCATGCGGATATGCTCGCCGCTCTGGGACAGCTCTACCCAGAGACAGCTGCCGCGGTCATCAGCGCGGCGGTTGCCGTCATTGCCGCGACAGGCAACAAGGCTGTCGGTAAACGACTGTGCACCGCGCAGAAACTGCGCTTCTTCATACGCATAATATTCCGGTGACAGTGCCTCGTAAGTGCCGCGGACCCACTCGGCGTCAGCGGTGTAGACCAGCTCACTCACCAGTTCGGCATAAGCCGCGTTGGAGCCTGCACTCTGCAGGGCGTTAATGTGTGCACCCACCAGACGCAGGTTTCCTCCCAACCAGTCTGGCCGGAAGTCCACCTCATAGTTAACGCCGTAGCCAAGCGCACCTGCCACCGTACTGTAGTCCACGAAGAACGAAGGGCGCACCGTCAGTGCAGCCCCGTCGTCGCGTGCGCTGGCGCTGCTCAGGATCGCACTGCGGTGGTGACCGGGGCGGATCAGTGCGGCACTGGTGGTAGCGAGGGACAGTGTACCGCCCATCGTCGCTGCGCCGGACTGCCACAAGGCGCCGGCAGCATTCACGACGCGATTTGTGCCTGCACCAAGATCGAGAGTACCCGCGAACAACCCGTGGTTCTCCACCCGGTCATCCCCGTCGGCCGTGACCAGCAGGCGGTGCTCCAGGCCCTCCTCGCCAAATAGCTGCCCCCGATTCTCCAGCGCCAGCGCCGCCCGACCGGAGAGAGAGACAAGCCGCGCTCGTCGACCCACATACGCCGTATTGTCGGCTTCGACAGTCAGCTCGGTCATCCAGCTCGCATTCTCTGCGCTGCCTGCCAGAAGCGCCGCGTCGTCGCCGCGGACGCTCGCATCATTCCGCAGTGCCAGGCCAGCATCGACTTTTCCGCGGCACCGTCTCGTGCATCGACAGAAACCGCCGTGGCCCTCCGCCCCTCCACGACCATCGCACCGCCAACGGAGAGGCCAGTGGAAGCAGCGCCGTCAACAGCCTCCAGCTGAATTCCTGTCGATCCGTTCCCCCCGACCAGAAAATCACCGCCAACCGCCAGGTTCCCCGTCACCTCACCGCGCGTCGTGCACTGCGTGATGCCGGCCGCACCGGGACCAGCAATGACAAGATCACCTGCGATCTTGCCGTTCAGCTGAGAATGACCGGCGGAAGTAACAGCGAAATCAACGCCCACCGCGCGCCGACAACCAAATCGCCCGTAAGCGCAACAGACGTCTCAACCGGCGACACCGCGACAGGCACCGGGGCAACTGTCGCCGCACTGACGTTACGACGCACCAGACCGCGCACGACCGGAGGACGCGAACGCAGGTCGGTGGCGTCGTTCCCGCTCGCACTGCCCTGCACGCTGGGCGACATAAAAGTGACGGGGTCAACCAGCTCACGCCGCAGGCGCTTGCCGGCCCGATCGTCAACAGCCAGGGCGACAGCGTCGGCGCCCTCGCTCAGCAGGCCACCCGCCACCTGCACCCGCGCAGGGCCGAGATCCGTGGCGGCCCTGCGTGTTAACGAGGTGCCCCGGGCAGCAACTCCGCGCGCGACAACACCGCCAGCGACATTCACGGCCAGGGCGCCGACCCGACCCTCGCGGCTTTCAAGGTCGACCCGCAGTGCCTCGGCGCCAAATCCGGATGCCAGCAGGCTGCCAGCCAGCGTCTTAGCCGACGAGGCGGACGCCCGAGCGACAGCCGGGCTCGCGGCGCCGACCGTAATCGTCGTGCCATCAATGCTGCCGCCGCGGCTGTCAACAACCAGGCCTTTGGCATAGGTGCCCATCGCCTGCAGCGCCCCACCAATCTCCGCGGTAACCTGTCCGACGACGCCTGCGGCCTCCGTGTCCAACAGCACCGCATAAGCTCGCTGGCCAAGTGCTTGCATGGAATCACGGATACTGACCGTGGTTGAACGAGTATCTGTACCCGCCTCACTGCGTAGCTGCACTCCCCCAGCACGCAAGCCTTGCGCCTGCACGCCACCATCAACCGTAATATCCAGCTGCTGGCGAAGTGTCACGGCGGCCGTCTGCAGTTCCAGCGCTCTGGCCGCCGTACCGGCACTGGTGACCGGCCCGGCAATCGACACATCAATGGTATCTACAGATCCATCCCGGCTGGACAGGTCCAGCATGACGCCGCGAGCGTTTGCGCCGGAAGCGGAAAGTCCATTCATGGCGACTGGCTGCGAGCTGGCCTGCCGCGGTTGCGGCGTACCCAGGGCCAGCAGGGTTTTGCCAACGCCATGCAAGGCGCTCGTGAACAATATCTGTTGCAGGGAATTGACGGCTACATTGCCAAACCCCTGGACTCGGCAAACCTGCATCAAGAAATAAGCCGCGTGCTCGGCTGCAAGCAAAAGCAATGGGAAAACCAGGTTGACTGGTGCGGTGCCGTTGAGCTCGCCGATGGCGATGAGGCGATGCTCAGTGAACTGCTGACTGAGTTTCTTGTGGCGCTTCCGGATTACCTGTCGCAGCTCCAGCAGCAGCTCGATGACAGAGACTATGCAGCATTAGAGCGAACGGCGCACACGCTGGGCGGACTTTGCGCCACCTTTGGTATGACGACGGCATCAGTCGAGGCACAAAACCTCCACAGCGCCTGTCGCGATAGCGCTGATGCAGCAGACCTGCACCGGATCGTGCGCCAGCTTGTGGCGCAGATTCACGCCAGCCGGGCTCAGCTCGAGACGAGCCGGCAGGGATCAGGGCTTGAGAGTGGCTGACTAGAGACGGCGTGAGCCGCGCCCATTATTTCACAGCCGCTGCCGCCATCGCCGCCGCCCTGAGGACAGCACGCGCCTTGTTCAGCGTTTCCTCCCACTCGCTGGCAGGCACGGAATCGGCCACCACACCCGCCCCCGCCTGCACATGCAGCTCGCCGTCCTTGATCACGGCGGTGCGAATCGTGATGGCGGTATCCATGTCGCCGGCCCAGGACAGATAGCCCACGGCGCCGCCGTAGATGCCCCGCTTGACCGGCTCGAGCTCGTCGATGATCTGCATGGCGCGGATCTTCGGTGCGCCGCTCAGGGTACCCGCCGGCAGGGTGGCCCGCAGCACATCCATGGCCGTCCTGCCCGGCAGCAGGCGGCCGGTAACGTTGGAGACGATGTGCATGACGTGGGAGTAGCGCTCAACGAGCATGTTCTCGGTAAGCCTTACGCTGCCGGTCTCGGCGATACGCCCGACGTCGTTGCGGCCGAGGTCGATCAGCATCAGGTGCTCGGCAATCTCCTTGGGATCGGCCAGAAGTTCGGCCTCCAGCGCGGCGTCTTCCGCCTCGGTGCGTCCGCGCCGCCGGGTGCCGGCGATCGGCCGCACCGTGACCTCGCCCTCCTGCAGGCGTGCGAGAATCTCCGGCGACGAACCCACCACCTGAAAATCCCCGAGGTCGAGGAAATATAGATAGGGCGAGGGATTCAGATTGCGCAGCGCGCGATACAGATTCAGGGGCGGCGCGGTAAACGGCACGCTCAGGCGCTGGGAGGGCACAACCTGCATGACGTCCCCGGCGAGTACGTACTCACGCACGCTTTCCACCGCTGCCTCGAAATCCTCGCGCTGCAGGCTCGAGCGCGCCCGGCTTTCCAGCGCCTCCTCGTCGCGCGCCTGAAGATCGACGGCGGGCAGTTCGGGCATCTGCCGGGGCAGCCGCGCCGCCAGTTCCCTTAGGCGTGCCTGTCCCGCGGCAAAGGCATCGGGCTCGGCGGGATCGACGTTCACCACAAGCCGCAGCGTGCCTGCAAGGTTGTCGAACACCAGCACCTCGTCGGACAACATGAGCAGGATATCCGGCGTACCCATCACATCCGGCGGGCAGCTTGCGGCGAGCCGCGGCTCCACGTAGCGCACGGTGTCATAGCTGAAATAGCCGACCAGCCCGCCGTGAAAGACCGGCATGTCGGCCACCGGCGCGCAGCGGTAGCGGCCGGCATAGGCCTCGATGAAGTCCAGCGGATCGTCGACCGCATGGCGCTCACGACAGGCGCCGTCGTGCCATTCCTCCACCTCCCGGCCACGCACCACCAGCCGCGTGCGGCAGGGCAGCCCGATAATGGAGTAGCGCCCCCACTTCTCGCCGCCCTGCACGGACTCGAACAGATAGGAGCCGGGTCCCTCGGCGAGCTTGCGATAAGTGCTGATCGGGGTCTCGACGTCCGCAAGGACCTCAAGGCTGATCGGGATACGGTTGTAGCCCTCGGCCGCCAGCGCGTCGAATTCTGCCGGGGTCACGGGGTGCCTTACCGGCCCGCCAGGGCGGCGCGCATGTCGCTGATCACCGCCGCGTAGTCCGGCTTGCCGAAAATGGCCGAACCGGCGACGAAGGTATCGGCGCCCGCCGCAGCGACCTCGGCGATATTGGCCGGAGTAATCCCTCCGTCCACCTCCAGGCGGATGTCATAGCCCGACTCGTCGATGATACGCCGCGCCGCGCGCAGCTTGTCAAGAGTGGAGGGAATGAAGGACTGGCCGCCAAAGCCCGGGTTGACGGACATCAGCAGCACCATGTCGACCTTGTCGAGTACGTAGGTGAGTGCATCGAGACCCAGATGCGGGTTGAACACCAGCCCGGAGCGACAGCCCGCATCGCGGATCATCTGCAGGGAGCGGTCGACGTGGGTGGAGGCGTCGGGGTGGAAGGTGATGTAGCTGGCGCCGGCCTCGGCAAAGTCGCCGATCAGGCGATCCACCGGGCTGACCATCAGGTGCACATCGACGGGGGCGGTCACGCCGTGCTTGCGCAGCGCCCTGCACACCATCGGGCCGATGGTGAGGTTCGGCACGTAGTGGTTGTCCATGACGTCGAAATGCACGATATCGGCGCCGGCGGCGAGCACCGCGTCCACCTCCTCCCCCAGACGGGCGAAGTCCGCGGACAGGATGGAGGGGGCGATCTGGTAGTCGGGCATGTCGGGGTCTCTGGCCTGGGGTTGATCTGGCGATTGTCTGGCTTGAATCAGAGCGCGAAGTCTACCACCCCGACACGATCAGGTCCCACCCAGTTCAGCCTGTTCTTGCAAGGCAGCCAGGCGCTCGGGCGTCCCCACGTCCATCCACGCCCCGTCATGGCGCTCGCCGTAGAGCCGGCCATCGGCAATCGCGCGCTCGAACAGCGGTCGCAGCGGCCCGCTGCGGGCGGGAAAGTCGGCATCGTCGAAGAAATCGCGACGGTAAGCGCCCACTCCGGTAAAGGTGACGCTGGGACGATCCGGCCCCGCGGTCACCACGCGCGCGCCGGAGAGGGCGAAGTCACCACCGCGGTGGTGCGCTGGATTCGCCGCAAACAGCAGGTGCGCGCAGCGCGGAGGCAAGGCACGGGCACGCGCCGCCAGCGCAGTGGCGTCGAAGTCCATCCACACATCGGCGTTGACCACCAGGAAGGCGGGGGTATCCAGCAGCGGCAGCGCCCGCAGAATACCGCCAGCGGTCTCCAGGGGCTGGGCCTCCCGCGACCAGGCAATACGCGCGCCCCAGCGACTGCCGTCGCCGCAGGCATCGACAATCTGCTCCCCGAGGTGGGAGACATTGATCACCAGCTCGTTGATGCCGGCCGCCACCAGCCGGCGGATGTGGTACTCGATCAGCGGCATACCGCCCACCTGCAGCAGCGGCTTGGGGATGTGATCGGTCAACGGCCGCATGCGCTCGCCGCGCCCCGCCGCCAGAATCATCGCCTTGATCGCGGTCATCGCCTATACACCGTCATGCGCGCCATCACGGACACTGCCACGATCGCCGTCAGGACCGCCGTCAGGATCGTCGCCACTGGCCCCGCCAACCACCCGCCACCAGGGCTGCTGCTCTATCAAAGGTCGCAGCGATCCGCGGAACCAGCGCGCAAAATCCTGCACCGCCTGCTCGTCGGGATAGCGGTCGAACACCTCCTCAACGTAGGCCACCACCCGCGGCAGGTCGGCAAGATAGCCATCCTTGCCATCGCGCAGGTGCAGGCGCGCGAAAATGCCCAGCACCTTGATGTGACGCTGCAGACCTATGAGGTCAAACGCACGCAGGAATGCGGTGTCGCTGGCCAGTTCGCTGGAGAGAACCCCGGCGGCCAGAAAGGCATCGCGCAGCGCCAGCGCCCAGCCCTCGACTCGCGCTCTCGGCCAGCGCAGGTAGCAATCCTTGAACAGGGACGCGGCATCATAGGTCAGCGGGCCCATCACCGCGTCCTGAAAATCGATGGTGGCCAGCTCTCCTCCCGGCAGCAGCATGAGATTGCGACTGTGGAAGTCCCGGTGCACCGGCACGCGGGGCTGGGCCGCGGCACTCTCCAGAAGCCGTGCGCACAATGCCTCGAACATCGGCGGCGGTGGCGCCTCGGCCGGCGCCCCCAGCAGCCGGCGCACGAACCAGACCGGAAACAGGTCCATCTCCCGGCGCAGTAACTCCGCCGAGTAGGCCGGGAGCGCCCCGGGGCCGACCCGCGGCACCCGCGCCGTCGCCAGGCCCACCAGCATCCCGATTGCCTTTTGGTACAGCGCGTCCGCCGAGGATGCCGTCAGCGCAGGCAGCAGCTGCCCGTCGCCGAGATCCTCAAGCAGAAAATAGCCACGCCGATTGTCGGCAGCAATGAGGGCGGGCACGCGCACGCCAGCGCCCTCCAGAAGATGCCGCACGCCAAGAAATTCTGTGTTCTTCTCTTTTTCGGGGGGCGATTCGCACACAATCACGCTGCGCGTATCGGTATGCAGCCGGAAGTAGCGGCGGAAACTGGCGTCCCCGGCAACCGGCTGCAGCCCGGACAGCACAGTCTCCGGCGCCAGTGCCTCGCTTATCCAGGGCATGAGGGCCTCGGGTACGGGCCGCATCAGCAGCGCCCGCCGCGCGGTCCAATCGCGCAGGCGCCGCCCAGTTTTTGCCGGACAATCGCGGGACGATGCTTTATCATCACGGCCACGGGTCCTCCTCTGTCACTTTCCGGAATCAAAGAACGCACATCATCCCTGTTATGAGTCTGCCAACTGCTTTCCGTCGGGCGCTGCGCCGACTCGCCCTCGGCGCTATCTGCGTTTCGCCCGTTGTCGGCTGGCCGCAGGATAGCAACGCACCGGCCTGCGGAGCCAGCGCTAGCGCTGACTGTGTAGCGACGCAGGAAACCAGCGGCGAGCAGAGCGGCAGTGAGGAGGCCAGCGGCGAGGACGACAGTCGTGCGTCATTACCCGCGGACAAGGCCACGACAGACAGCGCACTGTCCCTGCGTGAGGAAGTGGTAGCGTCGCAGTCTCCGCTCGACTGGGTTCCTTATGATCAGCTGCCCGAGGCAATGCGGGATCGTGAGTGTCGCCTGTGCGGCGGCGCCTACATCGACCCGAAGGCCGGCCGCGGCGGCGGCGATCCCGACACCTCAGACATTGAGGCAACGGCATCCCGCACCGAACTCGAGGGCGACACCGTGCGCATGCAGGGCGGAGTCGAGGTCACCCAGGGCTACCGCGACCTGCGCGGTGACAGCGCCAACTACGACCGCGAATCCGCAAAGGGAGAGCTCGAGGGCGACATTACGCTGCGCGAGCCGGGCATACTGCTGCGGGGCAGCCGCGGTGAATTCTTCTCCCGCACCGGGGAAGTCAGGCTCGAGAACAGCCGGTTTGTCCTGCATGAGCAGCACATGCGCGGTAGCGCCGCCCTGCTCAGCCGCGACGCCGACAATCTGATCCAGGTGGAAGACGGCTCGTTGACCTATTGCGCGCCGGGCAATGCCGACTGGCTGCTGGAGACCCGCCAGATGACCCTGGACCCCGACAGCGGGCGCGGCGTGGCCCGCGGTGCCGTTCTCTCCGCCGCCGGCGTGCCGTTTTTCTATGCGCCGTGGATCAGCTTTCCGATTGACGATCGCCGTCGCACCGGCCTGCTGTTCCCTACCGCCGGCAATGACAGCCGTGGCGGCCTGGATATCACCCTGCCCTTCTACATCAATCTGGCCCCCAACTACGACCTGCTGTACACGCCGCGCCTGATCCAGGAGCGCGGCACCAACCACGAACTGCAGGCACGCTACCTGGATTCATCGCGCGGCAGGTGGCTGGTGGGCGGCAGTTACCTGCCCGACGACGAACAGTTTCGCGCCGACTTTCCGGACGAGCGCGATACCTCCCGCTGGCTGGCCCGCGTGGAGCAGGACGGCCTGTACGGCCAGCGCTGGCGCTCGCGCATTGACTTCTCCGAGGTCAGTGACCGCAATTTCATCCGCGACCTGGAGACCTCCAACCTGGAAACCCGGCGCGAGGTGAACCTGCTGCAGTTTGCCAGCCTCGACTATCTGGGTGATGACTGGCTGGTGAATGTCGAGGCCCAGCAGTTCCAGTCGCTGGCCGACGATATTCGCAACGACTACAAGAAGTTACCGCAGATCACGCTGCAAAAGCGCAGCGACCTCGAGCCCTTCAGTTTCGATCCGATCCTGGAGGCCCAGTACTCCAACTTCGACAGCAGCGAGGATCTGGTGGTGGGCCAGCGTTTATATGCGGAAGCCGGCGTCGCCTACCCCATGCTCTGGGAGTCCGGTTTTTTGCGCACCACCGCCAAATACCGGTTTCTGCAGTACTCACTGGAAGACAACACGCTCTCCGAGAACAACACACCGGGCGCGGCATCCGGGCTGCTGAGCATGGACGGCGGCCTGTATTTCGAGCGCGACTTCAGCATTCTCAACCGGGGTTTTATCCAGACCCTTGAACCGCGCCTGTACTACCTCTACAGCAGCTATGACGACCAGAGTGACCAGCCCGACTTTGACAGCGCCGAACTCACCTTTACCTACAACCAGCTGTTCCGCGACACCCGCTTCTCGGGTCGCGACCGCCTGGATGACGCCAACCAGCTCGCCATCGGGCTTACCACGCGCCTGCTCGACGAGCGCGACGGACGCGAAATGTTCAACGCCAGCCTCGGCCAGATTGTCTATTTCGAGAACCGTCGCGTGCGTGTCACCCCCGGCGCACCGGAGCTGCAGCGCTCCAATTCGGAGATGGCCGGCGAGCTGAACTTTTTCCCCAACGATCGTCTAAGCCTGAGAGCCAGCGCTCAATATGACGCCTCGACCGGCAAGATGAACGCGGGCAACGCCCAGGCCAATTACGAGCGCAGCGATGGCCATCTGATCAACGTCGGCTATACCTACCGTCGCCCGGTCACGCTGGTTGGCAACCAGCCGGTCACGGCCCAGGCCCACATGTCCACGTTCTATCCGGTCAACGATGAATGGCGGGTGTTCGCGGCCTGGAACTACAGCGTGCAGGCCAACCGCAGCGTGGAAGATATGTTCGGCATCGAATATGATAGTTGTTGTTTTACAATTCGTTTACTGCACCTGCGCTATTTTGACACCGCGCGCGGTGCCTTTCCCGACTTCAATGCACCCAACCTTGAGCGGGAACGCGCCGTCCAGGCGCAGTTCGTTCTCAAGGGGCTCGGCGGCGTTGGCAGCCAGGTCGAGGCACTGATGACAGACATGATCCGGGGGTTCCGACCACGTGACTATTAAACGTCAACTCATGCAGCTCGGCGGCGCCTGCGCCACCGCACTGACACTCCTGCTCGGGCAGGCGGCACAGGCCGAAACCGAAATGATCGACCAGATCGTCGCCATCGTCGACGACGACATCATTCTCGCCAGCGAACTGCGCGAGCGCCTCGCAACCGTGAGTCAGAATCTGGAAGCCCGCGGCGTTGAGCCACCGCCCGAGGACGAGCTCATCCGTGAAACGCTAGACCGCCTGGTGCTGGACAGCATCCAGATGCAGATGGGCGAGCGCTATGGCGTACGCATTTCCGATGCCGAGCTCGACAGCGCCATGCAGCGTATCGCCGCGCAGAACCGTCTGACGCTTGATCAGTTCCGCCAGACCCTGGAGCAGGAGGGGCGTTCCTACGTCGCGATGCGCGAACAGGTACGGCAGGAGATGATTCTACAGCGGGTGCAGATGGGCAACGTCAACCAGCGGGTATCCATTGCCGAACAGGAGGTGGAGAACTTTCTCGAAACCGAGGAAGGCCAGAAACTGGTTGAGCCCGAATACCGTGTCATGCACGCGCTGCTGCCAATACCCTCCCGTGCGTCAAGCGACTTCGAGGAATCCGCGCGCGAGCATACCGAACAGCGTCTGGCGCGTATCCGCAGTGGCGAGCGCTTCGACGAAGTCATGGCCAGCAGCGAGGCCGAATTCGCCTACACCGGCGGCGACCTGGGCTGGCGCAAGCGGGATGACCTGCCATCGCTGTACCAGGACGTGGTCACGGAACTGGACGTCGGCGACACCACCGACGTATTCCGCTCGCCGAGCGGCCTCCACCTGGTTCACCTCAGCAGCCTGCGCGGCGGCAAGCAGACCCAGGATCAGACCCTGGTCCGGCATATTCTGGTGACCCCCTCGGAAATTCTCACCGACGAGCAGGCACGTGAGAAAATCGCTGACCTGAAGCGCCAGGTTGAGGAAGACGGCGCCGACTTCGCCGAGCTCGCCCGGGAGCATTCCGAAGACATCGGCTCCGCGTCTGAAGGGGGCTCACTCGGCTGGACCAGCAAAGGCCAGATGGTCCCGGCGTTCGAGAACATGATGGCCTCCACCGAGATCGGCGACGTGTCGCCGCCCGTGCGCAGCCAGTTTGGCTGGCATATCATTCAGGTGGAAGACCGCCGCGTGAAAGATACCAGCGAGGAGGCGCGCATTGCCCGCGCCACGGAATACCTGCACCAGCGCAAGTACGACGAGGAACTGGAAGCCTGGCTGCAGATGATTCGCGACGAGGCCTTTGTCGATATCAAGTAAGCTCGTTCGCCAGGACAGACAGACTGAGAGGCCGCCAGTATGGCACCGCAAAGGAGGCTGAATTGCATGGCGCAGCAGATTGCCGTTACCGCAGGAGAACCCGCCGGGATTGGCCCCGACATTCTTCTTATGACGGCAATGCGGCCGCAGCCAGTGCCACTGGTCGCCATTGCCGATCGCGACCTGCTCGCCCACCGCGCACGCGCGCTGCATCTTGATATCCGTCTGGTTGACGCACCCGAGCCGGGGGAATCGGGCTCACATTATCCGGCGGGCACACTGGCAGTCCGGCACTGCCCGCTGCGCACGCCCGTCACGGCGGGCCAGCTGGAGCCGCAGAACGCGCCTTATGTGCTGGATACCCTGGATATCGCGATCGCGGGCTGCCTGAACCATGAGTATGCCGGGATGGTGACCTGCCCGATACAGAAGTCGGTCATCAACGATGCGGGCATTCCTTTCAGCGGGCATACGGAATACCTGGCGGAAAAAACCGGCACGCCGCGGGTCGTCATGCTGCTGGCCGCGGGCGGATTGCGCGTGGCCCTGGCCACGACTCACCTGGCGCTTGCCGACGTGCCGGCCGCGATCACGCAGGACAGCCTTACCGCGACTATTAAGATCCTCCATGCAGACATGCAGCGTCGCTTCGGTATTCCGGCGCCGCGCATTGCCGTGCTCGGGCTGAACCCCCATGCAGGCGAAGGTGGTCATCTTGGCCGAGAGGAAATCGAGGTTATTTCACCGGTACTGGAAGCCCTGCGCAGCAATGGCCTGCAGCTTATCGGACCATTGCCCGCGGATACCGCCTTTACCCCACGCGCACTCAAGGGCATGGATGTGGTGCTGGCGATGTACCACGACCAGGGCCTGCCGGTGCTCAAATACGCGGGATTCGGATCGGCAGTCAACATTACCCTCGGGCTGCCCATTGTGCGCACGTCGGTGGATCATGGCACGGCGCTGGATCTGGCAGGGACGGGCAAAGCGGAGGCGGGGAGTCTGGTGGAGGCCATTGATCAGGCGGTGAGAATGGCAGAGACCGAATAACTACCGCGTCTTAACCCTCAAAAATCTCTGCGGAGACGTTTTTCAGCTATAACGCACAGCCCTGAACAATCTCGTCAGTATAAGGGGCCCACTCACGCCAACCACGCCTGCAGCTGTGGCACGACCAGAACCACCACAGTCAATCCCAGCATCCAGCCTGGCCCTCAGAACCGCCTCAAAATCCTCTTTAGTCAGAACTTTATCAGCAATAATTCCAAATGATTCCGCCATGAGCTCCGCCTGCGCATCGGCCTGGGGCT
>CAZTJR010000011.1:88204-96976 GCA_964613795.1 uncultured Alteromonadaceae bacterium | reverse complement strand
CTAGCGCTCCGCCCCGGTCGTCAGCCGGTACAGAAAGATCGCGGCACGACTGGTCGCGGCCGGCAGAGACGTCAGATCGAGAGACTCGCCGGGGGCATGGGCACCGCGGCCTTGCATACCAAGCCCGGCAAGGCCGTCACTATAAGGTGCAACAAAGGAAATGTCCGCCGCACCGCGCCGACCCGGGTCATAGACCTCGAGGGTGCCGAGACCCAGGTCTTCGCTCACCTCGTTGTAGCTGGCCATGAGCGCGCGGTTGCCGTCCGTCGGCGCCATTGGTGGATAGCCATCCTGAAAAGTGATCGTCGCCGAGGTGCCGGGACGGCTGCCCTGCGCTACGACCCGACGCATGGCCTCGCGGGCCCGCTCCAACTGCTCCTGGCTGATGGTGCGCAGCCCGCCCTGAACAACGACGCGCTGCGGCACCACATTGGTCTTGCCCGCGACCGTGCCGCGATTCTCACCGGCATCGTAGGAGACATCCGTCCCCCCAAGAATAGCGCCGGCGTTAAAGGTGAGATACTCCTCGCCGCGAACCTCCTCATAAAACGCGTTGAGAATGCGCGCGGCCTCGAAAACGGCGCCGGCTCCCACGTCTTCGGAAAAAATGCCGGACGAGTGCGCCTCCCGCCCCTCGACCTCAAGCATCCACTCGCTGGCACCGCGCCGGGCAATGCTCACGTACTCGGTATCGCCATCGCGTGTCGCGCCCTCGAACCCGAGCGCGACATCAACCCGCTTGCCCGCCTCGATCAGATCCCGACGCACGAGCTCCAGGGGCTGACCGGGGCTCTCCTCATCCCCGATGAAGGCCACCGTAATATCTGCGTCCTCGAGGACGCCGGCAGCGGCCATGGCACGCAGGGCGAAGATGATTGCGACGTCACCGCCCTTCATATCCGACACACCGGGACCCACCGCCCGGTCGCCATCGCGCTCGAAATCCTGGAAGGGGTGATCCGGCTCGAATACCGTATCCAGGTGGCCAATCAGGAGAACACTGCGCCCGGCATCGCCCCGGCGCCGGGCAAAGAGGTGGCCCGCGCGCTGCACCGACGGCGGCATCGCCACCCAGCGGGTTTCGAACCCCAGCGTCGCCAGTTCAGCCTCCAGCACATCACCGACCGCCCGCACTCCCGCAGCATTCAGGGTGCCACTGTTGATGCGGGTAATACGCTCGAGAAGCTCAACGGCCTCCTCCTCATGAGTGATTATCCAGCTCGCCATCCTGCGCTCTGGGTCGGTGAGTTCGGCCAGGGCAACGGCGGGGGCCAGGATGAGGGCAAGAACAAGGGCAAAAAGGGTGCTGCCTCGGTCTGCATGCATGGGCGGTCTCCTTTGGGGCAAAAACTATCAAATTTCAGGGATTTTTGATCGGGGCGTAAAGTAGAAAGAATAAGCAAACACCGCTGCCATCGCCAGCGCGGATTTCTTCGCACGGTTGCCGGCTCTGGCCTACCGTGCGTCGAACTGATAAACTTTAGCGATATGGTGCCGACGGCGCCCCCCGTGAGCAGGCAACCATGACAAACGACGCCGGAAAACGACGCCTCCTGAAGGCCCTAGGCGTGGGTGCAGTCGGGGCTGCCGTGCAGACCGGTGTCATACCGGCGTCCTGGGTCAAGCCCGTTCTCGATTCAGTTGTAATGTCGGCGCAGGCGCAGGAGGGTGACCCGACCCCCACGCCCTCACCAACATCGAGCCCTGTACCGACTCCGACACCTGGCCCGACGCCTAGCCCAACTCCAACACCCACTCCGACGCCGACGCCCAGCCCGACGCCAACACCCACTCCGACGCCTAGCCCGACGCCAACACCTAGTCCAACACCGACGCCGACGCCTGGCCCAACACCGACACCATCGCCCCTGCCGATGGCAACACCGCTGCCGTCCGCGATACCGGTTCCCGTCAGCGTGAACCCCGGCGGGTTTATTGGCATTGTCACCGGACTTCTCGGCTACATGGGCGTAAAACGCTTTAAAGGCCGCAACAGCCGGACACCGGAGAAGCGACCTGCGCCGCCGCGTGACTAAGCCCTCACGTACGACGCTCACAATTGTCACCGCCCTGCTCGATATTGGCAGAGGAGCGGACGCTGAAAACCTTCCCTCTGAACAGAAGCGCTCTTTTTCCGAGTACTGGGCGCACTTTTCGCAGTTGCTGGCCATGGACTCGCCGCTTGTCATTTACACCTCACCCGACCTCGAGCACGAAGTCTGGCAGCACCGAAACTCGCACAACACCCAGATCCGCCGACTGACGCCCGCTTCGCTTGAGCGGGACTTTCCCGGCTTTGCGGCAGTACAGACACTACGAGGCGATGCTGTCTGGCGTGGGCAGGCAGCCTGGCTGGCGGGTAGCCCACAGGCGGTGCTACCGCATTACAACCCTCTGGTCATGAGCAAACTGGCAATGCTGGACAGCGTTGCGCAAAACAATCCCTTCGACAGTACGCACATCATCTGGCTGGATGCCGGCATTGCCAGAACCTGCGGGGGAATGCTGGGCAACCGGGCATGGCTGCGCCGTCTCCCGGCGTATCTCGATCCGTTTCTTCTACTCAGCTTCCCCTACCCCGGCGGGAGCGAAATTCACGGCTTCGCCCGGCCGGCCATGGCACGCTGGTCCGGCACGGAGCATGTCGGCTGGGTCGCCCGCGGCGGCCTGTTTGGCGGCTCGCCCTCCGCCATTCACCGTGTCAGCCGTGAGTACCATCACTACCTTGACGCGACCCTGGCCGCCGGGGATATGGGCACTGAGGAGAGCGTCCTGACCCTTGTTGCGCACCGCCACCCCGACCTGTTCCACCGAGTGACGCTGGCCGAAAACGGCATGATCGCGCCCTTCATGGAAGCCCTGGCACAGGAAGACACCGGGACAGCTGGCAGCACGACACCCGGCACGGGCCAGCAGGCCCCTCCCGCACCGTTGCCCACCGCTCGTCGACCGCCGCTTTCCGTCTACATCCTGACGTTCAACTGCCCGGAACAGCTGCGCCTGCTGCTCGACTCCTGGTACGACGACTGGCAGGAAATGCCTGCGCTGCGCCTGTTCATTGTCGACAACAGCAGCCGTGCCGACTGTATCGCGCAGAATGCCCGCCTGAGCCGCTATATTGGCGCCGCGCACCTGCCGCAGGGAAATCTCGGCGTCTGCGGGGGACGCCAGTTCGTCGCCGACCACTTCCACGAAAGTGGCGCGGCAACGATGCTCTACCTCGAAGACGACATGCTGCGCTGGCACGGCGAGGGGGTTTGCAGAAGCGGTTTCCCACGCTGCACAGAGCGATTGCTGCAGCGCGCCATGGCGATTCTCGCGGCTGAACAGCTGGATTTTCTGAAGCTCAGCTTCACCGAATTCTACGGCGCCAACGACCGGCAGTGGGCATGGCACAACGTCACCGAAGAAAAGCGGCAGACATTCTGGCCGGCCTGCCCGCGGCGATCAGAAGGCCTTGCCCTGGATGACATCCCGCCTGTCCGCTTCTCTCGCGTTGGCAGTCGCGATGGTCTCGCCTTTGCCACGGGCGAGGTGTTCTACTCCAACTGGCCGCAGCTGGTGAGTCGCCGCGGCAACCAGCGCATGTTCCTGGACACCCGCTGGCAGCATCCCCACGAGCAGACCTGGATGGCCCACCTGTTCGAACGCGCTCACCGTGGGGAGCTTCATGGCGGCGTCCTGCTCGCTTCACCGATCGAGCACCGCCGCGACCACCACTACCCCGCAGAGGAACGCATCGAGTCATGAACCCGGCCAGTATCTTTATCAGCATTGCCGCCTACCGCGAATTCGACCTGCCCGAGACACTCCGCAGTCTCTTTACCATGGCAGACGATGTCTCACGACTCTCCGTGTGCATCTGCTGGCAGCGGGGTGCGGACGAATCCCTTGGCGAGTGGGCAGATAACCCCCGGATTCAGTTGATCGACGTGCCCTACCGGGAGAGCCGGGGCGTGTGCTGGGCGCGCCATCGCATACAGCAGGAATACCGGGATGAACGGTATTTTCTGCAGCTCGATGGCCATCACCGCTGTGTCGCCGGCTGGGATACCCAGCTGGTGGACATGCTGGAAGGTCTTCGCGATGCCGGCGTAACCCGCCCGGTCCTCACAACCTACCTGCCGGCCTTTGATCCCGGGAACGACCCGGCGGGACGCAGCCAGGACCTGTGGCTTCTTGGCGTGGACCGCTTCGACGACTCAGGCGTGCTCTTCATGCGTCCCTATATTCCCGTCGACAGCCCGGAAAGTCCGGTGCCTACGCGCTTCTGGTCGGCGCACTTCAGCTTCAGCGACGGCACGCTGGTACGCGATGTTCCCATTGACCCCCAGGGCTACTTTCACGGCGAGGAAATCGGCACCTGCGTGCGCGCATGGACCAGCGGCTATGATTTCTATTCGCCCCACCGCACCCTTCTCTGGCACGAATACTCCCGCAAAGGCAGGCGCTGCCACTGGGACGATCACGACAACTGGATGACGCGCAACGGCAGAGCGCTGTCGCGCTATGCCAGACTGGTAGGACTGGACGGTGTACCGCGAGAGAATTTCGGCCGCTACGGCCTTGGCCAGGAGCGCTCACTGGCTGACTACGAGCGCTTCGCCGGAGTCTCCTTCAGCAAGCGCCACATAGAAGCCGACACCCTGGCACATCTACCGCCGCGAAGGGATCACGAGTCTTCAGAGGATTCGCAGGCGGAGCCCTCGGAAGTCACCCGGATCGCCGCCCCACACCAGGCCACGCCAGCGCGCAGCCCTGGCTGGACCAGCGAGCAGCTGGATGGCGAGCTTGTTCTCTATAACCCCGACTCCACGCGAGCCTGCTACCTGAACGACACCGCGGCACTGGTCTGGCATCTGGTTGATGGCGCGCGAACCACCGAGGATATCTGCACCCTGCTGGCGGACGCCTACGCAGAGGTGCCGGATCTGGCGTCAGACATCCGCGAGGTTCTCGTAGGCCTGCGCGCACAGAACGCCATCGTCTACTGACAGCATTGATGAATACCCACGTCGATACCGAAGCGCCCGATCAGCGCATTTTCGTGCAGATTGCGGCGTATCGTGACCCGGAGTTGCTGCCGACCCTGCGTCACTGCATGGCAAATGCCGATCAGCCACAGCAGCTGACCTTCGGCATCTGCTGGCAACACGCCGAGGACGACAGTCTGGCCGAGTTCGCGAGCATGCCCCAGGTGAGAGTCAGGGATGTGCATTACACCCTCGCTCGCGGCACCTGCTGGGCGCGCAGCGAAACGCAGCGCCTCTATGAGGGCGAGACATATACCCTGCAGATTGACTCCCACCACCGCTTTGCCCCGGGGTGGGACACCACTGCCAAAGCGCTGATGAATGAGGCACGGCGCGCGGGCGCCAGAAAACCTCTCCTCACCAGCTACCTGCCTCCCTACGAACCGGGCGATGCCGATGCCGATCTCGGCGGAACGCCCCTGAGACTGGTTTTCAATGGCTTCAGTGCCGAGGGCCCCTTCAAGGTCATGCCTGTGGCCATGGACGGCCCACCGCGGCGTTCGCGACTGGAGCGGGCCCGCTTTCTGTCGGGACACTTTCTGTTCACTCTCGGCGTGTTCTGCCGCGAGGTCCCTTACGATCCACGCCTGTACTTCTTCGGCGAGGAGCCCGCCATGGCCCTGCGCGCCTATACCCACGGCTACGACCTGTTTCACCCGCGACTGAGGCTTCTCTGGCACCATTACCACCGTCCTCGCGCGCCGCGGCACTGGAGCGATAACCGGCGCTGGTGGTTGCGCAATGAACGCAGCCTGCAGCAGTACCGCCGTCTGGTTGACCCCAAAGGCGCAAGCGACTTGGGGTCCTTCGGGCTGGGCACAACGCGCTCGCTGGCGGACTATGAGGCCTACGCGGGTATTGCGCTGTCAGCCCGCCGGGTAACGCAGGACACCCTGCGGGGCCTTCCCCCAAGGCATTCACGACTGGCCAGGTGGCGGCGGGCACGTCTGCTTCCGGAACATGTTGTCACTCTGCCGCTGACAGGAATTCCCGCCAACCTGGGTCAACACCCGGATGACTTTCTGTACATCGGCATACACGACGCGCAGCAACGCGAAATTCTGCGCCAGGACCTGACGGGCGCGTCGCTTTCTGCCGCGCTCGCGGCCGGCGACTATCCGTTGCGCTTGCATAGCCGGAATCACCCGACGACGTGGACACTCTGGCCATGGCAGACGCAGACCGGGTGGGGCGACAGTATTCGCGGGAACGTGGACTCTTCCCCGGGGGAGCGCGGTTAACGGCGCAGGCCAGGTCCGGTGGGCTGGCTGTGCCGCAGTCGCCCGACCGTGCCTCGCGGACTGTCAGTCGCTGTTCAGATCGTACTTCATGATACGCCCGTGGGAACCCTGCTTGTCGCGCTCCAGGTCAAACACATCACCGGCCGGCACACCCAGCTGCCCGCGCAGTGCGGCAATCACGGCGCGGTCCTCTTCATCCAGATTCAGGCTGAAAATCTCCTCGCAGCGGGCGACATGCGCCGCGTTGCGGGCGCCGAGTATCACCGCGGCGACCTGAGGCTGATCCAGCACCCAGCGCGCCGCCACGCTGGCGATGCTGCTCTGATGACGGTCGGCCACGGATTTGAGTCCTCCGAGGAGGTCCTGCAGGGCATCCCAGCCGCCGGCTTCCTCGATCATCAGCCGGTATTTGATCAGCGAGCGGTTGTCCAGGCCAGGGCCACCGGGAGCCGTGGGATCCGGCTCGCCCAACCAGCGATCGCTGAGAAAGCCCCCGGCCAGGCTGCCGTAGCACAGCAGCTGCATGCCGTGCTCGCGGCACAGGCCGATCAATGATTTTTCCGGCCGCGGGTCCAGCAGCGAGTACTGCACCTGTGTGGTGGCGAGGGCGAGTCCGGCCTCGAGCAGAGCGCGGGTCTGTTCACTGTTGAAGTTGGTCAGCGACAGCAGCGCGATCTTGCCCGCCTGCTGCAGCTCGGCGAGCCACTGCGCCGCCTGCTCGCAACCCGGTGCCGCATAGTTCCACCAGTGGAACTGCACCATGTCCAGTTGCTCCACCCCCAGACGTGACAGCGAGCGGTCAATAATCTGTTCGACCTTCGCCCTGTTCAGCTGGCCGAGCTCCGCGTAGTCGGGCACGTACTTGGTATGCACCCGCACCGGCATGGGCTCGGCGCGCTGGCGATTGGCGGCGATGAAGCGGCCGATCAGTTCCTCCACGCCGGTATAGATATCGGCGCAGTCAAAGGTGTCGATGCCCTGCTCCACAAAAGCGAACATGTCGGCCACCGGGTCGTCTGACAGCGCCCGGCTGTGGCCTTCGGACAGCTGCCAGCCGCCCTTGATGATGCGCGAGATAGTGTAATCGCTGCGCAGCTCGCAGCGCGGGATCATTCCTGCCATGGGTTGTGCTCCGGCAGGGGTTCGACGGTGGTTTCAGCGCGGCTGAAACGGCGCTTGCCGATGCGGCTGATGCGAAAGCGCGCCCCGCAGTGCGGATCCGGGCAGGCGATCACGTGGTCGGTGGCCATCCAGTCGTGGTCATTCAGCGGCCGCTGCTTGGCCGGAATCAGTGGCAGCAGGGCAGCCAGTGCGTACAGCGAGAACGGCTTGTGCGCATCCATGACGATATTCTCACCGCGCACCTCAAAGCCGCTGCCCAGTTCGTGGCTGCACACGAAGGGCCGCTCGCCGGCGATGGTCTCTACGCGAAGATCATAGAGGGTAAAGGCCGGCTCACTCATGGCGCAGGGCTCCGCTGGGACAGTGGCCGCGCAGTCTAGCATGTGGGCTGATGCCTGTGGATATGCAGGGGCGCCTGCTATGATCGCGCAGCGGCTGCCCGATGGAGCGCGGGCCAAACCAACGAGGGGGAAGGTGATGATGCGACTGCAAAAACGGGGGGCCCTATGGCTGGCGGCGATGCTGCTGTTCAGTGTCAGGATCGGGGCGGCTGAGTCAACCGAGGCCGCGCAGCTGATCCAGGAGTATCTGGATGCCTGGGTGGCCTTCTACCCCAGCCGTGCCTACGCCGATGGGCATGCCCCCAGCGCGGCGGCCTTCGAGAATTATGCGCCCGAGCGTCTGCAGGCCTGGATCGGCCAGAACACGGCCGCGGCCAGTGCGGCGCACCGTCTGCTGAACGAGAGGGAACTGGCAACGTCCACAGCGCTGGATCTGCAGGTGCTCGCACAGCAGGTTGAGGCCGAGCTCGCGCACTGGCAGCAGCAGAACCCGCCACAGACTCAGCCGCAGTGGTACAGCGAGCAGATCTCCCAGGCGCTGACCCACCTGCTGGTGCGCGCCGCAGACGGCCCGACGCGCAGCGCTGCGGCCATTCGCCGGCTGGAGGGGGTGCAGGCGCTGTGTCTGCTGGGGGCTGAGACGCTACAGCAGGGGCGCCTCGGACCCACGCGAACCGCGCTACGCACGCTCAAGGGCACCCAGGCGTTTTATCAGGGTGAGCTCGCCCGCATGGTGGCGCAGTGGCCACCGGCTGCCGGTGGCCGAACCGTGAGCGATACGCTGACCCAGGTGCTGCCGGCGCTGGAAGCCCTGATCCATCATGTGGAACACGCGGTATTGCCGGAAGCCTCGCCGCAGCCGGGTATGGGCGAGGCACGATACGCCGCGGGGCTGGCGCGCCGCACCGGTGGCCGCTATACGCCGGATTCACTGCGCGCCGTGGCGCTGGAGGAAGTGCGCGCGGCGCGTGCGCTGATGCAGCGCGAAGCGGTGCGCTGGTATCGCAGCCTGCCGGACGCTGAGCGACCGGCCCT
>CAZTJR010000011.1:40180-88104 GCA_964613795.1 uncultured Alteromonadaceae bacterium | reverse complement strand
GCCATGGAGCAGGCACGCGATACGCGCGGTGCCGAGCTGCTGGCCAGCTTTACTGAGCTGACGTACGCCGCCGAGCGTTTTGTTATCGCGCAGGATCTGGCCAGCGTGCCACAGCCCACCACGCTGGAGATCGCGCTGTCGCCGGCGCATTTCAGTGGCGCTGCGGTGGGTGGGGTCTATCCCAGCGGGCCTTTCGATCCGGACGCCGACACCCTGTTCTACCTGCCGTCGGTGCCGGACAGCGCCCCCGAGGCCGTGCGCGAGGGCTTCTACCGTTCGTTCAACACCCACTTCAATACCATGATCATCGCGCACGAGATGTTTCCGGGGCACTACCTGCAATACAAGGTCGCGGTCGCTGCGGCGCCGCCGGTACGCACCCTGTTCCCGAACGGGCCTTATGTCGAAGGCTGGGGCACCTTTGTGGAAGAGCTGATGCTGGATGCGGGCTGGGCTGACAATGCCCCGCTGACGCGCCTCGCGCATCTGCGCAAGCGTCTGGAGAATGCCACCCGAGCCTACGTCAGCGTGCAGGTGAATACCGCCGACTGGGGTGAGGCCGAAGTGTTGGCGTTTGCCCGCGATCAGGGCCTGCTGGCGCCGCAGTTCGCCAGCAACCTGTGGCAGCGCGTGCTCAACTCGCCGCTGCAGCTGGGGGACTACATGAGCGGTTACCTGCAGTTCCGACAGCTCCATGCCGATCGTGAGGCCATGGGGTTTACCACCGTGCGCGACTGGGTGGACGCCATACTGCGCGCAGGGCCGCTGCCGCTGGATCTGCTGCCCCGGGCACTCGCTGCCGCCGCTGACCGCGAGGCACCGACCGGCGTGCAACAGCGCTGATGCTGCTCACCCGCCTGCTGCGCGATCTGATCGGCCCCGCGGCGGTCATGGCCGCGGGCACCATGGGTGCTGGCGCCATCGCCTCTTTTCTGCTGGCCGGGGCCTGGTTCCGCTACGAGCTGCTGTGGGTGCTGTTACTGATGCTGCCGCTGTTTGTGGCCTCGGCCGACAGCGCCTCACGCCTGGGTGCCCTGAACCCGCACACCGGCATGCTCAGCCTGGTGGGCCGCTGGCTGCACCCGGCGCTGGCCTGGCTGATTCTGCTGCTGGTGGTTCCGGTGCACTTTCTGGTGTCCATGGGACAGCTCTCGGTAATGAGTTCTGCTCTGTTTTCCCTGACTGGCCTTGGCGAAAGCGCGCTGACGCAGGACCTGCGCGTCGCCGTGCCGCTGTCGGTCGCACTGGCCGCCGCCGTGCTCTGGCTGGTGTTCTCCCGCGGTTACGAGCGGCTGCAACGCGTGATGACCCTGCTCATGGTGCTGATGTTCCTGTGTTTTCTGATGGTGGCGCTGCGCGGGCTCAGCGAATGGCGCGCCATCCTGCCCGGCTTTGTGCCCGCTCTGCCGGCTGACCTGCCCCTGCCGGGCGGTAATTCGGTGCGCGTGGCCAGCACGTCGATCATCGCCATGGTCGGTGCCGCCATCGCCCCGGCCGCCCTGCTCGGCTTGCCCTACCTGTGCGCGGATGCCGGTGCTGACAGCCACCAACTGCGCCAGGCATTGCGCCAGTCCGTGCTCAACCTGGGGCTGATCTTTGGCGCCTATGCCTTCTTCGTGCTGGTCGCCGGTGCCTTCGCCCTCTATCCGCTGCCGGAGCATGCAGGTTTTGAGGATGTGAGCCAGGCTGCCGAGGTGCTGCGCGCCGCACTGCCCAAGGCAGTGGCGTTTCTGGGACCGATGATCTTCTCACTGGGCCTGTTCATCGCCGCCATGACCACGCTGGTGGTGGCCGCACAGGTTACCGTCTACCTCATGCTCGATGCCTTCGGCAAGCCCTGGCGCTTCAGCGCGGACAACCGCGGTTTCCATGTGTTGCTGGCGATATTCGTGCTCGGTGCAGCAGCACTGGCGCCCCTGTGGTCCTTCCCGGCCCTGCTGAAGGTGATTCTGCTGATGGGCATCAACGTGGTAGTCATCCCGCTGGTCTACCTGATCCTGATTGTGCTGATCAACACGCCCGGCGTCATGGTCGAGCACACCGCCGGCCGCTGGCGCAACGCCTTCCTGTTCACCGGCCTGCTACTCTCACTGGGCCTTGCCGTACACAAGGCGCCGCAGTACTACCATCTGCTGACCACTTGAGCCGCGCCTGCGCAGCGAAGCCCTTGCCGACCGCTCCACTGCATCGGCCGGAACCCGCAGCGGGTCGGCATGGGGCACCCCCCTCACAGTGTCTGCGTCCGGTGGTTGACGAGATGCGTCACCCGCTGTTTCTGGTCCTCATCCTTGCAGTGCACCACCACTGTCCAGTAACCGGCGTCTGCGGCGCGGCGCGTAGCGTAGATCATGGGATCGTGATCCGGACGCAATGTCAGAGCACCGGCCAGCAGCATCCCGACCAGGGTTGGGACCAGCGCCAGGGCAATGAACACCTCGACGGGATTGGAGCGTGTCACGGGCGGCCCGAAAGTTACCAATAGCCAGGCGATCGACAATCCCGCGATCAGGAACAGGAGACCCAGAACCAGGTGGGACTTCAACGCGCTTCGCGCAATACCCCGATTTTCGGGTTCAAGCTTTTTGCCCAGACGCTCATCCCCCGGCTCCACTAGCTCAAGGCGTGCACTTCGCAGTTCCGGGTCTTCGGCCACTTCCTCCATCACCGCCTCGGCGCTCTCGCGGGAACTGAGTTCAGCCGTGACTTTATGCGGGAATTCCTCATCTATCAGCAGCGATACACTCATGGCGTTGCCCTCCTTTTGTGAAACATTGCCTCGTGAAACATTGCCAGCCGTTTCGGCTCACGTCGCAAGCGATTATTGTCTCGCCGTGAACCGCAGATACAAGCTTCAATCAACGGGTGGTGACATGGCAATGATGTTGCGTTGAATCCGCCGGGCCGCCTTCAAGCGCATGTATCTCAGCGGTAGACGCCGCAGCCGCTCGCAGGTTCCCATGATTTCAGCAACCGGAGGCCACACAGGGTGCTTCAACGCAGGAAACGCGGCATCCCGTCGATGCATAGCCTGCGTTTCATGCTTATCCTCGACCAACAAGGCAGCTCATTCTTGACAGTTATACCTGCTGATCCTGACAGATTACATTGTTCTACTCAGGAACCGGTGAACGGTTTACGAGTCACTAGAACAGGGGCCAGGCAATGGTTTTATTGGCCTGGTCCAGGATTCGTCTGAACGACAAGCAGGAGCTCATTATGCAAGCCATCACGCGCGATGACCTGAAAATCATGAACGAAACCGAGCACGAGGATTTCGTGCTGATCAATGTGCTGCCACAGGATGACTTCAACGAAGCCCATATCCGTACGTCCATCAATATTCCCGTTGCTGACGATGACTTTGAAAGCACCGTCGCCAGGGTAGTGGGCGACCGGCAGCGAAAGGTCGTTGTCTACTGTGCGAACTTCGATTGTGACGCATCGCCGAACGCCGCACGAAAGCTCGAAAGCGCGGGATTTACCCAGGTGTTCGATTACGAAGGCGGCACCAAAGACTGGTTCGAGCAAAAGGAAGCCGCGTAAAGGGGCGGTTTGTGCAGGCCCTGGCGCATGCTGACGCATGCGCCGCTAGTGGGCAAGGCGGACCTGGCTGGCGCGCCGTCGGCCCCGATGATCATGACGCAGCACCGGAAATCAGAACTTCACGTTGAGCTCCAGACCGTAGGTGCGCGGTGCACCCAGTGAGCCAACCTCGTCGCCAAAAAAATTGATCACGAAAACGCGGTAGGCCTCGTCAGTAAGGTTCTTGCCGTAGGCGGACACGGTGATATCGTCATTGACCTGGTAGGCCAGACGACCGTCGAGCAGGCCGTAGGCCGGCTCCTCGGTGATATTGTCCGGGTCGTAGTTGAAGTCGCCCTGGTAAGCATAGTTTACGAACAGGTTGAGCGCATCCGCACGCCCTGCAACATCCGCGGAGTAGTCAAAGCCCAGGTTGTAGGTGTAGTCCGGCGTGCGCTGCAGCCGGTTGCCAGAGTTGTCGTTGCCGAGACTGTCCACGAAGTCCACGTACTCGGTGTCCATGTAGCTGCCGCCGGCGAAGAATCGCAGGGAGCGGGACACAGCGAGCTGCACTTCCACTTCGACACCGCTTATCTCCGCATCGGCGGCGTTGTCCGTAATGTTGCACAGGCAGTCGGCATTGGTCTGGGTGACCTGCAGGTCCTCGTAGTCCATGTAGAAGATGGCGGCATTGACCCGCGCGCGATTGTCCCAGAAGTCCAGCTTGGTGCCGATCTCGTAGCTGGTTACCGTCTCCGGGTCGAAGGACAGCCGTGCGGCGACATCACTTGCGGGATCATCCTCAAAGCCGCCGCCCTTGAAGGCCTGGGCCACGTTGATATAGGCCATGAAGCCCGCCCCTGGGTTGTACTCAAGAATGGCCTGGGGCGTGAATTCGTTCCAGCTTTCGTCGTAGTCCGCCGTGTAGCCCTCACCGAGCCCGTATTGGGGGCTGAGCGGGGTAAGCGGTGTGGTGCTGTCCGGGTTGAAGAAATCGCCGGTCTTCGTGGACAGGCCGCTCACGGTGCCGCTTTTGTCGTCCTGTGTATAGCGACCACCAAGCGTTAGCTTGAGCTGGTCGGTGATCGCGAAGCCGACCTGGCCGAAGACAGCCAGGGTGTCCGTACCGCCGTCGTTAAACCAGCGCGACTCGCCGGACAGCGTCTCGGCAAAGATGTCCGTTCCGGGCACGGCGGGCTGCGAGTGGGCAACGAAAATATCGTTCTTCTGGATATCCTGCGTGAGGTAATAGCCCCCGACCAAGCCGTCAAAGCGGCTGTCCGGTCTGGACCAGGACAGGTTGATCTCCTGGCTGAACTGCTCAAAATCCTCGAATTCCGACACAATGCTGTCAAACAACAGCGGCACGCTGCCATCCGCCAGGTTGAACGGGTTGCGTGGATCGATGCCGGTCTGAGAATACAGGTTGCCTGAGGTTCCCATGCGGTAGCCGGTCACACTGACCAGGCTCATGTTCTCACCGAGGCCTTTCTCCACGTTCAGGCTGAGCGCCCAGTTCTCCCGGTCGAGAAACTGGGAGGTCGGCTCTGTGTCTCCCACATAGGTGGGATGGGTGGACAGACTCTCCTTGCGGCTGAGGCCACCGCGCGCCGCCGCAACCACCGCACGCCCGCGGCTGAAGGACTTTGGCCCCGCCAGATCGGGGTTGATGTTCTCGCCGATGCGGTGGATGCCATTGTTGTCATCCTGCGCATACTCCAGCACCAGACGGGCCGAGAGGTCCTGCTCCGACGGCTCGTACAGCAGCTGACCGCGGAACTGGCTGGAACTCTTGTTCTGCAGGTCACGGTCGTTGAGTATGTCGCGGAAATAGCCGTCGTGCTCCTGGGTCTGGAAGGAAAAGCGCCCGCTGAGGGATTCGGTCAATGGTCCGGTGATATGCCCGAAAATCTTCTGGTCGTTGTACTTGCCGTAAGACACGGAAACCTCGCCGCCGAACTCGCGTTCCGGCGACGCCGTCACGATGCTGAAGGCACCACCGACCACGCCCTTGCCGAGCAGCACACCCTGGGGCCCGCGAATGATCTCGACCCGCTCGATGTCGTAGAAATCCGTGTTGAGCTGCCCGGTACGCCCTACATAGACGTTGTCCACGAAGACGCCGATGGAGGGGTCGGAGGTGGGCGAGTCGATGCGCACACTGACCACACCGCGGATGTTTAACTCCTGATCCAGCGGCGAGCCCTCGGTGAACGTCACGGCGGCAGCGCTGCGCGCGAGATCCGCATAGGACAGAACGTTGCCGGCGCGCAGCGTGTCGCCCGAGACGGCGCTGACGGCGATGGGCGAATCCTGGAGGCCGCGCTCGCGGCGCTGGGCGGTCACGACCACCTCTTCCAGCGCGAAACTGCTCTCATTCTGGGCCATCACCGACGGCGCGCTGGCGCAGGCAGCGACGACAGCGCCAGCGAGAAGAACGCGACGCGAAAGGGGCATCTGGGGGCCGTGTTGAGAAAAAGTCTGTGACGTTTCAGGACGTGCGTGCATGGCGCTCACCTCTATTCATTATTATGTTCGGTTCAGATCATGGTTTGCATTTTGAAACCTGTCAAGCAGCAGTAGCCGAAGATACGGTTGCACCGCCGTCTTTATCCGGCAATAAAACAGACTTCCACTCTTCACAAAACGCGAAAAGGCGGCAAGGTCCTCGAATAAAATTCATAGTTGCAAAAACATACTGCACTCCCGGTCGCCGCACATCGTTTCCGCGCCAGCACACGACTTGCCCGGCAGGAAATAACATCGTAGATTGCACATTAAAACTGAAAGGAGTAGCGCATGGACGACGGCATTCAGGCCGTGCAAAGCCGCAGCAATCGTTCGGACAGGCCCTACCGCGTTGTGCAGTGGGCCACCGGCGCCATGGGCAAGACCTGCCTGCGCGCGGTCATCGACCACCCGGACCTGGAGCTGGCCGGTCTGTATGTCTACAGTGAGGCCAAGGCGGGGCGTGACGCCGGCGACATCGCCCGCCGCGAGCCGACCGGCATCATTGCCACCCGCGACATAGAGGAAATACTCGCGCTGGACGCGGACGTGGTGCTGCACTGCCCGCTGCTGCAGTTTCCCTACGACGCCCATGACGACGACGTGTGTCGCCTGCTGGCCTCGGGCAAGAATGTCATCTCCATTAATAACTACTTCCACCCGCGAAGCCTGGGCGAGACCCTCTCGGCACGGCTGGCGGAGGCCTGCGAGCGGGGCGGGAGCACACTCGTGGGCACGGGCATCAACCCGGGCCTGGTCGCGGAGCGCGTAGTCCCCGTGCTCTCGGCACTCTGCGTGGAGCTGGAATCCGTGCACTGTCGCGAGGTCTACGACTGCCTGGACATGCCCAACGCCGCTTATGTCTTCGATGTCATGGGCATGGGCGCGGACCCCGCTGGCGTGGACCTCGAGCAGGGGGCGCTGGCTACCCTGTTCACGGCCATGTACCGGCAGTGCGTCGGCGCGCTCGCCGAGCGGCTGGCGCTGCCCCTGACAGCGATCGTGAGCGACCACCAGGTGACGCTGGCGCCGGCGGACATCGAGGCGCGGGCTGGCACGATCCGGGCGGGCACCGTGGCGGCGACCAACTGGCAGTTGCACGGCATGATCGGCGAAAAGCGGGTCATCACCCATTCGGTGAACTGGGTCATGGGCCGGGGCGTGCCCGGCTACGAGGACTTCAGCCACTGGGAAGTGGCACTGCGCGGCAAGCCCGGCATAGACCTGCGCATGGATCTCGTGGAGCCGCAGAATACCGGCGTCAAGACCACCGCCGTGCAATATGGCATGGCGGGCATGGTCACCGCTGCAATCCCCCATGTGGTGGCCGCCGCGCCGGGCTTCCTCACCTTTCCGAGCAGCCCTCACTATCGGCCGCGGCTCGCTCCCGGCAATGAATGACCGGCAGGGGCAGACACCGGACGCTGACAATAAAACAGGAGAACAGCATGAGTCTGACCGATCAGGACCCTCGACTGGACGCCCTACTCTCCCGCGAGGAGATACGGAACGTCCTTGCCCGGCAGGCGCGCGGGGTGGACCGCGCCGACGAAGCCCTGCTCGCGTCCTGCTACCATGAGGACGCCATTGAAGAGCATGGCCCGAATTACAGCGGCCCGGCCCAGGCTTACGTGGCGGCCGCCGTCGGGCGTATCCGGCAGATGGGCAGCATGGCGCACTACCTGTGCAACCAGCACATTGAGCTGGAGGGCGAGACGGCCTGGGTCGAGGCCTACGTAATCACCTTCGCCCGCTTCCAGCGCGACGGCGAGAACGTGGATACCTTTACCGGAGCGCGCAGCGTCGATCGCTTCGAACGACGCAATGGCGCATGGAAGATCGCGCACCGCAAACTGGTGTTTGACTGGAACCACGACCTGCCCGCCAACCAGACCTGGTGCCTGGGTCTGTTCAACCCTGAGGAACCGGGCATGCACCACGGCCGCAAGGATGAGAGCGACCTGTCTTACCAGCGATTCTGACTCCCGTTTACCCGCACGCCCATTTACCCGCAAGCCCATGAGCGAGGTCATTGCATGAGCCACCCCCTGTCCAGCGAGGAACTTGCGCGCGTTCCCTTCCGTCCCGTGGACCTGCCGCGCGTCAACGTGACCCTCGACAGGCGCGAGGACGGCAGCCTGCTTCTGTACAGCCGCGAGCCGCGCCCGCTCTACGACCCCACGGTCATTCGCCGCTTTATGGCCAACGCCGCGGCCGCACCCGACCGCGACTTCCTCGCCGAGCGGCCGCCCGGCGGTGGCGACTGGCAGCGCATCAACTTCGCCACCGCGGCCGCTCGCGTGCGCGCCATCGGCGAGTGGCTGCTGTCGCAGGGCATGGGACAGGATTCCCCGCTGATGCTGCTATCGGGCAACTCGATACACCACGCCATCCTGCGCCTGGGCGCTATGGCCGCCGGTGTCCCCGTGTGCCCGGTGAGTATCAACTATGCCTATATCGGTGGCGACTTCGCCCGTCTGCGCCACGTGGTCGACCTGGTGCGCCCTGCCATTCTCTATGTCGAGGGTGGCGACGAGCTGGCCCCGGCCCTGGCGGCTCTGCCGGACTCCCTGCAGATCCTGAGCCCCGACCCGGCACGGCTCCCCACCGAGGCGATCGGCCTTGCCGAGGTCGTCGCCACCGAGCCCGGCACGGCCATTAGCCATGCCCTTACCCACCCGGACCCGGACGCCCACGTCGCCTATATGCTCACCTCGGGCTCCACGGGGCGGCCCAAGGCGGTGATCCACACCCAGCGCATGCAGGCGAGCAACCTGCATTTGGCGCACAACGTACTCGGGCGCGCGCTGGGCTGGGATGAGGTTATGCTCGACTGGCTGCCCTGGAGCCATGTGGCCGGGACATCAAACCTGCTGGCGGCCGCGGTCTTTGGCGGCACGCTGCACATTGATGCGGGCAAGCCCATGCCCGGACTCTTCGACGCCACCCTGCAGAACCTCGCAGAGGTGCCGGTCTCGTACTTCGCCAATGTCCCCTCGGGCTTCGCCATGCTCACCGATGCGCTTGAGAGCGATCCCGCCCTGTGCGAAACCTTTTTCAGCAAACTGCGCCTGGTGCTCTACGGTGGCGCCGCCCTGCCCCAGAGCCTGCAGGACCGCCTGCAGACCCTGGCAGTGCGCCACACGGGTCACCGCATCGCCTTCACCACCGGCTATGGTTCCACTGAAACCTGCTCGGGGATTCTGGTCATCTACTACCTCACGGAAAAGGTCGGCATCGGGCTGCCACCGCCCGGCGCCGAGGTAAAGCTGGTCCCCCTGGGCGACCGCTACGAGCTGCGCATGCGCGGCGACTTCCTGACCCCGGGCTACCTGCACAATGCCGAAAAGACCGCCGAGATGTTCGACGCGGAGGGTTTCTATCGCAGCGGTGACACCGCACGCTTCCACGACGAGAACGACCCGGCCCAGGGCCTGACCTTTGCCGGCCGGCTGGCAGAGGAGTTCAAGCTGGGCACCGGCACCTGGGTCTCCGGCGGCGAGCTGCGCGGCAGCCTGGTCGAGGCGCTGGCACCGGCGGTGACCGACCTCATACTGTGTGGCGAAGGCCGCGACGCCCTGGCGGTGCTCGGCGTGCCCAGTGAGCCAGGCCTGCGTCGCCTGTCCGGGGACAGCGACGCCGACCTGGAAAGCCTGTGCCAGCACCCCCGGGTGCGCGAGCATATTCGTGACCGGCTGGCTGCCCACAATGCCGCCAATCCCGGTCAGAGCGCGCGCATCCACAGCTTTGCTTTTCTCCGGGAAGGCCTGAGCGCCAACCGGCACGAGCTCTCGGACAAGGGGTCAGTGAACCAGGCCATGGCGCTGGCGAACCACGCCGCCGCGGTGGAGGCGCTCTATGCCAGTCCGGTACCCGCGCAGGTCATCCGCATCGACCGCGATTGAGCGGGGGAGCTGCAGCCAGAGAACCTGCGCGCGAGACGTCCGATACTTTTTGTCCCGAGGCTGCCTGCGGCATGCCCTCGGGAGCGGCCGACCGTCAGTCCGGCTGTTCGGTGGAGGCTGCCGCAGCGTTGCGCTGCGGGACCGGCATTCCCATTTCGCCGTAAAGCTGCGAGAGATCGTAGTACTCACGCCACTCGGCCACCGCCCCGTCGCGAATCACCAGCACACCCACCACGGGCACCGCGCCAGGCTTGCCGTTGAAGACAAACTCGTCGACCCGTTCGAGAAACACCGTGTCGCCATCGACCACGACATTGCGCAGGTTCAGCTTGAGTTCCTCAATGCCGTTGAAGAGCGGCTGCAGATGGTGCCGGAGCTGCTCACGACCGGTAACGGGGTCAGTCATCATGCTGTGCAGCACGCCATCCGGGGTGAACAGTGAAATGACCCGGTCGAGATCGACCGCGTTCCAGGCCGCCACCATGTCCATGGCAACGTCTTCGGCCTCGTCCGCCTTGAGTGGCGCAGCGAGCACAGACAGCAGGAGCAGGGACAGCACGGTGAGGCGGGGCATTGAGGGCAGGGGCATGGCGTGAACTCCAGTCAATTCGGTAACGAGGCGGCACAAGCGGAGACCAGGCAGCGGCACCGCACTTGCACTTTCATACTACGGTGCGGCAGGGAAAAGAACAAGACGCATTACCCGTCACGCCGCTACGCCACAGGCCTGCCGCAGAGCTGAACACCGGAAAACCGACACACGAAACGTCTTGACCCGCAGAATCCCCGATTGCTAGTCTCAGTATGCGTTTGCAAGCCAGGTCACAGCGATTGCCTGAGATAACGCCATCACCCATAACAAGAAGATACACAGGTAGCGCGATGCCCGACACGGAAGCAACCCGACCGCCCTGGTTCGATCCGCAGATGCCCGCGAGAGAGGACTGTGTGCTGCGCGACCTGATCGACCGCGGTGCGCAACAGCATCCCGAGCGGCGCCTGGCCCTCTTTGAAGATGAGGTGGAGTGGACCTGGGCCGAGGCTCGCGAGGTGGTGCGCGCTACCGCCGCCGGTCTGCAGGCGTTGGGTATCGGCCACGGCGATCTGGTGCTGGTCTGGCTGCCCGGCAACCGCGACATGCTGCGCCTGTGGTTTGCCGCCAACTACATCGGCGCGGTTTTCGTGCCCCTCAACACGGCCTATCGCGGCGCCATTCTCGAACACGCCATCAACCTCACCCGGGCAACGGTTCTGGTGGCACACAGCGCGCTCATCGAGCGACTGGAGGGACTGGCACTCACTCACCTGCAGCGCGTGATCTGCACTGACGAAAACCTGCCCGCCCCGGACCTTCCGGGCGGCCTGCGACGCGAGGCCGCGGATGTGCTGGAGGGCGACGGCGCCCGGCTCGACGACTCGCAGCCGGTACAGCCCTGGGATACGCAATGCGTCATCTATACGTCGGGCACGACAGGCCCCTCCAAGGGCGTGCTCTGTCCCTACCTGCAGCTCTACAGTACCGCGCTGATCAGCTACGGGCGCATGCAGGCCGGCGAGTGTATCCTGGTCAACCTGCCCCTGTTCCACGTGGGCGGCACCAGCCCCGTCTATGCCGCCCTGGTCCGCGGTGGCAGCCTGTACCTGGTGGACGGCTTCAACACGCGCGAATACTGGACCCAGGTCCGCCGCGGCAACTGCTGCACCAGCGCCGGCCTGATCGGCGCCATGGCGCCCTTCCTGTCGGCCGCCGCGCCGGCACAGGACGACGACGCCAATCCCCTGCGCTACATGACCATGTTCCCCATCAACGAGCAGACCCTGGCGCTGGGCGAGCGCTTCGGCTTTTCACACATCACCGGCTTTAACATGACCGAAGTCTCCACTCCCCTGATCAGCGATGTCGACTCGCCCCTGCACTACAGCTGCGGCCGGCCGCGCAGCGGGGTGAGCTGCCGACTGGTGGACGCGTTTGATATAGAAGTGGCGCCGGGAGAAGCCGGCGAGCTTATCGTGCGCACCGACCTGCCCTGGACCATGAACAGCGGTTACCTGAACATGCCCGAGGCCACGGCCCGGGCCTGGCGCAACGGCTGGTTCCACACCGGTGACGTGTTCCGCCAGGATGCGCAGGGGAATTACTACTTTGTCGACCGGGCCAAGGACATGATCCGCCGCCGCGGCGAGAATATCTCATCGCTTGAGGTCGAGAACGAACTGCTGCGTTATGGCGGTATCGACGAGGCACTGGCGGTGGGCGTCCCCGACCCGGCCGGCGAAGAAGAAGTCCTTGCCGTTGTTGTCAGCCGGACGCCCATTGAGCCACGGGAGCTGCACGCCTTTCTCGCGCAGCGGCTGCCCTACTATGCCGTACCGCGCTACATTCGCCAGGTGAGCAGCATTCCCAAAACCGAGACCAACAAGGCGCGCAAGGTGGGCTTTCGTGATGAGGGCGTCACGGCGGACACCTGGGACTGCCAGAGTGAAGGCATTCGCCTGCAGCGCGAGCGCCTGCGGGGATGACCCGGACGGCAAGGGCCCTGCCCGATGACGGCGACTGGCCGAACCCGATCTACTCCTGGTACGTGGTGGGCGTCCTCATGCTCGCCTACACCAACTCCTTCATCGACCGGCAGATTCTCAGTCTGCTCATAGAACCCATCCGCGCGGATCTCGACATCAGTGACACCCAGGTAAGCCTGCTCGCGGGCATCGCCTTCACGCTTTTCTATACGCTTCTCGGGGTGCCCATCGCCCGCCTCGCCGACCAGAAAAACCGCAAGGCCATTATCACCACCGGTGTGGCGGTGTGGAGCGTGATGACCGCCGCCTGCGGACTGGCGCGCAATTTCTGGGGCCTGTTTCTGGCCCGCATCGGCGTCGGCGTCGGCGAGGCCACGCTCTCCCCCGCCGCTTTCTCCATCATTGCGGACTACTTTCCGAAGCACCAGCTGGCGCGGGCTTTCAGCGTGTACTCCATGGGCGTCTACTTCGGCGCGGGCCTGGCCATGATCATTGGCGGCATGGTTATTCGCGCGGTCGTCGAGGCCGGCAGCGCCTCACTGCCGCTGGTGGGACAGCTCAAGCCCTGGCAGATGACCTTTTTTTATGTCGGCCTCCTTGGGCTGCCCATCTTCCTGCTCGTTCTCAGCATCCGCGAGCCGGTGCGACGTGGCCTTGCTGCGGCTGGCGTCCCCCAGGGGCCGGGCGCCAGCTCAACAACGGCGCTTCTGGCCTTTCTGAAAGTCAATGTCCGCACTGTCAGCCTGCACTTCCTGGCCTTCTCTATGGTCGGCATTGCCATCACCGGCTACATGGTGTGGACGCCGACCTTGTTCATCCGCACCTGGGGCTGGACCGCCGCCGATATCGGCCTGGCCTACGGCGGCATCCTTTTCGTGCTGGGCACCGCGGGCGTCTATGCCGGTGGCTACCTCGCGGACTGGATGGAAAAGCGCGGCTACCGTGACGCCATCCTGCGCGCCGCCTGCTTTGCATCTGTGTCCGCCTTCCCCTTCGCGGCAGCCACGCCGCTCATGCCCAACAGCGCGGCGGCCCTGGCCTGCCTCGGCATCACCTGCTTCCTGATGGCCGTACCCCAGGGCCTGCCCGCAGCGGCCCTGCAGGTGATCACCCCGAATCCCCTGCGCGCGCAGATGACGGCGCTCTATTTCCTGATCGGCAACATGCTGGCACTGGGGGTGGGTCCAACCCTGTTTGCCCTGGTAACAGATTACGGCTTTGGCAACCCCGCTGACCTGCGTTACTCCATGGCCCTGGTCAGCGCCCTGGTGCTGCCCCTGGGCGGGCTACTCAGCTACCTCGCCCTGGAACCCTACCGCGCCAGCCGCGAACGCGCCGAGGCGGCACAGTGATGGATGAAGAGGGAAGCCTGCTGCGACAGAGAGGGCGCGGCAGAGCACAACACGACGGATACCGAGAGGACTGACCCATGGCTTACAGCGATTTTCTGCAACTTGCCCTGATGAATCTGGCGCTCATTGGCGCGATGATGATCGTGCTCTGGGCCCTCAGCGTCGCCATCCGCGACTCGAGCATTGCGGATATCTTCTGGGGCTTCGGCCTCGCCATCACGGCCTGGTTCACCTGGTGGATCGACGACGGTGTGCCGGCGCGACAGCAGCTGGTTCTGACCCTGATCACGCTGTGGGCACTGCGCATCGGCATCTACATCGGCTGGCGCAACCGCGGTGGTGAGGACGCCCGCTACGCCCATCTTCGCCGCTACGTGACAGAGCGCGGCGGCAACTATGTGCTGCACAGCCTCGTGCATATCTACCTGCAGCAGGGCTTCTTCATGTGGCTGGTGTCCCTGGTGCTGATCTTCGCCATCGCCAGCGACACCCCCACCAGCCTTGGCACCCTGGCCTATGTCGGCACTGCCCTGTGGTGCCTGGGTATGTTCTTCGAGACCGTCGGCGACTGGCAGCTCAGCCGCTTTCGCGTCGACCCGGCCAATGCCGGGCGTGTGATGGATCGCGGGCTATGGCGCTATACGCGCCACCCCAACTACTTCGGCGAGGCCTGCGTGTGGGTGGGCTTCTTCGCCATCGCCATGGAAAACCCGGCCGCTATCGTGACTGTCATCAGCCCCGCCATGATGCTCTGGGTGCTGATGGGCCCTCTGGGCAAGGGCCTGCTGGAGCGGCGAATGTCGAAGAAACGGCCCGAATTCGCCGAGTACGCAAGGCGCACCAGCGGTTTTTTCCCTTTGCCGCCCAGGCGCTGACCGGCGACTGAACCGATAGCCCAAGACTCGATCCGTCGGCGCGGCGCTCAGGGCGTGGGGATGACCGCGCCGCGCGAGGTGCGCTCATGCTGTATCAGCCAGCGTCCGTCGTCCTGGCGCTGCAGGACATGG
This sequence comes from uncultured Alteromonadaceae bacterium, assembly GCA_964613795.1. Classification (GTDB taxonomy): domain Bacteria; phylum Pseudomonadota; class Gammaproteobacteria; order Pseudomonadales; family Halieaceae; genus Chromatocurvus. Next base: position 73,290 of record CAZTJR010000011.1, on the reverse strand, counting down.
CTGTAGCCGCCGGCAATCGTCTCCTCGATGAACACGTGGGTGAAATTGCCGTAGGCGATTGCCGCGTCCGGGCCCAGCAGGGTCACAGCCAGGCTGTCGATGGTGAAGGTGCCCATGCGGGCCTTGTCGGGATAGTGGCTGCGGAACATCGTGTTCAGCGCCTCCCAGCCCTGCACCACCGTGTTGCCGAAGGTCAGGCTCATGCTGTCGTCGCGCCGGTAGGCACCGAGATAGCCGCTCATGTCGCCCGCATTCCAGCTCGTTTGCAGACCCTGAATGACGGCTTTCACGCTGTCTTCCGGCTCGGCGCTGTATCCCGCTTCGGCAAGAGGCAGCAGCGCAGCGAGTAACAGGGCGGCGAGTGTGGGTGCGCGAGGCGCTCTCAGGGCCGGCTTCAGGTGTTGTCTTTGCATGGGATATCTCCGCGTTGTTATTGGTGTGGTGCCGCGGCGCCGATTTCGCGATCGAGGTAGGCTGCGAGATCTTCCGCTGTATCACGGCTATGGCGAGTCGCGGGGTAGGCGTGGGCGCTGCGCGGCTTGCGGTCAAACCAGAAGGCGGCCGGGTCCGCCTGCGGTCGGGCTGCCGCCAGCCAGATAGCGGTATCGCCGCCCTGATGGCCGTTGCGCAGGATCAGGCGCAGGATCTTGCGGAAACGGGGCATGGCCGTCTGCACGCCCTCGGTATCCGTCCAGCCGGGGTGCATCACATAGAAGCGCAGGTCATTTGCCGCGCCGTAGCGCGCCTGCCAGTAACGCGTGAGCTCTGCCTGCCCGCGCTTGTGCACCGCATAGGCGAAGACGCCGGCGTAGGTGTCAGGGTCGGTCACATTCATGCGATCGACCATGAGCGGCGCGTTGTACATCCCGCCCGAGGACATGTTGATGACGCTTCCACCCGCCGCCAGCAGAGAAGCCTCTATCAAACCCTCGGTGAGCAGATAGTGGTTGAGAATGTTGAGGGCAAACGCACTTTCCTTGCCCTCGGCAGTGAGGCGGTGGGTATGAATAAGGGCGCCGACGTTGTTGACCAGAACATCCACGGTCCGGCCCTCGCTCTGCAGGCGCTCAACCAGCGCGGCGGTCTCGGCCATGAGGCTGAGATCCACCGCCATGGGCAGGATCTCACCGCGACCGGTCGCCTCGCCGGCCAGGCGCTCGAGTTTTTCCGCACTGCGTGCCACGGCAATGACCCGGGCGCCGCGGCGCTCGGCCTCGAGCACGATGGCGCGGCCGATGCCGCCGGAGGCGCCGGTGACCAGCCAGGTCTGGCCACTGAAGTCTGCCCTCAAGCGCCCCCAGAAGGGCCGCCGCGCGACATAGCCGATAGCGGAGAAACTGGGGGCAAAGCGCCCGTAGAACTTCACGATCTTGAGTAGCATGGAAAGATTCATGTCGACCCGCCTGCGCCCCGCTGCACTGTCTGCGTGACGGCAGTCTAGGCCAGAAAAGTCTTGAAATGCAAGCCTGGAATCAGGACTGCAGCCGTGGCTGTACAGTATCCGCCGTCAGGCCTTCGCCGCACTCGCCGCAGACCACCGAGGCGCCGAGCACGTGCCCACAGGAACGGTGACGCACAATGAGCGGGGGCCCGTTGACGTCCACCAGCCACTCGTCTGCCCACAGCATCAGCGAAAGCGCGTGCGGAAACAGGTCTGCGCCTTTCTTGGTCAGCCGATACTCATAGCGCGGCGGCACCAGCTCATACAGGCAGCGTTCGAGTATGCCGTTGGATTCCAGCGCTTTGAGCCGGTCGGCGAGGATATTCGAGGCAATACTGAGATAGGCCTGCATGGCATCAAAGCGGTGAATACCGAAATACTGGGTCGCGATCACCATGCCGGTCCAACGGTCCCCGAGCAGATCGACCGCCTCCGCCGCATAGGATTCGGTGGCGGCGTGTCGGCGCCGATGCATGCGTTTGACCTCCAGCTCCTCCATGCCTGCCCCGGGCCCTTCCTCGCGGCGACAGGCAGTCACGGTAATCTCCTCGTGACAGTGATCGCAGGCCATGACGGGCAGCATGGCCTTGCCACAGCCCGTGTGCAGGATGGAGCTGGGCATGCCCCTGCTGATCATTCCCCAGCGAATACCCCACGCCCAGGAGAGCAGGACTGCGTCCAACAGCGCCTCGCCACGCGATGTGAGGTGATAGGACTGACGGCTGCTCCCTGGCTGCGGCTGCAGGCTGAGAATGTCATTGACGAGCAGGGTCTTGAGCCGGTTCGACAGGGTACTGCGCGGAATATTGCACTGGCTGCGGAAAGCCTCGAAGCGGGTGGTGCCCAGGAAGGCCTGATGAATAATGAGCAGCGACCAGCGATCCCCGAGGGCGTTGAGCGCGCGGTTTACCGAGCTTTTGGGGACGAGTCTGGGCCTGGCCATGTGCTACCTGCGGTTGCGGATGATAACGCATCGCGACGGGAGAACCCGGCAAGCGCGGAACGTGCCGGCATCCCCCAGGGCAGCAGGGGCCGTGCAATGGGCAATATTCTCTCCCATCCCCTGGAAGGGTACAACACGCGGGACAGGCGGTCCGTCCTGCCAGGAGAATTCAGTCAGGCTCTCACGTTATCGGCACTCGGTACCATTGACCCTGCTCAGGCGTTTAGCTGCTGCTCTACTGGCGTTACCGCAAACGAGTGCCTGTCACTCACGAACAGCAGTTCGCCTTCCGCGATCGTGCACTGCAGGTTCATGCCGGGCGCCAGGATACCGGCAAGCGCCTGCATGTCCGCGTCTTTCACCTGCAGTATCCGCAGCCTGTCGAGGCGCGACAGTGCGGTATCGTGCTTCTTCAGCCACACGGGTATCGCGCGGTCGCCGTAGGCGTACAGCAGGACCCGCTCTGCACGGCCGCAGGCCTTGCGCAGGCGGTCCGGGTCGGGCGTGCCGAGCTCAATCCAGGTCTCGATGGTGCCGTCGAGACCGCGCAGCCAGAGATCGGGCTCGTCATCGGTACTGATGCCGCGACCGAAGGCCAGTTGATCATCGGCGTGCAGCGCGAAGGCGAGAATACGCAGCATCATGCGCGCGTCCGTCTCGGAAGGATGCCGGGCGACGGTCAGGGGAAAATCCCGGTAAAGCTGCCGGTCGAGATCGGCGAGCTGCAGAGTGAGGCGAAAGATGGACGATTTCAGTGCCACGCTGCGGCCCCCTCCAGGTTGTCGATCACGATCGCCGGCAGGTCATCCGCCGGCGCGAATCCCAGAACCTGTCCGTAAAAGTACAGTTCGGCCTCAAGCGAGGCTATCTGGTTTTCGGCCTTGCGAAAGCCGTGCGACTCGCCCTCGTAGGCGATATAGGCCGTAGGAACACCGCCTTCCCTGAGCGCCCGGTAGATGGCCTCGGACTGATTTGCCGGCACGATCGGATCCTCCAGACCCTGTAGAAGAATCAGCGGCGCCTTGAAGCTGGCCAGGTGATGAATCGGCGACCGCGCCACGTACAGGTCGCGTCGCTCGGGATAGGGGCCAATGAGCTGATCCAGATACCGCGACTCGAACTTGTGTGTCTCCTTCGCCAGGGCCTCGATGTCCGACACCCCGTAGTAGGAGGCGCCCGCAGCGAAGGTCTCGTGGAAGGCATGTGCGGCCAGCGTGGTATAGCCGCCGGCGCTGCCACCGCGAATGATCAGACGTCCGGGGTCGGCCAGACCCTGCTCTGCCAGCCACCGGGCACCGGCAACGGCGTCCTGTACATCGGCCAGGCCCCAGTTGCCGTACAGAGCCTGGCGATAGTCGCGCCCGAAACCCGCACTGCCCCGATAGTTGAGATCGAGCACCGCGAAGCCGCGACTGGTCCAGTAGTAGTGCCTCGGGTTGTAGCTGACCCCGGCAGATGCCGTCGGCCCACCGTGCACGCTGACAATTAGCGGCGGGGCCTCGCCCTGCGGGCCGCGGGCGTGCGGATTCTTCGGTGCCAGGTAGACACCGTGCGCGACTGCAGCATCCGCCACGGGAAAGCTCACCTGCGCAAACCCGGGTACCCACTCGTGGTCCAGTCCCTGCTCTTGCGATCGGCGCAGCACGGCAAGCCTTTCGCCCTGCTGGTTAATCGCGATCAGCGCGGTGGGCTGTTCGGCGAAACCGGCGGTGACATACAGGCGCTCGCCGTCGAGAGCCAGCGCGCTGTAGGAGACCGCGCCCGTATCGAGCCGCCGCTGCCCGCCCTCCCCGTCCAGTATGTGCAGGGTCTCAACACTGCCGCGCCGTGCGTTGACCAGCAGCTCGCCGGATGCCAGGAAATGGTAGTAGTGTCTGTCTATCGACCAGTCCGGACCGCCGATCTCGCTCTCCTCGAGTCCGGTCGGCACCGCCGTGAAGGTCTCGCCCGTCACGCTGTAGGGCCGCCACCAGTTGTCGCGATCCGACAGGGCAAACAGCTGGTTGTCGTCGCGCCACTGGGGATCGATCACGGATTCCGCCCGGTCCGGATTGTGCTTCACCAGGCCCTCCAGCTCGCCCGCGGCATCGAATCCCGCACTGTGCAGCCGGGTGTTGTCCCAGGGCATGTTCGGATGCATCCAGGTGGTGAAGGCAATGCGACTGCCATCCGGCGACATTCGCGGCGCGGAGACAAAATCCGTGCCCGAAAACAGCACCTCACCCTCGCTTATGCCGTCAAGCGGCAGGGCCACCAGGCTGTTTACCGGCTCGCCGGTGACGCGGTGGTCCTCGCGGATGCAGATCAGCCGGCCCCTGGCGGCATCCAGGCGACAGCCCGCGAAGCGCAGTTCGGCTGCCGGGGTGACTGCCACCGGGGCTTCGCCCGGCGTGAACCGATACAGGCGCTGGTCCGCATAATTGCTGAACCACAGCCGACCGCCCGCCACCAGCAGACTGCCGCCGCCGTATTCCTGCACGCGGCTGCGCGCATTGAAGGGTTCTGGCAGCAGCTCTTCCGGCTCACTGCCCTCGCGCCAGCGCATGATCGTCATGCGCCCGCCCTGCGCGGGCCGCGATTCCAGCCAGTACAGATGGTCGCCATCCCTGTGGGGTGCTCCCAGTCCGCGGCTGCCCTCGACCAGGGCGGCTGCGGTAATGGGGGACGCCCAACTGCCGTAGGGCTGTGGCGTTTGTGGCCTGGGCATGCCTGCCTCCTTGGTGAGGGGCCTGAGGTGCGTTGTTTGCAGGCGGCCATGATAAGGGCTGCGCCCGGCAAAGTAAGCAAATGACCGGCGCATTCTGCCGTTTCGTGTCTATACTTAAGAAAACTTGCCGAAGCAGATCGATAAATCCCGCTCCCGTGCTTGGCAGGACATTGACGTGCTTGGTGATCCAGGGGGGATGCCCAGTCATGACCTATCGAGACCCGTCCCGCAACATCGACCGCAGGGAATTTATCAGGCGAGCCGGCGCGGTGGTTGGCGGCGCGATTCTCCTGCCCTACGGATGCAGCGAAAGCGAGAGCGGCGTGACCGACAGTGGGCCACCCACGCAATACACCTTTTTCAGGATTATGGACAGTTTTTCGCCGGTTCTGCCAAAGGCGGCGGACATTACGCCCGGCATCATGATCAATGACGCCGGGCGCATCCTGTTTTATGGCGATCTCGGCGATGACAATTATGCGCTTTTCGAGTTGTTCATGGATTACACAGCCAGCGGCCCGGTGGTGCGCGAGGCACAGATCGTGGTTGAAACCGGACAGGGCTATGACGGAGGGCCCGCGGTACAGCGGATTAATCGTGCTGATACCAATGGCCGTGGGGATATCTCCCTCGTACTCGATTTTCGCGAGACAGGCACCGGGCCAGCGGAGCCGGCTGAATTGCCTGCCGTTTTCCTGCGCGCAGAGAACCGCCTGCAGCGCATTCTGAGCTTTGGTGATGAAGGACCTGACGGCGCGATGTTCGGGGGCGCCCTGGGTGATCTGGCCATTAACAATGACCGGGACCTGCTTCTGGTGTCGCACTACGTTTCAGCGGAAAAGGACTTCGGACACGGCGTTTTTTCGTTGCCGGAAGCATCCCTGACAGGGTCCCGCCTGCTGCAAAGCAGCGGCACGGCACTACAGGGCAGAAACGATGCCTTCGTCAGGGGCTTTGGCCTCATTGATCGCTATGGCGGAGCCAACTATCTCGCGCAGACGCAGATTGCCGCACAATCACCATTAACCGCTGGCGGCGGCGGGCCCGGTAGCGGTTCCGTGGGTTCGTTATTGCAGGGCAACGCGCAACCGGGTCTGACAGCTGCACCTGCCCGGGTGCTGAGCGCGCCACAGACGCTACGCCTTGAATCTGAAGTCGCCGGAGAAATCATCATGGGCCCACGCGCAGGTGCCGATAATGCCGCCGCCTGGATTGCCCACAGTCCCGACGGTGAGCAGCAACGCCTTTTTTTCAGCAGCAATGCACGACCTGTTTCGGAAATTGCCAATACGCTTGGCGATCCCTCAATCTTTTCTCTATCTGCTCCCGTTCTGAGCGGCAACGGCACGCTGTCGTATCTGCAGATCAACAATGACGAGCAGCGTCCTCCCGAGTTGAAGATGGTGGGCGCGGACGCTCCGGAAACTGTCCTGCGAGTCGGCGACATGATCGACGGACAGGCGATAACCGGACTGATGTACGGTTATCACAGTCGCCAGGCCGATGAGGCTGGCCGCATCGTCGTTTACGCGGAGTTCGGCGAAGGCGAGCCGGCCATTCTCGTGGGCATACCCGCATAGGAGGAGGACCATGGCAAGCATTCAACCCACGCGGATTGGCACCTCCTATACCCGCAGCGGCAGCACTGATGGTCTCGACATCTGCGATGGCGTTCCTCTGCTGCCGCAGGTTGGTGCCCTGCAGGCAGGCACCTCCTTTTCCTACCGTGATCCGATCAGGATTCTGGGGGTCAGCCCCAAGCGTATTCTGTTTTGGCGCCTGTCTGGCAATGTCGGTTATCAGCTGGTGGCCGGCGTCTGCGGACCGGCCTACGCCGCGACCTGCATAGTGCAAGGCGAGACCCAGGGCCGCGACGTGGAGCTGCGGGTTTCGCAGGACGAAGCGGCGGCTGGCGTGTTTGCTGGCCTACGCGTGGATTTCCCCGGCAAATTTCAGGTGGATGCGGGTTCACCGCGCTGGACCTATAAAAAAGGGTTCTACCTGAAGTGGTCAACCGCCTTCAGGACCACCTTTGCGCCATCCATCGACATTCTGGGTCTGCTCATCAAGATCATCCGGACACTGATGAAAAAAATGAGCGACAGCAGCGATATAAAAGAAGGTGAAGAACTCGAAGGTGAACCGAGGGAAAACAAGGAAGAAGAAAAGAAACCAGAGCCCAAGCCTAAACCGACTGTCAAAGTGAAGTCCTGGGGCATGTTCGACAAAACCGATAACACGTTCAACAGCAACGACGGCGTCGTCTCACCCGAGCCCACGCTGACCCTGATTGTCGACCTCGTTCCCCTGTGGCCCGAGCTGGTGGCCGTGGACAAGGGCTTGAAGGCCTTGTGGGGCGGGTTAAGCCTCGGGCCCAAGTTCCACTTTATCGTACCCGTACACATTCGCTTCAAGCGGGTGCAGCTGGACGATGCCGAAGTGCGCGGCCTTGAATATAAAGACGGTGGACTCACGGGAACGCTAGACCAGGATATCGACAGCGTAAGCCGCCTGCAGGTAGACATGGAGCACAACCCGGCCCTGACCTTTGGTACCTCCTTTTACCTGAGCCTCTCGGTGTGCAAGGTGTTCAGCTTCGACCCGGAAAGCCCCATGCTTCGACTGGACAGAATACTGGGCGTTGAAGTCAGCGGCGGTCACTACTGCAATGGCTTTGTGAATGAGGTGGGCGTCGAGACCTCTCCGGCGGAGCCGCTGGTCCGCTGCGAAGAGACCGACATTGCCGTCATTCTAGATCCATGACCGGTGACGCACACGCCCGGACGTTCCGGATTAAACGCGTGGAGGATCTTCTGCCTCTACTGGACCATGCAGACCCCAAGGTGCGCGCCGCGGCATTTTCAAGCGTGCTCGCCAATCCCGACAAAGCCCTGGCGCTGGCGTCATGCAGGAACCGGGATATCGTCGATATTTTTATCGACAGGCTGGCGAAGCCTCTGCCGCAGCGCGACAAGATCCCCCTGCTCTCGGTACTCGGTCAATTCAACGATAGCCGCGTGGCTGCCTTTTTCCGGGAGCTTCTGCTGCGGGAGAACAGCGATGAACTACTGCATATCGCAGCGCAGTATGTCAGCGATACAGACCTTGAGGTACCGGTGGACGAGCTGCTGCGCTTACTTCGCAATCAGGACAACATGAGCAAGAACCGCATAGCCGCCGGGCTACTGCGTGATCACAGTACGCTCAGCAGCGCCGACCGTATTCGAATTGCTGCATTCAGTTCAGGCAGGTCGCCGTTTCCAGCGCTTGACAGCGAGACCGCAGGCGCCTGGCAGCAGCAGCTGAATTCACCCTTGCGTGACTATTTATGCCTGGTTTTGGAAACGCGCGGGCCTGCGCTGGAGGACTGGACCGTACTGTGGCCAGCCCTCGACATGGAACTGCAGAGCTGGCTGGTGCGGCGCGCCTGCCATCATTCGCCGCCGGTAGACGCCATTATCCAGCTTGGGCTGGCTTCACCGCGTGCAGCGGTCCGGTCGTCAACCACCCGCTACAAGCGACTTTACGGCCTGGCGCGCGCCTGAGGCATCGGGCGTCTGGCGCGCTTTCAAGGCGGACGCAATGCCTCACGAGTCGCCGTCATCCGGCCAGTATTCTGTCAGCTGCTCAGCCTTCGCGTATATCTCCGGCCGCACCTTGTTGTGCACCACATAGCCCATAAACCGCCTGGGCGTTATGTAGGGTTGAAACGTGTGCGCCATTTGAAGCATGGTCTCTTTCGCGGCGTCGAGCCTGTCCAGCTCCAGGCACGCCAGAATTTTTCCGACATACGCGGGTGTGTAACCAACGAGGGCGATAGACTGCTCAAAAAAGATCAATGCCCTCTCCGGGTCACCGCGGGCAAAGGCCGTAGCGCCGCGAAAAAAGTTCCAGATATACTGGCGGGGATCGCGCGGTGACAGTGTGAACGCGCGATCTATCTGTTTTTCGGCCTGGTCAATTTTTCCACACTTCAACAGCATATAGCCGTAGTCAGCCTGGACGTGCGCGTTGGTGGCGTCGGCATCGACCGATTTCGCCAGGTACGGAAGTCCCTGTTCGTAGCTGTCAAAAAACGCGCAGACCCAGCCTCGAGCATGCAGCACAAGCCCGTCCGTCGGATCGAGCCGGATTGCTGCTTCGGAATCGCGTATGGCCTGTGCCTTGTCATCACGATGCTGTTCGCTAAACCCAAACGCGACAGCGGTTGCAACAGTAACGGCCCGAGTCGCCAGCGCCCGCGCATCTCCGGGGCCGCGCGCCACGGCGATCTCAGCCAGCTTCCTCGCCTCTCGAAACGTGTCACCGTCATGTCCGCTGAATAAGAATGCGTGGTGAGCGAGCCGGGTGAGAGAGGAGGCACTCAGGTTATCGGTGCCAAGATTCAGCGCGTGTCTGACTTCAGCGCCGATAATGGGAGGCACGAGCTGGGAGGCAATCTGCAGGGCGAGGAAATCACTCTCGCCGACGGATTCGTCCAGCTGCCGCGAATAGTAAGCAGACCAGAACTGACCGCCTGTCCGCAAATCAGTCAGCTCGGCGGTGATCCTGATATCGGCCCCGCGCGGTCGAGTGCGGATTTCCAGTGCATACTTCATTCCCTGTGAACGCAGCGTATCCAGAGGGACCGCCTCACTCAAAAAGCGAACCTCAAACAGGGATGAGCGAACCAGGATAGTTTTCAGATCATCGTTCAGCTCGTCTGCCCATTCGTCATCGCGGTCGTCGTTGACCTTGTCGATAACCGGCAAAATGGCAAGTGTGGCCTCTGAGGCCATGGGGACTGATGTTGGTGAGGGCTCGTGCGCGGGAATGAGATGCGGTGTATCCGGCCCGGCGGCAGTCACTGCCGGATCTCCGGGCGCGCCGGCCGCTTTTACGACCGGTGCCGCGACGGACTGTTCTGATGAGCGAAGCCCCCTGTCGGACCGCCGATCGCGAACAAGTCGGTAGATCGGGCTGAAAACAAAGCCCAGTAGCGCAAGCATCCCCACGACAGCACTGATGGCTGCCTCACGTTCACCAAGCCATGCAATTATCGTTTCCATCATCGGCTTGCCAGTCGCGGTGTATGGCTGTCCCTTCACCAAGTCTACATGAATAAACCAGCCTTTAGCGCACCCGGAGTGAAATGCTGTTCGACGCCGTCAGCTTTGTGGTCTATAGCTTAATGGGCGACCCGGGTCAGGCAACGCTCTGAATTGCCGCGTGACAGCGTTGTTGGTTTGTTGCGGTAGGGGCTCTCCGAACTCGCGGCGATGTTCACAGAACGCTGACTATAACAATATAGGTAAACACAGGATGGCAATAAAACTGATCTGCCTGTCTGATCTGCACCTGGGGGCTGATCACAGCATCCTGACTGAGCTTGACGGTACGCAGCACGCGAGTCGTTCATTGTCGGCCTTTGCTGATGCCTTTTCTGCCATGCTGGAGCATTTGGCGATCACGAAGAACACGCGTCTTGTCCTGTTGGGAGACGTGCTGGATCTCGGGTTCTCCAGCCTGCCTGACGTCGTTGCAAGCTTCAGGGTCTTTGCAGAAACCTTGCTAGGGTCCAAGGGGGGTAGAAAACTCTCGCACGACATTTTGTTTGTACCCGGCAACCACGACCATCAGCTGTGGCAAACGGTAAAAAACACCTACATGGTGCGTCAGGTGGTTGAAGGCAAGACACAGGATCCGCGTGAAATCACCCACCTGTTCAATCCGCAGCACCTGGAGTCCTATCTGCTGCGGGATATTCTCAAGACCGTGCCGGGGGCCCGGGACTACAGCGTCCAGATTGCCTACCCCAACTATGCCGTGCTTGATGACAGCGGACAGAAAGGGGTGGTGCTGCATCATGGACACTATACGGAGTCCATGTATCTGGCCATGAGTGGCTTGCGACAGCGGCTTCAGGGCAGGCTGTCGCTTTCAGAGGATATGAGTGAAATCGAGCGAGACAACGGCTACTGGGTGAACTTTCTGTGGTCAAGTCTGGGGTCGTCCGGCTTTGGCCATACTGCGTTCAACATGTACGAGACCCTGCTCGATACGGGCGCCAGTCACGAATTCATCAGAGCGTCCGGGAAAACTATCAAAAAGTTCATGGTGAACTCCCTGAGTTTGAGCGACAACACGGTTCAGTCTATTGAGCCAGGGCTTAGCCTGGAGAAAATAATTGATGCAATGCTGGATGCCAGCGTGGGGAAATTTGCAGGCTCGGAGCGACTGAGTTTCGGCAGCGTCCTCTCGCCGGATGGTATCAGCAAGCTAAAATGGTATCTTGCCGGCCCGGTAAAACAGCAGTTTATACAGGAGCGGGTTGACGTTCCAAAAGACCTGAGCTTTGTTTTCGGGCACACGCACAAGCCCTTTGAAGACAGGCTGCCCACGCCCGGCTTCGAGGAGCCGGTCAGGGTGTTCAATACAGGTGGATGGGCAATAGACAAACCGGTGATCAGCAGTGTTCAGGGCGCCGCCGCCGTGTTTATCGATGACGACTGTGATGTCGGTTCCCTGCGGCTTTTCAACTGCTCGCCCAATGACGCGGTGGCGCCACCGCATATCGCCGGTGCCGGAAGCCTCGATGACGCAGAACGTCCGCTGTTGCGGCTGCTGGAAGACGCGCTGGCCCGCAGCGCTGGAGACTGGGCAACCTTTAGCGCTGCGGTGAACCATGACGTCCAGCGCAATACCTCGCGAGTGCTTGATCGTTACTTTGATCCCACGTCAGAGACCGGCGTCAGAATCGGCAGGGCGGTGTAATGAAGCGTATTGCCGTTACCCTCGACAAAGCCAGAGATCATTACGACATCCTTGTCGTTGGTTCCGGGTATGGCGGCGCGGTTGCGAGCTCACGCCTGGCCCGTGCGGGTCGCCAGGTCTGTCTTCTGGAGCGTGGCTGCGAAATTCTTCCGGGCGATTTTCCCAACAGCATTGCCTCCGCGAAAGACCAGTTTCAGCTAAATACACCCATGGGGCCCATGGGCAATCCCAAGGGGCTGTACGATATCAAGGTGAATGAGGACCTCAATGCACTGGTGGGTTGTGGTCTCGGCGGAACGTCGCTGATAAACGCAAACGTGGCGCTGGAGTTCAAAAAAAACGTCTTCAACCAGAATAGCTGGCCAACGCAATATCGACGCGGCGACTTCCTTGAAAAATACTATGAGCTTGCCCGCGCCATGCTGGGCGCCAATCCTTACCCGCGGGATGACCTTAACAAGCTCAAGGCGCTCGAGCAGTCTGCGCGGTCGATGGGCCTCGATTTTTACAAACCACCGATCAACGTGACGTTTGAGGATCGCATCAACGCGTTTGATGTCGAGCAGCGCGCCTGCACGAACTGTGGCGACTGCTGCAGTGGCTGCAATTACGGTTCCAAGAACACCACGCAAATGAACTATCTGCCGGACGCACACAACCACGGCGCAACCATTGTCTGTGAGGCACGCGTAGAGAGGCTGGAGAAACTGGCCGATCAACAGTGGCAGCTGCAGGTCACTGATCTATCCGGCGATACCGCTACACCCCGAGCGTTGACAGCCAATATCGTGATCCTGTCTGCAGGCACCTTTGGCAGCACCGAGATCCTGCTGCGCTCCCGCAAAGAGAATGTGCTGGAATTCTCGTCGCAGCTGGGCAAGCGGCTTTCCGGCAATGGCGATGTTCTGGGCTTTGGCTACAACAATTACTGGGCACGCGACGAGGAAAAAAAACCCAGGCCCGTGTACGGCGTTGGCATGGCCGCAGCGACGGCGCCAAAGGCGGCCTTCCCCGGACCCTGCATCACCGGCATTATCGACAATCGGGACTCCGTCAGCCTTGAGCAGGGCCGGGTTATCGAAGAGGGTGTTATTCCGGGTGCACTGGCAATGGCACTGCCGCCCACCTTCTTCTTTGCCGGTGCCCAGTATGCCAATTTCCTGCATTACGGTATGCAGCAGGCCGCCGAGCGGCTTGAAGATGCCAGCTCCCTGGGCAATGCCATTGCCAACGACCCGGGATCCCTGGTCTCACTCGCCTACTCGGGAACGGTATCGAGAACCCAGACCTACCTGATCATGAGCTACGACGATTCCGGGGGCACGCTGCATCTGGATAAAAACGGTAACATCCGGGCCAGTTGGGCCGACGTCGGCCGCAGCAAGTGTATCCGTGATGATAATGCGGCGCTGCAGGATGCCTGCCTGGGTATCATGGGGCAGTTTATCCCGAACCCCATGTGGTCTGAGCCACTGGACTACAAGATTATCACCGTACATCCTCTGGGTGGATGCTGTATGGGTGATGATGCAAATCGCGGCGCAGTCAGTCCGCAGTGCGAGGTGTTCAGTGCCGATGGCGGCGTCCACGATGGCCTGTATGTAATGGATGGTGCGGTGGTGCCTACTGCAGGCGCCGTCAATCCGCTGCTGACCATCTCGGCAATTGCCGAGTACGCCGTAGAGCGTCTGGCTGACAAACATGGCTGGACCATCGACTACTCACTCAAGGCCGCGCGCCCGCTGGCGCCAGAAACACGCGCCGATGATCACAAGAGCGCGTCCACCGGGCGCAACATGGAAAACGCCACGCTCGACGAGCCGATGGCCCACCCCGTCCTGAAAAAACATCCGGCCTGGACAGCGCTTGGCAAGCGGCTCGCCCGCCTGAAAGATTCACTCGAGAACGACGCAGCCGACGTGGCGAAGGACATACTCCGGGTGCTGGTGAAGGACTACCCGGATTTCTTCAGCCCGGGCGTGTATTTTGCAGAGACGATGCGTGGTTTTGCCACCGCAAATTTCGACACGCACCAGCCAGATCCGGCGCAAAGAATCTCTAATGATTATCAGCTGGCATATGCGCAAGGCAAAGGTGACGGTCATGCGATTCACTACCATCTCGCCATCAGCGCGGAGAACCTGAACGCGTTCACCAAGAACCACCGTGCGGACATTACCGGGAAGGTGTCCTGCGCGCTCCTGGGAAGTGCGTCACTGGAGGTAACATCAGGCGAGTTCCTGCTGTTCAATCCAGACGAACACCAGGTTGAAACCTGGACGATGATGTACCGCCTGCACCTGAAAAGCGAGCGTGGCCCCCTGTATTTTGAGGGAACCAAGTACCTGCAGCGCAAGGCGAATTCGCATTGGTGGAATGATGTAACCACGTTGTACGTGGATGTTTATGAAGGGGACGACAGGCACGGCAAGCACCTGCTTCAGGGCATGATGTTATTGGGTATCGATGACGCGATCGCCATGAGCCAGACTGTCAGGACACCGCTGCAGACACACGGGAACCGGCCGCTGGAACATGCCATGGCGAAGCTCCTGGCATCCATGGCCAAAAAATACCCGAAACTGGAGAGTGCGCTGGATACGCTTTTCGTTGCGCGATTCGGCGCTTTTGTGGCGCAAACGGTTTTCGGGGCATACGGCGGGCTGCTGGCGAACCTGAAAAATTTCCCCCGTGATGAGAACGCGGCGCGTCAGAGTGATCGCCGGGCATTGAGTCTGCCGGCGCCAGAGGTGATACCGCTAACGATGCCTGACGGTGCGGGCATAACCCTCTATCGCTACGCGCACAGCGAGGCGACACCGCGCCGACAGATTGTGCTGGCGCCGGGTTTTTCGGTCACCGCCACCTCGTTTGCGACACCGACGGTGGATTGCAACCTCGTAGAGTATCTCTTCCACGCAGGCTCTGACGACAATGCATCCGATCGCGGCTTCGACGTCTGGATGCTGGCCTACCGCGCGAGCCCCGATTCCGGCAATACCCACACCAAATACAGTATCGACGATATCGCGAACCACGACTGGCCCGCCGCCATCCAGTGTATTCAGGACAGGTCCGGGGTAAGCGAGGTGCACGCCATTGCACACTGCGTCGGATCGATGTCGCTGCTGATGGCCCTGCTGAATGGCATGGCCGGCGTGCGCTCTGTGATCAGCTCGCAGCTGACCCTGCATCCGGTGACCAACTGGGAAAACTTCCTGAAAGCGGATATCGACCTCGTCGGGCTGCTGGAGCACAGCGATGAGAACCACATACCGGACAGCCTGCCGGATATGCGTGAAACGATCCCGCTCGTGCCCGCCAAAGCTGATAAAAGCGGCAGTCCAGACAAGCAGTCCGCGGCGCTCGACGTACTCTGCTGGCAGGTGCCTCTGCCGCCGGGCGAAGAGTGCAACAACCCCGTCTGTCGTCGGGTATCAGCCATTTTTGGCCCCTCTTACAGGCATGCGCAGCTCAACCACGCAACGCATATAGCACTGGAAGAGTGGTTCGATACGATTGCCGTCACGCCATTCCGGCAGCTGGAAGTGATTATCGAAAAGCAGTACTGCGTCAATAGCGAGGGCGACAATACCTACCTGCCCCAGGTTTCACGGCTGGCCCACATCCCGATTCATTTCATCGCCGGGGGACGTAACGAGATATTCCTGCCGGAAACATCGCTGCGCACCTGTGAATGGCTCAAGGCCCATAACACCCAGGGTGACTACAGTCGCAAGGTGTATGAAGACTACGCACACATGGACTTTTTTATTGGCCGCTCTGCGGCAACGGACGTTTACCCGGATTTTCTCGTTTTCCTTGACGAGCACTCGCGGCCCCCTGCCGCCGCTGGTGTCACAGACAAGTAGTCCACTTGGCGCATGGTTTTTATCACAGGCCTGGCTGACGCTCAGCCAGTTCAAAGACAGCAGCGCCGCGTCCGCTGACATCACCCGCCAACGTGACTACAGGATGGGCACAGCCCCTGGCCTGATCGACAGCGTCGCCTGTATCGTCCATGATCACTGCCCAACCGGTCGGCATGCATGTGCGGGAAACGTCTCATCGCCAGGCAAACGCTGGTCGACCACCGCCATAAGCACAGCAAGGACGCGACAAGGCCCATGCCAGCGAGCAGCGAACGCGACATCAGGCAAAATTCAGTGGTCACCCACACTCGGCCATACTCCACAGCCCAGGCGGTGGGCCTGGCGCTGGGTCCGTCCCTGTTTGCGCTGACAATGCTGTTCTTCGCACCCGAGGAGCTGGGTTACGCGGGCCGCGTCGTGCTGGCCACGACGCTGTGGGTTGCCACCTGGTGGATTACCGAGGCCATTCCCATCCCGGCCACGTCACTGCTGCCACTGGTGCTGCTGCCGGTCTTCGGCGCGCTGGATAGCGCGACGGTGACCGCCTCCTACGGCAATGACATTATCTTCCTCTTCCTGGGCGGCTTTTTCATCGCCACCGCCATGGAGAAGTGGCATCTGCACAAACGCATTGCACTGGGCATTATCGATGTCGTCGGTACCAGCACGCAGCGCATTCTGCTCGGCTTCATGCTCGCCACCGCCTTTCTTTCCATGTGGGTGTCCAACACCGCCGCGGTGATGATGATGATTCCCATGGCTCTGGCCATCACCGCACAGGTAGCCAGTGGCCTTAAGGGCAAGCCCGAGGAGCGCGACCTGCCCACCTTCGAGAAATCGCTGATCTTCGGTGTCGGCTATGCCGGCACCATCGGTGGTGTCGGCACTCTGATAGGCACGCCACCCAACATCATACTGGCAGCACAGGCGAGGGTACTGTTCGGGGTCGAGATCACCTTCGCAGGTTGGATGGCAGTCGGCGTCCCTGTCGTCATACTGCTGCTGTCGATCGCCTGGCTCTATATCGGCCGCGTTGCCTTTCCTACCCGGATCCGGGAACTGCCCGGCGGCCGCCGCGTGATCCACGCCGAGCGGGAGGCCCTGGGCCGGACTTCCTTCGAGGAAAAAGCGGTTGCCGCGGTTTTCGTCTTTGCCGCCTTCCTGTGGATTAGCCGCGGCTTCATCTGGGCCGACCTGCTGCCGGAAATCCGCGACGGCATGATTGCCGTCACTGCGGCCTTGCTGCTATTTGCTATACCCGCGAAAAGCCATATTGGCAGCCGCATCCTGGACTGGAATGATGCGGTCAACATCCCCTGGGGTATCCTTCTGCTGTTCGGCGGCGGCCTGGCCATCGCCGCCGGTTTTCGCGAGAGCGGCCTGGCCGAATGGATCGGCACGCAGCTCACGGTGCTTGAGGGCCTGCATTTGATGGTCATCATCAGCTGCGCCACCCTGCTGATTCTGTTCCTGACAGAAATCACCTCCAATACCGCGACGGCCACCATGATCCTGCCGGTGGTGGCGGCACTCGCACTGGCGTTGAAGGTTCACCCCTATGCGCTGATGATTCCCTGCGCCATGGCCGCCAACTTTGCCTTCATGCTGCCGGTGGGCACTCCCCCGAATGCCATCATCTTTGCCACCAACAAGCTGACCATTCTAGAGATGGTGCGCACCGGTATTTTGATGAATCTGATCGCGGCGGTCATCGTCGTTTTAATGGTGTATTTTCTGGTGCCGCTGATGTGGAGCCTGGACTTCAGCGCGATACCGGCGAGCTTCCGGTAGCCGGCACCCGGCGCAGAGTTATCGCCGGGTGGCTTATCCGGCGCAAGCCCCGGGTTTACCGTACTCAGGAACGGCTTGTGCGCATTCCGCGTCAAAACGGAACGTTTCCCGCGCCGCGCCAGTTTCGTTAAGCTGTTCCTTCAGATGATCCGAGAGTCCCTATGCCCGAAAGCGCCGCAAGCGATAACACCGACATCAGTCAGCCGTGGGATCAGGATAACCAGGCCTGGTGGGATTGGTATGTCAGCCTGGCAGACAACGCCGGCGAAGACTCGCGGATCCTGCCGGCACCACCCATACCGGAGCTGGAACTCCCCGATGATCCCGCCATTTTCGAGGAACTTTGCGCACCCTACCGCGTCACCGAAGAGCAGCGCAGCTTTTTCCGCAACAACGGTTTCATCAAGCTGAAGCAGGTGTTCTCACCCGGTGTGCTGCTGCGGCTGCGCCGTGAGCTGGTTCGGATGCTAGAGATTGAATTCGGTGCCAACCCGGATACCGATGCCCCGGACCGCTTTCTCAGTCTCGAAATGATCTGGCAGAACAACCTCCTGCTCAGGGCCTATGTCTTGTCTCCGCGGCTGGCGCAGATCTCCGCGGAACTTCTCGGCGTGGGCGCGGTTCGTCTCTATCACGACAACGTGCTGGCCAAACAACCCGGCTGCGGGCGCACGCCGTGGCATTTTGACGATCACCACTTCCCCTTTGACACGCATAATGTGGTGACAGCCTGGGTCCCCGCCCAGACAATACCGCTG
The DNA here is from genome assembly GCA_964613795.1 of uncultured Alteromonadaceae bacterium. Lineage (GTDB taxonomy): Bacteria > Pseudomonadota > Gammaproteobacteria > Pseudomonadales > Halieaceae > Chromatocurvus. The sequence continues at coordinate 55,025 of CAZTJR010000011.1, read as the reverse complement.
GAGATGGGCCCCCTTGCCTTTGCCTACCCGCTGGATGTTCATCGCCTGGTAGACGCCGTGAGCTTCGAGAAATCCGGCACCGGCTATGACCGCAGCGTCGCCGGTATCTTTGCACGAAACAACGTTAGCATTGACGAAACGCCCTTTGACATCGGCGATGTCAGCTTCCACCATAACCTGAGTTTCCATACCGCCGCCCGTAACCGCACCGACCGCAGCCGGATTGTACTGGCCAACACCTATTACGAGGATGGCGCTCGCATTATCGATTCCCCGACTCTGGTTTCCGGTGACTGGCAGAAGTTCATGCCCGGCGTCGGCCCGGGCGAGGTCGCGGCAAGTCCGCTGAATCCGGTTTGCTGGCCCGTGGAGATTGCGCGATGACCGACAAATTGCTGGCGCGAAGTTCGGCGCACTGGTCAGAGGCCCGGCGCCGGGGAATGGAGGCCTTCTACACGCTTGCAACGGACGATTACCGATATCTGGCCGAGGCACGCGACTGGGCGACCTGGCTTGCACAGGCGCAGGCATCCGCAGGCGAACGGTCTCTCCGCCTGCTTGACGTTGCCTGCGGATCCGGGAAATTCCCCAACGCACTGGTTCGCCATGCCGACATCGCCACGCCAGGCCTGGCTCCGATCCTTACCGATCTGCTGGACCCTTCGGCATTCTCCATCGCAGAAGCCCGCGCGGCACTGCCGCTGCCATTTGTTCCCGCTGATGAGCATGAGGTGACCCTCCAGGACTTTGCCCCACAACCCGAGGGTTATGACATCGTCTGGGCAACCCATGCGCTCTACGCCGTGCCGCAGGAGGACCTGCAGGCGGCCTGCGCAACGTTCTGCGCCGCAATCGGCAACAACGGCCAGGGGATTATCGCCCACAGCGCCGCAGCCGGACATTACGTGGAGTTTCATCGGCGCTTCCTGGCTGCTTTTGGCAAGGGCGATATCGAACCTTACGTCTCTGCGGAGCAACTGGCCGCCTGCCTGCGGGCAAGCGGCGCCAGAGTAACTGTTACCGACATCTGCTACGACACCATTGCCCACCCCGGCGCCACCGGTGCCGTGGAAGGCTACCTGCAGCGCTGTGTGTTCGACGACAGCGTTTCGCTCTCCGAGCTGCTGTCACAGTCGCCGACCTCAGAGTGGCTGGCAGACTGCCAGACGACGGATGGCTGGCGCTTTCCACAGGTGGTTCACCTGCTTGACGTCACGCTCTGATTCCCATTGACCCTGCAAGCGGCACGAAAAGGACATTCCCGTTGAACAATCTCAGTCCCTTGCGCTCCGGTTGGACAGAAAGCCTTGCACGCGGCGAGCAGCCCGACGCCAGTGCACTGCGTTTACACCTGCGCGCCATCCATCATGATAACCCCGGTTTCACCGAGACCTGCGCGCAGGCGTGTCGCGACGCGGCGGGACGCACGAGCTATGAATGGCTGGCCGAAACCGCACCCGGTGGTGAAGGCCGTGTGCTGGACCTTGCCTGCGGTTCCGGCGTACTGCTGGATATTCTGCATACACGAAACCCAGCGCTGTCCCTGGTCGGTATTGACATGTGTCCCGAAGAATTGGCGCTGGCGCGGCATCGGCTGCCCTGGGCAGCGGCACGACTGCTGCAGGCGGAGGCGCAGCATCTGTGCGTACTGCAGGATGACTCCATGGACGCCGTGCTGTGTCATTGGGCCCTGACCCTGATGTATCCCATCGAGCCCGTACTTAGAGAGGTAAGGCGGGTACTGAAGCCGGGCGGTACATTTGCGGCGCTGGTGGACGGGCCGATGCAGGCTGCACCGGGCTACGCAGCGGCACATGACCTGATCTATGGGCATGTGCAGGCTGAACTCCCCGACTACGGTAGTATTGATTTGGGTGACCCGCGCGTGCGCGGCACCGACAGTCTGATTGAACTGGTGAGCGCCGTGTTTCCACAGGCAGACGTCACCGTCGAAACCGGCGTCGTCGCCATGCACGGAACAGCGACGGAGGTGGCAGAGGCTGCGGCCGGTTTCTTTTACGCAGCCTTCACGCTGTCGGGGGCGCGGCGAGCACAAATGTTAAAGGAGCTCTCACACCTGCTGTGTGCACCGGCCACCATCGCGACAACGGATACCCCGGCCCGGTTTGCCATGCCGGTCAACCGTTTGCTGGTAAGGCCGTGATCACTCACCGAATCCGCCGCGCGGATAGTCTCCTGGCTGGCACCGGGCTTGAATGAGGGAGGGTAGCCGACTCCGCGGTGGCGGTTGCTGTGAGCTGTGTCGCCGACAGGTCACAGTGCTTACGCGACACCACCTGATCCCCCAGACGCGCCACAGGAACCGCCGCAACAAGCGCGATTTCGACCGCGATGACGTGAAGCACAGGATTGCACTGCTGTGCCGGCCCTGCCACGCACATGTGCACGCAACGCTCGACAACAAAGCTCTGGAGCGTGAATTCAACACCGTCGAAGCACTGGCTGCGCATCCCGAGATCGCCCGCTTCGTGGCCTGGATCGCGCAGCGGCCGGACGGGACGCGGGTCGGATTCCGGCGCTGGAACGAGACGTGACGGCAGCTTGTCGCGACTACTCCGAGGTGTTCGCCGAGGCGCTGTCACACTCACGTCATTGTTGTGTGTTACCTCTCTCCGACTCAACTTCCCTACACGGAGACCCCCATGACACGAATTCAAAGCGGCGCTATCGCCCTGACACTGTTGCTCGGCCTTGCGCTTGCCATCCCGGCGGCCTTCAGCGCCGACAGCAAAGACGTTGTGCTTCGATTCGCCGCGCTGGGCGACGCTGAGCCGAAGCCCGAGCCCCGCTTCCCGCACATGGCGGCGGCCGTAGCAGACGTGAACCGCCTGGCGCACGCCATCGATATGGATTTTGTCATCGGCGTTGGCGATATCGCCCACAAGGGAACCCGCATTCAATACGAGAACGCGACCGAGGTCCTTCAGGCGCTGAACCTGCCCTTCTATCCCATCATGGGCAATGAAGAGCACGGCAGCACGGTGGAGCGTTACCTGGCCTACGCCAATCGCTGGGGCGCACAGAAGGCGGAAATAAAGGACCCCAGTTACGTGGTCGAGACGGATACCGTGGCGTTGGTATTTGCATCGCCGGACGTCGGCCGGGATTTCAAGGACAGCGGCATCGAGTGGATGCTGGAGCAGATCGGGCAGCTTGCACCCAGGCCGGTGCTGCTGATCGTGCACGGAGCGCAGACCGGTGCCTACCCGGAAAATCCGGACAAGGGCATCACCCATGCACGCTTTGCCGAGGTTGTCGGCCAGCCCAACCTCGCGGCCGTCATTTCCGGTGATCTGCACATGGACATGGAGCGGGTGAACCACTCCAAGCGGATCGGCGCGGTTCACTACCTGCACATTCCGGCGCTGGAGCGCACCAAGATTCCCGATGAAACCCGCCACACCGCCATGTTCCGGATGTTCACCGTGCGCGCGGATGGTGAGGTGCTGGTGGAAACCTACGAGGTCGGCGTCGCAGAGCCGCTTGAGCGGCACGACTACCGCTTCCATCTCCGCGGAGACGCGCGCTCATAGCGGGTGACACGCAACCGATAAACCCCGGCTCAGGGCTTCCTGAGCGCGAACTCGTCAATCACCTCGCCCGATTCGGCGATAGCGCGATAGCGCAGGGTTCCGTTAGCGGGGTCGACGTCGATCACCTGGTAGGTGCGGGTGTCTGTTGCGCCAAACGCCGCAAAATCGGGCAGCGACTGTTCGTACATCTTGGTCCCCGACACGGCCACCAGATACACGGTGCCGTGTTCGCCCTCGGCCACAGGCGTGCCGCCGCGCAGGGGTTGCGTGCGCATATAGGCGTGATCGTGCCCCTGGAACGCGATGTCGACACCATGACGGTCAAAGATCGGCAACCAGGCGTCGCGCAGTGGCGCATTGTCGCGCTCGGGGTGGGAGGCGTAGAGCGGGTGGTGGTAGATGACGGTCTTCCAGCGCGCATCACTCTCGCCGAGCACACGATCCAGCCACTCGGTCTGCGTCGCAGGATCAATCAGGTCGTAATTCGAGTCCATGACCACCACCAGAAGGTCCTGGTAGGTCACGTGGTAGGTGCGGCCCGGGTCCAACGTGTCTGTGCCGTTATCGGGCAGGGCAAACTGCTGCAGGTACAGCGTGGGGTGTCCGCCGTGGCTGTCGTGGTTGCCGATGGCGGGCAGCACCGGACGTCGATCAAACACGGGGCTGCTTTCGGCAAAGAACTGGTCCCAATTGTCGCGCTGCGTGCCCTTGTCGATCAGGTCACCGGCTATAAGAAAAAAGCGGCTTTCCGGGAAGCGGTGGTCCGACTGCCTGATGAGCTCGCCCCAGCGGTCGAGTCCGTTCTGCGGGTCGCCGAGATAGACAAAGCTGTAGGGCTCATCCCGGGGCTCCGCCGCCGTGCGGAAACTGCGCAGTTCGCTCCACTGCACGCCGTCGCCGTTACTCACCGCGTAAGCATAGTCCGTGGCCGGTGCGAGATCATCGAGGGTTACCCGGTGCAGCGTGATGGCAGGATCGTTGACGATCTGCGGGGTCGTCATGACGAAGGGCTCTGCCGGCACGATGCGGGCGCTGCCCGGGTTTTCCTGCAGCAGGTCTGACTGGCGTGCCAGCCAGAGACGGCCATCGTCACTCTCGCCGCGGGTGCGCCACTGCACCGTGATGCTGGATGCAGGATCGCCCTGCCAGGTGAGCTGTACGTGGTCGGGCCGATCGCTGGAGGGATAGTCGGTGGCGCGGAAATGCCCCACGAGGCGGGCAACAAGTTCCCAGCTCTCATAGGAACGCAGCATGGGCAGCCCCATCAAACGATCGGGCAGCGTGGTCAGGTCGTCATCATCGTCGAGAAAGGCCTGCTGGCCGAGGGTCGCCTCCACCACATCGACGCCGGGCACCAGGGGCTCGACCTCGACGGTGTCGGCATTGTCGGCCTCGATGAAGATGAGGTAGGGCTTCATTTCACCGCTGAATCCCGGAATCCCGAGACCGATCTCGCCGGCGGGGAAGCGCTTTGACCAGGTGGCGTAGTCGTCCTCGCCTTTCACCAGGAAGTCGAGGTCGCTGCGCCGCTCAAAGCCGCGCGCCGGTAGCCAGAAGGGCACCTCGCCGGGCGCGGATTCGAAGGCCACGTGAACCGTCACCGGTGCTGAGACCTGCAGCCTGGCAAAGCCGGTGGAGAGCAGCTCCCGCTCCCGCGCGTTCAAGAACGACGCGGCCGACTCCGGCGTCAGGGCCAGGCGCTCCTCGGCAGACAGCGTCTGCTGCATTCGCTCAATAACCCCCGAAACGGCGCGCTCCAGTTCGACATGGGGTGTCTGCGTCTCCGCGGAGACGCCTGCCACCCCCAGGGTGGCAAGAAGGATGCCGGTGGCGGCGGCACGAATCAGCGAGGTCTGCATGGCAATAGGTCCCATCAATCGGTTCACAGGCGAACCTGGATGCCGAGTCGCACGGTCCAGGAATACTCCTCGTACTGTAACAGCCGGTTGGCGCCCGGGCCGCGCTGGAAGGCCACAAAGGGCTCGTCCGTCAGGTTGAGGAACTGCGAGTAGACCTTGATTTTTTCGCTGACGTCGTAATTCGCGGTGAGATCCACCTGCAGGTGATCCCTGACATAGCGGTCCTCCTCCGGGGAGCCTTGCAGCTCGTCGAGGTATTCATCCCGGTAGGCGGCGGTGAGGCGGACGGACAGAGGGCCGGACTCGTAGCCGAGCATGGCATTGTAGGTCTGCTCCGCCGCAGCCGGCAGGGGAATCGTGCGCTCGCCGATATCGCCCTCGGCGTCGGTATAGGTGTAGTTGAGGCCGAGCAGAAGGCCGTTGAACGGCGCCGGCAGCTGCGTCAGCGCGTGCTGGTAGTTGAACTCGACCCCCTGCACCGTGGCCTCGTCGCCGTTCAGCGGAATGATCCCCTCGTCAAAGGGAATGCCGTTGTACACGCCGTTGAAGGGCGGCTCATCGGCCTCGAAACGCGCATTGACGATGAAATCGTCGATTTCCTTGTAGAACAGGCCACCGGACAGGACGCCGTTCTCGCTGAAGTACCACTCGACGCTCGCGTCCACGTTGAAGGCCTTGTAGGGTTTCAGGCCGGGGTTGCCGAACTCGCCCTCACGACCGCCTCCCTCGGACTCCTCGATGATAAAGATTGGCGCCAGCTGCTCCGGGCCGGGGCGCACCAGGCTGTTGAAGAACCCGGCACGCAGTACGATGTCGTTGCGCAGGTCGTAGCGCGCACTCAGGCTGGGCAGCCAGTCGGTATAGCTGCTGTCCTCTTCGCTGGGCGTGAAATTCACCTGGTCTTCCTCGAGCGTGACGCCGTTGAGAACGCTGCCTTCCTCCAGAATCTCGGTGAGATTGGCGCGTACCGTGTTGTCGGTGCGCTCCACGCGGACACCGCCAATCACCGTCAGCGGCCCCGACTCCCAGCGCGCCATGAGGTAGCCCGCAAGAATGTCCTCGTCCACGCTGAAATTCTCGATGTTGGATTCCAGCCGGGTGTCGAAGTCGTTGAGGACAAAGCGATCGAGGTTATCGATATTGAAATTGCGCACCGCGCCGAGACCGGGCACGGGATCGATGTCGGCGAGGCCGAAACTCTGCCGGCCGGTGACGTCTGCCAGCGTGTAGTCACCGTCGAAGTCGTCGAACACCTGCAGGGAAGTGTCGCGCTCCTTGCTGCGCTGCCGCAACTTGCTGCCGAACTTGAGCTGCAGCGTGCCGCTGTCCATGCGGACATTGCGCGCGGCGTTGAACTGCCAGGTGATTTCCTCATCCTTTGACAGGGCGTCGGGAATCTCCACCACATCAAACTCGTAGGTGCCCGGATCAAAAAAGGCGTCTGCGCCCTGACTGATGCCATACCGGGGCTGCTCATCATTGCTGTAGTCGAAGTCGATGCCCAGCGCGCCCGGGTCCTCAAAACCCGCCGCAAACAGGGTTTCGAAGGTGTCTTTCTCGTGCTCTTCCGCGTAGGCATAGCTGACGCTGTAATCCAGCTCCCAGTCGCCGAAGAGGGTTTCACCGCCGATGGCGTAGGTCTGGATCTCCTGCGCCTCGTAGCGGTCCTTCTGCTCGCGCTCGGCGACAATTTCACCATCGTCTGACAGGAAGGACGCCGAGGTGGCGCTGCCGGAGCGCGGCTCCTCGTCCATCTCCAGGACCAGCCGGCGGCGCGACTCGGTATCCTCGAACAGGCTGTACATCATACGCGCATACAGTGTGGTGCTTTCCGTGGCCTTGAAATCCACGGTCAGCGAGGCGCTGGAGCGTTCCCGCACGACGTCATAGTCGCGGTACTCCACCGTGTCAGCGTAGAGAACGCCGTCATCCGTGACGTCCCAGCCTTCCGATTCGATATTGTCGGTGGAGAACTCCCGATCCTGGTAGGAGACGCCGCCGGCAATGCCCAGCCGATCGTTGATGGGAAAGAGGAACTCCACGGAGCCCTTGGGGGAATAGGCGTCACTCAGGTCGTTGTAGGACTGCTCGGCCTTGACGGAAAAGAAGCGGTCGTCGGCCTCGAAGGCACGCATGGTGTTGATCTGGATAGAGGCACCGATGGTGTCGGCATCCATGTCCGGCGTCAGCGTCTTCACCACCTCAATGGATTCCACCAGCTCGGAGGCGATCACATCCAGGGCAACGGCACGGGTGTCCGCTTCCGGTGAAGGAACGCGCACCCCGTTGACGTTTGACGCATTCAGACTGGGATCCAGCCCGCGAACGGCGATAAAGCGACCCTCGCCCTGGTCGTTGAGAACGTTCACACCGGGCAGCCGGCGAACGGATTCCGCCACGTTCTGGTCCGGCAGGTTGCCGATGGCATCCCGCGTGATCACGCTCATGATGCGGTCCGAGTCGCGCTGGCGATCAATGGCGCTGCGCATCATGTCGCGCTGGCCATACACCAGCACTTCCTCGATGCGTGGGCCATTGCGGTCTGTTGCTGACTGGGCGGCAGCGCCGCTGGCGATTAACGTGCCAAGGGCAGCCGCAACGCCGGCGGATAGCTGGGTTTGCAACTTCATGGGTGTCTCCGGCTAGGATAGGTGAAGTGCCGAAGGCTAGGTGCGTCGCGGCTACCGCTCAATGCATTTACCGAGTCTTCACGGAAAATTCATGCAAAGTTCTTGGAGAATTCACAGGGCTTTCATCACGCTGTCATAGAGCGGTTTTTCTGCACTGACTTCGCTGGCTTAGGTCTGTTCACCCGAACAGGTCGAGCGACTCACCTGGCACTTCAACCCGCACCGCGTCACCCACAACCATTACACCGCCGCCGAGAATCCGACAGCACAGTCCGCCGTGACCGAGCATCGCGGCGACACCGCCCTCTCCCAGCGCCTCCTGCATTCGCGAACAGGGATGGCAGAGAGCACTCGCCTCGAGCAGCACGTCGCCGATCCTGAAGCGCTGGTGACGCAGCGCATGCAGATTGATGCCGGAGACCACAAGATTGCGCCGCAGCAGGTCGGGACTGATCTCATCGATTCCCAGAAAATGCGCCGTCTGCCCGATGAATTCCCGGGAAATCAGGGTCACCTGCCGCCCCGACCCCGGCGATTTGTCGATCCGATGATCGCCCTCGAGACCTCGCCCACTGACGGCCCGGGCGCGCTGCAGTGCCTGCATGGGAGCACGACGCGCGGGCCGCACGCCGATCCATTGCAGTTGGCCGGGCCTTAAGTCCCTGGCGAAACGGTCTAGGGGATTGGGGCGCTTGGCCATGCTGGAAATCCTTCCTGTGTGATGTGCTGCCGACATTCGACGGGGGACCCGCCCCTATCATTTTACGACAACCACATCCTGCGGCACCTCATCTTTGCGTTCGCAGCGCCGGATCCGGGCGTCGCAAGAGGGCGGCGCCGGCCCGGCATGAACGGTCGGCGCATGGCTGAGTAGCTGCTATGGTTATCTGACATCCGTCGAAAATTGTCGAGGAGGCCTGGCATGAACAGTCCCGTCGTTACCGTGTTTGGCGCTACCGGGTTTCTGGGCCGTGCCGTTGCCCGCGAATTGGAGGCCGATGGCTGGGAGGTGCGCATCGCCGCGCGCGACCCGGACGTGCTGATACCGGGTACCGTCGCAGAGCCGAGCCTGCGGATAAAAACCGACGTCCGGGACGAACGCTCGGTGCGCAGTGCGCTGGAAGGTGCTGATGCGGCAGTCAATGCGGTGTCGCTGTATGCAGAGCGGCCCGGCCTGCGCTTCCGGGACATCCATGTCGACGGTGCCGGACAGGTGGCACGCCTGGCCCGCGAGGCCGGCGTGGACCGGCTGATTCACGTCTCCGGCATCGGCGCGGACCCGCAGTCGTCATCAGCCTATATCCGGTCCAGAGGGGAGGGTGAGGCCCGCGTGCGCGACGCGTTCGAGCGCGCAACCATTGTCCGCCCATCGGTACTGTTCGGTGCCGAGGGCGGAATGATCAGGCGCCTTCGCACCCTGTGCCGACTGCCGCTGGTACCGCTGTTCGGCCGCGGCAACACGCAGCTGCAGCCGGCACTGGCCGACGACGTGGCCAGGGCGATCGGCGCATTGCTGCAGCGGCCCGGATCCGCCGGCCGTGTCTTCGAGCTGGGTGGGGCGGACCTGCTCAGCTACCGGGATATCGTCGCGGAGCAACTGCGACACAGCGGACGGCGGCGCATGCTGGTGCCAGTGCCGTTCGCGCTGTGGCTACTGATTGCGGGGCTGCTGACAATTCTGCCGCGCCGGCCACTGAACACCAGCGACGTCGAACTGATGGCTCGGGACAATGTGGCCGACCCCGCGCTGCCGGGCTTCGCGGCACTGGACATCGATCCGCATGGGATACGCGAGGCGCTGCAGAACGGCGGATGACGACAGTCCGCACGCGGGACCGCGGTTGCACAAGAAACGCGCCCCAAGGCTCTGCCCGCGCGCCCACGGGCACACCACCTTTTTATCCTGCGTGGGAAGACGCCCCCCGTGGTGCAACTGCGTGACGTCTCAGGCCTGGGATCGGTGCAGAAGTTGGCAGTGGCGCGCGTTGTGCACTACGGTATTTCCTAACGCAGTGTTGAAAAGGAGCGCCGACATGCCATTGAACCGGCAGCAGCTACAGGATTTCGAACAACAGCTAAAGCAGCGCTACAGCACACTCTGCGCGGAGATCCGCGAGGACCTTTTGGCCAGCGATAAGGCGTCCTATTCGGAACTCGCCGGAGAGGTTAACGACCCGGGCGACAAATCTGTGGCGGATATGCTCGAAGGGATCAATCACGCCAATGCAAGCCGCTGGGTGGAACAGCTGCACGCCATCGACCGCGCTCTGGCGGCGATCGCGTCGGGCCAGTATGGTCAGTGCGTGGACTGCGGCGTCGACATCAATCCCGAGCGGCTGCGGGCGGTGCCCTGGGCAGAGCGCTGCATTCAATGCAAGGAAATGTGGGAACATAACCACGCCATGGCGTCGGATCGTGCGCGCCAGCTATAGCGGCCATCGTGTTTACCCGAAATCGATAGTCACTGCAGGCGCCGCAAGCATGAGCCAGGACAGACTCAGGCATTATCGCGATCGACGTGACTTCCGCCGCTCCCCGGAACCGACGGGCAGCGGCGGCCGCAAGGTTTCCAGCCGGCCCATCTTCGTGATTCAGAAACACGCTGCCTCGCAGCTGCATTACGATTTCCGCCTGGAACTCGATGGCGCCCTCATGTCCTGGGCCGTACCCAAGGGGCCGTCGCTGGACCCGCGTGAGCGCCGCCTCGCGGTCAGAACGGAAGACCATCCCATGGATTACGCCGACTTCGAGGGCGTGATACCACAGCAGGAGTATGGCGGCGGCACCGTCATGGTATGGGACGCGGGCACCTGGAAGAACCGCTCCCGGGATAATGACGACAGGCCCGTCTCAGCGAGCAGGGCACTCAAGGCGGGCAAACTGCAGGTTGAGCTATGGGGCAGGAAACTCAGGGGCGGCTGGGCCCTGATACGCACGGACAGCCAGGACAGTGGCCAGGAAAAGTGGCTGCTGATCAAGCAAAAGGATGAGCATGCCGATGCCCGACGCAAGCCAACTAGCAGCCAGCCGGACAGCGTGCTCACAGAGCGCAGCCTGAAGGACATCGCCGCGGATGACGACAGCGGGGATTCCGGCAACTGAATCCGGCGCCAGCGGCACGGGAGGCAGACAACCATGCAGCGCACATTCGGATCCTACCACGTGGAACTGAGCCACCGTGACAAGGTGTTCTATACCGATACCGGCCTGACAAAGGGCGATGTTATCGACTACTACGAAAAGGTGGCAGAGCACCTCCTGCCGGCACTGCGCGAGCGTCCGCTGACGATGGAGCGCTACCCGGACGGGATTGACAGCGAGGGCTTCATCCAGAAGTCGGCTCCGGCGTATTTCCCAGACTGGTTCCGGCGCGCAGACGTGGAGACCAGTGACGGCAGCCAGACCGTGCCGGTGTGCAACAACAGCGCGTCGCTGGTGTACCTGGCCAATCAGGCCTGCCTGGGCTATCACGTCTGGCTGTCGCGGCTGGACCGGCCAGACACGCCCGATCAGATGATCTTCGACCTCGATCCACCGGGAGATGATTTCGAGCCCGTGCGCACCGCGGCCCGGGACTGCCTCGAGCTGTTCGACGAACTGTCGATACCGGCCTACCTCAAGACCACGGGATCCAGGGGCCTGCACGTGGTGATACCGCTGCAACGCAAGTACGCTTTCGATGCAGTGCGCAAGGTCGCCAGCGACTGCGCCCGGCTCCTGCTGGAGCGGCATCCCGACCGCTACACGATGGCGCAGCGCAAGAACAAGCGCGGGGGGCGCCTTTATCTCGACGTGCAGCGCAATGCCTACGGCCAGACGGCTATCGCACCCTACAGCCTGCGGGCAAAACCCGGCGCACCGGTGGCAACGCCGATACCGCGCGCCGCGCTGGATGATCCCGACCTGGATTCGCGGCGCTACAACGCGCAGAACCTGTTCCGGGCAATCAGTGGACGCGATGACCCCTGGGCGTCGATGCGTCGGAGGGCGCGTAGCCTGGACAGCCTTTCACAGCGTCTCGACAAACTTCAGCAGTGACACTGCCATCAGCGGGCGGGCTCATTCTTGAGGATACCGCGGATGTTGAGCGCGGCCAGGAGAAACTGCAGAACGACCAGTGCCCAGGCCCCGGCAGGCACGCCCCAGGCGACCCAGAGTACGTTACTGGCCAGAAAGGTCCAGAATCCGTACTTGCGCTCCGTTCTGCTCTGGTAGCCAACCAGCCATACAGCGACCACGGTCACCAGCATTGCCGGCCATTGCAGGAAATCCAGTGCCATCACCGTCCTCGCCTCGTCTCTCGAATTGTATATGCCCGTCGGCGCCGGACCATTGTGCCATCCCCATGGCAACGCCCGAAAGCCGCGACAGCTCGCGGACCGTGACAGCTATCCGCGCATGGCAACCCGGGTTGTCGCCGCGACTTCCACTGAATCGAGGAGCATGGCACCCTCTCGCCACGTCTTGCCCTGGCCACTGGAACACAGCATGCAGCAACCCGACCAGCCCGTTCTGCGCGACATCGTCCTCCTCGGCGGCGGGCACAGCCATGTTGGTGTCCTCAGGCGCTTCGGCATGCGGCCCATTCCCGGCGTGCGGCTGACGCTGATCTGCCGCGATACACACACGCCCTACTCCGGCATGCTGCCCGGCTACATTGCCGGGCACTACGACTACGACCAGGTGCACATCGACCTGGCGAGACTGGCGGCATTCGCCGGAGCGCGTTTTTTTCGCGACGAGGCCGTGGGGCTCGATCTGGCGGGCCAGCAGGTGCTCTGCCGCAGCCGCCCACCCGTGCCCTACGACCAGCTGTCGATCAACATCGGCTCAGCACCCCAGGTCAGCCAGGTGCCCGGCGCCAGGGACAATGCGGTGCCGGTCAAGCCGATCAACCAGTTCAACGACCGCTGGCTGGCGCTGCTGACACGCATTCGTGAACACCCCGGGCCGACGCGGGTCGCGGTGGTCGGCGGCGGTGCCGGGGGGGTCGAGCTGACCCTGGCGATGCAGTACCGGCTGCGCCGGGAGCTTCGCGAGGCCGGGCGCGATCCGGATGAGCTGGCATTCCACCTGTTCACGTCGAGTGATGATGTGCTGCCCACGCACAACGCCCGCGTGCGTCGCACTTTTGAGCGGCAGATTGAAGACCGGGGCATCCACCTGCACCGGAGATCTGCGGTCAACCGGGTCGCGAACGGGGTTGTGCATACCACGGCAGGCGACAGGCTCGATGCCGACGAGATTGTCTGGGTCACCCAGGCCGGCGGCGCCGCCTGGCTGCGCGAGACGGGCCTGATGCTGGATGAGCGCGGATTTATACTGGTACGCGACACGCTGCAGACACTCACGGACGATCGGGTATTCGCCGCCGGCGACATTGCCACCAGCGTGAATCACCCCCGGGAAAAGGCTGGCGTGTTTGCCGTGCGGCAGGGCCCGCCGCTGGCGCGCAACCTGCGGCGAGCGGTGCAGGGGCATGCGCCGCGACCGTTTCGCCCGCAGAAGACCTGGCTCGCGCTGATCAGCACCGGAGACAGGCATGCGGTGGCCTCCCGGGGCGCCTTGGGCATCGAAGGCGACTGGGTCTGGCGTTGGAAGGACTGGATTGACCGGCGCTTCATGCAGCGATTCAGCGAGCTGCCGGCGATGGAGGAGACGACCGCTGATCCCGGTCGCGGCATCGCCCTCGACAATGAAGAGGCGGCCCAGGCGATCTCCGCTGTCGCCATGCGCTGCGGTGGCTGCGGCGCCAAGGTCGGCGCGTCCGCGCTGTCCCGGGCACTCGAGCAGCTTAAGCCGGTGCAGCGGGACGATGTAGTGATTGGACTGAGTGACCCAGATGACGCCGCGGTGTTGCGGGTGCCGCCGGGCAAGGCGGTGGTGCACACCATCGACTTCTTCCGCGCCGTTATCAACGACCCCTATGTTTTTGGCAAGATCGCGGCCAACCATGCCCTGGGGGATATCTTCGCCATGGGGGCCGAGGCGCAGAGTGCCACCGCCGTGGCCACAGTGCCATCTGGCCTGGAGAGCAAGATCGAGGATACCGTGTTTCAGATGATGGCCGGTGCGGTGGCCGTCCTGAACGAGGCCAATTGTGCGCTGGTCGGTGGCCATACCGGCGAGGGCCGTGAACTGGCCCTCGGCTTTGCCGTGAACGGGCTGCTGGATGTCGACGGCGGTCGGGTGCTGCGCAAGGGCGGCATGCGCGCCGGCGATGTGCTGCTGCTGACCAAGCCAATCGGCACCGGGACACTGTTTGCCGCCCATGCAAAACTGGCGGCCCGTGGACGCTGGATCGATGCGGCGCTGACCTCCATGTGTCAGTCCAACCGGCTGGGTGCACTCTGCCTGCTGGAGCACGGCGCCAGCGCCTGCACCGATCTCACCGGTTTCGGGCTGCTCGGCCACCTGCTGGAAATGACCCGGCCATCGGCGGTCGATGCCGAGCTGGACCTCGCCGCCCTGCCGGTGCTCGATGGCGCCGAGGAGACCATCGCCAGTGGCATCCTCAGTTCACTGCAGCCGGCGAACCTGCGCCTGCGGCGAGCACTGCGCAACCCGGAAGGCATGAGCGATCACCCGCGTTACCCGCTGCTGTTCGACCCCCAGACCGCCGGCGGGTTGCTGGCCAGCGTGCCGGCAGCCAATGCTAAGGCCTGCTTGGCGGCGCTGAAGACGCTGGACTATGACCACGCGGCGATCATCGGGCGGGTGCTGCCCCAGGGCGAGGCGCTGGAGCCGATTCACCTGGTGTGACCTGCAGGTGAGACCCCGCTGGACAGGTATCTCGCAGCCG
>CAZTJR010000011.1:34957-40080 GCA_964613795.1 uncultured Alteromonadaceae bacterium | reverse complement strand
ATTCACCTGGTGTGACCTGCAGGTGAGACCCCGCTGGACAGGTATCTCGCAGCCGCTACTGGGCTTTTCCAGAGGCATCAGGCAAGCTTTGACTGGACGCCCTACAGGAAATCGCGGGGGCACAATGACCGGGTCATCGAAAAGGTGATCGGCGGCAACTGGGTGCGATTGTGCGGCGAGGTGTGGAAGGGATAACGCCAGCCCGCCGTTTACGCTAGACTACGCCCATGAGAAACGCTGTCATTATTGGAGCCAATCGCGGCATTGGACTGGAACTGAGTCGTCAGCTCGCGGATAGCGGGTGGCGCGTCACAGCCGCCTGCCGCCAGCGATCCGCCGAACTGCAGGCACTCGATGTAGCGGTGGTCGACGGTGTCGACGTCACCGACGCGGCCTCGCTGGACAGCCTGGCATCCGTTCTGGGGTCGGACTCCACCGACCTCCTGATCAATAACGCCGGTATGATGCACCCGGTGTCTCTCGACACGCTGGACCCACAGGCCATTCGCCGGCAATTCGAGGTGAATGCGCTGGGACCGCTGCTCGTGGTCCACGCCCTGCTGCCAACCCTGCGTGACAAGGCGAAACTCGCGCTGATCAGCAGCCGCATGGGCTCCATTGCCGACAATGACAGCGGTGGCAGCTACGGCTACCGCATGTCCAAGGCCGCACTGAACGCTGCGGGTAAATCCCTGGCCCACGATCTGGCAGAGCGCGGCATCAGCGTTGCGGTGCTGCATCCGGGCTATGTTCGCACCGACATGACCGACCATCGGGGCTTGATTGACGTCGACGAGGCAGCAGCCGGTCTGCTCGCTCGCATCGATGCGCTGTCTCTGGAGAAGTCGGGGACATTCTGGCACAGCAATGGTGAGGTGCTGCCCTGGTGAACAACGACGCCGGCGCCGGTTCCGTCTGATCGAGCGCAAGCAGCATCTCGCGGTTCAGGCTCACCCAATCGCGTTTTTAGAAAAGCCGTGGACCTGACTCAGACGCAGTCGAGCAACAGATAGGCAGTCTGTCGGCCAGAGGTCTGTTACGCTCATGCTTTTCAGTCCATCGGAGCCACGCGCCATGCTGCAGTCCCGCCCTTGTCTGACCCATCTCACGCTGCTGGCTTTCTGCCTGCTGCTGTCACTGTCGGCGCGGGCGGAGCTCACCGCGTTATCCAGCGCCAGCATCGACGACGTTAATCGCGCTCTGGCGCGGGGAGAGATCACCTCAGAAGCCCTCGTGCGACACTTTCTGCGTCGTATCGAGGCCTATGACGATACTGGCCCGCGCATCAACGCGGTGCTGCAGCTCAACCCGGCGGCGCTCGCTGAAGCCCGGGCGCTGGATGCGGAGCGCCAACGCAGCGGTCCTCGCTCCCCCCTGCACGGCATCCCGGTAGCGCTCAAGGACAACATCGATACCCGCGACCTGCCAACAACCGCGGGTTCGTTTATGCTCGCGGGCGCGGTGCCGCCGGACGATGCCTTTCTGGTCAAACGCTTGCGTGATGCCGGCGCGGTGATCATTGCCAAGCTGAACATGAGCGAGTTTGCCTCTGGTGGACCGCTGAACTCGCTGGATGGGCTGACCTATAACCCCCACGACACCAGCAGGTCGCCCGCCGGTTCATCCGGAGGCACTGGCGCGGCCATCGCGGCGGCCTACGCCATGGTGGGATTCGGTACAGATACCGGCGGCTCGGTGCGCATGCCCTCCTCGGCCAATGGCATTGTCGGCCTGAAGCCCACTCTGGGCCTGGTCAGCCGCGACGGTATCATCCCGCTGGCGCTGTCGTTTGATACCGCAGGTCCCATGGCGCGGCACGTATACGATGTCGCCGCCACGCTGGGCATTGTTGCGGGCGTTGATCCTGCCGACCCGGCAACCGCGCGCAGTAAAGGCCGCGCGCACAAGGATTACACACGCTTTCTTGATAACGAGGCACTGCAGGGCGCAAAGCTCGGTATCGCGCGCGACTTCATGGGTGCAGACGACGAAGTGGACTGGATTATGGAGTCCGCTTTTCAAGCCATGCGCGATGCCGGCGCTGAGCTGGTTGATATCGCGCTACCGTCGTGGCTGCTGGCATCGCGCGGTGAGTTCTATCGCACCATTCGCTACCGCGAGTTCCGCGCGCAGATCGCGGACTACCTCGAAACGACCGGGCCAGACTATCCCAAAACGCTTCGGGCACTGATTGACACTGCAATGACCCTGCCAGCGCCGGACAGCGAGCAGGGCTACATACCGAACCCCTCGCGCTGGCAGCTGATGCTGAAAGAGGATGCCGGGGGTGAGCTCAGCGACAGAGAGTACCTGGCCGTGCGCGATCACGCCCTGCCGCTGCTGCGCGATACCATTGAGGGACTTATGGACGAGCACGGGCTGGATGCCATCGTCTATCCCACACAGCCACGTCGTCCGCAGCGTATTGATCCGGAGCCGAACCCGGGCTCCGCACCGGGCTCTGGCGGCTCGCCGGTAACGCTCGCCAACCTCACCGGCTTCCCGGACCTCATCGTACCGGCCGGGTTTACCGCCGGCGGCCTGCCGGTGACTGTCTCCTTCCTTGGACGTGCTTTCAGTGAACCGGCACTGCTGGGGCTGGGCTATGCCTTTGAACAGCGCACACAGGCGAGACGTCTGCCGCGCACGACGCCGCCGCTGGATGACGCCATGCGGGGCGTCACCGAGTAGAGGCCGCGCGCCTTATCGGCCATTTTTGGACAGATACCGATCAGCCGGGGCAACAAAAAAAGGGTTACCGCATGAACAGACCCGTTCTGATGCCAGGGCTGGCCGCTCTCACCGGGGCGGCTGCAATAAGCACTGCTTCTTCAGAATGACCTTTCCCCCTTGGCGGATTCTTGTAAGCTGGATTGAACACGCGGGGCGAAGAAGCGAGCTTTTATGGTGACTATCCAGCCTCCAGCATCTGGTTCCGTGCCAGCTGCGCTTTCAAAGCAGACACCTCGAGTCAAGGTGGTGATCGAAATCCCGAAATGGAGCTTTCTGAAGCGGGGCAGCACCGGAAACGTCGATTTTATTTCGCCGTTTCCATGTCCGTTCAACTATGGATCCGTCCCAGGCCTGTTAGGCGGTGAAGGAGATCTGCTCGATGCCGTGGTGCTTGACCGACGCCTCGCGAGAGGTTCGCAGATTGAGGTTTACGCTTTCTGTGCGATTGGTTTGAGTGAGCGCTTCATGCGCGACGACAAGTTAATTTGCTCCCACCAGCCCATCACTCCCGCCCAGCTTCAATCCGTGCTGCTATTTTTCAAACTCTATGCTTCCTGCAAAGGGCTTTGGAATTGGTATCGCGGCCGTCCGGGCGAAAGTCGTTGTGAAGGATGGGGCGATGCGACCTCGGCGTTACAACGCTGCACGAAGACAGGGGATGAGTGGCGGGGACCATCGGTACCGTACTAGTCCCTACCGGGAATAAATCACCCGTCGCGCTTCCGATGCACACCGCGCTCGCCTTAGACGGAAAAACTACGAATAATCAGATGCCTGCATAAGCCTCGGCCTTTCATCAGCAAAATATCGGCATTTCGTCAGGAAAGGTCGCATCGAGTCGGCGCACCCTTGTGTTTCAGTCAACGGGGACGGGAACAGGAGACTTGGCATGAATCACACATCCACTCGGGGTGTCGCCGAACTGTGCACAACGGGTCTGCTGTGCGCCTCACTTCTGGCCCCGTCATCCTGGGCAGGGATTGTCACTGCCGGGTTTTCAGGTGTGTTTGAGGTGGTGCAAGGCTCGCCCGCTTACAGCGTTGGTGACAGCTTCAATGTCGTCGTGGGCTACGATGCAGATGCTACATTCCTGGGAGCAAATTGCGACGCGATTCCAACGCCGCGCACAAGCTGCGAAGAGGCGATTTTCGCCGGGGGAAGCTTGTATTCCTTTGACGCCTCGAGCCTGTTCTTCGACGTCACCATCGGCGGTAGTACAACGACTTATGGACAAGAGGCGAACGCCATCGGCACTCTGTTACCCGATTTGCTATGGTACCGCGATGACTCGGGAGACAGGGCGCTCACGGATGGGTTTGGCCCGGCGGACGGTCTCAGCTTTCGCATCTCGGCGATACTGGACGACGACAGTGCCTACCTCGTTGATCTCGTGTTGCGAAGTTCCAACACGGGCCTGTTTTCAGGGCCGTCACTGCCGACGAACCCCGTAGAGCTGGCCGGCGCTGAAATTTCCTCGTTCTCCATTCAAACGGACAGTACTTTCAGCAGCGCGCTTGATGACGGGAGTTTTGGCGGCGGATTCGGCGAGTTAGCCTTCGTGCCTGCGCCCGCTACGCTCGCATTGTGCGGCCTTGGTCTGGTGGGACTTGGCTACTCACGCCGCAAGAAAACGTAAGCAAACAACGCGCGTCAAAGACCCGCTTCGGAGGGTTTTTATTGCCAGGGGCTTGAGTAGGTTACGTCCACAGCTGGCACATAGCCGTCGTCACGGTTGCATTGCTAATGACGGTTTTCGACTTGGAGCGAACTTCACTCACTGTTTTGCATAACCACAGCTCAAACTGTCAGCTTTTTTTACGTAACTTCACCCAAGCCTCACCTAAACTACTGACAAATATAGGAATTCATTGATGGTCCGAAACTTGCTAGATGTTAATTAAGTCAACAAAGCCACTTCATAGGGTTATTAATGTTCAAGATATCAAAGGTCACCGTCCTCTTCGCTGCAATCAGTTCAAGCTCACTGGCTCAGGCAAGTTTTATCACACTGTATGATCAAGACTTTGAGTCGCCCGATGGTTTTGCAGTCGGTTCCGGTTATGCCGATGTGTCTCAGCAGATGGTTAATAATCTGTATGGCGGACAACCGGCGGGGTTTAGCTTCGCTCAAGCGAATACCGTAGAGACTATCTTGCTTACGGGCGAGGACGCCTTTGGCACTGGTTATACAGACGTGGCTGGAATCGGTGGAAATTACGCGCTGGGAATGCTCTCGGACATTGAAAACGACAAATTGGCTCTGTCCTTTAATATTGGGAGCTTTGATTTCTTCAATTTTTCGCTGGACATCTCAAGCTTGGGCCTGGATGGTAATTCTGCGAATAATGGTCCATTCGCTTCTGACGATGTAGCACCCAGCTTCAAGTTCA
>CAZTJR010000011.1:0-34857 GCA_964613795.1 uncultured Alteromonadaceae bacterium | reverse complement strand
CACGATGCTTGGTACTGCCAACCTGACAGGCGTTGCGTCTGATGTTGCCGTGCTTGATTGGAGCAATGGAGCCTTTTCATTTAATGCGTCAGGTTCCACGGACGGAAATGTGACTCTTCAAGTAGACCTTTCCAGCGGCGGCTACGCGGTGTTCGATAACTTCAGAATAACTGCTTCAGATGAGGCGGGTGAAGGCATAACGAATGTGCCCGTGCCTGCAACATTGGCCCTGTTCGGTGTCGGCCTTCTCGGGCTTGGCTGGAAGCGTCGAGCAACCGTATAAACAGAACTCCTGATGGACTGGACCAATTCGGTGGACTTTTTATTGCTTGAAATTTGACGATGAATGTCACGAGGCAGGACGCGTTAACTTATCGTTGACCGCAAGCACTCCAGACATGGATCTTCGCGCTGAACCCCTACTTCACATCACCCAGGCTGGGGTCCAGGGCTTTCGCCTTCGCCAGCTCCACCCGCGCCTCTTCCAGCCTGCCACGCTGGAAGAGCATTTTCCCAAGCTGGTCGTGAGCGGTTGCATTGCCGGGATTTATTTCGATAGCGGTCCGCATAGTCACAACAGCTTCGTCTTGCTTTCCCTGTTGCCAGAGGACGATGCCCAGCGCGGTATAGGCTTGCGTATTCTCGCCTTTGTCCAGGACCGCGCGAAAATGCGGCTCCGCCTCGGCGAATTGACCGATGCGCGCCAGAGAAGAGGCCAGGTTGAACTGTGCGGCTACAGAGTCGGGGTCCAGCTCCAAAGCGTTGCGATACATCTCCGTCGCTTCAAAGGGTAAACCCTGTCGCTCAAGTACAAAGCCGAGATCGTTATAGATGGCTGACTGTGGTTCAATCGCCAACGACTCGCGATAATGCGCTTCTGCCACCTCGAGCTCGCCGATGTCGACTGAGGCGAGTGCCATGTTGTTATGGGCTTTCCAGTGTCTCGGATCCACTTCGAGGGCTTTTTCCAGTGACGCTACCGCCTCTTTACTCCTGCCCTCCTGGAACAAGGCAAAACCCTTGGCATTTAGCAGTTCAACGTTCTCCGGCTCTACTGCCAAACCGCGATCATATGCTTTCACGGCCGCCGGGTAATTGCCTGTACGCTCATTCGCCATTCCTGCGCGCAGGAACGAATATGCATCAAGGAACTGCTCACTGATTTTCGCAATAGCGTCTGCTGGCAGTGGCACAAATTCCGGAATGTTGGCGGCACCGTAAGTGCCCGTGAATCGATCGAGCACCACCGGAGGCGTTGAATTGCCCTCCTCATCGATATGGGTCAGGAACAGTTGGGTGTAAGGCGTATTTACCTTGGACGAGAACACCAGCCAGCGTCCGTTTGACGAAAAGCTGTGCCAGGAGTTCATGCGCGATGTATTGGCTCGCAGGCGCCGGGCTTCCCCGCCTTCGGCGGGAATGATGTACAGCAGGCTGTCAGGCATTAACAGCATGTAGTTTTCGGCCTGAGTGAAGACTATCCACTTGCCATCCGGCGAGAATTTGGCGAAAAAATTGCTCATGCCATTATGCGAGGCGCCCTCTATCGGCTCCGCTTCGCCACCGCGGCCTTCGTTGAAAGGCACACGGTACAGGTCGAACTTGAACGGTTCCTTGTCCTCTATAAACTCGGGCACATCGTTCTCGTCCAGCAGAATGCTACTGGCGTTAGCAATAGAATCCTTCTGGTAGGCTTTTGCTCTGGCGAACACAACGGATTTTCCGTCGGGGCTCCAGGTGGGATTGCTCTGCACATACGCCGGGTCATCAGCGCCAGGCAGAGCGCTGTAAGTGCCTGTCAATGTATCGTAAACGACGAGTATGCCCTTGATCGGAAAGAACAGCTGCGAGAACTCAATGCCAGGGGTTGCGACAAATACCGCACGGTCCTTGACGGTGCTGATGACGTAGCGACCGTCGGGTGAAACCTGGGACAGCAGCCCGAAGGTCGCTTCCCCATCGTCCTTTTTGTAATCGCTCCAGGTAATGATTTTCTCATCATTCAAGGTCATATCTTTTGCTACGGGGAGAATGGCGTAACCACCCTTGTCGTTACCGTAGTCCACATCCATGCCCAGCACATCGCCATCGCCTGAAAAGGAGTGGCAGTTGCCGCAGACCGGCAGGTCCTCAAGAACAATTGGGGGTTGCTCCTCGGAGTCGACAGAACCGAATCGCCAGCGGATGCGCGAGGGGTCCTGTACTGCAGAAATAAAAGGCAGCGGAACCTCACGATAATAGATGGAATCGACAACCGGATCAGTCGACGTGCGAAAGTTAACAGTAGCAGAGGACACCGGCTGGCCTTTGGGGTCAAGGGAAACCACCGCCACCTGAGCATCGTTAGCCACGGAACGCTGTTTGATATCGGCCCAGACTGCTGCAGTCGGACGCCATTCGGACTCGGTCGTCGGGAAGCGCAGCAGGTCAGCTTGACCATCAAGCTGCACAAGCAC
Organism: uncultured Alteromonadaceae bacterium; assembly: GCA_964613795.1. Lineage (GTDB taxonomy): Bacteria > Pseudomonadota > Gammaproteobacteria > Pseudomonadales > Halieaceae > Chromatocurvus. The sequence goes on along the minus strand of CAZTJR010000011.1, from coordinate 32,401 downwards.
CTGCCATTGCGCGACGTCGCCCGTGTCGTCCGTCCAGACAAAAGTCGGTGCGACGATATCGGGTGGAAAAAGCGTCTCGTCCAGGGGGTAAGTGATCTCAAGCTGGCCAGCTTTTCCTGTCGGAAACGGGATCGGCTCTCGAGAAGATTCTCCCTGACAACCCGGCAGGGCCATGAACCCTGTCAGCAACAGGGCTGCGCCGGCGACCTTGGAAATGCGTTCTGAATAGATAGCTTATATCTCCAAGATAAATGCGTTCAATCTACCCGACTCTTTGAGTTTGTTTGATTGAATTTTTTAAGTCAATCAATGCATTCCACGCGTGGTCGTTTAATGCCGCCTCCTTTGCGGCGGTGAATTTGCTTGACCATTTGACAGCCCTCCGGCGGCCGACTATATCTCTAAGGTCGGGAGGTGATTCTCGCGCGCTGCGTCTGTGGCGTGCGCATGTCTGAACGCCCTGTGTCTTGACCGGAGAATAAATATGAGAAAAGGTTTTGTCGGCGCATTCCTTGCGATTGCAACCTTCGTCGCTGCCACTGCTGCGCAGGCGGCGGTCCACCGGGTTTATCCGGGCATGTCCATCCAGGAGGCGATTGATACGGCTCAGCCGGGCGATACAATCCTGGTGGAACCGGGCACTTACTCAGCGCCCGATGACGCCACCTATGGCCTTCACATTACAACGCCGAATCTTCGTTTGATTGGCAAGGTTAAGAGGGGCCGGGGCGATGAGGGGAAGGTTCGCCTTGTCTACAGTGGCGATTTTTATCACCCGAGTAATCAGTGCCGTAATCCAGACCAGGATGAACGCGACCCCATTTGCGAAACAGGACAGAGAACTGGCATTTTCGCTGCCCCTGAAGGTTGCGAATTTGATGACAACCTGGAGGACTGCGAGGCGAGAATTGGTGGCCCGGTTGAAAATCTCCAGGGGTTTTATGTGCGTGGTTTCTCGGTAGAGGGGTTTCCACGCAACGGTATCCAGACCCGCTGGGTAGAAGATTTCGAGTTCGTGCGTAACGAATCCATCAACAATCTCAATAACGGAATTTATCCAACGTTGTCGGCTAACGGGCTGGTGCGCAACAATGAGTCCTACGGCTCGCTTGACACTGCCATGTGGGTTGCGGGCTCTGAAAACGTTCGCGTTATCGGTAACAAGCTGTACGGCAGCGTGATCGGTTTCGAGATAACGGTGTCCAACGATGTTGAGGTGAAGCACAACGAGATGTATGACAACACCGTAGGTGTGGGTTTGTTCCATCCTGACGGTGCTGGAAACCCGGCCTTGCCTGTCATGGCCAACTGGTTGATTGAACAAAACGATATTTACGATAACAACCGGCCTAATGAAGCGCCGCCAGAGACTTTTCAATCAATCCTTCCGCCCGGGTTGGGCGTGCTGGTATCGGGCGTTAGCAACACCGTCATTGCTAATAACGTAGTTGAATACAATGACTACGTGGGCATCGCTGTGGTGGGCTGGTGTACCGGACTGGGGATAGAAGCTGAAGCTTGCATCTTTGTGGAGGGTAATCCTGATAATGCGAACACCTTGGGTGCGCCGCCTCAGGCGAATAATAACCTGATTGCCAAAAACAGACTGAGCGGCAATGCTGGCAAGCCCCCGCCGCCGACTGGCGCCCTACCGTCCGCGGATTTAGTCTATGCGCAGATCGTTGAGAACTTCGTTCCCCCACAGCCCCCACAAGGCAATTGCTTCGAGAGGAACAGACCGAGAAATGACTTTACTGTCTTCTCCATACCTCCGTTCAACAACGGGGCAGGCAGTACCGACCCCAACGATCTACCATCTGAGTGCTGATACCTGTTCGTTTATTCCCCTCGTGGCCCGCGCGGCGCGGGGGCGCACTCATAGACCGTCGAATGAAGGATAGCGGTGTCGTCTCAGTCTCCTTTTGAAATAACTCAGTATGCCGGCTGTCCTGTAGCCCTGCGCCGGTTTCAAGGCCCTCACGCCAGGGAATTCTTTCTCAGCTGCCAACCCTATGGCATAGCAGCGGGTGCGGAAAAGCAGGCTGCATCCGTTTATCTCGCGCTAAAAGCGTTTCTGGCGTCTGAAGGCCTGCGCTACGAATCCGTCGTCAATGAAACGGTTTTTCTGCGAGACCGAATGGACATCGTACCGATCCGCTCGGCGCGCGCTCGTGCGCTCACTGACAGTGAGGGTTCGCTTCATCGTCCTGCCCGCGCTGAAATCGGGCAGGCGCCGCTAAATGGAGCAGCCCTTGAAGTATTGATCCATGCGGTAGTACCCAATGATTCACCGCTGCAGCGGGCTTCTTTCACCGCCACCACAAACTGCACCTGCGGCGAGTGCGCTGCCTCACAGGGCCTGTCTGTCCGCGCCGGCGAGGCAACGCAATTTCACGCAAGCGGCCTCTACGGTGTGGGTGAGAACGCCTATGAACAAACCCTCGGTATGTTCGAGGTGGCCGAGGCGCTGCTGCAAAAGGCGGGAATGGACTTTTCTGATGTCATGCGCACCTGGATCTACTTCCCCGAAATGGAGCGCGACTACGCGGGTTTCAATCTTGCAAGGCGCGAGTTCTTTGAGTCACGCGGCATTGAGCCGATCCCTGCCAGCACCGGCATTGGGGCTGGGCTGGTGAGCGATCAACACGATCTTTGCCTGGGTTTATACGCAATCAAGGCGAGTCCTCCCATCGAGCGCATTGTGATGAGCACGCCAACATTAAATGAGGCGCCAAAGTACGGCTCAGACTTTTCGCGCGGTATGCGGGTTGAGGAGGCAAACAGGGTGGCGCTGCATATTTCCGGGACGGCGAGTCTGGACGAGACTGGCGAAACCGTTCACCTAGATGACTTCGAGGCTCAGGCAGATCGCATGCTAATGAACGTTGCCCGCCTGCTGGAGGGACAGGGAGCGGATTTCGGTGATGTGGTGTCCGCGATTACCTATGTGAAGCGCCCGGAAGATGCACAGCGCATGCGTCAGAAATTCCACGAAGCCGGCTACGTGGGCTTTCCCAATGTATTGGTGGAGGCAGCCGTCTGCCGCCCCGAACTTCTCTGTGAAACCGAAGCATTCGCGCTTTTGCCAAGAGCAGCGCAAACACGACCCGACGTTGATTAGCGTCACTCACTTGATGCCCGCGCCACGTCAACGCTTTCATGTTATCAGCAGGCCTTTTCCAGACCTTACCTAAAGTGGAGATTAACGCCGTATTCGGCGCCGCCCGGTTATCATTGGACGTACCAGTTCGACGCGGCCAAGAAGGTATTGCATTATGAAGACGGCCGCCACATGTACCAGGGCACCTGCCCACAAGGCGTGCGCAGCGTAAGCGTGCACCCGCTGCAGCAGGTCGTTGCCGTACAAGGCATCGATTTCCTCGTGCAACCATCCCGTGCAGACGAGCAGGAACACCAGAAGGAACATCAGGTAGATCATGATCGCACCAAGTGGGTTGTGACCAGACTCCGCGGGGAGGCTTCGTGCCCTAAGCTCTGCAACATGCTCGCGAATTCGAGCACGGCTGATCGGAAAGTCGGCGAACCGCGCATGCCTGCCACCAACAAAACCCCAGCCCACGCGGAGCAGCACGGCCGCCCCAGCCGCATAGCCGAACCAGGTATGGATGTCTTCCCCGGGATCGGTCAGCCAGTAATTGGCCAGGACAATAGCGGCCAACGTCCAATGGAAGATCCGAACCACAGGGTCCCAGATCACGATGGACGCCGGCCGGTTCACGCCGTCAGTCTTCCTCGCGCTTGACGATACTGCCGTCGACCGGGTTGAAGTAAATCTCCACCTTGGTGTCGTCAGCGTCAAAACCGTAGATCTCGTAACAGCTACCGTCGGTGACCTTGAACTCGTTGATTCTGTAGCCCTGATCAATCAGGTTCTGCTGGAACGCGTCGGCATCCTGCCAGGCCGAGCGCGGCTCCGACGTGCACTGTGTGGTTTCTTCACTGGCACAACCGGCAAGCGCGGCAATACTGATAGATACAAACAGCGTACGGTGCAGTTTCATGGCGATCCTCCTTGGTATTTGAAAACCGAGACAAAATGTTAGCACATGGCCAGTGGGCCGCACGTGCTTACGCCACGGATTGGCTGATTCATCGGTCAGTCCGCATCCTCTTCTGTAGAGGCCCGGGATCACCGTACAGCATGTTCACTACTCGTTGGCCTCGGCTTTCACATCCTGCCGGAGTGATCGCGCCAGACCCGGATCTGATATAGGCTTTTCCCGACGGCTGCCTCAATGCGAGACTGAACTTATGAAACTCCTACCCCACGGCAGCAGCGTAATCTGCCTTTTTCTGGCGTTCGCCCTGTACACAGTCTGTTCGGCGACGATTATCTGGGCGCCAGTCGCATCAGCGTTGCCGATCCAGAATACCGCGACAACGCAGGTCGTTTTCGAGGCGCCCAGTGACTTCAACCGCCGCGTTTTTGTCGTGGACGAGCGTGGCTTTCGCTCTATGCGCTTTGGCGACCTGTCTGGGGAAGACCAGAGCCGGATTAAACCCGGCCATCCGGAGCAATTGCCCATGCCCTATCTCCGCAGCGCGGCCGTTGGCCTGGCGGTGCCCCTGAAGCTGGAAAGGCTATTGATGATCGGGCTGGGCGGCGGCGCCTTCGCCAGCTTCGTGCAGGCACGGTTTCCCGAGGTTTATGTGGATGCTGTCGAGATCGATCCTGTCGTTGCACAAATCGCCAAAAACTACTTTCGCCTCAAGGAGACAGAAAAGCTGCGAGTCCACGTTGCGGATGCGGTGGACTTTGTAAAGCAGCGCGCAGCGCCCTATGACTATATCTTTCTCGACGCCTACGATGCCGATGATCTTCCCCTGCCCCTGACCACGCACCGCTTTTTCCAGGACATTCACGCGAACCTCGCCCCCGGCGGGGTTGTTGTGGTGAACATTGCGATAAGCAGCGATTTCAAAACACGGCGGCTAATCGAAAGGCTCTCCGGCTACTACGACCACTGTTTGCAGATGCGCAGCACACCCAGCCTCAATGATGTGCTGCTGCTATCCGACGCGCCGATCCCGGCCGGCGAGAAATTGAGTGCCTGGGCGGAAAAGCTTGGCGCCACCGGTGTTGGCATGCAGCAGCATATTGACTCGGCGAAAGACTGCGCGCGCCGCGGCCTGCGCGGCGCAGGCAGTGCTAGACTTCAGGTCAGGACCACCCCGAGGCTTATCAGATGATCCATGAACTCACGACGCCCCTGCGCTATGTGCGCAGCGTCAGCCTGTCACTATTGGGCGTGATGCTCAGCCTTTCTGTCGTCGCGCAGGAACCGGACCCGGCCGACGATCCGGATGTGCAGGCCTCCATACGCCTGTTCTCCGCCTGGATGGAGGGCCAGCTGGCCTATCGGGGCATTCCTGGCGTCGTGGTTGGCGTCGTCGCCGGAGATGATCTGGTCTGGACGCAGGGCTTCGGTCATGCGGACATAGCCTCTGACCGGCCTATGACGCCCGACACCCGCTTTCGCATGGCCTCGCACAGCAAGCTGTTTACCGCGACGGCGATCATGCAGTTGCGCGAGCAGGGTCTGCTGCGCCTTGATGACCCGGTGACGCAGTACCTGCCATGGTTCGAGGTGCAGACTGCAGCGCCCGACGATGCGCCCATCACCCTGGAGCACCTTCTGACCCACAGCTCCGGGCTACCGCGAGAGGCCGGTCCGCACTGGTCGGACTTCGCGTTTCCGAGCGCGGCACAGCTGCAGGCGCTGCTGCCCGGACGCCAGGCGGCGTTTTCTCCCGAGACGCGCTGGAAGTACTCGAATCTCGCCTACACGCTGGCAGGCATGGTGGTTGAGCAGGTCAGCGGCCAGAGCTGGGCCGGGTATCTGCAGGCGAACATCTTTGACCCGCTGGCCATGACGGCCAGCAGTATTGATCGTGAGGATCCGAAGCTGGCCACCGGCTATGGCCGTCGCATGCCTGATGGCAGTCGCGCCATCATGCCCTTTGTCGACGCCCGCGCCATGGCGTCGGCCACGGGACTGACCTCCACCATGGAAGACATGGCGCGCTTTGTGTCGGCACAGTTCCGTGAGGGCGCGCGCGGCGATAACCGTGTTCTGTCCACCGCCTCCCTGCGCGAAATGCATCGCGTGCGCATGCTGGAAAACGACTGGACGCGCGGCCAGGGCATCGGCTTTGCCGTCATGCGCGTCGACGACAGGCTTTACGTGGGCCACGGCGGCGGCTACCCGGGCTTCACTACACATACGCGGATCCAGCTGGATGACGAAATCGGCGTCATTGTGCTGACCAACACCAACGACTCCGGCCCCTCACACATATCAGCCGAGCTCATGAAAACCGTCGGCCAGGCCGTCGCCAGGGCGACACAGGCAGAGCCCGAGGCGGTCGAATGGCAGGCGGACTGGGCGCGCTTCGCGGGCATCTACCGCTCTACCTGGGCCGACATGCAGGTGGTGCTCATGAACGAGCAGCTGGTTCTGCTGCGACCCGATGCCGACAGCATCGACGTCACGCAAACACTTGAACCTCTGGGTGAAGGGCGCTTCCTGCTCAAGGCACCGAGTGGCGGCAGTGCGGTGGGTGAAGTCGTGCGCTTTGTCGAGGAAGACGGTCGCTCGGTGCGAATGATTACCGGCGACTCCTACGCAGACCGCATCCCCTAGGCCACCCTATCCAGGAAAAAAACAAAGGAAAGCCTCTATGACCCGTCATCGCCTCTTGCTTGTTCTGGCAATAGCCAGCACCGCTCTGCTCAACGCGCCGGCATTTTCCCAGAGCGACCAGGTCCTGCAGGTGCCAGGACTGGAGCAGCCGGTGGAGATTCTCAAGGACAAGTGGGGCATATCCCATATCTACGCCAAAACCGAGCACGACCTGTTCTTCGCCCAGGGCTACAGCGCCGCCCGCGACCGGCTGTTCCAGTTTGAGATCTGGCGCGCCCAGGCAACCGGCACCACCGCAGAGATGCTTGGCCCACGCATGGTCGAGCGCGATCACGGCACCCGTCTGTTCAAGTTCCGTGGCAACCTTGATCAGGAACTGAGCCATTACCATCCCCGGGGCGTCGCCATCATCAACGCCTTTGTCGATGGCGTGAATGCCTATATCGACGCGGCGCTGGCCAGACCCGACGCGCTGCCGCTGCCCTTCCGCATTCTCGACATACAGCCCAGGCACTGGACCCCGGAGGTGGTAATCTCACGCCATCAGGGCCTGCTGGGCAATATTGGCCGCGAACTGGACACCGGGCGGGCGGTCTGCCTGCTGGGCGAGGACGTGGTGCGTGAGCTGTCCTACTTTCATCCCCACGAGCCCGACCTCACGCTCGACCCGCTGATCGATTGCGAGTCCCTGCTGGAAAACGACATTCTCCGTCTCTACAACGCCTATCGCGACCGGCTGCGCTTTGAGCCTCAGGATGTGGTCGCTGACTACCGCAACGATGAGAACAACTTTGCCCGGCTGGCGGCGTTGCGTGATGAGGAAGACCAGGCGCTGCACAAGCGCGCCATTGAAGACATCGGTAGCAATAACTGGGTGGTCGGCGGCGATCTTACCCAGGACGGCTCGCCGATGATGGTCAACGATCCGCACCGCGCCCAGGCGGTACCCTCGCTGCGCTACTGGGCCCACCTGGTGGGCCCCGGCTGGAACGTGATCGGTGGCGGCGAACCGGAAATCCCGGGCATATCCATCGGCCACAATGGCTACGGCGCCTGGGGGCTGACGGTATTCCGCACCGACGGTGAGGACCTGATGGTCTACGAAACCCATCCGCAGAACCCCCGGCAATACCGGTACCAGGGCCGCTGGGAAACCATGCAGGTGATTGAGGAGGTCATCCCCGTAAAAGGCGATGATCCGGTGACCGTGGAGCTCCTGTACACACGCCACGGCCCGGTGACCTTCCAGGACCGGGACAGGCACCTTGCCTATGCCGTGCGCCCGGCGTGGATGGAACCCGGCGGCGCCCCCTACCTGGCGTCACTGCGCATGAACCAGGCGACCAGCTGGGAAGCCTTTCGCGAAGCCAGCCACTACAGCAACATCCCAGGAGAAAACATGGTCTGGGCCGACCGCGATGGCACGATCGGTCTGCAGGCGGTGGGGATTGCTCCCCTGCGCCGCAATTTCTCCGGCATGGTGCCGGTACCGGGGGATGGACGCTACGAATGGGACGGCTACCTGCCCATCAAGGCCAAGCCCCACGAGGTCAATCCGGAGCGCGGCTATATCGAGACGTCCAACAGCAACTACACCCGGCCGGACTACCCCTACCTGGACGCCATCGGTTACACCTGGGCCGACCCCTACCGCTGGGCGCGGGCCAGCGAAGTCCTGGGCTCGGGGCGCAAGTTCAACATGATGGATATGATCCAGCTGCAGCATGACACCCTGTCCATTCCAGCCCGCACCCTGGTGCCGATGCTCAATGACCTGCGGTCCGACGATACCGCGGTGGAGCAGGCACGCCAGCGCCTGCTGGCGTGGGATTTCGTGCTGGACAAGGACTCCATTGCAGCCGGTATCTATGTGGCCTTTGAGAGGCGCCTGCTGGAAAACATCGAAACGCTGAAGATTGCCGAGCCGGGCCGCGACCTCCTGACCATCGGCATGAAGCGGATGATCGATTTTCTGCTGGCGCCGGATGGCGACTTCGGAGACGACCCCGTGGCCGGACGCGATGCCTTCCTGCGTAATGCCCTGGCGCAAGGAGTCGCGGATTTGCGTGACAGGCTCGGCGGCAACGCCTCGAACTGGGTCTATGGCCAGTCAGATTATAAACACGCCCTGATACAGCACCCCCTCGCCAGTGCCGTGAACGCGACAACCCGCGAGCGACTCAATGTGGGCCCGGTGCCTCGCGGTGGCAACGGCTTCACCATCGGCAATACCGGCAGCGGGAACAATCAGACCTCCGGCGCATCATTCCGGATTTTTGTGGATACCCGCGACTGGGACAACACGCTGGGCATGAACACCCCGGGTCAGGTGGGCGACCCGGACCATCCGCTGTACGATAACCTGTTCGAGCTGTGGGCCAACGACAAGGTGTTTCCGGCGTTCTACAGCCGAAAAAAGATTGAAACGGTGCTGTTTGAGACGCTGACGCTGCAGCCCTGACAGATCGCGGCGCTGGGCCTCAGCGCACGCGCTCCTCGTCCAGCCCGGGACCCGTTATGCGGATGAACGCCTGCGACCCGGGCTCAACATCCAGCAGGACCCGGTTGTCGATCTCGGGAAACGCCGCGGGCAGCGAGGTTGACCATTCCTGGTAGACATAGACAAAGCCATCGACGATTTCTGCTCCGAGCGTCTCAAGCACCACGCCGTCGGTACCGGCCAGCAAGAATCGATCTTCCACGTATAGCGCGACCAGCGCCAGACTGCGCAGGTCTTCAATGGGCAGGGAGCCATCCATAAAGCGGTTCACCGTGATCGCGTCGGGTACGTGCAGTCGATGGGTGAGCTCGAAGCGATCGTCCGCCCAGTGAATATCGGTCCACACGGCATGGCCGCGATGGGCGCTGCCGTGGGCTGCGCTCAATATCAGCACCAGCCCCAGCAGCCAGCGATGCACGCGCTGCCGGCGACTGTGCGCCGCAGCTCGCGGCGCACATAACGCGGACACCGCGCATCTACTCATCGCGCGTCTTCGCGCGCATCGCGGGCGGGTACCAGCGGTGCCTTGCGATCGTCGCTGGCATCCACTTTGCCGCTCTCGCGCAGCTCGTGCAGCATGTCAGCCATCAGATTGCGCTTCGCCGTCTTCTTCTTGAACACAGACAGGCGCGATTGCCGGATCTTTGCTGGAAAACGGTTGTTAGAGTAGTCCGCGTCCGCCGTCTGGTGGCGCTCATCCAGAGCAATGGCGGCGATAGGCCGGGTCTCAATCAGGCGGTGGGTCACGGACACCGCGTCCTTGCGCCAGATCTCCACCGGCAGCTCCAGCGCACGCTCGCCGCCATCTTCGTAGTAAATGGTCAGCAGCAGCGGCGTGGGAATCCCGCCGAGGTTGTCGAAATCAATGAAGTAGAAGAGAGACTCATCCTCGATGGCCTGCCTGAAGACCCGCTGTTCCCAGGCCTCGAGCTTGTCAAACTTGTCTGCCGCTTCATTGCGGTCCTTGTTGGTGACGGTGTAGACGTCGTTGTCACTGTACAGATCCTGCAGCGCCTCAATGCGGGACGCCCGCGGCACGATGCCCGCCTCGCGGTTGCGCTCGACGCTGATCGGCGCCGGGTAATCGCGCGCGCGCTCCTCCCGGTCCAGGGGAAAATCGACATCGGGATCATCGTGCTTAAGCCGATAAGCGCGCACATCACTGATAGCGATATCCACATGATCGGTGGTGAAGAACCACGCGCGCCAGAACCAGTCGAGATCTATACCGGACGCATCTTCCATGGTGCGGAAGAAATCCGCCGGGGTCGGCCGCTTGAACTTCCAGCGCTCGGCGTATTCGCGGAACGCAAAGTCGAACAGCTCACGACCCATGACGGTTTCCCGCAGAATGGTCAGCGCCGCCGCAGGCTTGGTGTAGGCGTTGGGGCCCAGGTTCAGCACGGAATCCGACTGCGTCATGACGGGCACCTGATTGGACGATGTCATGTACTCAGGAATCATGTCGAGCACGTTGGTTTCCCGGATCAGCGGGTCGGAGATGCGCCGGAAGACCGGATAGTCTTCCTCCCACTCCAGCTGCGATACATACTGCAGGAAGGTATTCAGCCCCTCATCCATCCAGGTCCACTGCCGCTCATCGGAATTGACCACCATGGGAAAATAAATGTGCCCTATCTCATGGATGACAACGCCAATCAGGCCGTACTTGACCTGCAGCGAGTAGGCCCGCTGCGCCTCTGCGCGGGCCTCTGGCGACGCCGGATCGTCGTTTGTGGATTTTGGGGGATCCGGACGATAGCCGTTGAAGGTGATCATGGGATACTCCATGCCACCGGCCTGCCAGGTATTCACCGACTGTGCAGTCGGGTAGGGGTAGTCAAATGACAGGCGGCTGTACACATCCATGGTGTGGACAACGGCCTGGGTGGAATACATCGACCACACCGGCTCTGCCTCGTTGGGATAGAAGGACATCGCCAGCACCCGGTCATGGCGCGCACCGGGCTGCTCGTGGACCATGGCGTCCCAGATGAACTTGCTGGAACTCGCCCAGGCGAAATCGCGCACGTTCTCGGCCTCAAAGCGCCAGGTCTTGCGGCCTTTCGCCGTGGTCTTTTCGTTCGCCAGCGCCTCCTCCGGCGTCACGATAAAGTCCGGTCGTTCGCTGCTCACACTGGCCAGGCGCTCGCTCTGGACATCGGTCAGGACTTCGCGGGGATTTTTCAGCGCACCGGTCGACGACACGATGTGATTGTCCGGCACGGTGAGGTTGACGCCGTAATTGCCGAACTCCAGGGTGAACTCGCCGGAGCCAAGAAAGGCCTTGTTGTGCCAACCCTCATAGTCGCTGTAGGCGGCGAGCCTCGGAAACCACTGGGCGAGGAAGAAGATCTGCGTGTCCGAGTCGTCGAAGTTCTCATAGCCCCCGCGACTGCGCACGGTGTCGCGCTCCACAATATTGAACGACCAGGTGACATCCATGACCACCTGCGCGCCCGATGTCAGCGCCGTCGGCAGATCCAGCCGGACCAGCGTGTCCACCACCACGAAGGGCACCGCCTCCCCCGCGATTCTGAAGCTCAGGTCACTGTAGCCATAGTTGCCGGTCGATATCGACTGATGCTGCCGCAGATCCTGGTAGGAGACCACGTCCTTGGCGACCGTTCGCGACCGCTGGTCGAGGGAATCCGCCTTGAAGCGGTTCTGGTCGAGCTGCAGCCAAAGATAGCGCAGCGTGTCCGGCGAGTTGTTGCGGTAGGTTATGCGTGCACTGGCGTCAATGCGCCGCGCCTCCGCGTTCAGGGTGGCATCAATCTGGTAGTCCACCTGCTGCTGCCAGTAATCGTGGCCAGGTGCCCCCGACGCCGTACGGTACGTGTTGGGCGTGGGCAGCATCTGGCCAAGCTGGGCAAAGGCATCTGCGCCGGAACCAATGCGCTGAGTGCCATGCGCGGCGCCGGAGGCGCTGGCTGTGTCGGCCAGGGTCGCGGCCGACAGTGCTGTGCCGGACAACGCCAACATTGATAAAATAAGGCTCAGGGGCGCGGTAACGCCGCGAAGCGCAGCGCGGAAGCGGAAGCGGAAGCGGAAGTAGAGAGAGGAGCAAAGTACAGGCATGGCAGCTATCCGGACGGCGGGAAGACCCGGATGATATACAGCCGCAGACGCCTGCTCAATCCCCGCGGACGTTGCGTCCTGCACAATCGGCTGCACGTTTACGCAGAGGGAGAGATTTCTGAATAAGGAAGGAGAGCCAGTAATCGCGAACAAGGGCCGACAGCGCGCGGTGCGTGCCGAAATAGATCGGCAGAACCTGGCGCGCCTATGGATTCTGGCGGGTGTTGTCACGTTTCTGATGCTGTTGTTCCTGTCGCGCGAGCGGACGTACCTGGCGATGAGCCCTCGTGAACTCGGCGCGCTGTTCCGAGTGGACGCGATTGATCCAGCGCTGTTCCACTGGCTGGTGGGGTTCCGGATTGCAACGCTGACGGCAGTGCTGCTCATTGTTCCCCTCGCCTGGCGCTGGCGACAGGATGAGCGGCGACTGGGGCCTGTCATTGCGACATTTATCGTTGTGGTGGGCGGTCTGCTGATTGCCACGGCCACGCTGAACCTCGCCTTTCGCGACGCCTTTGATCTGTTCTATCTTCACGTCTTCATTTTGTCTGCGATGTTTTTTGTGCGGCCCTGGCTGGCGCTGCTGTTTTTCGGCGGCGCATTCCTCGTTTATGCCGTCGGGGCGAACTGGGTCATGCCGGAATCCACGCCCACCCTCATGCGCGCGCTTTACACCAACGTCGGCATCATGACCGGTCTGGCCATGATCATTGCCATACAGAACTACCGCATCAAATTCCGTGAACTCGAGGCACTGGAAATCACGCGGCGGGACAATGAAGCGCTACAGCAGGCCAATCGGGCTATCACACGGTACAGCGAGACCGACAGCCTGACCGCGGTACTCAACCGCCGCGCCCTGGATCGGGATCTGGCGCAGCTGCAGCAACAGCGTGTGCCCTATGTGCTGGCGTTACTGGATCTCGATCACTTCAAGTCATTCAATGATCACTACGGTCATCAGGCCGGAGACCGTGCCCTGCAGGCGGTAGCGGCTTGTCTGAAGAAGGGTCTCAAGCGTCGCACGGACCGCGTCTACCGCTACGGTGGCGAGGAGTTCCTGGTGCTGCTGCGCGATACAGACATGAGCGGCGGCCGGGTTGCCATGGAAGCACTCCGTCAGCAGATACAGGATCTGGCTATCGATCACGAGTACCGCGACGATGGTACGTCGGTGGTAACGGCGTCCATCGGTCTCGCGATATCGGACGGACAGCCGGCCGAGGACGTGCTGGAACAGGCGGACAAGTGCCTTTATGCAAGCAAGGCGGCCGGGCGGAATCAGGTAATGCCAACCGGCGCTGAAGAAACCTGACGGCCGCGGCGGCTTCGTGGAAATACCCTGGGATGAGATCGACACGTATTGCAAGGATGCAACAGCGCGGCTCGCCTGAACCACTTACTCACCCGGATGATAGGTTCTCACGGCCCGCTTCTCCACGTCCTCGCGGTAGTACGCCACATCTTTGAACGCCCGGTTGATGTAGCGCAGCGCCTGATCGTCAAAATGCGGAGAGGCCGGATCGGAGCTCTGGCCACCGGCCAGCAGTGACTTTGCCCGCACGCGTTCCCCGAACTCGACCACGGCGACAAAGCTGTTGCCGGATGTACCGTAGATCCGGTCCGTGCCGGGATAGGCCCGGGCCCCATAGGACGCCAGCGCACCCCAGCGTGAGGAGGCCATGCCCACCGGCAGGCTCGGCGAATCATCGTCATACGGATGATCGATAACGCCGGTCAGACGCTGGTAGCGATTGATCTCGCCCCAGGGCGTTGCCCAGCTGCCGAAGGCGTTTTCCAACTCAAGCAGTGTGTCGCCGAACACGCGGAGGCGCTCAGCCTCCGGGCTGCCGGTGCCCAGCCAGTTGATCTGCTCCATGCGGCTCATGCCCGCGGGTGTCTCGATGCGCTGCGCGGCATTCATGCCGTAAAAATGCGCCAGTGACATGGGCACCGACTCAGCACTCACCCGCATGTCCCAGTCGCGCAGAGCGGCAATGGCCTGCGCCAGCCGGGGCCACTCGTCGGCGTTCGCCTCCCAGGCCGAGACGAGGCCCGGTATGAGCTGTGCGAATCCCTGCAGGTAGCTGTCATAGGCCAGTGCAATCATGCTGTCGATGGTCAGTGGCGGCGTGGCCTCCAGCAGACTGACGGCCTGCAGACCGCGGAAGTTTTCCGCGTCCGGGGCCATGTAGGCGGGATAGTCTTCAGGGTCAGGACTTTCAGCCCCGGCCACCGTAAACGGCGTGGCATTGGTGTTCTGCAGCCAGTCATTGGCCGGATTCACCAGCATCACGGTTTCCTCCACTGCGTGCACTCCCTGCCAGTCAGTGGCCGGATTGCTGCCGTCAACGGGCCGGGAATAATCGAACTGCGGATCGCGCCGCGGCATGAAGTTGCCGTGAAAGTAGGCGATGTTGCCCTTGGCATCGGCGAATACCGTGTTGTTGGAGGAATTGGTGCGGATTTTCATGACCTCGAGGAAGTCGTCGTAGTCCGAGGTCTTCATGCGCAGATAGGACTGTCGCAGGGCATCCACCGGATTCCAGTTGATGCGCGTGGCCACCCACTGACCCTCCATGCTGTGCGTAATCGGTCCCTGATGGGTACGATACAGCGGAAAACGCCGCTGCCGTAGGGTATCGCCATCGCGATAGCGCAGGGTCGTCTCCATGACCTCCAGCGGACGCAGCTCATCGCCGTAGCGGTACATCAGCTGGCCGTTGTCGCTCACCACGTCCTGCACGAAGTGGTCGATGAAATCGGCGCGGGTGCTGGTGTGCATCCAGCCGGTGCTGTCGTTGAAGCCCTGATAAATGAAGAACTGTCCCCAGGTGGAGGCGCCGTAGGCGTTAAGACCCTCCTCGCTGACCACGTGATATTCGCCCCTGAAGTAAAAGCTGGTGTGGGGATTGATCAGCAGGATAGCGTTGCCGGATTCGGATTTGGCACCGGTCACGGCGAAGCCATTGGAACCGGCGGGTTCTTCGAAGATGGTCTGCGACAGCGGCGCCGCGGCGGGCTGACGCTGTGCCATGCGTGGGGTCTGCATCGTTGCCGGCGCCGAGGCGACCGGCAGCTCGTCCACCCGCTCCCCGGCCTGCGAATAGAACGCCTTGATGCCGGGCAGGCCAATGGCCTCGATATCACCGCCGATGGAGCCCTCGAAAAAGTAGAAGGGCATCCAGGGCTCGAAAGTCGTCAGCAGCTGCGGCTGCACCTCGGGATGCGTGGCAAGGTAATAATTCAGGCCGTCGGCAAAGGCGTCGCACAGGGCCTGCAGCCACTCGGGCGAGGCCTCGTAAGCGGCCCGCGCCTCGTCCTGGGTCATGTAGAGCCTTGCCCGCAGATCACTATATAGCGCGGACTCGCCCTCGACCTCCGCCAGGCGACCGGTGGCCCAGATGTAGTTGCGCTCGATGCGCGGAAAATCATCTTCGGCCTGCGCATACAGAAAACCAAAGGCGGCATCGGCGTCCGTATCGGCGTAGATATGCGCCACGCCGAAGTCATCGCGCATGATGGTGACGCGCTCGGCAATGGCCTGCAGACGCTGCCGTTCCGGGTCCGTCGCAGTGGCAGTGGCAGGGCCAGGCGACGTCTCGTCCGACGTGCAGCCACCTGCCATCAACATGGCGGGCATCAGCAGGCAAAGCATCAATAGCCGGTTTCGGCGGGTGTTTATTGGCATGGTTTTCTCGCTCTTTGTTAAAGGGCCTGACGCTGGTTTACCAGAGACAGCGCCATCAGCATACACTCGTGCCCCCGGTGGCCTCAGACGCGTTCGAGATCATTCAGAAATCGTTCAAATCTGGCATCGCCACGGATCGGGTCGTAATACGGGAGAAAGGGCTCGATAAAGGGCATCACCAGACTGGGCGCGCCGAGCGCCGCGGTAAGACATTCCAGGCTTGCAGCAACCGCCCCGGCCATCGCCAGCGCACGGCAGGCAAGATGCCGGTTGTTGGTCAGGTCCGCCAGGTCTTTGCTCGCGCCCCGCTGCCAGCTGCGAACCCGCTGCTCGACTCCGGCCGTGCCGCCAAGGGGGTCTGGGGTAGCCAGAAGCGCCAGCGCGAGGTCCGCGCCGGGCGCAAACGCATAGCGACCTTCCGCCTGCTGTACGTCTACCCTGGCTCTGGCTGCGGCAAGCAGATCGCCAATCGCCGCGTCATGATTCTGCAGGCGCGCGGTAATGGTGCGGGCGAGATTAAGATCAATCAGCGAACTGTCACCCGAATCCTCCCCGCTGACCCCGTCCCGCTGCATGGCGTCAAGCACGGTCGTGGCGCCACGATAATCTCTCGCGGCGATGTGCGCTTCCCACAGCTGCACGGGGGGTGCCTGGACAGCGTACTCACGCTGCAGTGCCATCAGCTCCGGCAGAAGGCGGGACGGTTCACGGTGTTGCCTCACCCGCAGAAGGCTGGCGAGAGCCGCCTGCCTGAAGGTGGTCATCGGTGCGCTGTCGAGTACCGCCGCAGCCTCGTCATAGCGGTGGGCAACAATAAGATTTATCGCCAGCCGGTAGACCCAGTATTCGCTCCGCGGGTCGAGGCTCATTGCCTCACGCAGTGTCTCAATCAAACCCGGGTAATCGCCGAGGCGTCGCTGTATCCAGGTTTGCAGCTCCAGCACCAGCGTATCGCCGGGTCGCATCTGGCGTGCCTGGGCGATCAGCGCAGCCGCGCGCTCATAGTCCTTGAGCACGTAGTAGGTGTAATAGGCCTGCGCAACGATATATTCCGAGGACTGCGGCGCCATTGCGCGCATCCGCTCCAGAATGTCTTCAAGGCGTCTCACCACAGCGGGATCCCTGACACGGATATTGGCAAAACTGAGCGCGCCGGCCAGCTCGGCCCAGGCACGCAGGAAGCCGGGATCCAGTGCCACGGCCTTTTTCAGGTATGCGAGATAGGCCGGCGTACTGATGGTCTCCCTTTTTCGCAGCTCGATTGCGTCGTGGTAGGCCCGGTAGGCGGCCATGTTCTGCGTGGGCAGGACCTGCGGCTGCGTCAGCAGCTCATCGTGCACCGCAAAAAAGTCGCTCTCCGCGGAAAGCCCGACCGAGGTGTAGGGCAGCACCGCAACAACGGGCACCGCGCCAGGCGCCGGAGGCGTCCCGACGCTGCGCAAAACGGCAATGCCGATCAGAAGCAGGCCAGCCACTGCAGCGAGTATCCCAAACCGCCAGACGTGCGCGCGGTATCGGCGCTGCCCCGGCGCGGGCTCGGCGTCCAGCGCCGGGACGGGTTCCGCTGCTGCCATGACCTTGATGGGGGATGGAAAATGACTGATAAAACCGCGGCGCATGACGGTTTCGATATAGGCGTTGCGGTCATCCGGCGTAAGCTTCTGACGCAGGATGGAAATGCAGCGATTGACTGCATCGTCGGAGACGACGCGACCATCCCAGACCGCGCCGATAAGGGTGTCCCGGGAGATCAGGATGCCCTGGTGGGTCAGAAAATAATCCAGGAGCCGCGCAACCTGCGGCTCCAGTCGACATGTGGTGCTTCCGTCCTCAAGATCACCGGTCTCGGCGTGGAATCGCCAGCGGCCGAACGCGCGGCTCGCCGGACTCTCACCACCCGCCCCGCTCACCTGCGGCCTCGACACCCTTGTGGACTCCTGCCCAAAGGCGCGCATACGCTCGTAATGAAAAGCCCTGTAACCATCACAAAATCAGCCTCTTACACGGACATCAGGAGTGCATCAGCAATATATCAGCATTTCATCAGGCAATCCCCCTTCGCGCCATGCAGAGTGGCGGCCCGTGCCCCTCTACGGCTACCGCCGAGATGAACCGGGCACTCAGCCCTGAGAGGACGATCACATGAGCATGACGAGTATGAAAAGGACACGCCTTTTTGCTGCGCTGGCCATCGCCGCCTGCGCCCTGCCTGCACAGGCCGACCGCGGCGGCGCAAAGGCCTTTGCCACCACCGTCCCGGCATTGACCGGTGCACCGCCCGAGGGATTCACCATCGGCAAGGGTCCAAGGGCCTACACCGGCTCCGTTGACGGCTCCATCTATAAGGTGGATCTGCGCAGCGGCGAGGGCGAGATACTGGTCCCCGCGGAGGAAAATTTCGACCTCTTTACCCAGTGCTTCAAGCTGGGGATGCGCGTCGACCCACGCAGTAACTACCTGTTTGTCGCGGGGTGTGCGAATGGCAATGCGTATGTCTTCAATGCAGACACCGGCGAAGAGCTGCGCAACTATGATCTGGCGGGATTCGGCCAGGTGATCAACGATCTGGCCATCACGCGTGATGCGGTGTACTTCACCAATTTCACGGCGCCCTTTTTGCACCGGCTGCCGCTTGAGAAGAATGGCCGCCTGTCCCGACACGAGGACGCCCTGCCGATCCCATTGAGTGGCGACTTTCTGGAGGATGGCACTTTCACGGATGAAGAGGGTAACGTTGTTGAGAACTACAAAGGCAACGGCATTGTCGCTACGCCAAACGGCAAGATGCTGATCGTCGGTAATTCGGGTAACAGCCGCATTTATCGGGTGGATCCATTAACGGGTCACTCTGACCGGATTATCGTGACGCCTCCGCTGCAGGGCTTTATCGATGGCATCGTGCTGCACCAGAAAAAACTCTTCATCATGACGCCCTACAACCCTGCGGATCCTGAGGATATCGACAGAATCCAGGTGGTCGAGCTGGACAGGGATCTGCTCACTGGCACCCTGGTCGGCAGCATCACTGACCCGGACAATCTGGATGGTGTGGCTAGCGGTGCCATCTTCGGCGGCGCCCTGTATGTGAACAATGCCAGGTACCGCACGTTTCCCCAATCAGATACTGAGTATGACATTACCCGTTTGAGCATCAGGAAGGTCAAGCAACAGTGAAGCGGTAATAACCCGGCCACGCTATGCTAAAGTCGCGGGCACCTGCCGTTGATCGCGGAGCCCGGCGTGACCTCACTCAGCAATCTGCTCAGCCTGGCGCTGTTCTATGTCAGCCTGCTGTTTGCCGTTGCCTGGTGGTTCGACCGGCGCAGCCAGATAGGCGCAAGCGTGGGCGATATGCGTCTGCGGCCTTGGGTGTATGCCCTGTCTCTCGGCGTTTACTGCAGTTCCTGGACGTTTTACGGCGCGGTGGGCAGCTCCACCGCCCAGCCCTGGAGCCATGCGCCGGTCTATCTTGGGCCCATTCTGCTGTGCCTGTTTGGCTGGCCAGTTCTGGCGCGGCTGGTGAGCCTCGGCGTGCGCCATCGCGTCACCTCCATTGCCGACTATCTCGGCGCCCGCTACGGGAAGCGCCAGTCACTGTCGATCCTGGTCACGGCGGTGGCCACTGCCGCGATGCTGCCCTATATCGCGCTGCAGTTTCGCGCGCTGGATCAGGCCTGGGCCGTCATGGTAGCCGATCGCGGTGCCCCCCTGGCGCACGACAGCGGCGACACCACCCTGCTGATTGCGGTGCTGCTGGCGGCCTTCACCCTGCTGTTCGGCACCCGGCGTCTCGATGGCCGCGAACGCCATCCGGGCGTGATGAACGCCATTGCAGTGGAATCGCTGGTGAAGCTCCTCGCCTTCATCGCGGTCGCGGTATTCGCGCTGGTCAAGCTGGGCAGCGTGACCGTGCCCGGTGGCGCTACGCCGGCATTTCCGGTGCCACAGGCGTCGCTGCTGTCGGCCGAATTTCTTGCACATACGCTGCTCAGTGCTCTCGCCATCCTCTGCCTCCCGCGCCAGTTTCACGTCATCGTGGTGGAGGTACAGCGATTGGCCGATGCGCGCCTGATGCGCTGGGTATTTCCTGCCTATCTTGCGCTGTTCATGCTGCTGGCGCTGCCGATCAGCTCGCTCGGCGGCGCCGTGCAGGCAGGCGGCGCCTCGGGCCTGCCGAGCCCGGATGTGTTCATACAGTGGCTGCCACTGGCCTATGACGCTGACTGGTTGGCGCTGGCGGTGTTTATCGGCGGCATCTCCGCAGCGACCGGCATGGTCATCGTTGCCACCGTGAGCCTCGCCATCATGATCACCAACGAGATTGCCGTGCCCGTGCTGCTGCGGCTGCGCGGCGATTCCAGTGAGCTCATCCTGCGACTGGGTGAGAATCTGCGACGGGTGCGCCAGCTGACCATTGTCGCCATTCTGCTTGCCGCCTGGTGGGTGGCGCGCTGGCTGGCCGGGATTCCCTGGCTGTCGGATATCGGCTTTATCTGCTTTCTCGCCGCCGCACAGCTCGCCCCCGGACTGCTCGCCGGACTCTACTGGCGGCGGGCACAGGGCGTGGCGGTCATGGCCGGACTCCTGCTCGGCCTGTCGCTCTGGTTTCTCCTCGCGGCGCTGCCGGCCGTCCAGCCCGACATGCCGGCGCCGACACTGGCCACGGACACCGCGATGGCGCAGACCTTACCCGTGCCCCTCGCCCTGGCCACGCTGATCAGCCTTGGCGGCAATGCCCTGCTGATGGTGCTGCTGTCGCTCCTCCTGCGCCCCTCGGCCGCCGACCTGCGCCAGGCGCACGCCTTTCTCGATGAGGACTCGCCGATCCCGACCGGCGACAGCGTCGAGGCGCTCGCGCTCAGCCCTCTGCGCCTGGGCCAGCTGCAGGCTCTGCTGCTGCCCTTTATCAGTGACGAGGCCTACCAGCGACTGTGGCGGGAGCTGGAAGACCGCTACCAGCAGCGGCTGCTGATCGCCGATCGCGCCCCCCGCTTTGTGGTGCAGCAGGTCGAATCCCTGCTGGCCGGCGTGATCGGTGCGGCCTCGGCGCGCCGGGTCCTGCAGCAGCTGGAGGACAGTCGGCAGCTGGCCTTCAGCGATCTCGCCGGCCTGATCGGCGACGCCAACCAGCAGTACCGGTTCAATCGCGAGCTACTGGAAGCCACGGTGGAATCCATGCTGCAGGGGGTGTCGGTGGTCGACAGCGACCTGCGACTGGTGGCCTGGAACAGCCGCTATGAGCAGATGTTCGACTACCCGCCGCGCTTTCTCTATGTGGGCTGCCCTATCGAGCGAGTGTATCGCTTCAACGCGCAGCGCGGCATTCTCGGCGGCAGTGAATCACCCGATGACCAGATTGCGCGACGGCTCGCCTGGCTGCGCCAGGGCAGCCCGCACCGTCTGCAGCGGCGCATGCCCAACGGCCGGGTCATCGATATCCGCGGCAATACCATGCCCAACGGCGGTTTTGTCACGACCTTTGTTGATGTCACCGACTACCGGGAAATGGTGGCCGAGCTGGAAGATGCCAAGCAGGAGCTGGAGGCACGGGTGGCCTCGGGTAGCCGCAGCCTCAGCGAGAGCAACGCTGAGCTGCGGCGGGAAAATCGCCTGCGGGCGGCGGCGGAAACACGCCTGCGCGAGGCCAATCTGAGCCGCAGTCGCTTCATGTCGGCAACCAGTCACGACCTGCTGCAGCCGATCAATGCGGCGCGGCTGTTTCTCAGCACCCTGCGCAGCCGCAACGCAGAGGAAGATGCGCTGGCGCCGACCCTCGGCCAGATCGACGATGCGCTGCAGCGTGCCGAACAGCTGATTGGGGAGCTGCGCGAGATGGCGCGCCTGGACGCCGGTCACCAGCGTCCGCAGCGGGAGCACTTCGCCGCGGCACCGCTGCTGCGGCAGCTGGCAGACGAGTTTGGCCCCGCCGCTCGCCGCGCCGGCGTGCGCCTGCGCTGCCGCCCCGGTTCACTGTGGCTATACAGTGACCGTGCGCTGGTCTACCGGGTGCTGCAGAATCTGCTCGGCAACGCCATCAAATATGCCGCGCCGGGCGATGTCCTGCTCGGGCTGCGGCGCCGGAACGCAGGGGCGGAACTGCAGGTGATCGACTGCGGACCGGGCATCTCATCGCAGGATCAGGTGCGCATTTTTGACGAGTTCGAGCGCCTCGATGGCGGCGGTCGCGATGACGAGGGGCTCGGGCTCGGTCTGGCCATCGTGCGCCGCTACGCAGAACTCCTCGACCTGCCTCTGCGCCTGGAATCCGCGCCCGGCCGCGGCACCCTGTTTTCCATCACCCTGCCGCGGGGCGAGGCCCGGCTGTCTGTACCCGGGGCCGAAAACCACGGCCAGGCAGAACTCGCCGGTGCACGGGTGCTCTGCCTGGAGAACGATGCCCGTGTGCGCAGCGCCATGCTATCGATGCTGGAATCCTTCGGCTGCCAGGTGCGCGCGGTAGCCGATCGCCAGGGCCTGCGTGACGCCCTGCTGCAGGCGCCCGTGGATGTGGTACTGGCAGATTATCATCTGGATGCTGGCGACACCGGGATCGACGCGCTGCGCGCGGTGTGCAGCGAGCTTACGCCACCCCTGCCCGATGCGGTGATCATCAGTGCCGACGACGGCGCCGACACGCGCCTTGCCACGCAGACCGTGGGCTATCGCTTCCTGCCCAAGCCGGTCAATCCGGCGCGGCTGCGTGCCCTGCTGCGTGCCCTGCTCGACGCGCGCGACGGCGCTGCCGTCAGCAGTCACCGCGCGCCCTGAAGGGCCCCGCATCCAGGTAGACTCAGGCGCCCGGCGGCCGCGACAGCGCATCCGGCGGCGCGATCACGAGGCTGCCAAGGGCGAGCACCGCCTGTGTGCGCGAGTGCACCCCAAGCTTGCGGAAAACCTCCGTAATGTGCGCTTTCACTGTTGCTTCCCTGACCTCCAGCGCATGGGCGATCTGCTTGTTCAGCAGACCATCGGCGAGCATGTTCAGCACCCGGAACTGCTGTGGCGTCAGGCTGCCCAGCGCGGCGGCGGTGTCGAGAGCCGACAGGTCGACGCCGTCGGCAGACGCCTCGAGCTCGGGATACAGACCGCGACTGCCGTCGAGCACCGCCTCCATGCACTCAACCATGGTATCCACGTCGGCGGATTTGGAAAGAAAGGCCGCCGCGCCGTGATCGATTGCCTTGCGCACGGTTTCAGGGTGCGTGTTTGCGGAAACCAGGATCACCGGTAGCTGCGGACGCTGACCCACCAGCCAGGACAGTGCCGACAGACCGACCGCGCCGGGAATGTGCAGATCCAGCAACAGCAGGTCCACCTCACCACAGGTATCGAGAACGCCCTGAAGCGTGCCAACGTCTTCGGCATCGTGCAGCAGTGCGCCGGGAAACCGGTCGTCAAGCACCTGCATGAGCGCCTGGCGAAACAGCGGATGATCATCGGCAATCACGATGGTTCGCGACGATGATGACCCGGACAACGGTGAACTGCCTGTTACTGACATAAGGTGCCTGTGCCGGCCCCTGCGCCCGGGGCTGTATTTATCGTGTTGTTCTTCGGCTTCTTTTTTGCATTCTCGTCAGCCCTGAGCGCGCTGTAAAGCCCCCGCTTGCCCGCCTTTTTTACGGTTCTCCCCGCTGTCGCGGAAACGGTCTTATACCAAGGTCTAATATTCACCTCGCCGGCGACGCGATACAACGTCATCGTGCAAGGGCGTCTCCCGGCCGATTCGCCCCGACAACAGCAACCGAACGAGGACCGGCAATATGAACAGACCCGGGGTTCACAGACTGACGATGATCGGTGCCGGTCTGCTGCTGGCAGGCAGCGCCGCGGCAGATTCCAGTGACACGGATGCGCGCATCGCCGCGCTGGAGGCACAGCTGGCACAGATGCAGACGGCGCTGGCCACTCTGCGTGCCGAGACGCAGGCCCCCAGTGCGGCACCCGACAGACTGCATTCCGAGACCGTTGAAGCCGACTGGGCGAGCCGCGATGAGCTCAATGCCGCGCGAACCATGCCCGAAGGAACCCGCCTGCGCTATGGTGGCTACATACAGCTGGATGCCATTGCCAGCCGCTATGCCGAGGGCAGTCCGCCACCCATCATGGATGACCTGTTCGTGCCGGCACTGATCCCCGTGGAAGGCCCGGATGGCAGCGGCAACAGCACCAGCCGCACCAACCTGCACGCGAAGACCTCGCGGTTTTTCTTCGACACCGCGACCGAAACCGGGGCCGGACGCCTCAGCTCCCATGTCGAGCTGGATTTCCTGCTCGGGGCACAGGGCGACGAGCGCGTGTCCAACAGCTTCGCCGCGCGCATCCGGCATGCCTTCGTGGCCTGGGAGTATGCCCCGGGCAAGTCGATCATGGCCGGTCAGAACTGGTCTACTTTCTACAACGTGGCCAGCCTGCCCGACCTACTTGATTTCGTCGGCCCGGCGGGCACAGCATTTGGCCGCCAGCCACAGGTGCGCTGGACCTCGGGTGGCCTGCAGCTCGCGGTGGAGAACGCCATCACCCGGGTGCGGCTGAACGACGCCAGTGTCCGCCTCGACGATAACGAGCTCATGCCCGACCTGGTGGCGCGCTATAACGGAACGCAGGGTGGGCTCGACTGGTCGCTGGCCGGCGTGGTGCGGCAGCTGGCCTATGACGCGCGCAATGCCGGCGGCGCCCTGGCCGATAGCGACACCGCTTACGGTTACGGCCTCAGTTTGTCCGGCGTTTTGCCGCTCGGTGCCGACGACCTGCGCTTCATGTTCAGCTATGGCGATGCCATGGGACGCTATCTCGGTCTGAACGCCTTCGATGATGCCTACGTGGGCAGCGGCAGTGATGGCAGCATCGAGACGTTCAATCAGTGGGGTGCCTACGCCGCCTATCGTCACCACTGGACTCCGAGCTGGCGCAGCACCCTGTCGCTGTCCGCCATGGGGGCAGACAACCCCTCAGCCACCGAGTTCCTCCCCGCAGAGGCACTGGCGAAGTCCTACCACTCCATACACGCCAATCTGCTCTATGCTGCTGCCCCGGGGCTGCTACTCGGCGGAGAGGTAATGATGGCCGGCCGCGAACTGCAGGACGGGCGCGACGGCGACATGATGCGGCTACAGATGGCCGTGAAATACGTTTTCTGATCGATAGCGGTAAACAGCGCCATAAAGCGGCGCGCAGACTCACGCAACAACCCAGAAGGAGCCGGAAATGGCGAAAAAAATGACAGAAGAACAGGCCAGGGCCTACTGGCACCGTAACCTCGCGCTGATGCTGAAACTGTTGATCGTCTGGTTTGTGGTCAGCTTCGGCTGCGGCATCCTGCTGGTGGATGCGCTCAACCAGTTCCAGATTGGCGGCTACAAGCTCGGCTTCTGGTTTGCCCAGCAGGGCGCCATCTATGTGTTCGTCGTGCTGATTTTCATTTACCGCTGGCGCATGGCGGTCCTCGATCGCGAATTCGACGTCGAGGAGGACTGACGCCATGGAACTGCAGACCCTGACCTATCTGGTTGTCGGCTTCACCTTCTCCATCTACATCGGCATCGCCATCTGGTCGCGCGCCGGCTCCACCAAGGAGTTCTACGTGGCCGGCGGTGGCATTCACCCGGTCGCCAACGGCATGGCCACGGCGGCGGACTGGATGTCCGCGGCCTCCTTTATCGGCATGGCCGGCCTGATTGCGTACATGGGCTACGGCGGCTCCGTGTTCCTCATGGGGTGGACCGGCGGCTTCGTCATCCTGGCCCTGCTGCTGGCGCCCTACCTGCGCAAATACGGCAAGTTTACGGTGCCGGAGTTCATCGGTGACCGCTTCTACTCGCGCACCGCGCGGGCGGTGGCCGTTCTGTGTCTCATCATCTGCTCGACGACCTACGTTATCGGCCAGATGAAAGGCATCGGCGTTGCCTTCTCGCGCTTTCTCGAGGTGGACTACAACATCGGCCTGCTGATCGGCATGTGCATTGTGTTTTTCTACGCGGTCCTCGGCGGCATGAAGGGCATCACCTATACCCAGATCGCGCAGTACTGCGTGCTCATTCTGGCCTACACCATTCCCGCCATCTTCATCAGCCTGCAGCTGACGGGGAACCCGATTCCCCAGCTCGGTCTCGGCAGCACCCTGGCGAGCACGGATACCTACCTGCTCGACAAGCTCGACCAGATGGTCATGGATATCGGCTTCCACGAATACACCACGGATGTGCGTCTGTCCAAGCTCAACATGTTCGCCTACACCGCGTCGCTGATGATCGGTACCGCTGGCCTGCCGCACGTGATCATCCGCTTCTTCACCGTGCCGCGGGTGCGCGATGCACGCTCCTCTGCGGGCTGGGCGCTGGTGTTCATCGCCATTCTCTATACCACCGCACCGGCAGTGGCCGGCATGGCGCGACTCAACCTGATGCAGACCATTGAGCCGGAGCCCGGTCAGTATCTGCAGTACGAGGATCGCCCAGAGTGGTTCCGGAACTGGGAGACGACCGGCCTGCTGGAATTCGAGGACAAGAACAACGACGGCGACATGTATTACAGCGCCAACCCACAAACCAACGAGCTGGTCACGGTGGACCCGGACATCATTGTGCTGGCGAACCCGGAAATTGCGCAGTTGCCGAACTGGGTCATTGCGCTGGTGGCGGCCGGCGGTCTCGCAGCGGCCCTGTCGACCGCCGCCGGACTGCTGCTGGCCATTTCGTCCGCCATTTCCCACGACCTGCTGAAGGGCATGATCAGGCCGGGGATCAGCGAGAAGAATGAGCTACTGGCCTCGCGGGTGGCGATGGCGGTGACCATTGTCGGCGCGGGCTATCTTGGCTTCAACCCGCCTGACTTTGCCGCCGGCACAGTGGCGCTGGCCTTTGGCCTCGCGGCCTCATCTATTTTCCCGGTACTGATGATGGGCATCTTCTCGAGCCGGGTGAACAAGGAGGGCGCCATTGCCGGCATGCTTGCCGGGCTCGGTGTCACGCTGTTCTACGTGTTTCAGCACAAGGGCATCATGTTCGTCGCCTCCACCGCTTTCCTCGGCGATATGCCGGAAAACTGGTTCCTGGGCATTGAACCGAACGCCTTCGGTGCGGTGGGCGCACTGGTCAACTTCGCGGTTGCCTTCGGCGTCACCGCCGTGACCCAGGCACCGCCGGCCGAGGTGCGCGAGCTGGTCCAGCATATCCGCGTCCCCGCCGGCGCCGAAGCCGCAGTGGATCACTGAGCACATGTTTAGCAACAGACACGTCATCGTCGCGCTGCTGGTGGCCCCGGTCATGGCCATACTGGCCTGGTTCGCGGTGGGCCAGTTGATCGGCGAGCGCGCAGCGCCAGCACAGGCGGGACAGTCCTACCCGTTGCTGGCACAGTCAAACTGCCGCTACGCCAGCGGCAGCTGCGAGCTGAAGAACGCGGAGCTCTGGCTGCGCATCGAGGCAGAGTCCGGCGCCTCGCCGCAGCTGCGGCTCACGGCCTCGCATCCGCTGGACGGGGTGAAGCTGGCCGTGTCTGCGTCGGCCCGGGAGCAGACCGCCGACAGTGACGCGGCCGCCTCGCCACGCGCCCTGGAGGCACGCGGTGACGATGGCAGAACCTGGGTGCTGCCGCTGCCCGGCGATCTGCCGGCAGATGCACAGCTTCAGCTGGTGGCCCGGGCCGCGGGGGCACTGTACTTTGCCGAGACGGGGACCGCGTTCGCCGCTCCCCGGGAACGGGAGCTGCGCCGATGACGACGCCGCCCGCGGAGCTGGCCAGCGTGGCCGGATTCCTGCGCCAGTCGCTGCCCTTCGATGTGCTGGATGAAGCGCAGCTGCAGGAGGCGGTCGCGGCCCTGAAGATTTCCTATCACCCTCAGGCCGAGCGCTTTGACGTCGCGACCCGGCCCATGGGCCTGCGCCTCCTGCGCAGCGGCGCGGTGGACCTGCGCAATGACAGCAACAAGCTGCTCGACCGGCTCGGCGAAGGCGAGAGCTTCCACATTGGCGGCCTGAATGCCGATGCGGAAGTGGTACACGCCACGGTGATTGAAGATGCTCTGATCTATCTGCTGCCGGACGCCGCCTACGAGCGGCTGCGCGCCGCCAACCGCGACTTCGACCGTTACTTCAGTCGCCAGCGCAGCCGTCGCCTGCGCCGCGCTGCACGCTACATGCCGGATGACAATCCCCTGCTGGCCCCGGTCGCGGGCATGATGACGACGGACCTGCTCTGCGTTGCCCCGGAGACGCCCATACAGACGGTGGCCGCTGCCATGACCGAGCGGCGGGTGTCCTCCGTGTTCGTGACCGAGGCCGGACAGCTGCTGGGCATTGTGACCGACCGCGACCTGCGCAGCCGCTGTGTGGCGGCGGCGCTGCCAACCCACACGCCGGTGCGCGAAATCATGACGCCAGATCCACAGAGCATCGGCGAGGAGGAGACCGTCTTCAACGCGACCCTGCGCATGACGCAGCACGGGTATCACCACCTGCCCGTGCTTCATAAGGGGGATATCCGGGGAATCATCACCACCTCCGACCTGATTCTGGCGCGGCGCAACGATCCGGTGTATCTGGTGCAGCACCTGTCGCGCCAGGACAGCGTGGACGGCCTGCGCGAACTGCTCACCGGGCTGCCGGATCAACTGCTGACCTGGGTACAGACCGGCATGCTCGCCGAACAGGTGTCACAGCTGCTCACCGCCATTAGCGACGCGGTAACGCTGCGCCTGATCCAGCTGGCCGAGCGCGAGCTGGGGCCGGCGCCCGGACCCTGGGCATGGCTGGCCTTCGGCTCGCAGGCCCGGTGTGAGCAGCTGCTCGGCGCGGATCAGGACAACGGCATTGTCATCAGCGACCTGGTGCCGGCCGCGGAGCACGGCTGGTATGCGGCGCTGGCGCAGCGGGTGTGTGACGGTCTCGCGGCCTGCGGCTATGCCTACTGCCCCGGCGGCGTCATGGCCACCACCGACAGCTGGCGCCAGCCGCTGGCGATATGGCAGGACACGGTGGCCAGCTGGACGCGTGCACCAACTCCTGCAGCGGTGATGCGTGTCAGCATCTTCTTTGACCTGCGCGCCATCCACGGCGACCACAGGCTGTGCACCGCGCTGCAGAACACCATGCTGCGCCGCGCATCGCGCGACACCATTTTCCTCGCGGCGCTGGCGGCCAACGTCCTGGCAAGCAAGCCACCGCTGGGGATTTTCCGTCGTTTTGTGGTCGATCGCGATGGCGAGCACCGCGACAGCCTGAACCTGAAAAAGCGCGGTGTGCTGCCGATCACGGAGATCGTGCGCCTGCACGCCCTCGCGCGTCAGGTGAGCGCGGTGAACACCCGGGAACGCCTGGACGCGTTGACCGAAGCGCGTCACCTGAGCATCGGCGACGGTCGCAATCTGGCGGATGCCCTGCACTGCGTGCAGCAGCAGCGCATTCGGCATCAGTGCGAGCAGATCGCCGCCGGCGCCGCGGTGGACAACTTCCTCAACCCCCGGGAGTTGCCGCGGCTGGCGCGGGAACAGCTGCGCGATGCCTTCACTATTATCGATGAAGCCCAGTCCGCCGTGCGTCAGACCTACCGCGCCGGCATGGGTTGAGCATGCTGGCGCCGCAGCTGCTCGCTTTGCGTCTGGCGCGTTTTCGCCAGCGCAGGCACCTGCGGCCCGGCGTGCTGCAGGACTGCTGGCAGGGCGGATTGCCACCGGCACGAACAGACTGGCGATCGCTGGAGTTTCTGGTGGTCGATGCCGAGATGTCCTCGCTGGACCCGCGCCAGGGTGAATTACTCAGCCTGGGCTGGGTGGTAATCCGTTCCGGGGCGATCGAGCTGGACAGCGCGACCCACCGAATCCTGCGTGCGCACAGCAGCGTGGGGCAAAGTGCGGTAATCCACCAGCTGCGGGACCTGGATCTGGTGGATGGCGAGTCACCGGAAAGCGCGCTGGCGGCACTGCTGCACGCCGCCCGCGGCCGGATTCTGGTGTTTCACAACGGCCGTCTCGACCTGGCATTTCTCGACCCCCTCGCCCATACCTGTCACGGGGCTCCGCTGCTTTTGCCCTGGGTGGATACGCTGCGGGCCGAGCAGCGCCTGTTGCGGCGCCGCGGCATCACCCCCGGCACCGGCGATCTCACGCTGACGGGCTGCCGGTTGCGCTATGGCCTGGGTGACCACGCGGCGCACAATGCCCTTGGCGATGCCCTCGCCACCGCCGAGCTGCTGCTCGCCCACGCCAGCTCGCGCGGGGCGGGGATCTGCCTGGGGGACCTGCTGTAACGCGTCCACGGTATAGCGACTGACGCCTGCTCTCGCCGACGCTATACTGGGTCGGTTGCTCTGGCCGGACGGTTACCCTTGCAGTACTTCCTGACGCAGCTCTACGCGCAATTCCTCCATGCATCGCGCAACCTGCTGCCCATCGTTCTGGTGGTCGCATTCTTCCAGCTGGCGATTTTCCGCTCGCTGCCGCCGGATCTTTTGAGTCTGTGCCTGGGTTTGCTGGTTGTGGCCATCGGTATCGCCCTCTTCCTGCAGGGGCTGGAATTGAGCATCTTTCCTGCCGGCAAGAGTCTCGCCAACCAGTTTGCGCGCCGCGGCTCCGTACTGCTGCTGATGATCTTCGGTTTTTCGCTTGGCTTTGCCGCTGTGGTGGCTGAGCCGGCACTGATCGCCGTGGCCGAGCAGGCAGAACAGATCAGCGAGGGTCGGGTCAACGGCTTTACCCTGCGGATGATCGTGGCCCTGTCCGTCGGTGCAGTGATCGCCCTTGGCATACTGCGCATTGTGTATGGCTGGCCTATCCACTGGCTGATGATTGGCGGCTACGTCATCGTGCTCTGCATCACCTGGTTTGCACCGGCGGAGATTGTCGGCCTGGCCTACGACTCCGGTGGCGTCACCACCAATATCGTCACCGTGCCCCTGATCGCCGCGCTGGGGATCGGTCTGGCCAACTCCATTGCCGGGCGCAACACGCTGCGCGATGGTTTCGGGCTGGTGGCGCTTGCCGTCATGGTGCCGATGATCAGCGTCCAGCTCTATGGTATCTGGGTCTACAATCTGGCGGGCACTGAGGCGGTCAGCCTCGCTGAATCGGGCGCGCGCGAGGTGCACTGGGCCCTGCGCATGCTTATTGACCTGGCGACGATGCTGCGCGACATCCTGCCCATGATCGTGGTCGTGCTCTTCTTCCAGTACCTGGTGTTGCGCAAGCCATTGGCAAACGCCGTGCGCGTCGGGCTGGGCTTCCTGCTGGTGCTGTTCGGTCTTTACGCGTTCGTGGTGGGCCTAAAGCTTGGGCTGTTTCCGGTCGGTACATTGATGGCTGAGCAGCTCATCGAGAGGAACCAGAACCTGCTCATCCTGCTGTTCGCCTTTCTGATCGGTTTTGCCACCACCATGGCGGAACCCGCGCTGATCGCCATCGGTGATCAGGCCGAGCAGGCGGCACCGGGCAAACTCAAAGGCAACGTGATCCGCATCATGGTGGCGCTGGGTGTCGCCGTCGGCATCTGCGTCGGCGTGTTCCGCATTATAGAGGGCCACTCGATTCACCAGTACATACTGTTCGCTTACTTTGTGGTGCTGGTGCTGACCTTCGTGTCACCACGCTATATTACCGCCCTGGCTTTTGATCTGGGTGGCGTGACCACCTCCGAAGTCACAGTGCCGCTGATTACCGCCCTCGGCATCGGGCTTGCCAGTTCGATTGACGGGCGCAGCGCGCTGCTGGACGGTTTCGGACTGATTGCCTTCGCCTCCATTTTTCCCATTATTTCCGTGATGCTGTATGCCCTGATGGTTGAGGCGGCATCGAACAAGAGGAGATCAGACTCATGAAATTCTGTGCCGTAGTGGTGATCGCGCCGGACGAGCTTGAGCAGGCTGCCATCGACAAGGCCCGGCTGGCGGGCGCCACGGGCATCACCATTCTGACCGGGCGCGGCATCGGCGACGAGAGCCGCAAAACGTTTCTGGGCATGACCTTCGAGGGCAACCAGTCGGTACTGCTCATGGTGGTGGCAAAACCACTGTCGCAGCCCATTCTGAAGGCGGTGCGCGACGTGCTCATGCAGGAGGGGGATTCCCGCGGCATTGCGTTCAGCATGGGCATTGACCATCTCACCGGAATCGATATGTCCCAGGTCATGAAATTTGAACAGCATCTGCACAATCTGGATGAGGAGATCTAGACAATGGCGAAGAAACAGGTCCGGGATGTCATGATCACTGATGTGGTGACCATCTCGCCGTTCAGCACGCTGCGCGATGCGCTGCTGGTGATGAAAGAGCGCGGGGTGAAGAGCCTCGTGGTTGAGCGTCACGACAGGCACGACGCCTACGGCATTCTCACCTATACGCATCTTCTGAAAACGATCATTGCCGAAGAGGGGGATATCGACCTTATCAATGTCTACGACGTATGTGCCAAGCCGGCACTCTCGGTGCATGCCGACCTCGCCACGCAGCACGCGGCCCACCTCATGTACCAGCACA
>CAZTJR010000010.1:89628-102926 GCA_964613795.1 uncultured Alteromonadaceae bacterium | reverse complement strand
CCACAGCGCTTGTGCTGCGGCTGAGCATTACCGAACTTACCGCGTGGCCCACTAGGACTGCTGAGCGCCGCGGGCGAGATTCTCAAAGCGCGTGAACTGACCGATGAAGGCGAGACGGCAGGTACCAATAGGCCCGTTGCGCTGCTTGCCGATGATGATTTCGGCAACGCCCTTGTCCTGGGTCTCCTCGTTGTAGACTTCATCCCGGTAGATGAACATGATGACGTCCGCGTCCTGCTCGATAGCGCCGGACTCACGCAGGTCGGAGTTTACCGGGCGCTTGTTCGGGCGTTGTTCGAGGGAACGGTTGAGCTGCGACAAAGCCACCATGGGGCATTTGAACTCCTTGGCAATGGCCTTGAGATTGCGCGAGATTTCCGAGATCTCGGCGGTGCGGCCCTCCGAGGAACCAGCCACCTGCATCAACTGCAGGTAGTCAACCATGATCATGCCGATCTCGCCATGCTCGCGCGCGACCCGCCGAGCGCGGCTGCGAAGTTCGGTCGGCGTCAGGGCCGGCGTGTCATCAATCAGCAGGTTGGCGTCCTTGAGCTTGCCCACTGCCGTGGACAGCTTCGGCCAGTCTTCCTGCTCGAGTTTGCCGTTGCGGATGCGGGTCTGGTTAATGCGACCGATAGAGGACAGCATGCGAATGACCAGCTGATCCGCCGGCATTTCCATGCTGAAAACCAGCACCGGCTTACCCTGGTTCAGGGTGGCGTGTTCAACCAGATTCATCGCGAAGCTGGTCTTGCCCATGGAGGGACGCCCCGCCACGATAACCAGGTCGGAGGGCTGCAGTCCCGATGTCATGCCATCGAGATCGAGGTAACCCGTGCTCAGCCCGGTAATCTCGCCACCAGACTGAAACAGCTCCTCGATACGACCCAGTGCGGTCTGCAGAAGCGGCTTGAGGGTTTGCGGCCCCCCGGCTTTGGGGCCCTGTTCGGCGATCTGCATAATGCGCCGCTCGGCTTCATCCAGCAACTCGTCCGAACTTCGCCCCTCAGGGTTGAATCCGCTCTCCGCAATATCCTGGGCAACGGCGATCAGTCGACGCAGATTGGCCCGCTCGCTGACCACCTGGGCATAGGCGCGGATATTGGATGCGCTTGGGGTACTCTGTGCCAGCTCGGTGAGGTAGGGCAGACCGCCGGCCTGCTCAAGCTCGCCGCTTGCCTGCAGCTTGTCGGCAACTGTAATGACATCGACGGGGTCGCCGGCCTCGGCGAGACGCGAGATCTGGCGGAAAATGAGCCGGTGGTCCGGACGGTAAAAATCTTCGGCCGCGACTGCCTCGGCGACGCTGTCCCAGCCGTCTGCAGACAGCAGCAGACCGCCAAGCACCGACTGCTCCGCCTCCGTAGAGTGCGGCTGCATTTTAATGCGGGCGAGATCACGATCGTCCGGGCGGGATGGTGACAGCGCGGCGGCAGTGTAGTCCGAATCCATCATGAAACGCCTGGGTGCAAACGGGGCCGCACAGCGTAGCGCAAGTCCCCGTTCTGCTGAAGGCCGGGCGGCGATATCGCCGCCCGGAAAGCGGACTTACTCCGGCACAACTGCCAGGTTGATGTCCACCATGACGTCTGCGTGCAGCTGCACTGCCACCTCGAACTCACCTGTCTCGCGCAGCGCGCCCTCTGGCAGGCGAACTTCGGACTTGTCGATCTCGCAGCCGGCAGCGGTGACCGCATCGGCGATATCCCGGGTACCGATGGAGCCGAACAGCTTGCCCTCTTCACCGGCGTTCGCCTCGATGGTGATCGTGCCCAGTGCCTGCACGGCCTCGGCACGCTTTTGTGCGGCTGTCAGCGCTTCTGCAGCGGCGCGTTCGAGCTCCGCGCGACGCGCTTCGAATGCTGCAACATTTTCGCCGGTGGCAGGTACGGCCTTGCCCTTTGGAATAAGAAAGTTGCGACCGTATCCCGACTTGACATCGACCTTGTCACCCAGTTCACCCAGGTTGCCGATGCTCTCCAGAAGAATGACTTCCATTCTGCGATCCTCTACATGCTGGGAGCAGAGCTCCCTGAAAAATCAGAATAATGGCGCCAAAGGCGCCACCACAAATTACACTCAATCGTCCCGCCCCGACATGTCGTCGTCGCGATCATCACTATCTATACCCCGCCAGCGGCGCCGAAAGTCCACCCAGGCATCCACCACGGCCAGACCCACCAACATCAGCTTGGCGGCATCAAACAGCAGCCACGCCGCATACATGGCCGTCAACCAGACGCTGCCTCGACCCTTCACCGCGGCCCAGGCGTGCAGCAGTGCGAACCCGATGACGCTCACCGGGATCAGCAGGTTCACTGACCAGCTGCGATAAACCAGGCCCATGCTTGCGAGCGCCAGTGCACCGACCACCAGGCTTGCCATGACGCCGACCGGATAGCGCAGTTCGCGAAACTCACTCGCGAAGCCCCCGGGATTGTAAAGCGCTGCCTGCCAGTAACGTGCCAGCATGAGGCACAGCACCGACAGCGCCGCATTCGCCGCGCCAATCATCCCCGCCAGTTGCGTCACGCCGGGCACTAACAATGTCACGCCGTCCGCGCTATTGGCCTCCTGTAGCGCGCGCACAAAATCCGCAAACACCGCAGCCAGCTGCTCGAGCATTACACCGCCAAACGCGAGCGTCAGCAGACCGGTAATGATGCCCACCAGCGCACTGGCCAGAACCGCGAGTGCCAGACTCACCGACAGACGCAGAATCACGGCCAGCACGAACGTTCCTGCCAGAAGTGCAAGGGGCGTGGTATCGCCAGACATTCGCGTTACCACAAGCGCTGGCAACGACGCCCACATAAAAACCCATGCACCTTGCGCCGGCCCCCTGCGCAAAGTGACCAGCGCTGTCACCGCGGCGCCAATCCAGCAGAACAACAGACTTCCGGAGCTGGCCATCGCCACCAGTAACGCCCGGTAGCGACCACTCATAACAAAATTGGCCAGACCCTTCATCGACTCGCTCCGGCCGGCGCTGCAATGCGCCGGCGAGCAGCGGTTTTACTGATGCGAATCCGTGTACGGCAGCAGTGCCAGGAAGCGAGCACGCTTGACAGCAGTAGACAGCTGGCGCTGGTAGCGGGCCTTGGTTCCGGTGATACGGCTCGGCACGATCTTTCCGGTTTCGGAAATGTAGGCCTTGAGTGTATCCAGATCCTTATAATCGATTTCCTTCACGCCTTCGGCTGTGAAGCGACAGAACTTACGACGACGGAAAAAACGCGCCATGACTTGATCTCCTGCTATTGGGTTGGGCGGACTCAGGCGTCAGCGGATTCTTCATTGCGGGCCGGACGCTCTTCCGTGCGCTCCGGCTTGTTGTCGCCCTCGCTGGACTGGCGCTCTTCATACCGCGTCTTGCGCTCGCGGCTTTCTTTCTCCGCCTTCATGATAGGAGATTCTACCGTGTCTGCCTGGTCCCTGCGGATGACCATGTGGCGGATGACCGCATCGTTGAAGCGAAAGGTGGTGATTAACTCTTCCATTGCCTCGTTGCTGGCCTCTACGTTCATGAGCACATAGTGTGCTTTGTGAATCTTGTTGATGGGGAAGGCGAGCTGACGGCGACCCCAGTCCTCGAGACGATGTACTGCACCGCCATCCTTGGTGATGGTGCCAGTGTAGCGCTCGATCATGCCGGGCACCTGTTCTGACTGGTCCGGATGGACCATGAAGACGATTTCGTAATGTCGCATTGACGAGCTCCTTACGGGTAAATGCTGCCCGACGCGGCGGTGCAGCAAGGAGTAATGCCCAACAGCCGGGCACACTTTTTCAGGGATGCGGAGTCTATAGGGCACTCAGGCATAAGGCAAGCGGATCCGTCACGGCGACTCTCCCTGGTGACCTGCCACTGTCTGACGCATCCATTCCTCAAAGGCATCAGCAAACATCGGCCGGGCATATTTGAAGCCCTGTGCCAGCCGATAGCCCTTGTCGCGCAGGTAACGCTCCTGCTCCGGGGTCTCCACGCCCTCGGCGATGGGCTGCATGCCGAGCTCCGCAGTCATATCGGCAAGCGAGGCCACCACTGCCGCACCCGGGCCGCCGGGCGCGTCGGATACAAAGCCCCGGTCGACCTTGATGAAGTCGAACGGCAACTGTACGACGCGCCCCAGCGAAGAATGACCGGTGCCGAAATCGTCCAGCGCCAGGGGAAAACCCAGCGCCTGCAGACGGAGCAACATATCACGCACCGATTCAAACTGTCCGCTCAATGCACTTTCAGTAATTTCGAGCTTGATTTTGCCCCGCCCGATACCTGCCGACTCTGCAATAGCGCCAAACTTCTCGGGCAACGCTGAGTCGCTCAACTGCAGCGGGGACACGTTGATGGAAATCCAGATTGGCCACTGCTTCTGCCATCGCGCAAGCGTTGCGCAGACCTCCTCAAACACCCACAGGCCAATCTCATTGATCAGACCCTTCTGCTCTGCCAGGGGGATGAATAAGTCTGGCCCGAGTGGCGGTCCCGACTGGTCAGGCCAGCGCAGCAGCGCCTCGGCGCCGCACACCCTCACGGCGGACTCATCGAGGTAAACCACGGGCTGGAATGCGAGCCTGAACTGCCGCAACTCGACCGCCTGACGCAGGGCATGCTCAGCCGTAACCATGGAATGGACATGCTCCGAGAAACTCGGCGAGTACCAGACTGCGTGCGAGGAGCCTGCCTGAGTTGCCTTTTCCACGGCAATATTTGACGCGTCCATGGCGCTTGCCGGCTCGACATGTGCCGCTTCAAATGTCGCCAGGCCAAAGCGTGCGGACACATAGAAATTGCTGTCACTGAGACTCAGAGGCCGGGACAGCGCTGCGTCCACCTGGCCACAGCGCCATGACACCCAGCTCAACACACGCTGCTCATCCTGCAAATCCCTGACGTTCTGGAAATAGCGCACAAAAAGCAAGTCGCCGTCGGTCGTGTCGACCAGCATTTCCCTATCATCCAGATTATCATTCAGTCGCCTCGCCAGATGGTATCGCACCTGGTTCAGGCCAGTCTCCCCGGCAAACTGTTTTATTGTTGCGGTTTCTGCCAGCCGTGTCCGCACCAGTGCCACCCGCGCATCATCACCTACCTGCTCTTTGACCCGCAGCGCCCACTGGAGACAGGCGGTCGTATTGGGTAGCCCCGTAATACTATTGAACTCGGTTACTGTTGCCAGCGCACTGCGGACCTCGTGGAAATCCTTGCGCAGCTCGAGCGTCTGAATGACGATGAGTGCGAACTGTCGCAGCCGGTCTCGTTCAAGATCTGAAAGATTCGCCGCCGGCTCGGGAGCGGTCAGGCACAGCGTGCCAACCCGGAAGCCGTCGCTGGTATCGAGCGTGGCGGCCGCATAAAAACGCACTCTCCCTTCCGCGACCAGAGGATGATTGCAGAACAGCTCGTGCCTGCGAGCGTCGGGAATCACCCACACGGTGTCGTGTCTTTCAAGAGCATACTGGCAGAAGCTATCTTCTATCCGACAGGCCAGCTTCTCGCCGACCAGCGCCTTGACCCACTGGTTTTCCTCGTCGAGCAGGTGAATTGCTGCGTTGGGGACGTCAAACAGGTCGGCAACGGTACGGACGATCTGGGGGAAAGGGTTCTCTGTCACCGGTGTATCAATAGCCCGCAGACCCTTCAGCGCCTCTAGCCGCTTCGGATCTCGGATAATGCTCTCGAGCATACATAGTCTCCCAACGCATACCACAGCGCCTGAAACACCGGCGCTGCTACTCCATTTAAGGATAACGGCTGACCCACTTGATAAAAAGGATGGGCCGCGTTCTGAAGTGGCGTCAGTGCATTTGCTGGCCGGGGACTTGAACACGGCTATGCCGCCGCGGATACTCCACCTGGTGTTCACTTGACAGCCCACAACGGTGTAACCCTATGAACGGCGCACAGACCCTGCTGAAAACCCTTGCCGACAGCGGCATAGACACCTGCTTCGCCAACCCGGGAACGTCTGAGATGCAGCTGGTCTCGGCCCTTGGCGAGACGCCGGAGATACGCGCCGTGCTGTGTCTGTTTGAGGGCGTAGTCACGGGAGCTGCGGATGGCTACGCCCGCATGGCGGATCGCCCGGCTCTCACCCTGCTACACCTCGGCTCCGGCCTGTCCAATGGTCTGGCGAATCTGCACAACGCCCGTCGCGCCGGGTCCGCCGTGGTCAACGTGGTTGGCGACCACGCCACCTACCACCTGCAGTATGACGCCCCGCTGACCTCGGACCTACCGGGACTGGCAGCCTGGACATCCAGCTGGTCTCACGTGGCGCCGTCCGCCGATGCACTGCCCGCGCTGGGTGCAGAGGCGGTACGCGCTTCCCGCGCTGGCAACGGCGGCATCGCGACGCTCATCGCTCCCGCGGATTGCGCCTGGGAACAGAGCAACGCCCCCGTGACGGTGGCTTCGCCGGCCGTGACGCCCACTGTCGACCCGGAGCATCTGGGTCGCCTCGTCGAGGAGCTGCAGGTCGACCGGCCCCGTGCGTTTTTCCTCGGAGGCCGGGCCCTGCGCGAAGATTGCCTCACCGCGCTCGGGCGCATTGCTGCTGCGACCGGCGCGCGGCTTATTTGCCAGACATTCCCGACCAGACTGCAGCGCGGCGCGGGGAGGGTAGCGGTGGAGCGCCTACCCTACTTTGCCGAACAGGCCACCGCCTCGTTGGATGGACTTGAACAACTGATACTGGTGGGGTGCGCCGCGCCCGTCAGCTTCTTCGCCTACCCGGGCAAGGAAAGCTGGCTCACCCCCCCGGGCTGCGAGATCGTCACCCTGGCGAGCGCGACTGAAAACATTGCCGGAGCGCTGGCATTCATTACCCAAGGCCTCGAGGCGGATGGCGAGCCGGTGGTCCGCAGTGGACACGTGCCAGATCTTCCCGGCGATGCGCCACTCAATGCCGAGGCGATCGGCAACGCCATTGCCGCGCTGCTGCCGGAAAATGCCATTATCGTCGACGAGGGCGTGACCGGGGGCCTGGCGGTCTACCTGTTGACCGAGGGGGCTGCCCCCCACGACTGGCTCACACTCACCGGCGGCGCTATCGGCCAGGGATTGCCCGTAGCCCTGGGTGCCGCCATCGCCCGGCCATCCCGGAAAGTGATCGCACTGCAGGCAGACGGCAGCGCAATGTATACCGTGCAGGCGCTGTGGAGCATGGTGCGCGAGCAGACGGACGTCACGGTGGTCCTTCTGAACAACCGCAGCTACGCCATCCTGGCCATTGAACTCGACCGGGTCGGCGCAGGCAATGACAATGACAAAACCCGCTCGCTCTTCGACCTGTCGCGCCCGGACATGGATTTTTGCGCCATCGCCGCGGGTCTCGGCATGCGGGCAAGCCGCGCCAGCACCGGCAGCGAGTTCGCGCAACAATTCGGCGCGGCCATGGCGACGCCGGGGCCCTGCCTGATCGAGGCCATGGTCTGAATACGACAAAGCGCAAGCTCACAAAATCGATAATAAAGAGAGAGCCGGCATGGATT
Organism: uncultured Alteromonadaceae bacterium; assembly: GCA_964613795.1. Classification (GTDB taxonomy): domain Bacteria; phylum Pseudomonadota; class Gammaproteobacteria; order Pseudomonadales; family Halieaceae; genus Chromatocurvus. Next base: position 95,432 of record CAZTJR010000010.1, on the reverse strand, counting down.
ACATCGGTTTAATCGGCAGTGTCACGCTGCTGATCTGGATGGCACTGCGCGGTATCGATATCGTATTTGCCGCGCTGCTGTGCTCTGTCATCGTGATCGTCACCAACGGCCTGCCGCTGGCGCGGGGCCTCGGCGAGTATTTCTCCCTTGGCCCGCTGGGCGCCTTCACCTTCGCCGGACGCTTCTTCCTTCTGTTCGCCGCGGGTGCCGTTTTCGGTCGCCTGATGGGTGAGAGTCACGCCGCCGCCAGCGTTGCCATGGCGCTGGTGCGCAGGCTCGGTGCCCACCGCGCGCTGTGGATCACCGTGCTCGCCTGCGGGCTGCTCACCTACGGTGGCGTTGTGGTATTTGTGGTGATCTTTGCCATGTACCCGCTGGGTCTGCGCTTGCTTCGGGAGGCCGACATCCCCAAACGGCTGTTCTGCGGGGCCATTGCGCTCGGGGCTGGCACCTTCACCCTCACCGCCCTGCCCGGCACGCCGTCAATCCAGAACGTCATATCCGCCTCGGCCCTGGATACTGATCTGTTCGCGGGCGGGTGGCTGGGGCTGATGGGCGGCAGCATCATGTTCGCGCTCGGGATGTGGTACCTCGAGACGCAGCGTATCAAGGCCCGGCAGCGAGGTGAGGGCTTTGTTCCGGGCCCGCGGGATGCCGCGATCAGCGGCCCTGGAGACGCAAGCCCACTGCCGCCCTGGCCGCTGGCCATACTGCCCATCGCGGTCGTACTCTCGATTATTATCACGCCCCGGCTTCTCGGCGAACCGACCGGGGACGGCACCCTCAGCACGGTATTGCGCTTTGCTGCGACGGAGTCGGTCCTGTGGCCCAGCTTTGCACTTTTCACCGGCAGCCTGGTGAGCGTGCTGCTGTTTTCCTCCGTGCGTCGACACGGCCTGCGACTTGCCGGTGCCGGCACCCAGGACGCCATACTTCCTCTGATCAACACCGCTGCAGTTATCGGCTTCGGCGGCGTGGTCACCCAGACCCAGGGCTTTGCCGATTTCACCGCACTGGCGCTGGAATCCTCGCTGCCACCGCTGGTCTCCCTGTTCGGCAGCGTCAGCCTGGTGTCAGCTCTTACCGGCTCGGCATCCGGCGGCCTCCAGATCTTCATGCAGAGCCTGGCGCCCGCCTATCTCGAGATGGGTATCGAGCCCGGTGTGCTGCACCGCCTCGCCACCATGGCCAGCGGCGGGTTCGATTCCCTGCCGCACTGCGGCGCCGTGGTCGCTATGCTGACCATCACCCAGCTCTCCCATCGCGAGGCCTACCGTGATGTCGGCATCATTACCGTGGTCATTCCTGTATTTGCCACGCTAGTGGTCATGGCGCTGGTCGCGGCGGGTCTGTCATGAGTCGCCTCGGTCCTCTCCGCATTGCCGCCTTACTGATCGCCGTCGGCATCGCCAGCGCCGGCTGGTTCGTGTCCCAGGGTCTCGAGCGCCTGCGCATGGCCGATCGCTCCGTGGTCATCAAGGGGCTTGCCGAGCAGGATGTGCAGAGCGACTACGCCACCTGGTCGCTGACCTTTCGCCGCGCGGCCGGCAATTTCATGGAGGTGCAGAAAGCGTTGGCGGCGGACCGCGAAAAGGTGCTCAGCTTCCTGAGCGACGCGGGTTTTACGCCAGAGGAAATAGAGGTGCGTCCCCTGTTGGTGCGCGACGCCTTCTCCGCCGAATATGCCAACGCCAACCAGCCCTTTCGCTACACTGGCACTGGCCGTGTTCTGGTCAGCACAACACGCATCGACAGAGTGGAGTCCGCCGCTCTGGCAACGGACCCGCTCATTAGCCAGGGCGTGGTCCTGGATACCGGCAACGGCCCGCGCTATGAACTGCGCGCCTTCAACGAGGCCAAGGGACCGCTACTGGCGGAGGCGACCCGCAATGCCAGGGAGCAGGCGGAGGCCTTTGCCGCTGATGCCGGGGCACGCCTCGGGCCCCTGCGTAACGCCAACCAGGGGGTGATCCAGATCCATGGCAGCGCCGGTCAGGGCTGGGATGACGGCACGTCGCGCAGCAAGCGCTTGCGCGTTGTCAGTACCTTCGAATACGAACTGCGCTGATTCCTCACACGGACCCCGCGTGTCGCTGGCGGACAGCCTCGAATAGGCACACGCCGGCGGCCACCGAAACATTGAGGCTGCTGACACTTCCCGCCATCGGCAGCTGCACCAGCGCATCGCATCCCTCGCGGGTCAGGCGACGCAGACCCTTGCCCTCGCTGCCCAGCACCAGCGCCAGGGGCGCGCAAAGGTCCTGTTGATACAGGCTTTGCGTGGCTTCGCCGGCGGCACCGTAAACCCAGACACCGCGCTCGCGCAGGGCTTTCAGGGTGCGCGAAAGATTGGTGACCTGCACCAGCGGCAGCACTTCTGCAGCGCCGCAGGCCACTTTCTGCACCGTAGGGGTCATGCCGGCCGACTTGTCCTTGGGCACCACCACCGCCATGGCGCCGGCTGCCTCGGCGCTGCGCAGACAGGCGCCCAGATTATGTGGATCGGTGACGCCGTCGAGGACCAGCAGCAGGCAGGGCGATTCAGCCCTGTCGAGGGCCTGTAGCAGGTCAGGCTCCTGCCAGGCCAGGGCCGTCGAGGTGGCCCGGTCGACCTCGGCGGATAACTCCGCGGCAACGCCCTGGTGTCGACCGGGCGCCATGGCCTCCAGTGCTCGCTTGTCCAGGCGATCGATGCGCACGCCCTGATTGGCGGCCAGGGTCAGCAGCGCCTGTACACGCCGGTCCTCGCGGCCCTTGAGCACGCACAAACGGGCAATGTCACCCGGACGCTGCCGCAGCAGGCTATCCACCGCATGAATGCCATAGGTAACCCGGGACATCGCCGTCAGCTGGAAGAGGCAGGGCGGCGGCTTCTGCCGCCACGGCGACGCGCTTTCTTTTTGGGCGCAGCGCTGTCCGCGCCCTGCTCCGGCGCCTTCGCCTGATCAGCCTTCTGTTCATTGGCTTTCGACTTGGGTCTTGGCTTCGTCAGCACCTCGACATCGGGACCTGTCCGCGTGGGAGGCGTTGAGGACGCATCCGTAGCGGACCTGGCCGCGTCAGGTTTCTTTCGGGACCGCGATCGCCCGCCGCCCTTCCTCACCGCCTCTTTGCCCTCTTTGCCCGTATCGTCCTTTTTGCCCGCGTCACTGCTTTTGGCGCTGCCACTTTTTTTGCTGTCGCCCGACTTCCTGCGGCTACCGCTTTTTTTACCATCGCCGGCCGCGGCATCTCTTTTGGCCGAGGTCTTACGCTTGCCGCCACCGCCCTCGGCCCGCGCTTTGCGTCGAGCCGGCGCCTCGATCAGCTCAAGGTCGATCTTCTTGTCGTCCAGATCCACGCGAGCAACCTGCACTCTCACCTTGTCGCCAAGCTGGAAAGTGCGACCGCTGCGCTCACCCACCAGACGCTGATGGGCCGGATCGAAACGGTAGTAGTCTCCCGGCAACGCGGTAATGTGCACGAGCCCTTCAATATAGAGATCCTCGAGCTCCACAAACAGGCCGAAGCTGGTCACCGCCGCCACAACACCACCGAATTCCGCCCCGACATGGTCTTGCAGATACTCACATTTGAGCCAGGACTGCACATCTCGCGTGGCATCATCCGCCCGGCGCTCGGTCACGGAAAAATGCTCGCCGAGTGCTGTCACGGTCTTCTCGTCGTAGGGGTAACTGCGCTCCATTGGCATCAGTTCGGCGCCGTCGGCCCGGCGCACCAGCTTACTGCGCGTCTTAGAGCGGTTAATCGCTCGGATGCCGCGGTGAATCAGCAAGTCCGGATACCGCCGGATCGGTGATGTAAAGTGCGCGTAGCCCTCATAGTTCAGACCAAAGTGTCCCTTGTTTTCAGGCTGGTACACCGCCTGACGCAGGGAACGCAGCATCATGGTCTGTATGACATTGGCATCATCGCGATCCGCTACCTGCTCCATCAGCGCCTGATAATCCTTGGGAGACGGATTGCTGCCACCGCGCAGACCCAGACCCAGCTCGCCAAGGAAGGCCCGCAGATTTTCCAGGCGCTCCTCGCTGGGACCCTCATGAACACGGAACAGCGTCGGCAGCTTGTGTTTTTCAAAGAACTGCGCGGTGGCCACGTTGGCACAAAGCATGCACTCCTCGATCAGCTTGTGCGCATCGTTGCGATGCACCGGGACAATCGCGTCGATCTTGCGCTGCTCGTTGAAGATGATCCGGGTTTCCACGGTCTCGAAGTCGATTGCACCGCGCTGCTCCCGAGCGGCCCGCAGCACCTTGTAAAGTGCCTGAAGACGCTGCAGATCGGGAACGCGCTCAGCGGGGACGCCGTCGGCCTGGCCATGTTCCAGCGCCTCGCCTACCTGCGTGTAAGTTAGCCGTGCATGTGAGTGAATGACCGCCTCGAAAAAACAGAAACGCTTGATAACGCCATCGCTGGTGAGATCGATCTCCACCACCTGCGACAATCGGTCGACGCCAGGCTTCAGCGAGCACAGGCCGTTCGAGAGAACTTCGGGGAACATCGGCACCACACGTTCCGGGAAATACACCGAATTCCCTCGGGTCTGGGCTTCGACATCGAGCGCCGAACCGGGACGCACGTAGTGGGAAACATCCGCAATCGCGACCCAGAGCCGCCAGCCGCCAAAGCGCTTTTTCTTGCAGTAAACGGCATCATCGAAGTCGCGGGCATCTTCACCATCGATGGTAACGAAGGGCACATCACGCATGTCGATGCGGTTCTTCTTGTCCTTTTCCTCCGGCTCATCTTTCAGGAAAGACGCTTCCTCGAGCACCGGTTCCGGCCACTCGAAGGGAATACCGTGGGCGCGGATGGCAACGTCGATTTCCAGCCCCGGATCCATATGGTCACCGAGCACTTCAATGATCTTGCCCTTGGCACCGAGGCGGCCCTTCGGATAATCCGTAATCAGCGCCGTGACAATCTGGCCGGAAATTGCTTTGCCTTTTGCCGCCGGCGGTATCAGCACCTGCTGGGTAATCCGTGCGTTGTCCGGGATGACAAAGCCGATACCGCTCTCTTCCTGATAGCGGCCCACAACGTTCTGCACACCCCGCTCCAGCACCTCGACCACCTTGCCTTCCTGGCGGCCGCGCCGGTCAATCCCGGATACCGCGACCAGCACGGTATCGCCATCAAATACCTGGCCCATCTGCCGGGCGCTCAGGTACACGTCCTCGCCACCGGCCTGTGGTACCGCAAAGCCGTAGCCATCGCGGTGGCCCTGAACACGGCAACGCAGTAGGTTCATTTTGTCGACAACGCCATAGGCGCCGCGGCGGTCCACCAGCAGCTGACCATCGCGCTGCATGGCGCGCAGGCGATTGCGCAAGGCATCCACGTCCTGCTGCTCCGTCAGGCCAAGGAGATCGGCAATCTGCTGGGTGTCGACGGGCCGATCGGCCTCACGCAGCTGCTCGAGAATGAACTCCCGTGACGGGATGGGGTTCTCGTAGTTCGCCGCCTCACGGGCGGCGTGCGGGTCGGCTTTTTTGCCTCGACGCGACATAAGGGGGTGCCTCAAAAAGCCATCAGTGTAGCACAGAGGGCCCAACAAGATTGAGACAGCAAAAGCAACCGCGGTCTGGCAGCAAAAAAACGCACGGTGCCGGTTGACAAGGGCCGGCTGCGGCATTAACTTTGCCGCCCTCACCCGATGCCCAGGTGGTGAAATTGGTAGACACGCTAGCTTCAGGTGCTAGTGGCCGAAAGGCCGTGGAGGTTCAAGTCCTCTCCTGGGCACCACATGAAAAGTTAAATCAACGACTTACGACAATAAACCAGCAACACCCCATATAAGC
>CAZTJR010000010.1:23008-89528 GCA_964613795.1 uncultured Alteromonadaceae bacterium | reverse complement strand
TAAGCGAATACGGTGCATCAAGTGCACGCATGATAGAGCGTTACGTAAATCCGCGTCAGCGGACGTATGAATTTGTCGTTCTGCCCTAACCGAAGACACTGCAGCATAACGTCACGCAACGATCCATACTGGAGCGCGACGTGGGACCTGAGCAGACATCTTTTAATCTGACGTGGACAACGGACGTGGAACTGAGCAAGGAATTGCGGGTGCATCGCTGCACCATCTGGGCCTGGGCCCGCGAGGGCCGCATTCCAAAACCAGTAAAAATCGGCCCCAACACAACGCGCTGGAATCGTGCGGCGGTGATGCATGCATTGCTGAATGATGGTTCTGTCTGATTCATCGTTCATTCATGCAACGCTACGCATCACATTGACGCCACCGCGATCGCAGACTTGCCCCCAGTCACCTAGATCTAACGCACCTACGCACGCTTCTTAAGGCCGGTTCGGAGCCGGCGACCTCCTACCTCTGAATCGATGACTGAATACTCTGTGTTACGTCTACGCGGCTGAAAGCCGCACATTAAGACTTTTCGCACTCACTGCAATGGCGCTGGAAGACTGCGTCCACAATCACTTCATTTGCCAGCGAGCGGAACCTGGTGTGGTTAGGTTAGCTTCGCATCGAATACTGAAACCGAGCCCAGGCTGGAGCTGGTTATCGCTGGCTCACGCGGGTATTGCGAGATTCCATTGGCTCTTCGCTCACAAGAGCAATCAAGGAGAGGCCATGGAAGGCAACCACACTCCCGCGCAGGGCGACCTCGCGGCACAACTCACGGACCGCTTCGGTCTGCTGCTGACGCAGACCCAGCTCGCCGAATTGCTTGGACGCAGCACTGGCGGGTTACGCTATAGCTGGATTCGTGCTTCTGGATAACGAAGAGGGGTTTTTGTGATGGGCTGCTGGTCCCGCCGTGGGGTTCCGGCCTATGCAAAAAGTCACTCCTTCCTCGGTAACGCTTCAATCGGTCACCTTGTGTCAGATCAGCGAAGTCATCATCCACGACGCGGTAGAGTATAACCTGAACGCGAGACTTAACTCCTGTAGACACTCGCTTGCGCTATGGGAATGAAGCAAGCCGGACCGACAGCCGCTCTGCGACCCGTGCAGCGGGCACGCGAGCGCTGTAACATAAACGACTACCCCGAGTTCGCGCCTGACGAGAACGAAAGTTGATGCGCCAGCTGCGGTAGAATACGCCGGTCTCATGCAAGACCGGCGTGACTGATCCCCAGACAGGGAGGCACATCCGAAGCATGCCAGGCCTGGTCTCCAAGATTCTCCGATGGGTGCTATCGGGCACCCTAGCAGTGCTGGTGCTGGGCGCCGTAGCGATCGAGCTGGTCTCATGGAATTTCCTGAGAACGCCGATCGAGAATTACTTCGAGGCCGCCACCGGGCGTTCACTGTCGATCGATGGCGACCTGTCCCTCGGACTTTTCCCGCGTCCGCTTGCGACAGTCAATGCGCTGACGCTGGAGAATCCCGGCTGGGCTGAAGCCCCGCGCATGCTCCAAATCGAGCGCATCAGCGTCAGACCATCGCTATGGGCGGCGCTGCGCGGCCAGGTAGTGCTTGAAGAGGTAAAGATCAAAGCGCCGCGGCTCAACCTGCAGGCCCGCGCCGATGGCACCACCAACTGGAATTTTCCCGGCCTTGAAGGCAGCCCCCCTGACGCGGGGAGCGGAACGGCGCTTGCCGTTCGCGAGTTGTCCTTGCGCGATGCACGGATCCACTATCGCACCCACGACCGGTCCTCGCTGGCACTCTCGATCCCCTCGCTGCAGCTGGAGGATGACGGTGAGTCGACGACGGTGCGGGCTTCGATGACTTTCCGGGAAAAGACCTTCGACCTTGAAGCGCAGGCGGACTCACTGCGCCGGCTGACGGGCAGCGGTGGCGGGTTCAGCGGTGAGCTTGCCATGCATGCCGAGGGCGGCCGGCTGAACGCAGGTTTTGATCTGGCCAGCGCACCACAACTGGCCCCCGCACACGTCGACTGGGCGCTTGAATTGCAGAACCTGACCGACTGGTCGCGCTGGGCAGGTCAACCCGCGGTCGACCTGCAGACCCTGAAAATAAGTTCGCGGTTGGACCACGAGGCCTCGCGGTGGCGCTTCACCGGGATCGAGACCGTGTTTGCCGGCAGCCGGGTGAACGGCGAACTCGAGCTTGACACCGGCGGCCAGGCCCCGGTACTGAGCGCATCGCTGCACGCGCCGGAATTCGATGCCGCCGCCCTGCTCGCGGCGCTGCCGGAGAATACCGAACCCGAGGGCAGTCTGGCGGAGAGAATTCCCCCTCTCCCGACGCTTGCCGCCAGTATCGGGCTCAGCATCGACAATCTGCTGTGGGATCCCTACCGCATCCGCAACCTGGAGGCCGAGCTGAATCTGCAGGACCAGGTGCTGGCAATGCAGACGCTGGATTTCGAGGTAGCAGGCGGCAGGGTCGTCGCAAACGCAGACCTGACCAGCACCAGCGAAGACCTGGCGCTGGCCTTGAATGCAAAGCTCAAGGCGCTGGATCTGGCATTGCTGGATGAGGGTCAGGCTGCGAACGGCATCGTGGCCGGGGAGCTTGCAGTGAGCCTGCCGCCAGTGGCGCGCCAACGCGCCCCCGACCCCGGGAAACTGATCGCGCAGGTGCAGATCGAGCAGGCGACCATGACCTACACCGACGAAACCGGACAGACGGATCTGCGGGCCTCGCTCACGACGAACGCTGCGCCGGCGTCGCCCAGGATCACGCTGACAGGCGAATTCCAGGACCGTGCCATAGAGGCCACGGTCACCGGCGACGCGTGGACAGCGCTCGCCTCCGCGCCCGCGGACTATGCGCTGCACGCCGCTATCAGCTCCGGCGCGGCCAGCATGCAGGTCGACACCAGGCTCGCATCACTGCTGCAGCCACGGAGTCTCGCCGCGACTTTCAGCCTGGACGCAGACAACGTGCGTGATCTGGAGCCCTGGCTGCAGCGACAGATGCCTTCGGTACCCGCTCTTCGTGCGGCAGGCAGGCTCGAACGCGACGGCGAGCAATGGGATGCGACCCGGCTTGAGATCGAGGCCGGCAAGTCCAGGGCCTCCGGAGAGATCCATTTCCGCAATGCCAGGCGCCCGTTTCTTGAAGCCCGTCTGCATGCCACCCGCATTGATCCGATACCGTGGACCGTAAATGCCGGCACGGCGGAGGAACAGGCGCCTGACCCGGAGTCCCGGACGCCCGACGCGTCCCGGACGCAGGATGCCGACTCCCTGCTGGCGGTGCTGCGCACGGTGGATGCAGAGTTCGATCTGCGGGTGGAGCGGCTGGACCTGCCCACCGACGCCGATGTACGCGATCTGGCAGTCGCGGGCGTGCTGAAGGGCGGCAATGCCAGGATTGAACCCCTGCGTCTCGCGCTGGCTGATGGGCAGCTGAGCGCCTCACTGGACCTGGATGTCGGCGAAGAACGCGCTTTCGGGCGACTTGAGGTAGCGTTAGAGAATATTGTGCTCGACCGCCTGGGCGAGACGTTCACGCCACTGGAAGATCGACTGGGCAGCTTGTCGGGCGCGTTGAATCTGGAGATCACCGAAACCCGTGCCGGGGCCATGCGCGATGACTTGCTGTTTCCATACATCGGGCGCATCCGCTTCCGGGAGTCGCGTCTGCACTTCACAAACTCCGATGCGCAAACCGACATGATGCTGACGCTGCAAACACGGGGACTTGCCGACGGCACTCAGGAATTCCGCATCGCCGGCTCGGGATCCTACGATGGCGAGCCTTTTTCACTGGTATTCAAGGGCGACGAGATGCTGCACGCGCGGGATCCGCAGAGACCCTTCGCGCTCCAGGTCAATGGCGAGATTGTCGAGACCCGCTTCGACCTGAGTGGCACACTGCTGCGCCCGTTCGCCCTGCGAGGCATGGATCTTGAGCTGTCCCTGGAGGGCCCCGATCCACAGCGCCTCGAGCGCGTTCTCGGCATACCGTTTCCAGCGCTTCCCGCCTATTCGGTTTCCGGGGAGCTCTCCCTGAATGACCTGCGCTGGCTGCTACAGAAGCTGGATGGACAGGTCGGTGGCAGTGATCTGAGCGGACAGCTGGGTATCGATATCAGCGCGCGGCCGCCGCACGTGAGTGGCACCCTGCAGTCCGATTCGGTCAGGATGGAGGATCTTGCCGGGCTGTTCGGTGCCCGGCAGGACGCTGATAAACCGGAGGACGACGACACGGCGGCCGACAATCGCCGGATCCTGCCGCAACAGCCATTGATCAACGATGCCTGGCAAGACCTTACTGCCGACGTACGTTACCGCGGCCACTCCCTGCGCGCCGCCGATGTACCGCTGAGCAATATTGCGATTAACCTGCACCTGGAGAACGGGCGGCTGCAGTTCGCCCCGGTGACGTTCGGGGTCGGCGATGGCAGCGTGGACTTTAACCTGGACTTGGATGTCAGCGCGCGACCGAGCAACGGCACCCTGGACGCCACTGTACGCGGCGTCGACCTGCAGAAAGCGCTAAGCGAATGGGAACTGGCCGAGGACAGCGTGGGCGTGGTCGGCGGAGAAGGCAAGTTCTGGGTGGAGGGCGATTCAATTGCCGACATTCTCGCTTCCGCCGATGGCGGTCTGCTGATGTTGATGCACGGGGGCAGACTGGATGCCGTCCTGATCGAGCTGGCCGGCCTGGACGCGGCGCAGGTATTTACCAGCGTGCTGGGTGATCGCGACCCGGTGCCCATAGACTGTGCCTACGTCGACGTGAAGACCCGCGACGGTATAGCCACGCTGGACACTTTCGTCATCGACACGGATGACACCGGCTTCAGCGCCGGTGGTGAAATCGATTTTGCCGAGGAGCGCCTGGGCATTACCCTGCTTGCCACGCCAAAGGATGTCAGCGTCGGCACCGCAAGAAGCCCGGTACAGATCTCCGGAACCTTTAACGATATCGGACTGGGCATCGCCGCCGAGGGCCTCGGGGCGCGCCTGGCCGGCGCGGCAATGCTCGGAGCGCTGGCGACGCCGCTCAGCGCGCTGATACCACTGCTAGACCTGGGCTCCGGCGAAGACAGCGAACTGTGCCAGGGTCTCGTCCGCCGCAGCCACGAGGCCATAAAAAGCGGGGGGGGCGGGCAATGAGCATCCGCATCCGATATTGCGCGGTCATCCTGCTGGTGTTGATGCCGATCACCGGTTGCCAGCCGCTCTGGCGAGACGGGCCGGCACAGCCGTCCGCACAGGGCACCACCGAGGCCATGCGCATCAAGGCGGCGTTTCTCGAGGCGCCCGACCTGGCCGGGGCGGCGATCGACGTGGAGTTTGATGCCGGCCGGGTGGTGCTCAGCGGCTTCGTCGAAACCCAGGCGCAGCGACACCGCGCCGGGACCATTGCCAGCGGGAAGGAGGGGGTCGAGGAGGTGGTGAATCGAATCGAGGTGAAGTAGCGTATGCGCCTGCCTTTGCGGTCAGTGTTCCTCCCTGTCGCCACCCTCCTCATCCTGCTCAACCGCAAAGCGGAGATCCTCGCTGTGGCTACTATCGCAACAGCGATAGCAGTGCTGACTCAAGGGGGAAGATAGTCTGCCGGGCTAGACGGTTTTGTCGTGGGAGTCAGTGCGCATCTCGTCGCGGATCTGGGCATAGGCGAGCATGGAGAACAGGGCCGCACCGCCCACGATATTGCCCAGGAGGGCGGGCACAAGAAAGCTCCACAGTGCCCCTGGCAGTTGGAGTTCTCCAATGAACACCAGGGTGAACATCTCGGTAGCGCCCAAAATGACATGAGTAAACTCACCCAGAACCAGTACGTAGATCAGGCTGGCGGTGACCAGAAACTCGGATCCTTTCGCGCTCGGCATCATCCAGACCAGAGCCGCGATCAGGAAGCCGGCGGGAATCGCACGGACGAAGGTAGTGCCCCATGGGTGGTGGACGGCCTTTTCCGAGATCTCGACCAGCGCAACCAGGACCTCGGGCTGCAGGAGCGGGGTGAAGCTGAACACCAGCGATGCAACGATCGCACCGGCAATATTGGCCGCAAACACGGTTGACCACAGGCGTGCGACCCGATGCCAGTTATCGACCGAGAAATGCACGGCGAGAGGCAGAATCGCCGCGATCGTGTTTTCCGTGAAAAGCTGCAGGCGACCGAATACCACGATCATGAACCCCACCACGTAACCCGCCGGAACCAGAAGGTCGCGCGCGCCACTGTCGGACAGAGCCGCATGAAACATGGAAGCACCAGCCGCGGAAAATGCCAGCGCCAGGCCCGCGGCGACTCCGGACCACCACAGGGAGCTGAGCGGACGAAGCAGTTCCTCGGCGCCCTCACGGCGCACGATCTCGAAAATGGCGAGCGCACCGAGCCGGACGCGGCTCTCGACCTCCTTTTCTGCCTTGCGGCCCTCCACGGCGCTGGATTCGCGCGCGTTCTCCTCCCGTTCCTTGGGACTATGAATCTTGCTCATGGGGCGCTGCCTCTGGAATCTCGGGAGGTGTAGCTCATGGACTGTAAGGGCCTCTAAAAAGCCAAAATAATCAGTTTGCAGTGCGTTAATCTAGCGCGTTCTCAAACACAGCGCGACCGGCGCGAGCAGATAAGCAACAACATCACGCCAATCATCGCATCGGCGTTCTCGATCTACAGGCTGGCATGGGTAAGTAGTCGCATCGATGTCACGAATAAGCTCGCTTCTGGTCGGCAGACACCCAATCGTCTCGACGGGCCGGATGCTGCTAAAGTAAGGTCGCTAACGCGACATCTGAGATGTAGAATTCAGAACGCCGCCGCCGCGGCGGTGTTATCGGTTCGGCCCCTTCGCCGGAATGAGTGAACTGGCGATTTTAGCCTCCGTGAACAATTGCACGTACCATGTGGGCCTTGAGAGCGTGTGTTATACCCTTGAAACGGTAGCAAAGATAATTGTACGTGGAATTATCCAGATCATTGAACGCGCGATCATCATCCTAATTCGTTGCACTGAGCGTCGGCGCAGTCGGGCTGGAGGTATTACGTATCTAGCAGCGCAAGACCGTCGTCATTTCCGACATCCTGCTTCTGTTCCTGTACACCGAGGTCATTTCCATGGCGGGCGCGTTTTATAAGAGCCGGCGCATCCCGCCAGTCTATCCGCTTCTGATCGCCATTACTGCGCTGTCGCGCTTGATCGTGCTGCAAAGCAAGGATATAGATCCCATCGCCATTCTGTACGAAGCTACCGCCGCTCTCATTCTCGGCGCTGCAGCAGTACTGCTTACCTGGTCAGAACACTCATCACCCGACTTTACGGAAGAAACGTCTGAACGCGACGAAAGCAGAACCGATGCGACGTAACCGGCAACCACTGCTTATCCCAGGTTGCACTCCTGATAATGCACGTCCCAGCCGCCTTCAAGTCGACGCATATTTCTGCGAAGCCATTCTCGTCAAGGGCGCGCGTTGCATCCTCGACCAGAACGGTGGAAAACCCCTCGCCCAGCGCATCGCGTATGCTGAAAGCGAAGCAGATATCTGCAGCAAGACCACAGAAAAGGGTTCTTGCACGCCCCTCTCACGCAGGTGTCCGGCGAGCCCGGTGCTCTTGCGGTGGCCGTTCTCGTAAAAACCGCTGTAGCTATCGATCGACGAATCCATGTCCTTGCGAAAGATTGCCTCGATCTGCCACGTCTCCATGTCTGAATGAAAGTCCGGGCCCGTGAGCCGCTGCACACAATGATCGGGTCATAGGGTCGGCTCCAACCCGTCCAATTCAATGCTGCCAAACGGCGAGCTACCCGGATAGCTGGAGGCGAATATGGCATGCCAGGGCGAATGCCAGCCCCGGGTCGCCACCACCAGAGGGAATGCCTGCTGTCTCCGGTTGACCACAGCAACGATAGCGTCGCCATCCGAGCCCCCCAGCGCGCGGCCGGGCATAAAGTCGTTCTGGATCACTGCTGTCCGGTTAAAACGTCAATGACACGGGATTCCTCCAATGATCATAATAATTTACAGCGGATTTCGGGTGTCCCCGATTTGAACGGGATTCCGGCAAGATCTCCCCTTTGCGGACTGTTACCGCCGAGGGGGCCATATGAATACGGGCAAAACGCTGTTTGCTCAGATCATGGATTATCTTCCGTGGAAGACCTTTCACCGGGTGGTCTCCCGGTACGACAGGGACTATCGTGTTCGCACTTTGCCTTGTGCGGAACATTTCCGCGTTCTGGCCTTTGCCCAGCTGACCTGTCGGGAAAGCTTGCGCGACATCGAAGCCTGCCTCTCGGCACAAGCCCCCAAGCTCTACCATATGGGCGATTCGATCGCCGGTGCGCCGCGCCACGCTGGCCGATGCCAACGAACGTCGAGACTGGCGTATCTACGCGAACTTTGCGCAGCGGTTGATCGTGCAGGCCCGGAAGCTGCATGCAATAAAAGACCTGGGTCTTGACTTGTCGAACACGGTCTACGCCCTGGATTCTACGACGATAGACCTGTGTCTGTCGCTGTTTCCTTGGCACCGTTTCGAAAAACCAAAGCCGCCGTGAAAATGCACACGCGTCTGGACCTGCGGGGCAGCATTCCCAGCCTAATGCAGGTATCCGACGGCAAATTCCACGACGTCAATGCACTCGATCTGTTGATTCCGGAACCGGCAGCGATCTACGTCATGGACCGAGGCGATCTGGATTTCGAACGTATCTTCGCACTTCATCAGACCGGCGCCTTTTTCGTCACTCGCGCCAAATCGAACATGGATTTCCGCCGCGTCTACTCCGCGCCGAGCAACCTCACAGCTGTATTGTGAACGCTTTCATTACGACGCCTCTTCGGTCTGCGCTGGACTGCCCGGCCACGCGGTTTGCTCAACCGAGACCGACCTTTCCCGGAGGCAAACCGATACGCGTCGGCGTAGGCGACGCGAGGAAAAACCCCAGGGTAAGCGGGCCGACCCGGCCGATGAACATCAACAGCATAATGACGCTGCGTCCCACACCGTCCAGTTCACCGGTCGTGCCACGTGAAAGTCCCACGGTACCGAACGCAGAGACCGCCTCAAAGGCCAGATCCAGGAACTCACCATCATGGGAAATGGAGATGGCAAAAATCGCGGTAAACACCACAAGAGAACTGACTACCGTCAAGGCCAGTACTTTCATCACCTCATCCGGACCCAGGCTGCGACCAAAGGCCCGCAATTCCTGGCGGCGACGAAAAAAGGCGACGGTGGCGAGAACAAGCACGATGAAGGTGGTGACCTTGATACCTCCGCCGGTGGAGGTCGTTCCCGCGCCAATAAACATCATCGACATGAACATCGCGGCGGTGCTGTCATGAATAGCGCCAATATCCAGAGTGTTGAAACCAGCGGTGCGTGTGGTTGTCGCCTGAAACCAGCTGGCAAGCATACGGTCGGCGTTCGATGCCAGCCCTCCCAGGGTAGCCGGGTTATTCCACTCAAGCACGGCGAACGCGACCCACGCCAACAGGATGAGGAATACTGTTCCTGAGAGCATCAACTTGCTGTGGAGGGAAAGACATCGCCAGGACCGATGTACACGGACATCGGCAATGACAGCGTAACCAACTCCACCGGCAATGAAGAGTGCCGGAATAATAATACCGATGAGCGCGCTATCAACCCAGGTCGAGAAACTGTCGGAAAAGAGAGCAAAGCCGGCATTATTGAATGCAGAGACAGCATGAAACACCGACTGCCACAGACCGTCGCGCCATCCGGACTCCGGTACGAAAACAAAGGCGAGCAACAGCGCGCCGACAAACTCGAAAAGAAAGACCACGCGAAATATAACGCTGACAAGACTCAGAACCTCTGCCAGGCTCGTGTGATTGAGATCATTCTGCAGATAAACCCGTTGCGGTATTCCGATGCGGTAGCCCAGAAGCGACGTCACCAATACGGCGAACGTCATCAGGCCCAAGCCACCCATCTGAATTAGCAGCATAATCACAAATTGCCCGAACATCGTGAACGCGGTACCGGTATCGACAACCACCAGACCCGTCACTGTCACCGCCGACGTCGCTGTAAAAAGCGCGTCATTCCAGGCGATCGGTGCGGTGACAGAAACCGGCTGCATGAGAAGAATCGCGCCCAGCACGATACACACGGCATAAAGAGCTGCCAGGGCGAGCGGCGGCGAGACATTGATCTTGAGCTTTCGCGGCAAAGCCAGCGTGGGAGGCTGCATACAGACCCCGGCTTACAGCTTGTCGCCGTAGCGCTGCAGGTTGTCGCGCTTCCCAAGCAGTAGCAGCTTGTCGCCACTTTTCACGGTGGAATCCGCATCCTGCGGGCTTAACAAGGTGCTCCCCCGCATCACACCCAGACACTGGACCTCATATTTTTCCAGCTCAGTTTCCGAAAGGCGGAAGCCGTCCAGGCCGTCGGGCACCTGAACATCGACAATGTAGAAGCCGTTACCCAGGCTGATATAGTCGCGCACCAGCGGATTGTGAAGCGCCTGCGCGATATGCTGGCCGATCTCTTCTTCGGGGTGAATCACCCGGTCCACTCCGATCTTGTGCAGTATCCGGTGATGGGTCTGGCTGAGTGATTTGGCCCAGATGGTCTTCACGCCGAGCATTTTCACATTCATGGCGCAGATAATGTTCGCCTCCAGGTCTTCACCGATGGCGACCACCGCGGTGTCGTAACCATCAATCCCGGCTTCACGCAGCGCGTCCTCATCGCGGCAGTCGGCAATCACCACATCGTTCAGTTCGTCAGCCAGACTCGATGCTCGCTTCTTGTCGATATCTATACCGAGAACATGGTCTCCGAAACCCGCCAACGCCTTGGCAACGGTGCTTCCAAACAGACCGAGGCCTATAACGGCCACGTATTTGCTTTTCACGATAGGGGCCCCCGCTTGTTGAATGGCAACGCGTTGTGCAGCCCATGGGTATCACAGGCTCGCTGCCTAAGTCGAGAGTCGGCGCCTATCGCTCCGCGCTGTGTACCCGTCAGCGCCCCAGCTCGACTGCCACAGGGCAGTGGTCCGAACCCAGAAGGCCGTCGTGGATTTCAGCGCCCAGCAGGCGGCCTTTCGCAAGATCCTCACTGGCCAGGAAATAGTCAATGCGCCAGCCGACGTTCTTGCCGCGCGCCCCTGCGCGGTAGCTCCACCAGGAATACTTTATCGTATCCGGATGAAGGTGGCGGAACGTATCCACGAAACCGGCAGCCAGTAGCCTGTCCATGCCATCGATTTCCTTCTGGGTGAAACCAGCGCTCTTGTTGTAGTTTGGCCTGGGCCTGGCGAGGTCGATCTCCCGGTGAGCCACATTGAAATCACCGCACATCAGCAGCGGTTTTTTTTGCTTCAGTTTTTCAGCAAAAGCAAGGAACTCGCGGTCCCATTCCTCGCGGTAGGGGAGTCGCGCCAGTTCGCTTCCTGAGTTGGGTGTGTACACCGTCAGCAGGTAGAAGTCCGGAAATTCGGCCGTCAGAACCCGCCCCTCCTGATCGTGGTCGTCCATGCCGATGCCCGCGTTGACGTCCAGCGGCTCTTCGCGGCTGAGGATCGCAACGCCGGCGTAGCCTTTGCGCACCGCCGCATTGCTGTAAACATGATAACCCTCGACGCCCTCCAGCGCGGCGTGTACTTGCTCGTTCTGCGCCTTGGTTTCCTGCAGGCAGAGGATGTCTGCCTGCAGGGTATGCAGGGAAGCGGTGAATTCCTTTTTCATGATGGCTCTGAGGCCATTGACGTTCCAGGAGGCGATTCTCATGGTGTGTCTCCTCTCACGGGACCTTCAGTGACGATCGAGCGCATGCCGCGTCAGATCCTCGAGTTCAAGCACGCCGAGTGCACCTTCATGCGTCGCATCCAACCGCACCGGTGGCGCAAAACCCGCCTCCAGGGCCTCCTGCCAACGCGCCGCGCACAGACACCACTGGTCGCCGGGTACCAACCCCGGGAAACCGAATTGCGGCCTGGGGGTGGCGAGATCGTTGCCACGACTGGCCGAGAAAGCCAGGAACTCTGCGGTTACCCGGGCGCATACGAGGTGGCGCCCGACATCGGCTGGGCCGGTATTGCAGCAGCCATCACGAAAAAAGCCCGTCACCGGATCATGTGAGCAGTCGGCGAGTCTGCCACCAAGAACGTTACGGGCAGTATCGGCTGGCGATTCCAGGGTCGACATTAAATATCATCCTCCGATTAGCATCAGGGCTTACCTTCACCGGACGGGGCACATCAACTGCCGGCCGGCGACTGCGGAGTATAGAGAGGATGGACAGGCTTTGTGAACTGGCCTGGCTTTTTCCGCTGGCAAGACCCGCCAAGCAGCGGGACTGACCGATCAGGAGGGCTATCCGGCGGGTCCGGTTTCCACGGTGGAATCAAGGATTGCAATGAAAAAACAGGCGTATGTTCCCAGCAAGGTCTATGCTGTGCGGTGAGGGCAACGGCGACGTGAAGCACCCTCCCGCGGCGAGCAGCCCGCGCGTCTTTTTGCCACTCACGACGTAGCCCATGAATACCATCGGGGGATCCACTATGGACAGGTTGAAGCAGGTTGGCTGTGTTGGTTTGCTCGGCATTGTCGTGTGCAGCGCTGCCGTGGTGAGCGCACAGCCGGAAGCAAAGCCGCCCCGCGGGCAGGGTCCGGGAATGAGCAGGCCGGCGTTTTCCGACTACGATCAGAATGACGACGGCATGATCAGTAAAGAAGAGTTCAACGCGGCCCACGCCAGGCGGGTCGGCGATCGCGCAAAGCAGGGTTATGCGTTGCGCAACCAGGATAGAGCGCCATCCTTCGAGGATCTTGACAAAAACGCTGATGATGAAATCAGTCCCCGGGAGTTTGCGGAACATCAGCAGCGACCTCGATAAAACCGGCATAGCGGCCGCTGCGGCGGAGTACGCCACCTCGAGGACGGCATCACCTCACACGTATCCGATCCCCGGCATCCAGGTCCCGCCCTGGATGCCGAACCACCCGATCCCCTGCCTCCAGTCCCGCCAGGACCTCGGTCATGAAACCGTTTGTCCGCCCGACATCAATCGCCACGCGCATCACCCGATCGCCGGTGACACGAAACACCGCAGACCCATCTTGATGCTGGAATACGGCGGAGGCCGGCACCTGCAGGCTGTCGACTGACTGCCAGAGAATGAACTCGGCATCCACCCGATAACCGTGCCCGAGGGTCTGCCAATCCTCGCGAGGGCTGATAATGTCCGCTAGCACTCTGACGCGTTGCTCCTCAACGCCCAGAGCAGAGATGTCAATGAATCCCACCGGCTCTACGCGCCGTACCGCCGCATCCAGCGGCGCGCCGCCCCAGCCGGTCAGGCGCACCGGTGTCCCCGGCCGCAGCCTGACCGCGTCAAAGCTGAGCACATCTACCACGACTTCCAGCGCACCGGGATTCCCTACTTCGAGAATTGGCTCGCCCGCCTGAATCACACCCTCGCTCTGGCGCCTGATGTCCAGCACAGCGCCTGCCACCGGCGAGCGAATTGTCACGTGCTCTCGCATTTGTTCACTGTCGGACTGCGCGGCGGACACCTCTAGTCGTGTCCTGGCCGCCGCCAGTTCGTATGTGGCAACGTCCTCATCAAAGCGCGCCGAACGCAGTAGCGCATCGGCGCGAATGGCAGCGGTCCGCGCCTGCTGCAACCGCTCCACGGACACGAAGTGTTCACCCTCCAGTGACAGCAGCCGCTGAACCTCGCTTTGCGCCAGCTCGGCGTCCGCCCTTGCCACCTCGACCTTCTGCTGTACCGAGCTCAGCGCCGCACGGGCCGCCTCGACACGCGCACGGGCTTCGGCCCGGCTACGTGCATCCAGCACGCTGGCCGGTATCGGATCGACCAGGCTCAACACACTGTCCGGCATCACGTGGTCACCTACATCAAGCGCTAACCGATGCAGATAGCCGGTCACGGGCGAAGACAAAACATAGCGGTCTTTCACCTGGGTCCTGCCTTCCTCCGCGATTGTCACCTCCAGCGGCCCGCGCGCAAGCGTCGCGGCGTCCACCCAGATGGGCTCGGGTCGCAGAGCAAAAAAAGCAATAGCCCCCGCCAACAGTCCAAGCACGGACCAGAACAGCCACTTGCCCGCCAGACGTCGCATCGCCATCAGTCACCTCCTGCAGGAATCGACTTATTCACGGGTTTTAAGTACAGACACAAGATCCATATTGCGCACACGCTGCCAGATGATTACGCCTGAAAGCGCGGCAGAAATCACCACCACATGCGCTGCCAGCGCCAGCGTTTTGCCGCTGATAACCAGAGGCACACGGTAGAGTTCGGTTTCGATCGCCATAACAACCAGGCCCGCCAGCCCATGCCCGACGATCCAGCCCAGCGGAATGCCTAGAATGAGGAGTACCGCCAACTCACCCAGCAGAATATGCGACACCTCGCCGTGGCGGTAGCCCAGCACTCGCAGGCTGGCCAGGTCGCGACCGCGCTCGGCCAGCGAGATCTTCAGTGTGTTGTAGATGACGCCAAAGGCAATAATGCCGCCAAGGAGACTGATCACGAACATATAGGTGAGGAAGGTTCGCGCCAGAGTATTGAAAAAACTGTCGAGCATCGCCTGGCGAACGTTGATGGCCATCACCCGGGGCTGTTCGCGCAGGTCTCGGTACATGGCATCCTCGCTGTCCGGATCCAGATTCATGAGAATCTGGTTAACCACCCGGCTCTCCTTGAGGGCCCTGTTCATTGCGTCCAGCTGCATATACGCGCCAGTGCCGAGAAACTCACTGGTGACCCCCGTCACGGGCAGCATCAGGCGCGGGCGATGGCCCTCCAGCACGCGCACTTCGACGCTGTCTCCCGGGCCTACTGCGAGGCGCCTGGCGAGAAAGTCGGTTAACAGCAGGCCCGTGGGCGGCAGGGTCACGTTATTCAAGTGATCATCCACAACAAACTGCAGCCGGGCATCCTGTGGCAGTCCCGAAAGAGAGACCCGCCACTCGCGGTGACCGTTTGCCAGCTCAACCGCAACCATTCGACGACCCTCGACGTAGCGAACGCCTGGCTGGCGCGCAAGGCCGTACATGGCGGAGCGATTGACCGGGTCCGTCAGGCTGACAGTGATATCCTGGGTCTGCACCCGGGCAAACTGGGTGTAGACCATGAGCGAGACGGAGCTGAACTGAAAGCTGCCCACCATGACGATGGCGGTCGCCATCGCCACGCCCAGCACGGAGAGTGAAGTGCGCCCGGGACGTCGCGTCAGATGACGCACAATCATGCGCGATGGCTGACTCAGCGGTATCCACGACAACAGGTGCTCGGCGTGGGTGATGTGGTAGGTCGCCGGACCTTCCGGTCGCATGGCCTCCGCGGGGGGCAGGACGGCGGCGCGGCGAATCGCGCGCCAGCCGGCGGCCCAGGCCACACCGACGGTGACCACCGCCAGCTGCAGCACCCACCAGGGGCTGATGCGGAACAGAAGCTCGGGGAAGCGGTAGTAATCCATGTAGAGAACGCCCAGCTCACGACCCAGCCACAGACCGGCTGCCGTCCCCAAAAGCAAACCGATGATGGCGATGGCAAATACCAGCTGGCTGTAGTGCCTGGCGATCTGGCGGTTGCCGTAGCCAAAGGCCTTGAGTACCGCAATAACCTCCCGCTGGGTGCTGACCAACCGGCCGACCACCACGTTGAGCAGAAACATGGCCACGCCCATGAAGATTGCCGGGAAGATCAGCGCCATGGTCTTGAGCTGGTTGAGCTCATCGCGCAGGAAACGGTGGGAGAACTGCTGTTCACGGGAATAGGCGCCGGTGCTGCCATAGTCGGCGAACAGGCGGTCAAGACTATCAATCACGCTGGCGACGGTCACGGCCGGGTCCACGCGCAGCACGAGACTGTTGAACGCACCGCGCATGTCCATGGCCGCCGACAGTGCGTCCTCGTTCATCCACAGCACGCCGTAACGCCGGTAGTCCGGGAGCATGCCGCCAGGCGGGATGACGTAAATGAATTCCGGTGATTCCACGATACCCACAATGGTCAGGCGCTGGCGCCGACCGTTGATAATCGCATCCATCTCATCGCCTGGTTGCAGCGCATGGGCATCGGCAAAGCTGCCAATGACGGCAACTTCGTTGCCGTGGGCGGCCTGCGGCAGTCGGCCGTGGCGCAGAAAGAGCCGGTTTACCTCCGGTTGACCCGTCTCTGGCAGCGATACCAGGCGTGCCGAGACCGGATCGGCGAAACCCTCGACCGCCAGTGTTGCAGCGCCCTCCACCCGACTGCTGATGCGGGCGACGCCGGGTATGTCTGCCACACGCTGCACCACATGTCGGGGCGCGCGCTTGACAGCGACAAATATATCCGCGAACCGGTTTTCCAGGTAATAGGCCTCACGCGTGGCGCTGAGAGAGGCATAGTTCACCAGAGACAGCAGACACACCGCGACGCCACCGGCAATCACCAGAGCGATCGCCAGCATCTGGCCTCGCTGCTGCCACATTTCCCGTCGCAGCTTGGTGTGCATCACGCTGGCGCGGGGAAGTAGCACCGGGCTACCAGCTCAGGCTGCGCGGATCGTGCCGTGCGGGGTTCTGATGCTCACCAATGATCGCCCCGTCAGAAAGGGTGATCACACGGTCGGCCATCTGGCCGATTGACGCGTTGTGCGTGATGATCACCGTGGTCGTACCGGTTTCCCGGTTCACAGTATCCAGCGCAGCCAGTACGAGCACACCGGTGGCAGAGTCCAGCGCCCCGGTAGGCTCATCACAAAGCAAGACATCCGGGCGCTTGGCGATGGCGCGGGCGATCGCCACTCGCTGCTGCTCACCGCCGGAGAGCTGCGCGGGAAAGTGATCCATGCGGGGCGTCAATCCCACCAGTTCCAGCGCCGCCTCAGGCGTCATAGGGTTGTGCGCGATCTCTGTCACCGCCGCCACGTTCTCCCGTGCCGTCAGGCTGGGTATGAGGTTATAAAACTGGAACACGAAGCCGACGTGGTTGCGCCGGTAGCGGGTCAATTCCCGATCGTTGGCGCCGGCAATATCGATATCCCGGTACGTCACCTCGCCGCTGGTAGGCACGTCGAGGCCACCGAGGATGTTGAGCAGAGTGGACTTGCCGGAGCCGGAGGCGCCAAGCATTACCACCAGCTCGCCCTCCACAAGGTCCATATCAATGCCGCGAAGCGCCTGCACTTTCACGTCGCCCTGCCAGTAAACCTTGGTGAGCCCCCGCGCATGAAACACCGCTTCACCCAAACGCGCCATGCGCTGATCTCCTTTACACCGGCGCGGTGCCCCTACAGATCACCGACCTGCCTGATCCAGGGCTGAAACGCCGCAAGCCCCTGTTTCGCCACCTCCGCCTGGGCACGCGTCGCGTAACTGCCGTGGATCACGAGATACTGGCGAGTATCGCCCTGGTGCCGCTGCCGCACGCTGGCGTCGCCGGTCAGCGCATTGCCGCGGATAAACGATTGCGCAGCATCCGCCGAACTGAACGCGCCAAGCTGCAGCGTAAACGTGTTGGCGTCCCCGCCCCCGGCGTCTTTACCCGAAAGCCGGGCACCACTGCGTGGCTCGCCAGCCGCTACCGCCGAGCCGCTGAGGTCGCCCCCAAGACAGCGTGACACGCCCAACTCATTGCCGGCCGCCACCTGCTGATACTTCTCCCAGAACGCCGCATCCACCTTTTTGCCATAGGCGGAGGCCGTATCACTGCGGTAGCGCGCCACCTGACTGGGCCCCCCGTTATAAGCAGAGTAGGCGGAGCGGGCCAGATTATCCAGACCGCCAGGCTGGCGATGCTCACCCTTGCGAATGGCATATTTGACCAGATAATCGAGCAGCACCTCGACACCCGCAGCGCTGTTGTAGGCGATATCCCAGCGCAGCTGCTGCTGGTTATAGAAACCGCGCCACACGCGCTCGTTTACCTGCATCAGGCCGACATCGCCGGTGCCGGAGCGCAATGGCACCAGCTTTCTGTCGTCACTTATCACGTAATGTCGCCAGCAGCTCTCCTGCCATGCCGTCGTCAGCACCAGCCGCCGGAACAACTCCTCATAGCCGGCGTCGAGCTCGCGACTGGCGACCGCCTTTGTTGCGGAATCCTGCAGCAGCAGCGCAACCTGCGGAAGATACTCGGCCAGATCATTGCGCTGAGGAGCCCAGCTGTTGAGGCGATCCAGGTCCGCCGCCACCGCACGCGGGAACAGGGAAAAGTTCACACGCCAGGCCGAGGGAGGCGGGGTAGCCCTGATGCTCTCGTCCAGCAGTCGGCGCAAATCCAGGTCCACAGCGCCGGAGTAGTCCAGAAGCTGGTCACCGGCCTCACCGTTGATCATTCTGGCTAACCGTCGCAGGCCGTCGGCGGAGATATCCAGCCCCATTGTGGGGCCGAGCTGGTCCAGCGCACTCAACGCATCCGTGGCCGCAATCACGCTGAAGAACAGCATGTGCTGCTGGCCGGGTTGCTCCAGGCCAATGCGCCTGATGACCGGCGCCAGAGACTGCCAGCTTTGCAGGAACCATCCCCGCACCATGTCCTCACCGGTATCCGGCGTCTCGACCAGCGCATCGCGCAGGCGGTAGCGGCTCTCAATCAGTACGTCGAGCAATGCATCGCGCAGTGCCTGCAGCTGTGTTTCCCCAGCATAATGCTTTACCGCCAGCACCAGCAGTGAATCCATGAGCTGCCAGCGCTCCTCCCAGCGCGCGAGTTCCTCGTCGTCGAGACCGCGTTCTGGCGGCAGAGGGCCGGACAAAGGCTCTACCGTAAAGCGGATATCCGCATTCAGCGTGTCATCCGTCACATCGAGACCGCTCACGCGAAGGCTGTCGAGCAGGGATTCAATCTGCCGCCGGGAATGCCGCGGCAGAACCTCCGGCAGCAGGGCGCCCACCGACTGCAGCTGCGGCGCAAGGTCCACCACAAAGCGACTGAATAGCGTTCGGGCGCTGGCATCCGCCATTTGCTGCAAGCGGTCGTTGACAATGGGCTGGCCGGCGGCATCGAGCAGCCAGATCCGGTCGGGCGCGAAGCCGAGAGCGCTGCCGCCACTGCGGACTTCGGGTTTCCCCGTCACGCCGATTCGCCCCTGCCAGTTGAGCATGGTGGCGCAGGCGCCGGGGGCGCCCAGGCCGATGCGCGCGCGCAGACCGGCAATAACCTCAAACTGCGAGTCGCGGGGTACCATTTGCGGTTCACTGACGGTTATTTCACTGCAGCCCGTGGGATCATTCAGGAGCTCGCGGCTTTGCCCGGGACCGATAAACAGCTGCCTGACCAGGAGCTGCTGCAACAATGGATAGTCAAAGCTGAGCGGCACCGCCACGTCAGATGTCTGCGCCTGTCTGTCGTTTGATGACGGCGCGGCCGAATCCTCATCGGCAGCCACCGCCCCGACGGGGCCGCCCGCCAGAAGAAACGCCAGAAATAGCCAGCGGTACCGCCGGGCGGCAGCAATTGCGGCCGGTGGAGCGAGCGGGCCCTGCATACGGGTGAAATGAGCGATCATGCTGTACTGAATCCCTGCGACACGACGCCCCATTCTACCCGCGCAAGCTGCCCGGCGTCGTCGTGACGTGGTCTTTATCAGGACGCCCCGAGGCGCCCTGCCTCCACCCCTTCCGCCACCCAGTACCTTACGTGCTCCCGCCCCACCAGCTCTTCCACCCCGGCAAGGATGCCCTGCCGCTGCTCAGGCGCGTGGAGAATTTCGAAGCGGGTAAAGCGGCGCGCGCCGTCCACTTGCTCGGCAGCATTGAAATGGCTGTGTTCCCGACTGAAACCAACAGCCGCCACAGCGCTGAAGCCTGAGATGCCCTCAAAAGCCATCAGCACGTCCACTACATCCTCGTGCAGGCGCTGCGGTACCAGCACCACCATCAGGTCCAGATCACTCATGCTGCCGGCGCCCCCAGTACTGATAAAAAAGTGGTAACAGGAACAGTGTAGTGACGGTAGATGTCAGCAGCCCTCCAACCACCACAATCGCCAGTGGTCGCTGCACTTCCGCACCGGGCCCGGTGGCGAACACCAGTGGCAGCAGACCGAAAATCGCCGTAGTCGCTGTCATCAGCACCGGGCGCAAACGCTGTGTCGCCCCGCTGACGATACGCTCGGATAAGGGTGCGCTCATGTGCCATTGCTGCTGGAAATAGCTCACCATCATTACCCCATTGAGTACCGCGATACCCAGCAACGCAATCAGGCCCACGGACGCGGGGACCGACAGGTACTCGCCGCTGACAAACAGCGCAATCACTCCCCCCATCAGGGCGAACGGCGTATTGCCGAGAATAATTCCCGCCAGCCCCAACGAACGGAAGGTCGCGAACAGGATAATCGTGATCAGCAGCAGTGCCACCGGTACAACCAGCAGCAGGTTGCGGGTAGCCCGCTGCTGATTCTCGAACTCGCCGCCATATTCAAGGCGGTAGCCCGCCGGCAGCGGCAGATCCCGCGCCAGTGTCCCGCGCAGCTCCTCCACCAGGCCGACCACATCGCGCTCTTCCACATTAAGCGTAATGATACCGAAGCGGCTACCCCGCTCCCTCTCGATCACGGAAGGGCCCTCGGTGTAGCTGACCTCAGCGATAGCGGCCAGAGTCGCGAGCTCGCCATCAGGCAGGGCAACAGTCCGCTGCTCGAGTTCAGGCACCGTTGCCGGTGCGGCTACCGAAGTCGATCCGGACGCCAGGGTCAGCGGTATGCGCTGACGTCCCTCGCGCACCTCGGAGATGGTCGTACCTTCTATCTGCGTCTTGAGGTAGTCCGCAAGGCCACTGGCACTGAGGCCGTGAGCAGCCGCGAGCTCAGGCTGCACGCGCACGTTCAGGAACTTGCCGCCCTCGGTGACAGAGGCCTGAACATCCACCGCGCCCGGCACATCACGGGCAATCCGCGCAATACGCGGCATCAATTCTGCTATCTGCGCCAGCTCTTCACCGAAGAGCTTGATGGTCACATCGCCACTACTACCGGTGAGCATCTCGGACGCTCGCATCTGTATTGGCTGGGTGAAGCCAATATTGATACCGGGAAAGCGTGACACCACGTCCCTGACCGCATTCTCCAGTTCATCCTTGCTGTCCATGCGCCAGGTATCGCTCGGCGCCAGCTCCATAAAGATATCCGTCTCGTTCAGGCTCATTGGGTCAAGACCCAGCTCGTCTGAGCCGGTGCGCGAGACGATCTGCCGGATTTC
Organism: uncultured Alteromonadaceae bacterium; assembly: GCA_964613795.1. Taxonomy (GTDB): domain Bacteria; phylum Pseudomonadota; class Gammaproteobacteria; order Pseudomonadales; family Halieaceae; genus Chromatocurvus. The sequence continues at coordinate 68,354 of CAZTJR010000010.1, read as the reverse complement.
CGGAATCCCTGCCAACAGTGCGATCTCGATCTGCTTGTCCAGCTCAACCGATGCCTCAAGTGAAATGCTCGGCGATTTCTCCAGCTGCACGATCACGTCACCCTCATCCAGCACCGGCATGAAGATCTTGCCAATCAGTGTGAGCAGCAGCGTACTCAGCGCCAGCAGGCCGAAAACCACCAGCAACAGCCAGCGTGGGCGCATGAGTACACGGGCAAGTAGCGCCGTGTAGTGCTGCTGCATGCGCTGCATGAATCGCGGCATGGCGATTGCCTGGTTACCCAGCAAGAGGGATGCCATCACCGGAATTACGGTCAGGGCCAGCAGCAGCGCCGCAATCATGGCGTAGACGATGGTCAGGGCAACGGGGGTGAACAATTTGCCCTCGAGTCCGCTCAGGGTCAGCAGCGGCGAGAAGACAATTATCACGATCAGGGTCCCGGAGACCACGGGCAGCGCAACCTCGCGCACGGCCCGGTAGATGAGATGCAGACGCGGCAGGCCGCGACCGTCGGCAAGGCGCGTCACGGTGTTCTCCACCACCACCACCGAGGCGTCTACCAGCATACCGATGGCAATCACCAGTCCTCCCAGGCTCATCAGATTCGCCGTCAACTGTGTTGCGGACATGAGCAGGAAGGTGGACAGCGCCGCCAGCGGCAGCGACAGCGATACCACCAATGCGGCGCGGAAATTACCGAGGAACACCGCGAGCACGGCGACCACCAGGATCATCGCCTGGAACAGGGCATTGGACATGGTGCCGATCGCGGTGCTGATGAGCCGGGCTCGGTCGTAGAACACATTGATCCGCGTGCCAGGTGGCAGCGTGCTCTCCAGCTCCGCAAGACGCTCCTTGACGCCCGCCACCACCGCGCCCGTGTTGCTGTCGCGCAGGGCGATCACCAGTCCCTGCACCGCCTCCTCACCATCGCGCGTTACCGCACCATAGCGGGCCAGGTGGCCGATCTCGACATCGGCGACATCGCGCAGGCGATAGACGCCCCGGTCACCGGCGCTCACCACCACGTCACCCAGCGACTTCAGCGAGTCAATGCGTCCTTCCACGCGAACCACCAGTACATCATTGCCGAGCAGGATTCGCCCGGTGCCGGCGTTCATGTTCTGACCGACAATCGCGTTTTCGATGTCTGCCATGTTCAGGCCCAGCGCCGATAGCTCAGCCGTTCGCGGCGTTACCTGGAAGGTTCTGGCATACCCCCCCAGCACATTGACATCTGCCACGCCGTCAATGGTGCGCAGGGTGGGACGGATCTCCCACTCCAGCAGCCGCCGTTTTTCCATCAGGGACAGCGCGTCATTCTCCACTGTGAACATGAACATCTCGCCCAGTGGCGTGCTCATGGGTGCAAGCCCCCCGTCGACGGCGAAGGGCAGATCGGTGAGCAGCCCGCCAAGACGCTCGTTGACCTGCTGGCGGGCCCAGTAGATGTCCGTGCCCTCAATGAAGTCCAGCGTGATCGCCGTGATCGCGTACTTTGTCGTGGATCGCAGCATTGCCTGACGGGGAATGCCGAGCAGCTCGGTCTCGACCGGATAGGTCACCCGCTGCTCGATTTCCTCAGCAGTCATTCCCGGCACCTTGAGAATCACCTTGACCTGGGTTGGCGAGATATCCGGGTAGGCATCGACAGGAAGAAGAATCCAGGCGCGCACGCCAAGGCCGACCACCAGCGCGGCCAGCACGCACACAAACAGACGCTGCGTCAGAGAAAAGCGGACCAGGTGATTCAGCACCTTATTCGCCACCAAGACCCAGCAGGATACCCTGCACAGCGCTGACGGATGTCACCAGTACGTCACTGTCCGCGAGATCGCTGACAGCGCTGATCACATAGTCCTCACCGTCGGGCATCAGCAGGGAAACCGCGACCGACTCCAGCACCTCACCCCGCCGCACCAGCACCTGCGCCTCACCATCCCGGGTGAATACCGCTGACCGGGGCAGCGCGTAGGCAGACTGGCGATAGAGGGGATGGGCACTGAGCGTTTCATTCAGAGTGACATCGCAGTCCGCGGGTATCGGCTCACTCCAGGCGGTAACAAAGAAGCCTTCGGCCACGCGATCGACGGCGGCCACTGCGATTCGGCAGGAGGCAAGCTCCAGCGCGGCAAGATCGCCTGCCGACGCCATTGGCACCCGCGCGCGAACCCGCAGCGCATCCGAGGCCAGAAAAGCGGCGACTTCAGTACCGGCCACCAGGCGCTCCCGTTTGTCGGCATAGTGAATGCGACCGTCGATCGGCGCCACAAGCGTGATGGCCTCTTCGTGACCGGTCGATTCGCGGACCAGCTCCTGGAAATGTCGCATGTGCTCGAACTCCAGCTGGAGCGCAAGATAGCGATCGGTGATTTCCACCCACTTGTCTTCCGTCAGCGCCTGCTGGCGATAAGACTCTCGGCTTCGCTCGTAGCGGTCCTTTGCGGACTCGTAGCGGGTCTGGAGTGTGGAATACTCCAGCAGCAGATGGTGTATTTCCGGGCCGTCGAGCACCACAAAAGGCTGCCCCGCACTGACCGCCTTGCCATTGTCCACCAGGTAGCTCGCGCGGCGAACATCCCGCGGCAGTTCAATACGGTACATGGCGCCGCCCCGGTGAGTCGCACTGGCCTGTACCGCTGGCCCCGGCACTTCATCCAGTGGCCGCACCGATGCGAACGAAAGGTTCAGGTCGCCGAGATCATCGATAGCCACCTGTTCCGCCGCAGCCCATCCTGGCAGCAGCGCCAGGATAAGACCGGCGCAAAGCAGGCAACGCCTGTATCGGTTCATAAGGACTGTCCTGCTACCTGCCGCTGTCGCGCGGCGTTCCGGTGTATTTCCGACTCGATCAGCGCAAGCTCACTGCGCCGATCCAGCACATCGATCAGGCGGCGAAGGACCAGCTCCGCTTCAACCTCATTGCCGGTACGAAGAGAGAGCAGCTGCGCCTCGATCTGCTCACCCAGTCGAACGGACTCTTCCAGCAATCGCCGCCGCGTGCGCAGGCGTTCCGCGTCGCTGCGGAGCGTCTGCCATTCACTGCGAATCTCGAGTCGCGCCTCATCACGCTGTCGGGCAGCGTCACGCTGAACGGCGGCTTTCTGGCTTTCAGCCCCGCGGTTGCGAACCTCCAGCATGCCCAGCGGCACGTCCACTGCCAGGCCGTACTGCCGCTCATCCTGTGCGGGACCGGCAAAATCCCGGGCCACCAGCGCCAGATTCCAGTTGGCCGCCTGCGGCTCGGAGAGACCGGCCACCGCCTGGCTCTGCGCCTGTCCGAGCTCGAGCAGCATCAGCCGCGGATGCGTTGCATAATTCGGGCGTTCGGGAAGCGCTGCCGTCTCCGCGATATCCGCTGGCACCGTAGGCAGGCCGGTAAGGGCCTGGAAACGCAGGGCCGCCTCGCGCTGCGCCGCTTCGCGGTCGGCCAGCAACAGCTCAGCATCCAGCCGCTCCTGGCCGGTCAGCAGCAGGGAGTATTCCGGCGTCGAGCCTGCGCGCACCTGAAGCTGTGCACGCGCCTCCAGCTCAGACAGCAAGGTCACCCGTTCCCGTGCCTGCTCGATCTGCACACCGGCCAGCCGATGCGCCCACACGGTCTCGCGTATCAGGCCGGAGAAATACCAGGCCCGGTAATCGCGGTTGGCCTGGTCGAGGCGTGTCTCAAGGCCGGACAGCGAATTGTCGAGCCTGCGGCGCCGGCCGGACTTCACCGGCAGGTTCAGCGACACCTCTGTCTCATCGGTGCCCCGGTCCAGATCGCTCTGAACATGCAGCGCCGACAGAACCGGCAGACCACCCAGAATGCCCGCACCTGCGCTGGCATCAGCCGCCTCAGCCTCCCCCTCGCCGTGATGAACGAGGGTAGCAGCGAGGACCTCCTGCAGAGACAGCGTACTGGCCTGCTGCGCCTGGACCGTCCCCACCACAACACTGCCGCCTGCCCCTATGCAGACTGCGAGTAGCAGTGATTTCATCGAGTTGCCGGGCATGTTCCACCAAGGTGAGCAATTGTCGGGCATTTTACCGACTTGACGCGTCATTGCACCCTGCATATGCCCGCAGGCACCGTGGGCGGGGCGTCGCGCCCGGAGTAGCTTTTGCCCCCCCAAATCCGTATTCTCTGCGCATGTTGCCATTTGCCCCCGCGCCGGATACCCCACGTAACCGATGACCTATTGCCTCGCTATCGCCCTGGACGAAGGTCTGGTGTTCTGCTCCGATTCTCGGACCAACGCCGGACCCGACCGGGTCAGCACCTACAGCAAGATGCACCGCTTCTGCGTGCCCCACGATCGTTCGCTGGTGATACTCACCGCCGGCAACCTCGCCACCAGCCAGGCGGTGATTGCGCAGCTGCAGCGGGATATCGAGGAAGACAACGACTTCAATATCTTCAAGGCGCGCTATGTCAGCGATGTCGCCGACTATCTCGGCGAACTTAGCCTCGCCGAGCAGGCCAAGTACGCCAAGAAAGGCGGTCCCAATGCGGGCTTTTCACCCAGCGCGAGCTTCATTCTCGGCGGCCAGATCAAGGGACAGCAGCCGGAGCTGTACATGGTCTACCCCGAGGGCAATCACATTACCGCCTCCGACCTGTACCCCTATCTGCAGATCGGCGAAACCAAGTATGGCAAGCCGATTCTCGATCGGATCATTCGCCCGCATACGCCGGTCGAAACCGCCATGCGCTGCGCGCTGGTGTCGATAGATTCCACCATGCGCTCCAATGCCACCGTAGGCCCACCCCTGGAATGTCTGTTTTACGAGAAAGACAGCCTGCAGCCCTACAACCGCTACATCATGCTGGAGGAAAACCATCCTTATCTTGCCCGGCTGCGGCAGAGCTGGGACGACAACATCCGCATGGCGTTCGACAACCTGCCGCCGCTCAGCGACGTGTTTGCAGCAGGCGAATAATACGGTCAACGAACTCCAGCTTGTTGGCCACATGACGGTTGATGGAAAATGGGTAGGCGTCACCCAGCCCCATGCTCCGATTCAGCTCGTTCAGGGTTGTGCTGATATCCATCCACACTGAAATACGCTCGGCCATGCTCATCTCTGCCGGCGCCCGATAAACCAGTCCCTGCGTGGCGGCGGTTTCCAGTGCGTCGTAAATATGCAGGTAATGCCCCCAGCACTCAGCCCAGTCCTCGGTGGGATGCACGCTCGCATACGCACTGATGTAGTGCTCACGCCAGTTGGGCACCGGGCCGTGCTTGTAGTGGTACTGCAGCGCCGCGGCATAGTCGCGGCTGGCGTCGCCGAAGGTCTGGCAGAAGGCGTCACAGGTCTGTGCGTCCGGCTCCAGCCGGCTCCAGAAATAGTGGCCGGATTCGTGTCGCAGGTGGCCCAGCACGGTGCGATAGCTTTCATTCATCTGGTGCCGTACCTGAGTGCGCGCGACGTCGTCGGCCTCCAGGGTGTTGATGGTGATAACACCGCCGAGATACCCGGTTGTCGCAAAGCTCTCCGCAAACATGTCGCGACTTCGGCCGTCCTCGATAAAGTCGAACAGCAGGCCATAGCGGGGATCTTCCCAGCCGCTGACCAGAGGCACCTGCAGCTGCATGAGGGTGAAAAAGAGCCGCTTCTTGCCCTCCTCCAGCACGCGCCAGCGCCGGTCGTTGTCCGGCAAGGACTGGTTGGGGACCGTGCGGTTGAACTGACAGCCGAAACAGAGCGGGTGCGAGGCCGCGGCGGGGCGCAGCCAGTTGCAGACCTTATAGGTTTCACCGTTGCCACACAGGCGGAACCGCTCACCGTCCGCCGCACAGTAGACGCCGTCGTCGACTTTGCTGAGTGTGCGCATATTGCGCGTTGCCGGGTCGAAACCCAGGCGAGCGCCACAGGCGACACAGTGGTCGCTGTCGAAGAACACCTGGCTGCCGCAATCGCAGCGGAATCGCTTCATCGCGCATCAAACCGGAACCAGGTATCGCTGATAGCGGCATGCACCTGGCTCAAGATCACCTGCAAGTCATCAATATACACATGCAGCTCGTCACGACCGTATTTTCCCGACTCGAAGCGCCGCAGCTTTCGCCGTGCACGGTCAACCATCTTCACCGCCTGGGTATGGTTGGACAGGGGACTGAGCTCCTCGCGGATGCCGCGCAGGCAGAACGCCAGCGAGCGCGGAAACGCCGGCTCGAGAAACACAAAATCCACCGCGGCGTTTTTCTCCACCAGCGGTCCGATCATCCGCCGATAGGCGCCCAGCGCCGAGAGTGATTTCAGCAACGTGCCCCAGAGCAGATGGTCGATGGCCTGATGGGCACCCTCCTGGTCAAGAATATCCGCGGCACCCACATCGATGATGCGCGTGGTCATGTCGGCGCGCTCCAGCAGCTGGCCGATCTTCACAAAGCGATAGGTGTGATCCCGACACAGCGTGCTGTTGAGCACCCCCGTGATGACCTGGCTGCGGGAAACAATTTCCTGCAGAAACTGCTGTCGGTTGCGACGCCCAACGGAACTTCCCGAGTGCTCACGCGCGTAAAGGTGCAGCTCGTTCACCAGCTCCCAGACTTCATCGGGCAGAACGTCCCGGGTGGTGCGGACGTTCTCCCGCGCAGCGTGCACCGCGTAGGGAATGCTGCAGGTCGCGCCAGACTCGGCGATCAGCAGCTTCACCACGTTCTGCTCGTTGGGCACGCGGAAATACTCGCCGAAAATCGGCCTGGCGGCCAGAATGCGCACGAGTATGTCCCAACCGGGCTGTGCGCTCCGCGGGATATCCATGACCATGTGGTGATAGGCATCGACCAGGCGTGCCGCATTCTCCGCACGCTCGAGATAGCGCGCCATCCAGTACACGCGCTCCGCGACCCGCGACAGCATGGTCATGATTTCCCCTCCACAATCCAGGTGTCCTTGCTGCCGCCGCCCTGGGAGGAATTCACCACCAGCGAGCCCTTCACCATGGCAACGCGGGTCAGGCCGCCAGCGGTCACGTAAGTCTCGCGCCCCTGGAGAATGAAAGGTCGCAGATCCAGATGACGCGGCTGCACGCTGTCATCGATAAATGTCGGCGCGGTCGATAGCGCCAGCGTAGGCTGGGCGATGTAGTTGCGCGGATTTTTCTCGATGAGCTTTGCAAACCGCCGCCTTGTGGCCTCATCGCTGTGTGGGCCCACCATGATGCCGTAACCCCCGGACTCGTTCGCCGGCTTGACCACCAGCTCATCGAGGTGGGCCAGCACGTAGTCGCGGTCTTTGTCGTACATGCATAGATAGGTGGGCACAGAGCGCAGCAGCGGCTCCTCCCCCAGGTAATAGCGGATCATTTCCGGGACAAAGGCATACACGACCTTGTCATCGGCAACGCCGGCACCGGGCGCATTGGCAATCGCCACCTTGCCGGCACGCCAGGCGCGCATCAGTCCCGGAACGCCGAGCACGGAATCCTCGCGAAATACCTCGGGATCCATGAACTCCTCATCAATGCGTCGATAAATGACATCGACCCGAATCGGGCCATCCACGGTGCGCATGTAGACGCAATCCTCGTCGTCCACCAGCAGGTCCGAACCCTCCACCAGCTCTGCCCCCATTCCCTGGGCAAGGAAGGCATGCTCGAAATAGGCCGAGTTGTAGATCCCCGGGGTGAGCACGACCACGCAGGGCCGTTTGCGCTCGCGGGGCGACAGCGATGAAAGCGTTGCATAGAGCTGCGACGGATAGTCATCAACCGGAAGAATGCTGTAATTCTCGAACAGCTCCGGGAGCACGCGCTTGGTGATTTCCCGATTCTCGAGCATGTAGGACACGCCCGACGGCACTCGCAGGTTGTCCTCCAGCACGTAGAGCTTGCCATCGGCGTTGCGGATGAGATCGCTGCCACAGATGTGCGCCCATACTCCGAAACGCGGCGAGGCACCCGCGCAGGCAGGTTTGTAATTGGCAGACTCGAGCACAATATCCGCAGGCACCTTGCCGTCAGCGAGAATCTTCTGGCGATTGTAGATATCGTCAATAAAGCGGTTGAGTGCCCGACTGCGCTGGGCCAGTCCGCGGCTGACGTTGCGCCACTCGCGTTCGGTGATGATCCGGGGGATGATGTCAAATGGCCAGGCGCGGTCGATATTGCCGCCCTCGGTGTACACCGTGAACGAAATTCCCATCTCGCGGATGGCTACTTCCGCCGCCGTGCGCCTCGCATCGAGCTCGCCATCGGGGAGCCTGCCGAGCAGATTCACCGCCTGCCGCGCCGCCACCCGAGGCTTGCCCTTCGGGGTGAACAGCTCGTCATAGAACCCTGTGGTCTTGTAATCCCCCCAACCCTGCTCCATGGAACCTCCGTCACCGAAAAGCCAGATGCGTGCCAAGAGGCATCAATATAGCGAATAACCGGTCAAACCACACGGCAGAGCAGTGGCTGTGATGGCGGGCGGACGGTACACTCGAGACAGCCGCGGCGCGTTGACGCCGGAGAATACTCAGGGAGACGCCCCATGCCGAGCACTCACCATCGCGCCTGTCACCTGTGCGAAGCCATCTGCGGACTGCTCATCGAAACCGAGGGTCAGAGCATTCTGTCCATCAAGGGCGACCCCGATGACCCGCTCAGCCGCGGACACATCTGCCCCAAGGCCATCGCCCTGCGCGACATCCATGAGGACCCGGATCGCCTGCGCCAGCCGCTCAGGAAAGTCCGCCACGCCAATGGCCATGTCGAGTGGCAGGCAATATCCTGGGACGAGGCACTCGATGCCACCGCCGATGCCCTCTTCGATATCCATGAACGCCACGGCGTCGATGCCATCGGCGTGTATCTCGGTAATCCGACGGTGCACAACATCGGCATGATGACCCATCAGAACAACCTGTTCCGCTTTCTGCGAACCCGCAACCGCTTCTCCGCCACCTCCGTCGATCAGCTGCCGCACCACCTGGTGGCGCTGTGGCTGTTCGGTCACAAGGCGATGTTCCCGATACCGGACATCGACAACACCGACTATTTCCTCATGCTGGGCGCCAACCCGGTAGCATCCAATGGCAGTATCTGGACAGTACCCGACATTCGCCGGCGAATCCGCGATCTCAAGGCGCGCGGTGGGCAGCTGGTCGTGCTCGATCCCCGGCGCACGGAAACGGCGGACATGGCCACGGAGCATCATTTCATACGCCCCGGCAACGACGCGCTGTTCCTGGCGGCGGTGCTACAGACCCTGTTCCATGAGGGCCTGGCAAAGCCCGGACACCTTGCACCGCTGCTGCGTGACCTCGACAGCGTTGCCGATGCCCTGCGCGATTTCACACCCGAGTCCGTGAGCGAGGCGACCGGAATCGCAGCGGGCACGATCCGCAGCATTGCCCGCGATCTGGCATCGGCGCCACGCGCCATCTGCTACGGCCGCATGGGCGTCTCCACCCAGGAGTTCGGCACCCTGTGCCAGTGGCTGATTGCGCTGATCAACATTGCCACCGGCAACCTCGACCGGCCCGGCGGCTCACTGTTTACGCTACCCGCGGTGGACCAGGTCAGCCATACCGGCCCCGGCGGCTTTGCCAGGCACCACAGCCGCGTGCGGCAGCTGCCGGAGTTTGATCGGGAGCTGCCGTCATCCGCGTTGGCCGACGAGATCACGACACCGGGGGAAGGGCAGATCCGCGCCCTGTTCACCGGCGCCGGCAATCCGGTGCTATCGACGCCCAACGGCCGGCAGCTGGACGAAGCACTGGCGTCGCTCGAATTCATGGTATCGCTCGATCCCTACCTGAACGAGACCACGCGTCATGCCGATATTATTCTGCCGCCCACCTCGCCATTGGAGCACGACCACTACGACCTCGCCTTTCACATGAATGCCATGCGCAATACCACGCGCTACAACCCGCCGGTATTCGAGCGCACCGAGGACTGCCTGCACGACTGGGAGATCTTCAGCGCGCTGGGAGAGCGGATTGCCGTCCGCCTTGGGCTGGAACCAAAGCCGACACAGCCGCCCCATGCCATGGTCGACGCGGGCCTGCGTGCCGGCCCTTACGGCGAAGCCAGAGGAAGTGAGCACGCACTCACACTGGAAAAGCTGAAACAGAACCCCTCCGGCATAGACCTTGGTCCGCTGCAGCCGCAGCTACCAGAGCGCCTGTTCACCGCGGACCGCATGATCCACTGCGCGCCACCGCCGCTGCTGGCCGACCTTGAGCGGCTGCGCCAGCATCACCTGAACAGAGACAACGCCGGACAGCTGCGCCTGATCGGCCGCCGCCACGTGCGCTCCAACAACTCGTGGATGCACAACTATCACCGACTGGTGAAGGGCCGCGACCGCTGCACCCTGCTGGTCAATCCCGGAGACCTGGCGATGCGCGGCCTGGCCCACGGTGCGCGCGCCGAACTGGCCTCGCGCACCGGAAAGCTCACCGTCACCCTGGAGGCCAGCAACGACATCATGCCCGGCGTGGTCAGCCTGCCCCATGGCTACGGGCACGATCGCGCCGGCATCCGCATGCAGACGGCCCGTGCCAACGCCGGCGTATCGTGCAATGATATTACCGATGACCGCTTTCTGGACGGTCTGTCCGGCAACGCCGCCGTGAACGGAGTGCCGGTAACGCTCGCCCCCTGCGATGAGAGCCCGCGTCCGGCAGGCGCCGCTGGTGAACGTAGTCAGGCCTGAGCATTCTTCAATCGTGGAGACTTACTGATGGACGTGGCAAGCATCATTTTCTGGCTTGTGCTGCTGGGCCTGGTGATCTACGTCATCAGCGTCTACAACAGCCTGGTGACATTGCGCAATCGCTACAAAAATGCCTTCGCACAAATCGAAGTGCAGCTGAAACGGCGTTATGACCTGATTCCGAACCTGGTGGAGACAGCGCGAGGCTATATGCAGCATGAGCGCGAGACACTGGACGCCGTGATCGGCGCTCGCAACGAGGCTGCCAGCATCCTCGAGGCGATTGGCGGCAGCGGTGACGGGCCATCGCTGGACAGGCTGGCCGGTGCCGAGAACGCTCTGCAGGGCGCCCTGGGCAAGCTCAACGTAACCATGGAAGCCTATCCGGATCTCAAGGCCAGCGAGAACATGCAGCAGCTGTCGGAAGAGCTCACCTCCACCGAAAACCGGGTAGCCTTCGCCCGCCAGGGCTTCAACGATGCCGTCATGGCCTACAACACCTACCGGCAGAGCTTCCCACCGGTGCTGCTCGCCGGAACTTTCGGTCATCCGAGGGACGCAGAACTGCTGGAGTTCGACGACAGTGTCCAGATCCAGGTAGCGCCCAAGGTCGCCTTCTGAAACGCCGTTCCACTTGAGCCGGGCAGCACAGGCAATCACCTGAGGCATGGATTTCTTTGCTCGACAGGATCTGGCGAGGCGCAACACGCGTCTTCTGGTCATCCTCTTCAGCCTGGCAGTTGTGGCACTGATTCTCCTCGCCAATCTGCTTCTGGGTGGTTTTTTCTGGCTGTCGCAGGATGGCGTCGGCTATTCAGGGAGCGGCGGCGAACTGGGCGGGCTCGCAGACCAACTCAGCTGGGAACGTCTCGGGTGGATCAGCCTTTTGGTTCTCGGCAGCGTCGGCCTGATCTCCCTGGTCACCTGGATCCGTCTCGCCTCCGGCGGCAAGCACGTTGCCGAAAGCCTGGGCGGATCCCGCGTTCTGCCGCAGACCGACGATGCCGACGAGCGACGCTGCCTGAATGTTGTCGAGGAGATCGCCCTCGCCGCCGGTATGCCTGTTCCCGACCTGTACGTGCTGCATGAAGAGCGGGGCATTAACGCCTTCGCCGCCGGCGTCGGCCCAGCGGACGCGGTGGTCGCGGTAACGGCAGGCGCCCTGCACCACCTCAACCGCGACGAATTGCAGGGGGTGATTGCGCATGAATTCAGCCATATCCTCAACGGTGACATGCGCCTGAATATACGCCTTGCAGCGCTGCTGAAAGGGATTACGTTTCTCGGCGATGTCGGATACTTCTTTCTGCGAAGCGGCGCCCACCGACAGTTCCGCCACGGCCGCAGCCGGCAGCAGACTAACGGGCTGCCGCTGCTCGGGATCGGCCTGGTGGCCATCGGCTGGGTCGGTGGGCTCGCCGCCGGCATGATCAAGTCAGCCATCAGCCGGCAGAAAGAGTTTCTCGCTGATGCCAGCGCCGTGCAGTTCACGCGTAATCCGGAGGGTATTGCCGGCGCCCTCAAGGTCATTGGCGGCTATCTGCCCGGCACCCTTGTCCACGCCGGGCGGGCGCCGGAGATGTCGCACCTGTTTTTTGGCGCAGTCACCCATCGGCTGTTCCAGCCGTTCTCCACGCATCCACCACTTGACACGCGCATCCGCCGCATCGATCCGGGCTGGAATGGCGAATACATCAAGCGACCAGTACGGCACTACAGCAATAGTCCGCTGCGACGCGACAGCGTTGCCCACAGCGAGGACCCCACGCTGGTGCTGACCGCTGCGCTGGCAGCCGGCGTGCTGAGGGAAGCGACGCGCGACGGGGACGCAGCAGATAACAGAACGACCTTCGACGCTGAGGCGCCGGCGAGCGTTGCGGAACCGGTGGCGATACCCGCTGCGCTGATGCGGCACGCACACGAGCCCCTCGGCGCCAGCGCCATTACACTGGCATTCCTGCTCTCGGATGATGACGAGACCCGTCGAGGCCAGCTGAACCTGATCGAGGAACACGGTGTGGCCGGGCTCGCCACCCTGGCCAATACGCTGCAGCCAGCCGTTGCCGATCTGCCCGCTGGCGCGCGACTGCCCCTGGTAAACGCCTGCCTGCCCGCACTCCGGGCAATGTCGCCGCGACAGTACCGTGAGTTCAAACAGACACTGCTGCAGCTTATTCAGGCCGATGGTCGCACCAGCCTGTTCGAGTGGTGCCTGTACCAGCTGGTACGGCACTACCTGGATCCGGAGTTTCTGCAGGTACGCACGGCAACGCCGCGCTTCCGCCGCCTTACGCAGGTAAAGGGCCAGCTGCAGCGCGTGCTGTCCATGCTCGCCCACGCCGGCAGCGGGGATGCCGAGGACGCTTTTGCCGCGGCGCGGGACAGTCTGCAGATGCCATCAGTGCAGCTGCTGCCAATCGCCGATTGCTCGTTAGCCGGGTTCAGCCGCAGCGTCCACGAACTCGCCGATTGCTTTCCCCTGCTGAAACCGCGCCTGCTGAAGGCAATGGCGCAGGCAGCCGGGGCTGACAGTGCTGTCTGCGCCGTCGAGCGGGAGCTGATTGCCGCCATCGCCGCCGTGATCGACTGCCCGCTGCCACCCACGCTGCAGTCATCGCTGTATTCATCTATAGCGCGATGACACCCGGTTCGGTCTTTTCAGAGCATTAGCAGCGGGGCGGCTGGCCAAACTACAGCCCTTTGCTATCTTTATTAAACGCACCGACGCAGTGATTGCGCATCGCCAAGGAAGGTGAATGCAGCGCCGGCGCGCACAATCCGTACACTACAACCAGGACAAGGAGGTCAGGTTATGGAGCTATCACCGGCTGTATCACGCACGGCGATCGAGTTTCCTCAGGCGGCGCTGGACAAGCCCCGGCACCATGCGCTTTCGCGCACCACGGACCAGGTTCTGCGCATTCTGCTGCGCGGCGATCTGTCCCGCTTGCGGGCAGACTCAGTAGCCGAGACCCTGGGCATCAGCGGGACAACGCTACGGCGTCGACTGCGCGCAGACCACACGAGCTACCAGTTCCTGCTCGATCGGGCACGGCAGTATCGCTGTGAGCGTCGCCTGAAGGAGCAATGGGTGCCCGGCAAATGCCTGGCGGATGAGCTCGGCTACAACGAGGTAAACAGCTTCTACCGCGCCTTCCGCCGCTGGACCGGGCTGGGCTTCAACGACTACAAGCAGCGCAACAGTGCCCAGATGTGCGCCGCGGCCGAGCGAAGACCACCGTATTCTCCGCAGTAGCGCGGAGGGCTCAGTCGAAGGGATGCCTGAGTACGATGGTCTCGAGGCGATCGGGCCCGGTTGAGATAATGTCGATCGGGGCCCCTACCAGCGCCTCAAGCCGTTTGATGTAACTGCGTGCGGCGGCCGGCAACCCCTGCAGGTCGCGCACGCCCACTGTGCTTTCCTGCCATCCCGGCATGCTTTCATACACAGGGACGATATCGGCGTAATCGTCCGCGTCGACCGGGTTGGGGACAGGGTTGCCCTCGCGATCGGTATAGGCAACACAGATACGGATTTCATCGAGACCGTCGAGCACATCCATTTTTGTCAGGCACAGACCACTGACCGAGTTGATATTGACGGCACTACGCAAGGCCACGGCATCGAACCAGCCACAGCGCCGCGGGCGGCCGGTCGTGGCACCGAATTCGTTGCCGCGCTTCGCCAGCTGGGCGCCCACGGCATCGAACAGTTCCGTGGGAAAGGGTCCGGAGCCAACCCGCGTGGTGTATGCCTTGGTGATACCGAGGACATAGTCGAGGTACAGCGGACCGAATCCAGTGCCCGTCGCGGTGCCACCCGCGGTGGTGTTGGAGCTGGTGACATAGGGGTAGGTACCGTGATCGATATCCAGTAACGCGCCCTGCGCCCCTTCGAACATAATGCGGGCGCCGTTGCGACGATAGTCGTGCAGGATGGTGGTCACATCAGCCAGCATCGGCAGCAGCTGCTCCCCCATGGCAAGCGCGGCATCGGCCGTCGCGTCGAGATCCTCAGCCTGCACGCCGTAGTAATGGACGAGTTGGGCATTGTGGTATTCCATGACGTCGGCGAGCCGGCTGCGAAACCGCGCGGGGTAACGCAGATCGCCCACGCGCAGACCACGGCGGGCCACCTTGTCTTCATAGGCGGGACCAATGCCGCGACCCGTCGTACCGATCTTGGCATCACCCCGTCGCGCCTCGCGCGCCGCGTCCAGTGCAACATGGTATGGAAGGATCAGCGGGCAGGCGGGGGAAATGCGCAGCCGCTCTCGCACCGGCACCCCTTTTGCCTCCAGGGTGGCGATTTCGGTCAACAGCGCCTCGGGCGACAGCACCACGCCGTTTCCGATAAGGCACTGCACGTCTGCGCGCAGAATGCCCGAAGGAATGAGGTGAAGTACGGTTTTTTCGCCGTCACACACGAGCGTGTGACCCGCGTTATGCCCCCCCTGAAAACGCACAACGGCATCTGCCTGATCCGTCAGAAGGTCCACGATCTTGCCCTTGCCCTCGTCGCCCCACTGGGTACCGAGAACAACTACGTTCTTGCTCATGCTATTCCGTCCGGTGATTCGACGCTGTCGCCAGCGCCCGTACTGTCCATTCTCCATCACGCTGCACCAGCTCGCGGCGGCAGCGAGGGTCCTTTTCTCCGGTCAGGGAGCCAATCACAACTTCTCCGGCGTCACGCAGCCGGTGAACCGCGGCAGCAAGCGCCGGATCCGCAGACACCGGCGCGTGTATGCAGGAAACCGGCGCCGGGTCTGTCACCTGAAGCTGCACCAGCGTCTTCAGGTCTGTGGCAAATCCCGTCGCGGGGCGAGCGCGACCGTAAGCCCGTCCGACATTGTCATAGCGACCACCATTGGCCACTGCCTCACCATACCCCGGCACATAAGCGGCAAAGACAATGCCGGTGTGGTAGTGGTACCCGCGCAGCTCGGCGAGGTCGAAATAAATATTGACCTGCGGATGTGCCGCCGCAATCCGACCGGACACCTCACGCAGCGTGCGCAGCGCCTCATCAATACCGGGCGCAACCGGCGACAACAGGGCCTCAGCACGCTCCAGGGCGCCGTTTCCGCCGTGCATACCGACCAAGGCCAGCAGGGCCTCGCGGGGCTCGCTGGCAACGCCGGACAGCGCCTGCAGCAGGTCCGGTTGCGACTTGCGCTGCAGCGCATCGAACACCGCAGCTTCCCTGGCGTCATCCAGAGCAAGACTCTGCAACAGCTTGGCACATACGTCACCATGGCCGAGGTCAAGCGTCATTTCCCGATCACTGATACCGGCGGCACGCAGCGTTGCGAGCATGAGATGGATCACCTCGATGTCCGCGGCCAGCGCTGCCTCACCGAAGATCTCGGCGCCCGCCTGCACCGGCGACCGGGACGCCAGCAGCGACTTCTGCCGGGCGTGCAGCGTAGAGCCTGTATAGCACAGCCGGCTGACACCCTCATCCGCAAGACTGTGTGCGTCGATGCGAGCGACCTGCGGAGTAATATCAGCGCGCACACCCAGGGTGCGTCCGCTGGGCTGATCCGGCATTTTGAAGGTCAGTGTGTCGAGATCGCCACCAACCCCCTCCAGCAGGGAATCCGTAAACTCCATCAGCGGAGGAATGACCAGTTGATAGCCCCAGCCGCGGTAGAGGTCCAGCAGGCTGCGTCGAAGCGCCTCCAGCGCCGCCGCCCTGTCCGGCAGCAGTTCATCGACGCCATCGGGCAGTTGCCAGCGATCAGTGCTAGTTTCGTGACCCATGCGTAACTCTCAATTGATCAGATATAACAGCCCGAGCCCGAACAGCATGCTGCCGAGACCGAAACGTCGGATTGTCGCATCGTCCATCAGGGCTACCGTGGCCAGCATGCTCCGCCAGCGGGAAGGGCTCAGAAACGGCAGCACTCCCTCGATCACGAACACCAGAGCGACGGCAACGGGAAGTACCTGCCAGAAATCCATGGGTAACCACCGCTAGAACGTCATAAAAAACCGCGAGACCAAGTACCTGCTACGAGGCCCGATCTCACGGTTTACGCATGTTATCACAGAGGCGGTGGCTGGCGCCCCGCCGGCCGGTCTAATTCATTGCGTTTGCAGGCTCCTCGAACGCTCCGCTGGAATCCTTGAGATAGCGGAAGAACTCGCTGTCAGGCTTGACGAGTATCATGTCGCCTGAGCTCTGGAAAGAATCCTGATAGGCGCGAAGGCTGCGCGTGAACGAATAGAACTCGGGGTCCTGCCCGAACGCATCAGCGTAGATGCGCGTTGCCTCGGCATCGCCCTCACCGCGGATCTCCTGAGCATCGCGGTAGGCGTTGGCCTCGATTACCGTAACCTCCCGATCGGCGGCAGCGCGGATACCCTCGGCGAGCTCCTGGCCCTGGGCCCGCAGCTCGCGCGCTTCTTTCTCCCGCTCTGCATTCATCCGCCGATACACCGACTCTGACACTTCCTGTGGCAGGTCGATCTGCTTGACCCGCACGTCGATCATCTCGACGCCCAGCTCCGTGCGAGCCACAACATCCAGCTCACGATTGATGGCTGCCATCAGCTGGTCGCGCTCACCCGACACCACTTCCTGAATACTGCGAGCGGCAACCTGGTTTCGCAAACCGTCATTAATACGCTGGGACAGCAGCGCCGACGCGCGAGCCTCGTCGCCGTTTGTGGCAGTGTAGTATTTTGCGGTATCGATAACGCGGAATTTTGCATACGAGTCGACAATCAGGGCCTTCTGCTCCTGGGTGAAAAACCGCTCGGGGCTTGAATCGACGGTCAGCACGCGGCCATCGAACTTACGCACATTGTTGACGAACGGGACCTTGACGTGCAGACCAGGCTCCAGATTGGGATTGACGACTTCACCAAAGCGCAACAGAACCCCACGCTCGGTTTCCTTGATAATGAACAATGCATTGCTCGCGATAAACAACACCAGAACCGCGAGCAGCGATACTGTCATACTGCGTCCAGACATAATTAGCGTACTCCCCCGCGGCGGTTCTGTTCCATCGCGGCATCGCGACGCAACTGTTCGGTAACAGCATCAGTCAATTCACGCAGGCGAGCAGCATCCGACTGCATGATACGACTCCCCTGACTACCGCTGCTGGCCGAACGCTCAGCAAGCTTGTCGAGCGGCAGATACATAATGTTGTTTCCACCCTCTACATCGACCATCACCTTGTTGGTCTTGCTCATGACATTTTGCACCGCGTCAATGTAAAGACGCTCTCGTGTTACGTCCGGCGCCACGTTGTAGGCAGTCAACAGCTGATTGAAGCGGCTGGCCTCACCCGTGGCGTTGGCAACAACCTGCTCGCGATAGGCGCTTGCCTCTTCAATCTGTCGCTGCGCGCGACCGCGGGCCTCAGGCACGACAGAATTCGCATAGCCTTGTGCCTCGCTCTTGACCCGCTCCTCGTCTTCTCGTGCCTTGATCACATCATCGAAGGCGCCCTGCACCTGCGTCGGCGGCCTGGACTCATCCACGTTAACCGTGCTGATGCGAATACCGGTACCGTAAGTCGAAGTATAGGCCTGCAGTCGCTCCTGCATTTCCGATGCGACTCGCGCCCGCCCTTCGGTAAGCACCAGATCCATTGTCATGCCACCGACAACGTGACGGAGGGCGCTTTGTGCGGCCTGTTCCAGCGACGACTCGGGTGAGCGAACGTCAAGAACGAAGCTCTCAACATCCTCGATCACGTATTGCACCGACGCCTGAACCTCGACGATGTTCTCGTCCTGGGTCAGCATGATCTCGCGGAAATTCTTTGCCCGGACCTTTGTGGTGTTGACCTTGATCACTTCGTCGATCACTGGTGCATTCCATTGCAGGCCCGGCATGGCAACGCGATTGAATTCGCCGAAACGCAACACCACGCCGCGCTCCTGCTCGTCGACCTGATAGAACCCCATCAGCCCCCAGACAACCACGGCCCCCGCAAACACCAGCCCGAGCACGGTGCCGCTGATCTTGCCACCGCCGCCGGATCCACCGCGTCCGCCACCGCTGCCGCCAAAGAGGCCGCCGAGTCGCTGCTGCAGCTTCTTGAGCGCTTCGTCAAGATCAGGTGGGCCCTGATCACCGCCGCCCCAGGGGTCCTTTGGCTTGTTGCCGCCACCACCCGGTTCATTCCAGGCCATACGTTTCTCCTGATATTCGAAAGAGTCTAGTTTAGCAAAAAAGAAGACTGCCCTGTTGCCGTTCTGCCGTCCCTACAATAACGGAGACGCCATGTTCTTCAGTGATAATGCTCCGACGCCAGCAGTCGATCCCATTCGACCCGCGGCAAACGCACATGCAGATGTGCCACGCCATCGTCACCGAACTCCTCGGACGCAACCGCGCCGAGCTGGTAGAGTGCCGCCCGCAGGCGTGACTGACCGGGATCGAGATCCAGATTCTCATCCACCATGTCTTCGGCCACGCGCTCGGCGATGGCCTGAAGCAGCAAGTCAATCCCCTCACCGGTGGATGCGCTGAGCCACACCCTGATGGGCCTGCCCTCATCGTCACGATCAAGCCGCGGGCTCATCTCGAGACAGTCAATCTTGTTGTACACCTCTATCTGGGGCACGTCGGTCGCGCCGATCTCATCGAGCACTTCCTGCACGTGAAAACGGTGCTGGTCGCGTTCGCCGCTCGCCGCGTCAACAATGTTAAGCAGCAGGTCGGCACTGCGCGTTTCCTCGAGCGTCGCCTTGAAGGCTTCTACCAGTCGGTGCGGCAGATGCGAGATGAACCCCACTGTATCGGCCAGGATCACGGCCCCCGCATGCTCAAGCTCCAGACGCCGCAGTGTGGGATCCAGCGTGGCAAACAGCTGGTCAGCGGCATACACACCGGAGGCCGTCAGTCGGTTGAACAGGGTCGACTTGCCGGCATTGGTGTAGCCCACCAGCGCCACCGTGGGCACCTCCGCACGACGCCGCGATCGACGCCCCTGCTCGCGTTGACGACGCACCTTGTCGAGACGGCCAAGAATGGCCTTGATACGCGCGCGCAGCAACCGGCGATCGGTTTCGAGCTGGGTTTCACCCGGGCCGCGAAGGCCGATGCCCCCTTTCTGCCGCTCAAGGTGAGTCCAGCCGCGTACCAGGCGAGTGCTCATATGCTCGAGCTGCGCCAGCTCCACCTGCAGCTTGCCCTCATGGGTTCGCGCCCGCTGGGCAAAAATGTCGAGAATCAGGCCGGTTCGGTCAAGCACACGGCACTTGAATTCACGCTCAAGATTGCGCTCCTGGCTTGGACTGAGCGTGTGGTTGAAAATGACAATCTGGGCACCGTGTTCCTCGACGGTCTGGGCAATCTCGGCCACCTTGCCGGAACCGACAAAGGTGCGGGAGTCCGGCGCCTGGCGGGAGGCCATGATAAAAGCGACCGGGTCTCCCCCAGCGGATAGCACCAACTCTTCGAACTCGCGCGGGTCTTCCGTCTCACTATCCCGACCGAAGTCGATGTGTACGAGCACCGCAACCTCTCCCGATTCGGGACGCTCAAAAAACACGGCAATACCCTCGCAAGGCAGGCGGAACAGGCACGCGACGCTGTTCTGCTGCCACAGGAAACTCAGCTTTCGTCATCGTCCTCGGGCGGATTCTGCATGGGGAGGCGTACGACGCGGCCCGGTACGACTGTCGAGATGGCATGCTTGTACACCATCTGGCTGACCGTATTCTTCAGCAGTACGACAAACTGATCAAACGATTCGATCTGGCCCTGCAGCTTGATGCCGTTGACCAGGTAAATGGATACCGGAACACGCTCCTTGCGCAAAATGTTCAGGTAAGGGTCTTGTAGCGTATGCCCTTTTGACATGATTTTCTCCTTGTGGACCCAACCCGGGCCAAAAAATGGTAAACGGCAGCTGCCGCGACAGGATACTACATGGGGTGTTACGCAAGATAGTTCAAGAGCAGATCGGATGCCGCAGCGTTTTCTTTATCGCCTATAGACCCGGGAAACGTGTGTGTTTTGAGCTTTCCCGCCATATCCGTGTGCAGCCAGTACAGGTCTGGCCATTTGCGCAGCCAGGTCAACTGTCGCTTGGCCAGCTGACGCGTCGCGGCAATGGCGCGATCCCTGGCCGTCGCAAGATCGCAGTCGCCGTCCAGGTATTGCCAGATCTGTCGATAGCCCGCGCTGCGCATCGACGGCAGGCGAGGATCAAGGTCACCGCGGGCGCGTAGTGCAGCCACCTCTTCCACCAGACCGGCATCGAGCATGGCATCGAAACGCGCGGCAATGCGCGCATGCAGCCACTCGCGTTGCAGCGGGCAGATGGCAACCTGGACCACCCGGTAACCTGCCGCCAGTGGTGGGCCGGTGGGCGCCGCATGCCAGTCGCTGAGGGGCACACCGGAGCTGCGGTACACCTCCAGCGCGCGGGACAGACGCTGCGAATGCTGCGGGTGGATACGCGCCGCCGCCTGTGGATCCACCTGCGCCAGTTCCGCGTGCATCGCGGGCCAACCGCGTCTGGCCGCCTCCGATGCTATCGCCTCACGCAGGGCCGGGTCGGCCGGCGGCATGCTCGACAGCCCCTGAAGGAATGCGCGGAAATACAGCATGCTGCCACCCACCAGAATCGGCACCCGGCCGCGCTCACGCAGGCCGTTGAGCAAAGGGGCAAGATCGTCGAGAAAACGCGCCGCGGAGTACGCTTCGGCCGGGCTGCAGATATCGACCAGGTGGTGTGGCGCCTGCGGTCTTGCGGCGCCTATATCCAGTCCGCGATAGACCAGCGTGGCATCGACGCTGATCAGCTCGCCGGACAGCTTCTGCGCCAGACTCTCGGCCAGCGCGGTCTTGCCGGCAGCGGTGGGACCCATGATGCACAGCAGCAGCGGCTGCGTTTCAGACACGATTCAACGACCACGCAGAAACAGTCGGTCGAGCTCTGCCAGAGACAGACGGGTCCAGGTGGGCCGACCGTGATTGCACTGGCCTGACCGCTCGGTGGCCTCCATGTCCCGAAGCAGCGCATTCATTTCCGGAATGCTCAGCCGGCGATTGGCGCGCACGGACCCATGGCAGGCCATGGTGGACAAGATATTATCCTCGTGCGCGGTTACCCGGTCCGATGTGCCATGCTCGACCAGGTCGCTGAGCACATCCCGCAGAAGCTGCTCAACGTCTGCATCACGCAGACTGACGGGGACGTCACGAATCACCAGTGACTCGTTACCGGCACGCTCGACCCGGAAGCCGAAGCGGGCGAAGAAGTCCCCGGAGGCGGCGGCGAGATCCGCCTCGCGGGTACTCACCGCGACGCTGCGCGGCACCAGCAGCGGCTGGCTGCGGATACCATCGGCGTCGCGGGCGCTCTTCAGGCGCTCGTAGGTAATGCGCTCATGGGCAGCATGCATATCCACCAGAACCAGTCCGTCCGCGTTCTCCGCCAGGATATAAATGCCCTTGAGCTGGGCGAGGGCATAGCCGAGCGGCGGAATCTCCCCCTCGGCCTGACTCTCCAGTGCAGGTTCCTCAATCCCTGCGTGCGGCGGCGATCCGTAAAGGCGCGACAGGCTTCGGCGCTGTGCCTCGCTCTGTGGCCTGCCCGCGAAGGTCTGCGGGGAACCGGCAAAAGCGCCCGCGCTACTGCCTGCCGGCGCCAGCCCGAGGCGACCCTGATCCATGAGAGAACCGGCGGCCGCCGGCGAAGTCTCTGCAGATCCCTGCAGCGCCGCCCCGGATGCCGGCATCGCCGCGGAGCCGGGGCGCACATCGGACAGGGCCTTGTGCAGTGTACTGAACAAAAAATTGTGCACATCACGCCCCTGACGGAAACGCACCTCGTGCTTTGTCGGGTGCACATTGACGTCAACCTGCGCCGGATCCATATCGAGGTAGAGCACGAATGCAGGGTGACGGCCATGGTAGAGCACATCGCGGTAGGCCTGCCGCACCGCATGAGCGACCAGCCGGTCACGGATAATCCGCCCGTTCACGTAGAAATACTGGAGATCTGCCTGGCTGCGGGAAAAGGTGGGTAACCCCACCCAGCCACGAACCCGCAGGCCGGGCACCTGCCGCTCAACCAGCACCGTCTGCTCCATAAAAGCGGGCCCACAGACGCCGGCCACACGCCGGGCCTGCTCGGTGTCAGCGCTCGCGGGACGCAGACTGTGTATCGTCCTGCCGTTGTGGCGCAACTGGATGCCGACATCAAAGCGCGACAGTGAGACCCGCTTGACCACCTCGTCGACATGACCGAACTCGGTCTTGTCGGTGCGCAGGAACTTGCGACGGGCCGGCGTATTGAAGAACAGGTCGCGCACTTCAACCGTCGTGCCCCGAGGATGCGCTGCAGGCTTGAGCGTGACCGCCATATCGCGCCCTTCGGTAAACGCGCAGACACCGGCGCCCCGATCCGCCGCATTGCTGGTGAGCGTCAACCTCGACACCGAGCCGATGCTCGCCAGGGCCTCGCCACGAAAGCCCAGCGTGGCCACTGCCTCGAGATCATCCAGCTCGGCAATCTTGCTGGTGGCGTGCCGGGCCAGCGCGAGCGGCAGGTCGTCGGCGGTCATGCCCGCGCCGTTGTCGCGAACCCGGATCAGCCGCGATCCGGCACCTTCAATCTCTATTTCAATGCGGTCGGCGCCGGCATCAAGGCTGTTCTCAAGCAGCTCCTTGACGACGGACGCCGGCCGCTCCACTACCTCGCCGGCGGCGATCTGATTGGCAAGGCGCGGCGACAGGCGCTTGATCAACGGCATGGCAATTCTGTCAGCAGTAACACCCACGGCAGCACCATCAGAGCGCCGGTATCTTCAGCGTCTGTCCCACGAGAATACGGTTGTCAGCCAGCTGATTGAAACTCTTCAGATCGCTCACTGACACGTTGAAGCGCGCCGCAATGCCCGACAGCGTATCGCCACGGGCAATGCGGTATTGACGCCCACCGCGACGCTTTTCATAGGCTAGCATCGTGCCGGGGGGGGGATGGCTGATGAACCAGCTGCGGATACCCCGGTGGATTGCCCGAGCCATACGCTGGCGGTAGGCCGGATCGGCGAGTTTTCGTGCCTCGCCGGGATTGGAAATAAAGCCGGTCTCCACCAGTATCGAAGGGATATCCGGCGACTTGAGCACAACAAAGGCGGCCTGCTCCACCTGCCGCTTGTGCAGGCGCGCCACGCCGCCCATCTCGCCGAGCACCGCGCCCCCCATGTTGAGGCTGGCATCCAGGGTTGAGGTCATGGACAGATCGGCGAGCACGCCGGCAAGCATCTCATCCTTGTCGCCGAGACGGACACCACCCACCAGGTCTGCCGCGTTTTCACGCTGCGCGAGATAACTCGCCGTGGTGCTGGTGGCACCCCGGGTCGACAGGGCATAAACAGACGCCCCGTTCGCCTCCTTGCGATTGAAGGCATCGGCGTGAACGGAGACAAACAGGTCTGCCTGCCGCTCGCGGGCGAGATCCCGACGCCCCTTGAGACTGACATAGTAGTCACCGCTGCGGATCAGGGTCGGCGAGAAACCGCGGTCACGCTCGAACAGCGCCGCCAACTCCTTCGCTATCGCCAGAACGACATCCTTTTCGCGCAATCGTCCGGGCCCGAGAGCGCCCGGGTCCTCGCCACCGTGGCCGGCGTCGATAGCGATAATGATATCGCGGCGATCATTGTCACTGGCGGACCGGGAAACCACCGGCGTAGCGGACTGCCGCGGCGCCTCGTCGTGGAGATCCAGCACCAGCCGGTCGCCAGCCTGGGCATTGGCCTCAATGGCAAAGCTGCGCGGCGTCACAACAGCCCGCATGTCAAAGACCATGCGCAGATCCGTGCCGTTGCGCACGCCGGAGCGAATCCGTGCGATCGGGGTGTCATCCAGATTCAGGTCAGACAGTTGCCCCTGCAGACTCGCGTCACTTACATCGAGCACGATCCGGTCCGGGTTCTGCAGTACGAGGACACGGTGATCTGCCGCCGCGTTCATGTCGAGGACAATACGGGTGTGGTCCGGTGCGCGCCACAGACGCACGTCCTGAACAGTCGCGGCAAACAGGGGTCGCGCCAGCAGGCAGAACAGCAGCAAAGCCGCCTGCGACACCCATAAATATCGACTCACGCCAATCACCCGGTACGTACCACTATGTCACTGCTCCAGAGGGACGGTCATCCAGCGCCGCCAGGGCGTGTCTTGCACGCAGGCTGACAGCCTTTAGATCGGCGTGGCGGCCGTTTCCCGCCCGCTCGATGGTAATGATTAAATCGGCCGGGGGCAAAACACCGCTGCCACGCTCGGGCCACTCCACAAGACAGAGATGGTCGCTGTCGAGGTAATCCCGCAGGCCAATCCCGTCCAGTTCGGCGGGATCCACAAGACGGTACAGATCGAAATGATAGACCGGTGGAACCGTGTTGTCGTAGGGTTCCACCAGGGTGTAGGTAGGGCTCTTGACCGCGCCAGTGTGACCCAACCCGCCCATCAATCCACGACAGAGTGTGGTCTTGCCCGCGCCGAGATCGCCCTGAAGAAACACCAGCATGCCGGGGGTGAGCACCGCGGCAAGCCGGGATCCGAGGGCGACGGTGTCGGCCTCGTCGCGCAGCGTCACCTGTCGCTCCAGCGCAGTCATCCTAACAGGCGCCGCAGCGGCAACAGCAGGTCTGACGCCAGCAGACCACGCTGACCTTCCCCGACGGCGGCATCCGCCGCTGCCCCGTGGACACAGACACCCAGACGGGCGGCGGCGTGAGCGGTCAACCCCTGTGCCATGAGCGCTGCAATCACACCGCCGAGCACGTCGCCCATACCGCCGCTGGCCATGCCCGGGTTGCCGTAGCTACAAAGGCTGTTATCGAGCTCAGGCCCCACCACCAGACTGCCGTTTCCCTTGAGCAGCACTGACACAGCGAAACGCTCACTCAAAGCCTGTGCGGCGGCAAAGCGATCCGCCTGCACACGGGCGCTGTCCCAGCCCAGCAGGCGCCCCGCCTCGCCGGGATGCGGTGTGACGACGCAGCCCGCAGGCAGCTTTGAGGCCAGTTCGGCGTCTGCCGACAGCAAATTCAGCGCGTCAGCGTCAAGCACCAGCGGCTTGCCGCTGTCGATTGCAGTCAACAGCAGTTGCTGAGCCCAGGGCCCGGTGCCCATTCCCGGTCCGATCAGGACGACCGAAGAGGACTCCAGCAGCGGGACCAGCGCGTGTACCGAATCCACGCCCGCGGCCATCGCCTCGGGTCTGCGTGCCAGGATGGCAGCCAGATGGGCAGGGCGCGTCGCCACGCGCACCAGTCCGGCGCCGCTGCGCAAGGCCGCTTCTGCCGCCAGTATGGCAGCACCACCCATGCCGTGATCGCCTCCCACCACCAGCACCTGACCGAAGCGTCCTTTGTGCGACGCCGCGGCGCGCGGCGCCAGGCAGTCGAGCTCTATGTCCAGATCAAGACGCTGCCAGCAATCCGCGGGCGGCACGCGGCGAAAGACACTGGCCGGCACATCGAGGTCATCGAACAGACGCTCGCCACCGCAGTCCGGGCCATCGAGGGTATACAGTCCGCGCTTGCGACCGATAAAGGAAAGCGTGACGTCTGCCACTACCGACGCGCCCAGTCGCCGGCCGCTATCCGAGCACAGTCCGGAGGGAATATCCACCGCCAGCACTGGCAGCCCGCTGCCGTTGATGTCGGCGATAGCCGCTGCGGCGTCACCGCGCACCTCGCCGCTGAGACCGGTACCGAGCATCGCATCCACAATGAGGCCCGTGGTGTCGCGCAGACAACCCGCACGCCAGGGCTGCGACGGCACGCCACTGTCCAGTGCCATCTGCCGCGCGCGCAGTGCATCGCCCCGGATGCGATCGGGATCGCCCAGCTGGTAAACTGTTACCCGACCGCCGCGACGCCACACGCGCTCGGCAAGAAGCCAGCCATCGCCACCGTTATTGCCGGAGCCGGCAATGACGTGCACGCTGTCTGTCTCGGGCCAGCGCTGAACCAGGCAGCGATGCAGGGCGGCCGCCGCACGGGACATCAACACGCGGCCGGGAATGCCCGCCTCCTCGATGGCGGACGTGTCGAGCAGCCGGGTCTGCTCGGCGGTGTACAGCAAGTCCGTTGGCATGGTGACCCTCGTCGTTACCGCCACCACAGGAAGTGAGCGGCGTCGCTGGAGATTATACGCAACTCGGGAGCAGCTTTGGGATGATCCGGTGACACAGACAATCGCGGCGACACAGTCGGCGGCGCTCGCCGGGCGCATTCGCGAGTGGGCCCGGGAGCTCGGCTTCCAGCAGCTGGGCATCAGCGACATCAACCTCGCCGAGCACGAGGCCTACCTGCAGAAGTGGCTGGATGCGGGATATCACGGGGAAATGCAGTGGATGGCCAGTCACGGCTGCAAGCGCTCGCGGCCGGACGAACTGGTTCCCGGCACCTGCCGAGTGCTTTCCGTACGCATGGACTATCTGCCCGGAGGAGCCGACCCAGAGCAGGTGCTGGCATCCACGGACCGCGCCTACATCTCGCGATACACGCTTGGCAGGGATTATCACAAACTGCTGCGCAGGCGTCTGGCAACACTGGCCAGACGCATCAGCGATGAAGCGGGTGGTGGCGCCTACCGCGCCTTTGTCGACAGTGCCCCGGTACTGGAGCGGGCACTCGCGGAGCGCGCCGGACTGGGCTGGATCGCCAAGAACACCATGCTCATCAACGAACGCGTGGGCTCCTGGTTCTTCCTCGGCGAGATCTACACCGACCTGCCCTTGCCCACCGACAACGCCCGCACGCAAAAGCACTGCGGCAGCTGCCGCGCCTGTCTGGACGTCTGCCCGACGGATGCCTTCACCGGACCTTTCCAGCTGGATGCGAGGCGCTGCATTTCCTATCTTACTATCGAGCACAAAGGCAGTATCGACCCGGCGCTGCGGCCGCTGATGGGCAACCGCATCTTCGGCTGCGACGACTGCCAGCTGGTGTGTCCCTGGAACAAGTTCGCGCAGCACACGAATGAAGCCGACTTCCAGCCGCGGCACGGGCTCGATGACAGCGACCTGGTGTCGCTTTTCCTGTGGGACGAGGCGACTTACGAAGCCCGCACGGAGGGCTCGGCGCTGCGTCGGATCGGGCACGAGCGCTGGCTGCGGAACATTGCCGTGGCGCTGGGCAATGCCCCCGGCACGCCGTCGATTCTGGATGCACTGGAGCGGCGCCGCGAACACCCCTCGGGGCTGGTTCGCGAGCACGTAGAGTGGGCGCTGGCGCGTCACCGGTCACTTCTGTGAACCGCGCGACGCACCACCGCCGGCGGCCTGAGCGGGCAGGCGCCGGATCAGCCTGACAGGGGCGCTTCCAGTTGCAGGAAGGTGTCACGGTAAAAACGCAGCTCCGCGATCGAGTCGCGAATATCCTCCAGCGCAAGGTGCGCGGATTTCTTGTCCAGTGCCGCATACAGATCGGGCCGCCAGCGCTGCGCGAGGATCTTCAGGCTGCTGACGTCCAGATTGCGGTAATGGAAAAACGCCTCAAGCGATGGCATGTGCCGCGCCATGAAACGCCGGTCCTGACAGATGGAGTTACCGCACATCGGCGACACGCTCTCGCCCACCCACTCGGCCAGAAAGTCCAGGGTAGCCCTTGCTGCAGCAGCCTCATCCATGTCGCTGGCGCGCACGCGATCGACCAGGCCGGAGCGCGTATGGTGCGTGGTATTCCACTCATCCATACCGGCAAGCACCGCGTCGGACTGATGTATCGCAATCACCGGCCCCTCGGCCAGGATATTGAGGCTGCCGTCGGTAACGATGCTCGCAATCTCGATCACGCGATCACGATCGGGATCCAGCCCCGTCATTTCCATGTCCACCCACACCAGATGGCTGTCGTCACGCATCGTCATTCCTCCCACTGACAAAGCCGGGAGCTTAGCACGCGTCCATACCCGCGCTCGACTTGGCGGAGGGGGCGATCAATAATGCCCGCCATGGCAAAACGCAAACTCAGCCGGCAGCAGGCCTGGCGCATCGAGAAGATCCGCGCTGAGCGGGCCCGCCGGGCCGCGAAAGCGCTGCAGGATCAGATTCCATCGGAACCTGATCCCACAGGGGGTGTGTCGGGAATAGAAGAGCGCGAGGGCGTGATTACCGCCCACTACGGCACGCAGGTCGAGGTCGAGACGGATACCGGGGGCGGACAGAAAGGGAGTGCCCGCTGCCATCTTCGCGCCAACCTGGATGGCATGGTCACCGGCGACCGCGTCGTGTTCTGCCCCGGCAAGCCCACCGGGGTGGTCGTCGCGCAACTCCCCCGGTCCACGGAACTGCGCCGTCCGGACGCCTACGGCAAGTTGAAAGCGATTGCGGCGAACATCGACCAGATTGCCGTGGTTATTGCGCCGCTGCCGAAAGCGCACGCCAACCTGCTCGATCGCTACCTGGTGGCGGCACAAGAAACCGGTGCGCAAACGCTGATTGTGGTCAACAAATGCGACCTGCTGGCCGATCCGGCACTTGCGGCACCACTTGAGGACATGCTGAAAATCTATCCGTCGCTTGGCTATCCAGTCATACGCTGCTCGACACACAGTGGGCTTGCCGGACTGCAAGAGGCCCTGCGCGGTTACACCAGCGTCTTTGTCGGCCAGTCAGGCGTAGGCAAGACATCGCTTCTGAACGCCCTCCTGCCGGAGGCCGCGCCACAGCGCACCGGTGCGCTCTCCGAGGGTTCCGGCAAAGGCACACACACGACCACCCGGTCGGGGCTCTTCCACCTGCCCGGCGGCGGGCACCTGATTGACTCACCGGGCATTCGTGAGTTCGGTCTCGGACATCTTACGCGGCACGCGGTGGAGTCAGGCTTTCGGGAATTTCATCCTTATCTGGGCCGATGCCGCTTCCGCGATTGCCGGCACCAGAGTGAACCCGGCTGCGCGCTGCTGGCAGCCGTCGCCGACGGGCTGATCCCGGCGCAGCGACTCGCCAGCTACCGTCACATCATCGGGTCACTGGATACGCCCTGATGGCCATCAAAGTCGGCCATGGCATCGCCGATTCGTGTCTGGGCACCGGGTGTGAATGCGCCACGGAAAACCGCCGCGGCCGGCGGGAACAGCAGAATCACCGTTGAACCGAGCAGGAAACGCCCCATCTCATCGCCGCGATCAAGACTGACCGACTCCGGAAGCGCTGCATAATCCATGGACACCGCCCGGCGCGGAGGTGGCGCTACCTGCCCTGACCACACGGTCTCAATGCCGGCGACAATCATGGCGCCCACCAACACCATCGCGAACGGCCCCTGGGGCCCCTCGAAATAGCACACCAGGCGCTCATTGCGCGCAAACAGCCTGTTCACGCCGCCTGAGGTGACCGCATTCACCGAGAACAGGCGTCCGGGAACGTAGCAGGTAGCGGTCAGACGTCCCGCCGCAGGCATGTGAACCCGGTGATAATCCCGCGGCGACAGATACATCGTGGCGAACATTCCATTCTTGAAGGTTGACGAACGCGCGGTGTCCCCTCCCAGCAGCTCGTCCAGCGAAAAGTCGCGTCCCTTGGCCTGGAACACCCGGTCGCCGTGGATGGCGCCGCACTGGCTGACCACGCCATCAACCGGACAGACCAGATCGCTGTCTGCGAGCGGCCGCACACC
This sequence comes from uncultured Alteromonadaceae bacterium, assembly GCA_964613795.1. GTDB lineage: Bacteria > Pseudomonadota > Gammaproteobacteria > Pseudomonadales > Halieaceae > Chromatocurvus. The sequence continues at coordinate 38,102 of CAZTJR010000010.1, read as the reverse complement.
AGGCTTGAGCGGCCGGGTGAAGAACGCGTTGAAGGAGGGATAATCCGCGGCATCGCTGTCCTGCGCCTCCGCAAGATCCACACCATAGTGTGCGACGAAACGGTGTATAACCCAGGTAACCAGCCAGCGGGGCTGGCGTGCACGCGCCAGAGCACCTACGATTCTTGAGAGGAGGTGCTGCGGCAGGCAGTGCTGAAGCCAGATAAAGAGTGTCGACATGCGCAGCAGTTTACCGGCAAAGCACGCTCGGGTCAGGCATTTTGCGCTGTGCGCCGGCCTTTTTGTGTTTTTCCCGGAGCTAGCCGCCGACGACTCCCTGCGCGGCTGGACTGCGCCGGTGCCGGCGAACCGGGACCTGCCGGCAGGGGAAGAAAACTGGGTCGATTCCAGCCACGCCTATGTTACCGACGGTGCACAGGCGCTGACCGAATGGATGGACCAGTTCTTTGGCGACGAGACCTACAACCTGGAGCAGGCAGAATCACTGCTGCGGCTACAGCTGATCAATGACTGGGACTCTGCCGAGGGCTACGATGCCAAACCGCGGCTTCGCGGCAAGCTGCAGCTGCCACGTGTGTCACGCCGCCTCGACCTGGTGTTCAGCGATCAGGCACAGGACGACGAGGACCTGGATGACGACCGCCTGGATGACCGCATCGGGCTGCAGTACCTGCTGGGCGAGGGCGGCCGCTCGCGCTTCGACACCACCCTGGGCCTGACCGCCAGCGGAGTCAAACCGGGCGTGAGATACCGCAATCAGGGCGCCGTCGTCGATGACGTCAGCTACCGCTTCATTCAGCGGATACAGCACGAGACCGATGAGGGCATTTATGGCACCACCCAGCTGGACATCAACTACAAACAGGACAACAGCACCGTCTGGCGCTGGAGCCAGCGGGGCATCTGGGGAGAAAAAAGCGAGGGCGTGGAATGGCGCTCTCGCCTGGCGCTGCGCCAGCGCCACCTGACCGACACCGAGCGCCCGCTGGCGATGGAGCACTTCCTGCTGATCAATGGTGTCACCCGCCCGGAGGCGTTCGTGCGTAGTTACCGGCTGGGCACCGTGTTCAGGCGCCAGGTATACCGGCCTTACATGTTCGTTGAGCTTGAGCCCAGCTACAGCTTCCGTCAGCTTCAGGCCGACAGCGGTCGCAGCGGCGAGTGGGGCGTCATATTGCGCCTGGAATTTGCTCTGCAGCGCGACCTGGCGCGCCGCGGCAGCGACTCGACGGAGGATTCATGAGCAGCAGAACGCGACAGCGCGAGCTATAGCTGCTCTTCGGCGAAGGCAGCAAGTCGTGAGCGCACAATGCCACCGATGTGCATGATGCCTGCATGCTGATAGGACTTACTCTTCTCGACCAGATAAGTCAGCCCCGACGTCAGCGGCGAAATGTACTTGTTGTCGATCTGCGCCAGATTGCCGAGCACGACAATCCGCGAGCCTTCACCCACCCGCGAGATCACAGACTTGAGCTGAAACTGGGTCAACCCCTGTGCCTCGTCGATGATGATGTAGGCATTGTTGAATGAGCGCCCGCGCATGAAGTTGAGCGACTTGAACTGTATGTTGGCCCGCTCCTTCACGTAGTCGATACTGCCGATACAGGATTCGTCGGCGCCGTGGAGAATCTCCAGGTTGTCATCGAAAGCCGCCAGCCAGGGCGCCATCTTTTCCTCCTCGGTTCCCGGCAGAAAGCCGATATCCTCGGCGATCGGCGGCGTCGAGCGCGCCACGATCAGCTTGCTGAAACGCCGCTCCTCCAGGATTGCATGCAGCCCATAGGCCAGCGCCAGCAGCGTCTTGCCGGATCCCGCAGGTCCGGTCATCACCGTCATGTCCACGGTGTCATCACCGAGCAGAGACATGGCCATGGCCTGCTCCAGATTGCGCGGCGAAAGGCCCCAGAAACGACGCTTCATCAGATTGTCACGACTGTCACAGCGCAGGTAGATGTGACGCGCGTCGAGACGCACCACAAAAGCAAAGAAGGCGTTGTCGTCATGCACAAACAGATTGGGATAGGCCTCTGGCAGTGCTGCGCGCGGCACCCGGTGCAGGGTCTGCTCGCCCTCTCGCACCGTATCCACCTCTGACACCATGCTCCAGAAATCACCCTCGATGCGCTGGTAGCCACGGGCCAGCAGGTCGATGTCGTCAAGCACGCGATCGCGCCGGTAGTCCTCCACGTGCATCAGGCCGGACCCCTTTGCCTTGATGCGCATATTGATGTCCTTGGTCACCAGGCAGACAAAGCTGTCGGGGTTTTCTGCCTGCAGCCGGATGGCCACGTTGATAATTCGATTATCGTTGGCCTGGTCCTGAGTGACATCGAGATAAGGCACCTGACTGTCATCGCTGATCAGCTGATCAGGATAGATCGCCAGCGTCCCCAGTCGTCCCTCCAGCGCGGTCCCGGGCAATTCCACCCCGGCCTGGATTTCCTGCGGCGTCGCCGAATCCACCACCCTGTCGATCAGCTGGATGGCAATCCGCGCCTCACGGCTCACCGTCTTGTCGTGACGATCCTTGATGTGGTCCAGTTCCTCGAGCACGGTCATGGGAATCACCACATGATGCTCGGAAAATCCGGTGAGGGCCGTTGGATCGTGCAGCAGAACGTTGGTGTCAAGCACATAGGTCTTGGCCTGCGATGGCAGTGCCTTGACCATGCCGGTGTTCAGCGCGGGGCTGGAATCCATAATGCGCTCCTGGGCCTGGGGTGCGGTAAGTGGGGTGCAGGGCGGACGACCTGTTGCGGGAGCTAGTGGTCCATATCTGATACGAATGGTCTGCTGCTTTTTACGTCTGAGGACTCGATTATTGGCAACAATCCACAGCAGTGTCAATCACACCCCGGCCATGGCCGCCGCCGGGCTCCGCGGGCAATGCACACTGACACCCGCGCCCTTTTCCGCTACGATAGCCGATTCATCGACACACAGGCCGCACAGACGCCACTATGCTGAACAGCGATGCCCTCTCACAGCTCAAGGGCCTGAAAAACCAGCTGGAATCCGTCAAGGAGCGCGCCGAAGCCGTGGTCAAGGGCACCCAGGCCCGTTACGGCTTCGCGGTTCTCGACGACGGCCGCGAGGTGTTCATTCCACCGGACGAGATGCTCAAGACCTTTCCGGATGACCGGATTCGTGTCTGCATACGCCCGGGCGCCGACAAGCGCAGCGTTGCCGAAGTCGAAAAGCTCATTGACAGTCCCCTCGGTGAGTTTACCGGCGAGTGTGTGCGCAAAGGCAAGGCACTGTTCGTACGTCCCGATCTCAATAACCTGCAGCGCTGGCTGTTCATTCCACCACACGCGCGCAACGGCGTGCGCGAGGGCGATTTCATCCGCTGTGCCGTTCTGCGCCATCCGATTCGCGATGGCAGGCCCCAGGCCAAGGTGTTGAGAGTTATCGGCAACGCCGATACGCCCGGCATTGAAAACCGCTACAGCATGGAGAAATTCGACTTGCAGCCGGACTGGCCAGCCGCAAAGCTGCAGCAGGTTGACGCGGCGCTTGACCAGTCCGCATCGGCAGAGAACCTTCAGCGTCTGGACCTCACCGACCTCGACTTCATCTCCATCGATGCCGCCAAGACCCTGGACATCGACGATGCCCTGTACGCCGATACCAGCAGCGATGGCTGGACGCTGTATGTCGCCATCGCCGACCCGACGGCCTTCGTGCCCGCCGACTCGCCGCTGGAGGCAGATATCGCGCGACGCGCAACCTCGGTCTACTTCCATGGGGACGTCGTGCCCATGCTGCCGGAGACCATGTCCCAGGGCACCTGCGCACTGTCCGCGGGGAACGATCGACCTGCTCTGGTGTGCAAGATCGACGTCGGCGATAACGGCGTCATCCGCCACTACGATTTTCTCGAGGCCACCATCCGCTCCCGGGCCAAGCTGTCCTATTTTGCCGTTGACAAATACCTGTCCGGCGAGCAGGACAGCCTGATGAGCCACGCCAGCCCGCTGGAGGCCCTGTACCAGGTGTTCCGCGCTCTGCACGCCGAACGTGAGGCCAACGGGCTCCTCATGGAGGATCGCCGCGAGTTCCGCTGGGTTCTGAACGACCAGAAGCAGATTGACAGCATCGAACCTTTCGAGAAGATGGCGTCCCAGAAACTGGTAGAGGAGTGCATGGTAGCGGCCAACCGCTGTGCCGCCGATTTTCTCTCGCGCCATGCCATCCGCGGCCCCTTCATCCGCCACAGCGGCTTTCGCAGCGACCGCCTGGACGAGCTGCGCAAATTTCTGGAACTGCATCTGCCGCAGGCAGCAGAAATCGACGTGACCGCCGTGGCCGGCTACAGGGAACTTATCCGCCTGCTGAGTGATCCGGCACACCCACTGCCACTGCGCAACATGGTCAACCGGCTGCTGACGCGCGCGGAGCTGTCGCCGGAGCCCGGGCCGCATATGGGCATGGCGCTGCCTCAGTACACAAACTGCACCTCGCCATTGCGCAAATACGTCGACTTTCTGGTGCAGCGCCAGATCAAAGCCGCACTGCATGGCCGTGAGCCCTTGGCGCTTGGCGAAGAAACGCTGGCGTCGCTCGCCGCCAGGCTGCAGAACGCCCGCGCGGCGAGCCAGGCGGCGGAACGCTGGCTGGCGGCAAACTACCTGCAGCGCCTGCAGGCGTCGACACCGGGCCCATGGCAAGCACATATCTCGCATATCAACAGCGGGGGGTTCACCGCCCGGCTGGACGACAGCGGGCTGGAAGGCCTGGTTGACCTGCGCAAGGATCCCGAAAAGTTCAGCTACGACAAATGGCAGGCCAGCCTCACCAGCACCACGCGTCGTTTCCAGCTGAACCAGCCGGTACGCGTGCTGCTGGACAGCATTGACGTTGGCGCAAATCACCAGTGCCTGCTGCGCCTCGCGCCGGACTGCGGCCTGAAAACACCGGGCTGAGCGCCGGGCAGGCCTTACCGCGCCAGCCGCCAAAGCCGTTTCAACCCCGGCCGGGCAAGCCCTCGCCCGCTGCGCACGTCAGCACGTCAGAAGTGCGCATTACCGGGAGTGCGGGGAAACGGAATGGCGTCGCGCACGTTTTCCATGCCCGTGACGTAGTTGAGCAGACGCTCGAATCCCAGACCAAAGCCTGCGTGGGGCACCGTGCCGTAGCGACGCAGATCGCGATACCACCACAGCTCATCGCGCAGCGCCGGATCCATGCGCGCGTCGAGAATATCGAGACGCTCTTCGCGCTGACTGCCGCCGATGATCTCGCCGATCCCCGGCGCCAGCACGTCCATTGCTGCGACGGTTTGTTCGTCATCGTTAAGCCGCATGTAGAACGCCTTGATGTCCCGCGGATAATTCATCAGCACCACCGGCCGCCCGACATGCTTTTCACATAGATAACGCTCGTGCTCGGACGCAAGATCCGTTCCCCAGGCCACGGGAAACTCGAAGGACTCGCCGCAGTTCTGCAGGATGCGGACCGCTTCGCCGTACTCCATCCGCTCGAAGCGGTTCTCGATGACGCCGCGCAGGCGCTCCAGCAGCGTGGTATCGATGCGCTGCTGGAAGAAGCCGATATCGCTCTCGCACTCGGCCAGAACACGGCCAAAGACGTGCTGCAGGAGTGACTCGGCGAGATCCGCCAGGTCGCCAAGATCGGCAAAGGCAATTTCCGGCTCCACCATCCAAAACTCGGCCAGGTGTCGACTGGTGTTGGAGTTCTCCGCCCGGAACGTCGGGCCGAAGGTATACACTTTGCTCATCGCCAGGCAGTAGGACTCCACCTCAAGCTGGCCACTGACGGTGAGAAAGGCCTCGCCGTCGAAGAAGTCCTGTTCGAAATCCACGCTGCCGTCGGCACGCCGCGGAAGATTCGCAAAATCCAGTGTGCTCACCCGGAACAGCTCGCCTGCGCCCTCGCAGTCACTGCCCGTGATAATAGGCGTGTTGACCCAGCAGAAACCGTTGTCGTTGAAATAATTATGGATGGCATTGGCAAGGGTATTGCGCACACGGGTCATGGCGCCAAAGGTATTGGTTCGCGGGCGCAGGTGAGCCTGGGTGCGCAGATACTCGAAGGTATGGCGCTTCTTGGCAATGGGATAGGTTTCGGGGTCGTCTACCCAGCCCACCACCTCTACCATCTCTGCCTGAATCTCAACCTGCTGCCCCTTGCCTCCGGACGCAACCAGCTCTCCGCTGACAATCACCGCGCAGCCCGTACTCAGGTGCAGCACCTCGTCGCGGTAATTCTTCAGCGTATCGGGGACCACCGCCTGAATCGCATCGAAATGTGAGCCGTCATGTACCGCAAGAAAGGAAATACCGGCCTTGGAATCGCGCTTGCTGCGCAGCCAGCCGCGCACGCTCACCGGGCTTCCGAGCGCCACGCTGCCCGCCAGAAGCGACTTGACCTGATACGTGTCTGCCATGCATTGCCTCCCGGCCCTGTCAAAAAGAGCGCGGAGAATACCCAATCACCCGCAGGGATACCACTCCCCGCTTACGCCGGAGGCGCTAGTGGGCCACAACTACCCAGCGTCCTCGAACTGGTGCCGCCGGAATACCTCCAGCAGGGCCTCGACGAAGACCACGTCCGCCGCGCTGAAGCGACCCGTGCGTGGACTGTCGATGTCCAGGACGCCAACGACGCGACCGCCGTCCCGGAGCGGCACCACCAGCTCGGAGCGCGAGCGGATATCACAAGCAATATGTCCCGGAAAGGCATGCACGTCGTCGACCACCTGCGTCGCCTCCTCCGACACGGCGGTACCACACACGCCGCGTCCGACCGGGATGCGCACGCAGGCGGGCTGGCCCTGGAATGGCCCCAGCACCAGCGTATCGCCCTTGAGAAAATAAAAGCCCACCCAGTTGATATCCACCAGCTGCTGCGCGAGAAAAGCCGATACGTTGGCGCTGTTGGCGATCAGGTCGGGTTCGCCGGCGAGCAGTCCGGCGAGCTGTGCGCAGGCCTCTTCGAGGGGCAGAGGCAGGTCTGACGTACTGTTGATCATGCGTGTGGCACCCATGGTAGAGAGGTATATGGTAGTGCAAGGCCGCCGGGGCAGCCGCAGGCAATGGGCACTGCACCTGAGGCCTCAGCGCCGCTTGCGGCCCTTCTTGAGCCCGCGCTCCAGCTCCTGCTGCAGGGCCAGGTACTGGCCGGTGAGTTTATGGCCCGGCGCCAGATCCACCAGAGGCCGGTGCGTGTAGTGCGACTCTTTCATTTTTACCGAGGTATTGAGATAGGTCTTGAGAACCGGGTAGCCCTCGGCTTCCAGCTCGGCGACCAACTCGCCCGGCAGCCTGGCCTGCGAGTTGAACTGGTTGATGACAATACCTTCGACCATGAGATCGGGGTTGTGGTCTTCCTGCAGCTCGGCAATGTTGTCCATGAGCGCATACAGGCTCTGGCGTGCAAAGCTATCGCAATCAAAGGGAATCAGCAGGGCATCGGCGGCGATCAGCGCCGATTTACTGTAAAAATTGAAATTCGGCGGTGTATCGATGTAAACGCGGTCATATTCGTCGGCCAGCTTGGCGAGGGCGTCGCGCAGCTTGTAGATCTTGTAACGCGATTCGAGCTCCTTCTCGAGCTGGGACAGCACCGGGCTGGAAGGCATCAGGTACAGATCGGGGTACGGCGTTTCCCAGACAAAGGAGTCCGGGTTCTGACGCATCCGCCTGGAGCCTACCGTCTGCCGGAACAGGCCGGCAACGCCCTGAGCCTCCGCCGGAAATGCCTCGGCGTCAATTTCGCCGACCAGGTAATGCGTGGTGTTGCCCTGAACGTCCAGATCGATGACCAGTGTGCGGTAGCCGACCTGCGCATCAATCGCCGCCAGGTTGCACGTGATGCTGGTCTTGCCAACGCCGCCTTTCTGGTTGAATACCACCCGCTTCATGCGCTGCTCTCCTTGTCCGGGCCTGCTGGGGCGCCAGAGTGTAAACAAGCGTTCGCCCCACGGTAAGCCCCGCGGCACGTCATACACACCAAATTTCAGTGGGGCCCGCGATTGCGCCCCCCGGAGCGCCTGCTACCGGCGGCTCCCTGCCTGTATAGTACCGTCACCTCCGCTGAACTGCAGGCCACAGCATGACCTCCCGTACACCGCGTATCCAGATGCTTCTCACCGGCAGCGAGCTGATGAGTGGCGACACTGTCGATTCGAACTCGGCCCTGGTCGGGCAACGTCTCGGCGAGCTTGGCATCACCTGCGAGCGCAAGATCACCCTCGACGACGACCTGGATGCACTCACGGCTGCCATCAGCAGGATCAGCTCGCACGCTGACATTCTCATCGTCAACGGTGGTCTCGGCCCCACCGTTGACGACCTGACGGCAGCTGCGCTTGCCGCTGCGGCGGGGGTGTCGCTGACCGAGAACCCGGAGGCCCTCGCCCATATAGAGAGCTGGTGCGCGCGGCGACAGATCCCCCTGGACGCAGCCAACCGCAAGCAGGCAAAGCTGCCGGCCGGCAGCGACATCCTGCCAAACACTACCGGCAGCGCCGTGGGTATTGCCATGACACTTGGGCACTGCCGTGTCCTGTGCACGCCGGGCGTCCCGGGCGAACTCCGCAACATGCTGGATCCGGTGATCGATGATATCCGGCGTCGCCATCCCGATCTGGCGCCGAGAACCATTCTGCGGCTGCAGACCTTTGGCCTGGGCGAGTCCGCCGCCCAGCAGCGCGTGGCAGACGCGCTGCCGGACTGGCCACAGGAAATATCACTGGGCTTCAGGGCCGGTGCGCCACAGATGGAGATCAAGCTCACGGCTGCCCGTGACGCAGACCACGGCCTGCAGACCCAGTGCCGGGGACAGCTGGAGTTGCTGTTCGGCGACCACATTATCGGCGAGGGCAATACGACCCTGGCAGCGCGCGTGCTGGAGCTGTTGTGCGCCCGGGGCGAACAGATCACGACAGCCGAATCCTGCACTGGCGGCCTCATTGCGTCGATGCTCACCCGTGTTCCCGGCTCCAGCGCCGCTTTCGAGGCGGGCTTTGTGACCTACTCGAACCGGATGAAGAGCGACCTGCTCGCTGTGCCGGAGGTCCTGCTGGAGGAGCACGGCGCGGTCAGTGAGCCAGTGGTCCGGGCCATGGCGGAAGGCGCGATGGCCCGCAGCGGTGCGACTATGGCGATCGCCGTATCCGGGATTGCCGGCCCGCAGGGCGGCAGCGCGGAGAAGCCGGTAGGCACTGTGTGGATCGCCTGGGGGAGCGCCGATAAGCTGCACAGCTGCGGACTGTGCTGGCCGGTGGAACGAAGTCTGTTCCAGACCATGGTAGCCGCCGCCGGCCTGGATCTTATCCGACGACAGCTGCTGCAACTTCCGCCGCTGCCATGGCAGGCACAGCAACGGCGCATTGATGGAGCGGGTTAGGCGCTGTCACTCTCGGCGGCGGACAGGCGATGCCATACCAGTGAATGCAGCCTGAGCACGCCACCCGCTGTATCCTGGCCGCTCAGCACCAGGGTGTGGCCATCCAGCTCCGCATGCCGCAGTTGCTCGCTACCGACAAAGTTGGGGTTCAGGCTCTGGGTGACGTAGTGGATCACGTCGCCCTCGACCACATGATAGCGGCCCGCGTAGTGAAAGTAGGACAGGTAGGCTCGGGCCAGCTTCTCCTCGGGAATTTTACGGAAACTGATATCGTCCGGCAGGGTCTGGCGATCGCTGCGTCCGATAGAGGCACTCATCCAGTCGTCCTCGGTGTAAATGAGAAGTCCTTTCGGATCTTCACCGAAGGGACAGCTATAGTCCTCCCGGTCGGAATATCCCACCGACCAGGACTCCAACTGCCACGTCCCTACCAGGTCTTGCTTGCTGATCATCGGCTTTCTCCCGCTGTGACTGGTACTTCACCGGCACGGGTCCGGTTTGAAGCGTCTGACACAAGGATACACCGGAGCAGGGGTCGGACGTAACAGCCCGACGCCTGCCGGGCGGGCCACGCCGGCCCAGATCATGGTTGCAGCTGCTCCACTGCCCAGCCCTCTTCTTCAACCCGGGTATAGACAAAGCGGTCGTGAAGCCGGTGCTCGCCGCCCTGCCAGAACTCCACCCGCTGCGGCACAATACGAAAGCCACCCCAGAAATCGGGCACGGGAACCTCGCCTGCGGCGAACTGTGCCTTCAGACGCGACATTTCCGCCTCCAGCGCTGCGCGAGCCGGCACAGGGCGACTCTGCCGCGAGGCCCAGGCGGCAATCTGACTCTCGCGGGGACGGGACAGAAAGTACCGGGCCGATTCCGTCATGGACATTTTCTCGGCAACCCCGGCGACGATGACCTGACGGTCCAGTTCGTTCCAGGGAAACAGCAGAGAGACACGGGGATCCGCCGCAATCGCCTTTGCCTTGTTGCTGCGGTAATTGGTGTAGAAGACGAACCCACCTTTCGAGATACCCTTGAGCAGGACAATACGCTGCCAGAGGTTGCCGTCCGCATCACGCGTCGCCAGCGACATCGCCGTGGGGTCACTGAGGCCGGCGTTGACTGCCTGCTCCAGCCACTGTTCAAACTGGTGCAGCGGGGAGGCGTCAAGCGTGTCCCGAGTCAATCCACCCGCCGTGTACTCCCGCCTGTAGGATTCAAATTTCACCGTATTGCCTGCCTGTGTTCCCGTCGTTGCCTGCCATTATATTCAATCAGGGCCGCCGCGATGCACCGGCGCCCGGCACATGAAAAACGGAATCTGCGGGAAGGGATGGCCACATTGCCACTCGGCGCCGAGATCATCCTCCAGCGATCTGCCCAGCGACTGCCGGTAGGCATCCGCCATCGCCTGTTGCAGCTCGTCGCTGCTGCGCACGCCCAGCAGCACCAGCGCCTCCATCATGCCTTCGGTGCGCCAGCGCAGACCCGGCGGAATATCGTCGCCGGCCGCGATGGCCTCCAGCATGGCCTGCCAGCGCTGTGTCACTTCCGCGTCGAGCCTGCTTGCGTCTGTCATGCATTTCCCCTGTGTCACCGTACCTGCAAAACCGGTAGAGTCGCAGCTTTCATTCCAGCAGGAGAGATCAGTGTACGCGAAAACCTGGATCGGCCGTTGGCTTGCCACGGCAATGACTGCGTTCCTGTTCGTGCCGGCGAGCGTGGCCCAGGAGGCCACCGCCAACGCCCCCATTATCGACTTCCAGACGCGCTTTCTGCCTACGGTGGCAAAAAACGGCATGGTGGTCGCACCCGAGCGTCTGGCGGCGGACATTGGCGCCAGCATTCTGAAACGCGGTGGCAATGCGGTGGATGCCGCCGTGGCAACCGGCTTTGCACTGGCTGTCACCTACCCGCGCGCCGGCAATATCGGTGGCGGCGGCTTCATGCTGATCCACCTCGCCGATGAAGATCGCCAGACGTTGATCGACTATCGCGAGACCGCGCCCGCCGCAGCCACGGCTGACCTATACCTGAATGATGCCGGCGAGGTGGATCGCCAGCGTGAATTTTTCAGCCATCAGGCCGCCGGCGTGCCAGGCACGGTGGCCGGCATGCTCTATGCTCTGGAGCACTATGGCTCCCTGTCACGGGCCGAGGTCCTGGCACCTGCCATTCGCCTGGCAGCGGAGGGCATTCGTGTCAGCTTCGCGCTGAATGCCGAAATCACCAGTCGCGCGGAACGCCTGCAGAAAAATCCGGAAGCGGCGCGCCTGTTCCTCGATGCCGATGGTAACGCCCCGGCCCCCGATAGCCTCTGGCGCCAGCCCGATCTCGCCGACACGCTGCGGCAGATCGCGCAACAGGGTCGCGACGGGTTCTACAGCGGTGCTGTAGCCCGTCACATCGCCGACGACATGGCGAACAACGGCGGTCTTGTCACGCGGCAGGATCTCGCCGACTATCGGCCCCTGGAGCGTACGCCAATCCGCGGCAGCTATCGCGATTTCACGATCGTGTCCACGCCACCCCCTTCATCCGGGGGGATTCACATCCTGCAGATGCTGAATATTCTCGAGGGCTATGATCTCGTGTCGCTCGGGCACAACAGCGCCGCCTATCTGCACCGGCTTATCGAGAGCATGAAGCTGGCCTACGCCGACCGCAGTCGCTATCTGGCAGACCCGGACTACGTCAAAGTTCCGGTGGCTGAACTGGTCGACAAGGACTACGCAGCGCGACTGCGGGCGCGGATACGGCCCGACGCAGCCACGCCCTCAGCCAGCATTGACCCGGGCGCCTCGCTCCCCGGCGAAAGCACCGACACCACCCATTACACGGTGGCAGACGCCTCCGGGAACGTCGTCAGCAACACCTACACCCTCAACTTCAGCTTCGGGTCCCACATAGCGGTGCCCGGCACGGGCATGCTGCTCAACAACGAAATGGCAGACTTCAGCGCAAGTCCCGGCGAAGCGAACGCCTTTGGGCTGGTGCAGGGGGAAGCCAACCGCATAGAGGGCGGAAAGCGTCCGCTGTCTTCCATGAGCCCGACGCTCGTCTTTCGCGACGGCCAGCCCTGGCTGGCCACCGGCAGCCCCGGCGGCAGCGTCATCATCACCACGATTCTGCAGACGCTGCTCAACGCCATGGACTTCGACCTGAATATCGCCAGCGCTGCGGCAGCGCCGCGCGTTCATCACCAGTGGCTGCCGGATAGGGTGAGGGTGGAAGATGGCGTCAGCCCGGACACCATCCGCCTCCTGGAAAACCTCGGTCATAACGTGGAAAGCTCCCGCCGGACGCTGGGAAGAACGCAGTCGATTCTGCTCGATCGGGGCTGGCTCTATGGCGCCACCGACAGCCGGCGCCCGGGGGGCTGGGTGTCGGGCTACTGAGACCCGTCCGGGACACGTACCAGCGCCGTTTGGCGGCTGAGCGCGACGAGGGCGCCCTGGCTATCCCAGTATTCCCCATCTTCCTCCACGACGCCGCGGGTGAGAAAACGGGACGTAAGACTCGCCCGCAGCGGACCCGGTGCCGGATGCGCCCGGATCTGCACAGACAGGTCCACCGTCGGCACCCAGCCCAGCACGCCAAAGAGGCTGAAAGCCGGCGGCGGAAACGCATCCGCAAACATCAGCAGTGAGAGCACATCGGCCGGTGCGCCGTCGCGGTGCTGCACGTAACCACTGAATTCGCCACGGCGATCCGGACCATCACCGGTAAAGATGCCACTGCCGCTGGCGAGCCGCAGATCGACACGCTGATGGAACTCCAGCGGGCTGTGCCGGTTCTCGAAGCAGTCTGCCAGCGGCGGCAGCTCCGGGGCCTCGCGCGCCGCCCAGCTCTCCCCCTGCATGGCGCCAAAGTCAACATAGGCCGCGGTGACCTGAACCTTGAGTTCGCCATCCTGGTACAGTCGCGCCATGGCGTGACTGGTGTTTCGGCCACAGCGCAGCACCTCAATGTGACATTCCACCGGCCCGAGCCGCGTCGGTGCGAGATAAAAGGCGTTCAGCGTCAACGGATCACGGTGCGGCAGCGCTGCCCGCAGCGCCCGCCCGGCAATGGCCAGCACGTAGCCACCATTGGGCACCTTGCCAATCCGCCAGCCGCGGTGCAGTTCAGCTGCATACCGCTGCGGAGCGATCTCGGTGACCGCGGTTTCCTCTTCAAAGTGACTCACAGCCCTTCTTCCTCTCCTTGCGATTAAGCCGCTTGTAGCGTTTCAACGTATTGTGTTTGTAACGTTACGGCGTGTATATACTCAAAGACTCCGGCATACGGCGCAAGAAGACGTAGTGAGGCCATGCAGATGAAACTCTGGCGATGCAAGACGGCAGTCACTGGGCTGGTCCTCGTCCTATCCGCGCTCGTCACAGCGCTATCGGCAGCAACAGACCAGGCACCCCCAACAGCGGAACCCAGAGACACGGGCGCGCTACAGACGAGCGGCAGGCAAAGCATCAGTCGCTACCGCGATCTCATCGCTCGCCTGGAGGACGAAGGCGGCGCCTACAACCCCGCACTGACCGAGCCGCTGCTCGAGCTGGGCATGGCGTTACAGGAGTCGGGGATGCACGGCGACGCGATCAGCCTGCTCAAGCGCGGCGTGCATCTGGCACGAATCAACAACGGTCTGTACAGCGAAATTCAACTGGCGCTGCTCGAGTCAGAGATAAAAAGCCATATTGCCCTGGGTCAGCTGGAGGAGGCAGACGACCGCCACCGCTACCTTTACCGGGTACAGCAACGCACGCTGAAGGATGCCGGTCGCGGCTTTGCCTTCATGAAGCAGGCGAAATGGCAGCGACGCGCCTATGAGCTGGAGCTCGATGAAAACGGCTTCAACCGGCTGATCAATATGTGGAACCTGCATCGCATGGCCCTGACAGAATTTGCAGAGGCCGATGGCGACGCCTCCCCGACGTTGCTGCCCCCCCTGCATGGCATGCTGCGGGCGCAGTATCTGATGAGCGGCTCCAACGGCGAGAACAGTTCGGGCCGCTTCCAGCGCGCGGGCTTCAGGATCCGGGGCGACGACCAGGGCCGACTGTCTGCCTACCGCGGCCAGAGCTACAAGCAGGGAGACTCCGTGGTCCGCGCCATTTTTGACGTGCAGGCCGCGCAGCCGGACAGTACCCCGCTGGCACGTGCCGAAGTGCTGGCAATGATGGGTGACTGGCGCCTCTGGCACGGACGCTACAAGGAAGCGCTGAATGCCTACAGCGAGGCGATCATTGAACTTGCCTCCGTGGACGGTGCCGAAGAAGGAATGCAGGCACTGTTTGGCGCGCCGCTTGCACTGCCGGCCCTTGAAGGTATACGACCCTTGCCCGAGCCGGCCTCGCCGGACAAAGCCGATTTGCTGCTAGAATTCACAGTAGACGAGCGCGGCAGGGTTCGCGATCTGACCCGTCTTGATGACAGCCAGGCCAGTGTAGGCATTGTGAACCGTATTATGCGAACACTGCGGGGCACGCCTTTCAGGCCACGCTTCGACACCGGCGAGCCAGTGGCAACAACAGGGATACAATGGGCTTATGATACGGATCAGTGGCGATAACAGGATGATGTTGGCGGGCAGGCTGGGCGCCAGCCTGGCCGTCGCACTCTGCTATATTTTTCTGACCGGCTGCCCCAGCGCAAGCAACCCCACCTCGCCGCAAATGCCGCAGCCACCGACTCCCCCTGCGCAACCGCCAAGCAGCCAGAGTCAGAG
>CAZTJR010000010.1:10857-22908 GCA_964613795.1 uncultured Alteromonadaceae bacterium | reverse complement strand
TCCCTGGCGGTAGTCGTTCCGGGAGTATTCCCGGTGCCTTTCCCGCAGGGATGCCGGGAGGCCAGGGCACCCTGACGCGCGCGGAGCAGGTCGCCATACTTGACGCGGAGCTGGAGCGCGGCGCAGGCGAGTTCGACAGTATGATTCTGGAAGAGCAGACCGCCGCACGCGAATCAGCGCGCGAGCAAGGTGATTCCCGCAGCCGTCAGGACGCCGGCAGCAGCGGTGGTGGCGGAGAAAGTGCCGACGAGCAGGGCAGCTACGGTGGCGGCATGGCCAGCTCAGGTGGCTACGGCGCGGGCGGCGGCATGGGCGGCGGATCCCGGCGCGACCAGATCCCGGAGAACACCGCGAAATACCCGGCACCAGATGATATTCCTGATGGCAAGAACGACGATGTCGTGGCACGGCAGCTGCGTGAGGCGGCCATGCGCGAACCCGACCCTGCGGTGCGTGAGCGCCTCTGGGCGGAATACCGCAAATACAAGGGGATTGATCAACCATGACGCGCATGCGTGCAGTCTCGACCCTTGTGCTTTTGCTGGCCGCTGCAGTCCTGACGGGATGCGTGAACCAGACCGTCAAAAGCACCTCGGTACCCCCCCTGCAGCGCCCTGCGGAGCCCATCCCGGAAACAGAGCTGCTCGATGTAGGAATCGCCATTTTCGATCCTGGCCTGGAATCGTATGAGGAGGAGGAACAGGTTTACCCGGAGGTGCGGCGTGCCGAGGCACGCTTCATGCCGCAACTACTGGCAGAAGCCATGCAGCAGAGCGGAGCCTGGGGTGCTGTGCGGGTCCTGCCGGACAATGACCGTATCACCGACCTGCGCATTGATGGGGAAATCATTCACTCAGATGGCGAGCGGGTTGAACTGGCGATTCTGGCCACGGACTCCCAGGGCAGTACCTGGCTGGACAATACCTACAGCGTCCGGACCAGTCGCTACGCCTATCGAAACGCCACTCGCCGGCAATACGACCCCTTCCAGGCCCTGTATCACCGCGTCGCCAACGATCTGCTGGAGAAGCAGGCGGGCATGAGCAGCAAAAGCCTGCAGACGGTAAGAACCATTACCGAGCTTCGTTTTGCCCGCGACTTTGCCAGCGGCGCCTTTGACGGCTACCTGGAACAGAACCGCAACGGTAAATACCAGATAGCGCGACTGCCGGCGGAGGGCGACCCGATGCTCGAGCGGGTGCGCGCAATCCGCAAGCGCGACCACCTTTTCGTCGACACGCTGCAGGAGTACTACCGGGACTTCAGCGGCGCGATGTATGAGCCCTACCAGGAATGGCGCAAGATGAGTTACGAGGAGGCGGTAGCCCTGCAGGAATTGCGCGCTCAGAGTCGCCGCCAGCTTATTGCCGGCGGTGCCGCCATTCTCGCGGGAATCGCCGCCGCCGGCAGCAATGACCGTTCGGCCCGGACTGCCGGTTACGTCGCCATGATGGGCGGCGGCAGCCTGCTGAAAAGCGGCCTGGAAACCCGCAACGAGGCACAGATACACGTGCAGGCGCTGGAGGAGCTCGGTATGTCGCTGGAAGCCGAGATCACGCCCCGGGTGATCGAACTGGATGATCGAACCGTCATGCTCAGCGGCAATGTCGAGGACCAGTACAACCAGTGGCGCGAGATACTGGAAGAGATTTACCGCAACCAAGTGGGTCATCTGGATGCCGCTGCCAATGACGCCAGCACCACCGACAGTCGTTCCTAACCCACCTTTCCCAGCCGTAGCGAGTCCATGTCCATAGAAAGAGAACGCGTTGAACCGGCGCCCTTTGAGTCCGTCAAGCCCGCCCACAAGCCCACAGAAGAACGCGACTCCCGAGAGCCAGGGGCATCTCGCTGGACGCTTCCGGCGCTGGTCATTCTTGTCGCGCTGGCAGTTGCCGTGGTGTTCTGGCTGCCCTCGGCACTGCAGAACGCGGAGACCGACACGCCAGCGCGAGAGCAGACGGGCGCCGATGCCGGAAGCGACGACGCCAGCGCACCGGCACAGTCGCGTGCTGCTCCCGGGAATGCCGAGGCGGGCACGCCCTTTGCCGATGCACAAGCGGCACGCCTGCGCGCCGAAGCGCAGGACATCCTCAATACGCTTCTCGATCTGCGCGAGTCACTGACTCGCCGCGGCGCTGACATCTGGGCCGGCGAGGACCTGGCTGCGGTAATTGCCACAGCCAGCGAGGGTGATGAGCGCTATCGGCAACGCGAGTTCAGCGCCGCGATTGAACGCTACCGCGCGGCGCTGGCACAGGCGCAGGCCATCGAGGCACGGATTCCCGACGAGCTGGAGGCGCGCCTTGTGGCCGCGGAAGCGGGTTTACAGGCGGGTGACGCGGCGGCCACCGGGGAAGCACTCACCATCGTCGATAAACTCGAGCCGGACCTGCCGCAGGCCGGTCGGCTGCGCGAGCGACTTGAGGCCTTGCCAGAGGTTCTCGCGCAACTCGAGAAAGCGGCTGCTGCGGAAAGCGAAGGCGATCTGGCGAGTGCAAAAACGGCGCTGGAAGCCGCCGTTTCTGCAGACGACAGGCACCGCCGAGCGACACAGGCACTGTCTCGCGTCAGCGACGCGCTGAGGGCACAACGCTTTGCCGATGCCATGTCTGCAGGCTACGCCGCCCTCGAGCAACAGCGCTTTGATGATGCGCGCGCCGCCTTCGAGCGCGCCGGCAGCCTGCGTGAGGGCAGCGCGGAAGTCGCCGCAGCCAGGGAGGAAGTCCGGGTGGCAGAGACCGCCAGTGAGCTGCGTCAGCTGCAGCGCAGCGCCGAATCCAGCATCGCCGAGGAGGACTGGGCCGACTCGGTAAGCGCCTACGAGACGGCCCTGAAAATAGACAACAGCGTGCTGTTTGCCCGGCGCGGGGTCGAGCGGGCACGTACCCGCTCAGAGCTGGACAAGCGGCTCAATGCCATTCTCGATGACCCGGATCGTCTCAGCGACGTAAACGTCGCCGAAAACACGGCAGAGCTGCTTGACTATGCCAGAACCGTCGAGCCCCGCGGGCCGCGTCTGCAGAAGCAGATTCAGACGCTGCAGAAACATCTGGCACTGGCAAACACCCCCATTGCAGTCACGCTGTTGTCTGACAACGCAACAGAGGTTGTCGTGCAAAAGGTGTCCCGCCTCGGACAGTTCGAGCGCGAGCAGCTCATGCTGCGCCCGGGCGAATACACCGCGGTCGGCACCCGTCGTGGCTATCGCGACGTACGCCAGACCTTCCGCGTCAGCCACGAGGGTCGTCCCCCCACCGTTACCGTTGTCTGCACGGAGAGCATCTGATGGCGAGCGATGACAGGCGTACCGACGTCAGCCGCGAGCGCATTGCCGCGAGCGACTTTCAACCGCTGGCCGGAAGCGCCGAGCGCGACGCAGGCTCGCGCCGCAGCCCGCTGCGTGCGCTCGCCATTGCCGGCACTGCAGCTGCCGTGCTGCTGGTATTGGGCTTCCTCTTCACCGCGCGTTCGGTTCAGATCGCCATAGACGCCGAGGTCCCCGCCCGCATCGATATCGATGGCCTGGCAGTGCCACTGGGTGAGCGCTTCATGCTTCGCAGCGGAGAGTACGACCTGCACATCAGCGCCCCGGGGTACGTCGATTACACGGGGACATTGACCGTATCGGACGAGGCCAGTCAACGCCTGGATGTGGCGCTTTCACCCTTGCCCGGGCGAGTAACCTTCGCCGGACTTCCTGAGGGCGCGGTCATCGAGATAGACGGCGAGGCCGCGGGCCGCGCCCCGTTCCAGGGACAGCCCCTGGCGGCGGGGGATCACAGGGTCCGCATTACCACGGAGCGCTATCTGCCGGAGACGCGAACCATTGCCGTGACAGGTCGCACTATCGACCAGACTGTCGAATTTGCACTGCAGCCGGCCTGGGCTGAGGTCAACATCGACAGCAAGCCATCAGGCGCGACCGTATTCGTTGATGATGACGCGATCGGGAGCACACCGCTCAGCGCGGAAATTCTCCGCGGTGAGCGTGGGCTCAGGTTGCAGGCCGCAGGCTATGCGGACCTGGTGCGCACGCTGGAACTGGCCGCCGGCGAGACACTGGATCTGGGCATACTGCCCCTGCTACCCGCAGCCGGCCTGCTGAGTCTGGAAAGTCGCCCTCCCGGGGCCAATGTCACTGT
This sequence comes from uncultured Alteromonadaceae bacterium, assembly GCA_964613795.1. Taxonomy (GTDB): domain Bacteria; phylum Pseudomonadota; class Gammaproteobacteria; order Pseudomonadales; family Halieaceae; genus Chromatocurvus. The sequence goes on along the minus strand of CAZTJR010000010.1, from coordinate 18,763 downwards.
CAGCGGCGACTACCGCGGCCAGACACCGCTGACCGTCGAGCTATCCCCCGGGACAGAGCATCGTATACAGCTGTCGCGTCCCGGCTATCGTCGCTTCAGTCGATCTCTTGCACTCGAGGCCGGCGAGGAATCATCACTCACCGCAACGCTTGAGGCACAGCTGGGCGAGGTGGTATTCGACATTCAGCCGGGCGAAGCACAAATCACGCTGAATGGCGAAGCCGTCGGCCGGGGTTCCCAGACGCTGTCCCTGCCAGCCTACGAACACCGGGTGGAGATCAGCCTGCCCGGCCACAAGACGGAACGACGCCGGGTGACCCCGCGGGAAGGTCTACAACAGCTGGTGCAGGTCACACTGCAGACGGAAGAGGAAGCGCGCATGGCGCGGCTGCAGCCTGAAATCACCACGGCGCTGGGGCAGACCCTGAGGCTGTTCAATCCGGAGACAGCGCCGCGAAGCGAATTCGACATGGGCTCCTCCCGCCGTGACCCGGGCCGGCGGGCAAATGAGGTCCTGCATCCAGTGCGTCTGGAGCGACTTTTCTACCTCCAGACCACGGAAGTCACCAATGCCCAGTTCCGCCAATTTCAGGAGAGCCACAACTCGGGGCAGGAAAAGGGCAACAGCCTCAACCGTGAACACCAGCCCGCAGTCCAGGTCAGCTGGCAGCAGGCGGCGGCATTCTGCAACTGGCTCAGCAAGCGGGAAGGCCTGCCGCCGTTCTACACCGAGCGTCAGGGCATCATCACAGGCTTCAACCCCTCTGCTACCGGCTACCGCCTGCCAAGCGAAGCCGAATGGGCATGGGTCAGCCGGGTCAACGGCGAGTCGCTGCAGAAGTTCAGCTGGGGAGACGCCTTTCCCCCGGATGATGCAGTCGAGAATATCGCCGATGCCAGCTCCGCCTATGTCACCGGCCGTGTACTCAACAATTACAGCGATGGTCACGTAGTCAGCGCCCCGGTCGCCTCCTTCAAACCCAACCATAACGGCCTGTACGATATCGGTGGTAATGTGGCGGAGTGGATGCACAACGTCTATGCCATACCCGCCGCAAATGGCGTTGTGCAGACTGACCCGCTGGGCGCAGAGAGCGGTGACAACTATGTCCTTCGCGGTGCCAGCTGGGCGCTCGGCAAGCTGACGGAGCTGCGACTGACCTATCGCGATTACGGACAGGCAGGGCGGGATGACGTGGGTTTTCGTATTGCCCGCTACGCTGAATAGAGAGGAGGCCCTATGCGCGGCACAACAGGAACTTTCGGTTCATTGACGCTGGTAGCGGCAGTCCTTCTGTCGGCGCTGCTGGTGACGGTAATGGCGCTGGCGCAGCCGGCCGATGAGCGCGACAAGCCTGAGGCCAAAGCGCCATCGGACGCGACGTCGACAGCCGGCGCCGGCCAGCGGGGCAACAACGACGCGGCGACGAGCGACGGGGGAGTGGTGCTCTCGCCTTTCGATTACGAAGCCTCGGAATCCATTTCGGAGGACGCCTCGGTCTCCTTCCCTGTGGATATTTAAGGAAATCTCCTGAATGAAAAAACGGATGTCCTCAGAATTCATCTTCCAGGCCTTTGCGCTGCTCATCGCGGTCATCGTGGTGCACGGGGCCTATGTAGGAATCATACGCCCCAGCGCCGAAGCCCAGCTGGAAACCCAGATGGCACGCCAGGCCGCCGGCGAAGACTTTGTCCCCGAACGCACGATTGCCGTTGTCATTCGCGATTTCGAGCAGGAGGCGTGCTTCATTCTATTGATATGGGCACTGTCCATCATGGCCTACAAGGCACGCCAGACTCTGCGGGAGCAGTCAATGCTGGAACGCGACCTGGTGGATATTCCCGAGGGAACCAGCGTACTTCCCGCGGACGCCAGGGAGTACAGTCGGGCACTGGAAGATCTGCCGCACCAGCAACAGGACCTCCTGCTGCCGCGTACGCTGCTGGCGGCGCTGCAGCGCTTCGCCACAACAGGCAGCATCCAGGCGGTATCTGACACGATCAAGGAATCCTGCGAGATAGAATCCGACCGCCTGGACTCCGAGTTGTCCATGGTCCGCTACATTGCCTGGGCCATTCCCTCCATCGGCTTTATCGGCACGGTTCGCGGTATCGGTGATGCACTTGGACAGGCCTACAAGGCAGTCGAGGGCGATATTTCAGGCGTCACCGTCAGCCTCGGCGTCGCCTTCAACAGTACCTTCGTGGCACTCGTACTGAGCATCATCATCATGTTCTGCCTGCACCAGCTGCAGCAGGCGCAAGAGCGCCTGGTGATGGACTGCCAGCGCTACGCAGACAAGCGCCTATTACGCTTCCTGGTGGCTGAACACTGATGGCGACTGCACTTTTCGACATTCTCGACAGCGATCTGTGCCTCCACCACGATGGCGGGCAGGTGTGCAGCCCCGGATATGCGCTGCTGGAGGGCGATAGCTACCGCTTCGGCGAGACCGCCCGCGGCAGTGCCAGGCGCCAGCCACGCTATATCAACACGCGCTTCTGGTGGCAGCTGGGCACGCAACCCCTGCAGCCGACGCTCGGGCCGGCCAGACACACCGCCGACCTGGTGCACGCGCATCTTCTGGAGGTCCACAGGACCGCCGGTGAGCCCGGCGATGTGGTGCTTGCGGTACCCGACAGTATGGATCGCGACCAGCTGGCGCTGCTGCTCGGCATTGCGCAGACCTGTCCGTTTCGCGTTGTCGGACTGATCAACCGCAGCGTCCTTGCGGCCGAAGCACACGCTGATTCGGGGAATCTCCTGCACCTGGAACTGCAGCTGCATCAGGCGCTGCTGACCCAGCTCTCGGTAGCAGACGGTCAGATTCGACTGGTGCGCAGTCATGCACTGCCGGGCTCGGGCCTGCTGGCACTGCAGGAGGCCATTGTCGAGCGCGTGGCGCGTTCGTTCATACACACCACGCGGTTTGACCCCCGGCGCAAGGCGGAGACAGAACAGACACTTTATGACGGGCTATTCAACTCGCTCCAGACGCTGCAGGCATCCGGCGAAGCGCCGGTCAGCATCAACGGTTACAGTACCCGCATCACCGTCGAGGAGCTGGCCTCCGTGGCTGATCGCCTGTACGACGCGGTCATGCAGGAGGCGGCCAAAGTGCCCGGGCATGCGCTGCTGCTCGATCCCCAGGTCTGCCTGATACCGGGGTTCGCCGCTCGCTTCAGCGAGGCTCGCCCGGTAGAGAAAGAGGCTCTGCCCGCGGCGCTGGCGCGTCATCGCGAGCATATTCTGCAGCCACCGGACGACCTGCACCTGCTCAAGGGCCTGCCATCGGCCGCGGCAACGCAACGACAGGCACCAGCGGCCTCGCCGCCCACCCCACCCCGCCGCGCAGCGACCCCACCAACGCATATCCTGCACAATGCCCGCGCACGCCCGCTCGGCGGCAGCGATATTGTGCTGACCGACCGTTGCCGGCTCAGTCGCGAAGGCGTCGACTGCTGGGTCATCGCCGGCGATTCAGAGGTCCGCGTGAATGGCGTCGCCTACCGCGGTGCGGCTCTCGAAACAGGCGATGAAATCCGGGCCGACGGCACGTCATGGCTGCTGATCGAGGTCGGGGAACCGGCATAACGTGGCCAGGCGCAAGCGCAGCTTTACCGCATTCAACCTCAGCTTTCTGGACATCATGTCCTGCGGTTTCGGGGCGGTGGTCCTGGTTTTCCTGATCATCGACCACGCCATAGAAGAGGAAACCCGCGATCTCAACCGCGACCTGCTATCCGAGGTCAACCTGCTCGAGGAGGACATCCGAGACGGCAAGGCCGGCCTGGTCAGGTTGCGTAACGACCTGGGTGAAACTGATGCCGAGATTGTCGAAGCCCAGGGCCGGGCCACGCGCGTCACGGAGGAGCTGGATCGCTACGAAGCCCTGATCGAGGCAACACGGGACGACGGTTTTACCGATACGGAAGCCGTGGAGCGGCTGAAGGCCGAAGTGCAGTCGCTGGAGGAGGAGGTCAAGGAACTGCGCGAAGCATCGGCCTCGGAAAGCGGTAAGAGCGCACGGGATTTTACCGGTGACGGTCAACGCCAGTATCTGACCGGACTCAATCTGGGCGGCCAGCGCATCGCCATTCTGGTCGACACGTCCGCGAGCATGCTCGACGAGCGCCTGGTGAACATCATACGGCTGCGTAACATGAGCGAGCAGGTTCAGCGGGAGGCAGCAAAGTGGGTGCGGACCCTGAAGACCGTAGACTGGCTGACCGCGCAGCTCCCGGTCGGCAGCGACTATCAGCTTATTGCCTTCAACACTGAAGCACGCCCGGTCCTGCCGGACACCGAGGGACAGTGGCTGGAAGTCGCCAATCAGGAACAGCTCAATGCTGCATCCGGGGCGCTGCGCAGGATACTGCCCGGTGGGGGCACCAGCCTGCTGAATGCGTTTACTGCCCTGCAGAAGCTGTCGCCAGCGCCGGACAACATCTTCCTGATTACCGACGGCCTGCCAACCCAGGGCGCCAGCCCGCCCCGGAAGAGCACCGTCAGCGGCCCTGAACGCCAGCGTCTGTATCGCGAAGCGATACGCAGTCTGCCAGGCAATATTCCGATTAATATTATACTGTTTCCTATGGAGGGCGACCCGATGGCTGCTTCGGAATTCTGGCAACTGGCCCAGGCAACACGAGGCAGCTTCATGAGTCCTTCAAGGGATTGGCCTTGATGACAGCGTATCCCCGGTTTGCCGGGGCAACCTGAGGCGGGACCATGCGCAAACGACGCGAGTCAAGCGAGTTCTCGATGTCCTTTCTGGACGTGATCTGCTGTGGCTTCGGGGCCGTCATCCTGCTGCTCATGATTACCAAAACGGTGCAGCCGCAGATTATTGAAGCCTCCACCAAAAAGCTGGAGGGCCGGATTGCAAAACTGCAGGAGGAGCTGTTTGAGCTTCGCGGCGAGACAACCATTCTCAATCGCGATCTGAACGCCAAACGCGAGCAGCTGTCAGAGTACCAGGAGCGGATTGCGCGTCTCACGGGCGCGCTTGCGAGTGCAAAATCGCAGTATGACAGCATACAGGTGGAAGACAGCAGCAACGAGGTCATCGTTGACCGACTGGCCATTGCGCGGCAATCTCTGACCCGTGAAATGGAGCGTCTGCTGGCAGGCCAGGAGATAACGAACCAGCTGATCGGCGGCATTCCGGTCGACAGCGAGTACCTCATCTTCGTTATCGACACGTCAGGGTCCATGTTCTCCTACGCCTGGCAGCGAATGATGAACGAGATGGAATCCATTCTCAGCATCTATCCCAATGTGAAGGGTGTTCAGATACTCAACGATATGGGTAACTACATGTTCAGCCGCTACCGGGGCCAGTGGATTCCGGACACGCCGGGCCGCCGCACCGCCATCATGCAGAATCTGCGCAACTGGAATGTGTTCAGCAATTCGAGCCCGGTGGAAGGGATCACCCAGGCCATCAGCAGTTTCTCCGGCGACGGCAAGAAAATCAGCATTTACGTTTTCGGCGACGACTTCACGGGCAATTCACTCAATGAAGTGCTCAACGCCGTCGACCGGATCAACGCCAGAAACAACCGCGGTGACAGGCTGGTACGCATCCATGCTGTGGGCTTCCCCGTACTGTATCAGCAGGCCCCTGCGCAGCAGGGCTCGGTCCACCGCTTCGCGGCACTGATGCGAGAGTTGACCTACAGGAATGGAGGCACCTTTGTCGGGCTCAATGACTTCAGACCCTAGACAGCCAACAAGGCAGGCCCTCGGACGCTGGCTTCTCCTCGCCAGCCTGCTGTTACTCGGCGCCTGTGGCGCTAAGCAGGTCGTGGTTACCGGAAAGTACCCACAACCATTGATGAGCAGACAGCCGCTCACACTGGGCGTGTTCTATCCGGACGAATTCCGCGGCCACGAGTTCTTCGACGAGGCAAAGGGCCGTGCGGACTCCGACTGGCTGGTAAAAACCGGCGATGCCCAGATCCGCATGTGGAGTACGCTTTTCAACGGCATGTTTGAACAGGTGATCTTTCTCGATGAGGCACCGGTCGGGGATACCGAGGTACCCGAGGTGGACGCCGTACTGATACCCCGCGTGGACGAACTTCAGTACGCCATACCGACACATACCAACATCAAGGTCTATGAGATCTGGATGCGCTACGCGTTTGAACTCAACGCACCCGACGGAACGTCGATTGCTCAATGGACGATGACAGCCTACGGCAAGACGCCGACCGCTTTCCTGCAGACCGACGAAGCGGCGGTCAATCTGGCCGCCGTTGTTGCGCTGCGGGATGCCGGCGCTCATTTCGCCACCCTGTTCCCGAATGTGCCGGACGTCGCCAACTGGCTGCAATCGCGCAATAGAACGGTCGCTGCAGGAACCACACCATGAAAACACGGCGCTTAACTGTCGGTATGCTCGTGGCGGCCTCGGCGCTGCTAGGCGGTTGTGTTACCTCCACTGTCGATGAAATGGTGTTTAACGCGCCCACCGTGGAAAGCATGGAGGACGCCTCGGTGGTCATTCTCGGACGCCGTCACGCCAGTGACTATGAAACAGAGCCCGATTTCATAAGCTGTATCGGTGACCATATCAAGCGCGGGAACAGCGAGGTCGAGATCATCGCTGAGCTCGACTTCATGAACGCCCTTTATCCCTGGTTTGAACCCCGCACGGCGCCCCTGCGGCCAGCGGATATCGACCGCCTTCTGCTGCAGCCGCCGGTCGCCGACAAGCTCGCTGATCTGAAAACCGAATACATGATATGGATTGACGGCACCACGGTGCAGACCAACGCATCCGGCTCCATGAGCTGTGCCGTTGGCCCCGGAGGGGCCGGCTGCTTTGGCTTCGGCACCTGGGGCAATGACTCCAATTACGAAGCCACCATCTGGGATTTCACTGACAAGGCCGAGGTGGGGCGTGTCAGCACCTCCACCAGCGGCCAGTCCTACATGCCGGCGGTGGTTGTGCCGATCCCGATCATCGCGCCGGTGAAAGGCACCGCCTGTGACAGCCTGGGCGACCAGTTACTGCAGTTCCTGTCCAGCGGCTACTGACATGATGATGCGACTGATCGTCACCCTTCTCGCCGCCAACGCGTTGCTGCTGCAGGGCTGCGCCGTCAATCCGGCGACCGGCGGTGCCGATATGGTGGTGTCGAGCCAGGCCAGCGAGATCAAGCAGGGCCGCGACATGCACGAGGAAATGATGTCAAAGGGCGCCGCCTATGACGATCCGGAACTGCAGGCCTACGTCAACCGTATCGGCCAGCAGCTGGCGAAAAACAGCGACATGCCGGACCTCGAGTGGACGTTCACCGTGATAGACGCACCGGACCTGAACGCCTTTGCACTGCCGGGCGGCTTCATTTACGTCAATCGCGGCCTGCTTGCCTATCTCGATAGCGAGGCCCAGCTGGCGGGCGTCATCGGCCACGAGATCGCCCACGTCACCGCCCGGCACCATGCCCGTCGCAAATCCGCCGGCGTCACCAGCAAGGTACTTTCCACGACGGCCTATATCTTCACCGGCAGCCGCGACGTCTACGCGGCCTCAAGCATGTATGGTGCTGAAATCATGAGCGGCTTCGGTCGCGATATGGAGCTTGAGGCCGACGGCTTTGGCGCCGAATACATGCACCGCGCCGGGTATGAGCCCGAGGCATTGCTGGACGTAGTCGGTGTGCTCAAGAACCAGGAGCTGTTCCAGCGTGTCAAGGCCAAGAGCAGCGGCCAGCCGGTCGGCACTTACCATGGGGTCTACGCCACTCACCCGCGCAACGACAAGCGCCTGCAGGCCGTGATACAGGCGGCAGCAGAGCTGGATGACGGTGCCTATATCGAAAGCCCGGAAGAGCCGGGGGAATTCCGCCGCCACATGGACGGCCTGGTCTGGGGACGAAGCGCACAGGGGCA
>CAZTJR010000010.1:9556-10757 GCA_964613795.1 uncultured Alteromonadaceae bacterium | reverse complement strand
GACAGGCGCAAGCGCCTCGCAGTGATCGACTTCAACAACCTGACCTATCGCTTCGAGGGAACGGCCGCCGACTTCGCCGCAGAGGACGACGCCCTGCGATCCATCATCGAAAGCTTCCGGCCAATACATCCGCAGGAGCGCCAGGCCGGACAAGTACAGCGCCTGAGCTACATACAGGTGCCCCGCGGTGCAACGCTGGAGAGTCTGGCGGCAAGCCTGCGAGTAGCGGATGCGGAAGCACAGCTACGCCTGATAAACGGATTCTACCCCCGGGGTGAGCCACGCACCGGCGACTGGATCAAGGTCATTCGGCAGACGGATCGGTGATCGGCATCTCGCCGCCGCTCTGCACCAGCACCCAGGGCGGCGCCACCACGGCCCAGAGGCTGGCGTTCTCATTGGCCAGCTCACTGGCCAATGTATCTGACAAGGGGGCCACGGCGCCGCTTGCCGTCCACACTTCAAAACGTGCCACGTTATCCAGACCCAGCTGCACCGCGACCTCCACCAGGTCGAGCTCGTCCGCCACATGAATCACCTTGCCCGCCGCAAAATGCGGCGCCAGCTCAGACCAGGCGATGCGCGCAGTCTGGCCGTGGTACTCGCGCCGTAGCAGGGCCTCGCGCCCCGGATCATCGTCAGCCATAACGGGCATCGGCGACGAAGGGATTGCTCTGCCGCTCCTGGCCCAGGGTAGATGTGGGTCCGTGACCGGGAATGAACGTGACAGCATCACCCAGCCTGAACAGCTTTTCGCGGATGCTGTGAATCAGCTGATCGTGGTTACCGCGGGGAAAATCCGTGCGCCCGATAGATCCCTGGAAAATCACGTCGCCGACCCAGGCCAGCTGCTGCCCGGCATGAAACAACACCACGTGACCCGGCGTATGCCCCGGACAGTGCAGCACTTCCAGGGTCTGTGCACCCACCGCCACCGAATCACCATCCTCCAGCCAGCGGTCGGGCTCAAAGGCGTCCGCGTGCGGAAAGCCCGCCATCTGGCACCATTGTGGCAGCTTGCTGATCCAGAAGTCGTCCTCACGCTGGGGTCCTTCAATGGGTATTCCCAGCTGCTGCCGCAGGACATCGGACGCCGCACAGTGATCCATATGGCCGTGGGTGAGGATGATTTTTTCCAGCGTGACATCCATCTGCCGCACCGCCTCAAGAATGCGCTCGATATCGCCGCCCGGATCGAATA
>CAZTJR010000010.1:1897-9456 GCA_964613795.1 uncultured Alteromonadaceae bacterium | reverse complement strand
AGTAATGGGCAGCGTCGCGCCAGAGGAGGCCGTGCTGAAAGCGAAGGCCCAGACAGATCGCATTTTGCGCATCATGATGCGCGGGGACTGTTTGGCCAGCACCTGAAGCAATACGCCGTAAGTGAACAGGCCGTGGAACAGCAACACGCCGAGAACGGTCAGGAAGTACACGCCCAGGTCCATGATCGCACTCAGGCCCATCTCGGCGAACAGCTTTGCCAACAGCGCGAAAACACCATACGGCGCCAGCGACATCAGGATTGCCACCATACGCATGACCACTTTTTCCACATCGGTGAAAAATGAGGCAATGCGTCGCCCCGCTTCACCGGCATGGGATATGGCGTAGCCGAACAGCAGTGCGAAAACAATGATCTGCAGCATCTCGCCCTCCGCCATCGCCTGCACGGGGTTCGACGGGAAGATATTGATCAGCACCTCTTTCAAGGGCGGCGGCGACGTGGCCTCGAAGACCGCGTTGGTCTCAAGGGATACATGTGTACCGGGACCGATGATCACTGCGACAAACAGCGCTACCGTCACCGCAATGGCCGTGGTCATGAGGTAAAGGAGCAGGGTTTTTCCGGCAATCGGCCCCATGCGCGCGCTGTCGCCGAGAGAACTGGCGCCACAGATCAGCGAGACCAGCACCAGCGGGACTACCAGCAGCTTCAGTGATGCAATGAAGATCTGTCCGACCACATCGAACACACCGCCGATCAGCAGATCCTGAATACCGGCGCGCAGGGTATCGGAAATGCCGCTGCCGCTGACCATCAGGTTCAGCAGGGAGCCGACCAGGATACCGCCGACCATGGCGATGAGAATTCGCGTCGTGAGTGTCATTCGCAGGCCCCCTCTCGGTAGGCCACAACGCGGTCATCCGCGCAGGCGTTGCAGGGCGAGCTGTACTGCCTCGGCGAGACTTCATCGGCCAGCGTGGCGCAGACCGGCGCATAGATCATGGTACAGACCTCCGGCCGCGGCGGCGCACAGGCAACCGGCGCATCGGGATCACTGGGGGCCCGAACCTCCGCCGGCGGAGGCTCGGGGGGCGGTGGCGGCGGTGCGGCACAGGCGAATAACGTGGCCACAACAAGCAATAACGCCCCTCGATGCATCTGGCTTCCCCTTGCGCTCAAAAAGCGTAAGGATATCACCTTCATCCAGCAGAGTTCAGGTGCCGAAATTTCCGCTCTGATAGTCGCGCAGCGCCTGCTCGATTTCCGCCGGCGTGTTCATCACGAAGGGGCCATAGTGGGCAATCGGTTCGCGCAGCGGCGTACCGCGCAGAAGCAGCAGTCCTGCGCCCGCGTCCCCGGCCCGCAGTTCCCAGGAATCGCCCTCGCCGGTGATCGCGAGGTGTCGCGCCGCAATGTCCCCGCGCGGATCAGCCAAGCTGCCGTCGTACACGTAGGCTATCAGAGTCTGACCGACGCCGCTCTCAATCACCAGGCGATCCCCCGCCGGCATTGACAGGTCGAGCATGTCAGCCTGGGGCACGAGCTCAAACAGTGGTCCGCTGATCGCCACATCACCCAGTACCCAGTCACCGGCAATGGCAACAGCCCGACGACCATTGCTGTCATGCAACGCGAGGTCCGCTGCGGCAATATCACGATAGCGCGGCGCCAGCATCTTTTCCGCCGCCGGCAGATTGAACCACAGCTGAAAACCGTGCAGACCCTGGGTATCCTGTGTTGGCATCTCCGAATGAATAATGCCGCGGCCGGCGGACATCCACTGCGCACCGCCGCCGCGGATCTCCCCGCGATTGCCCTGGTTATCTTCGTGAATGATGCCACCGTGCTTCATGTAGGTCAGTGTCTGCATGCCCCGGTGGGGGTGTGGCGGAAAGCCTGCGGCAAAGTCATCTCGCTGCTCTGACCGCAGTTCGTCGATCATCAATACCGGATCCATACCGCTGTGGCGCATGCCGGCGATACGCTGAATAGCCACACCTGCCCCGTCCTGGCTGGCCCTGGCTTGCTGAACCTCTATCACCTGCCGTGGCATCATTAATCTGCCCTCTGCTATTGTCATTGACTGCCCCCGAGACTAAGGTCGTATTTATAAAAACAAAATCGCATAATATCGCCGAAACTATTCGTATAAATCGAATTGTAAAAACAGGCAGCTCGCATGGCGAAAACAACCCTTGAGCAGTGGCGCATGCTCCTGGCGGTCGTCAACCACGGCGGCTTTGCGCAGGCCGCTGCCGCGATTCATAAAAGCCAGTCGAGCATCAACCATGCAGTGCACAAGCTGCAGGACCAGCTTGGGCTACCCTTGCTGGAGGTCGTCGGGCGCAAGGCACAGCTGACCGAGAGTGGGTCCCTGATGCTGCGCCGCGCCAGTCAGCTGCTGGACCAGGCAAACCAGCTTGAGGATCTCGCCAGCGGACTGGCCGAGGGAACAGAGGCGGAGATCCGCGTGGCACTGGACGAGGTGCTGCCCCCGACCCGTATCGCCGCGGCGCTGGAAACGCTGGCGGCGGAATTTCCACAGACGCGGGTCGAGCTGATTGAAACAGTTCTTTGGGGAGGACCGGAAACGCTGATGGCCGGCAGAGCGGACCTGCTCGTCGCAGACACCGTCCCACAGGGTTTTCTGGGCACGCCCCTGCTGACCACCTGTTTTGTCGCCGTCGCGGCCCCCGGCCATCCACTGCATGCGCTGCACAGCCCGGTGAACATGCAGGACCTGGCGCGGCACCGACAGATCGTGGTGCGCGATTCTGCCATGCACCGGCGCACTGATGCCGGCTGGCTCGGTGCAGAGCAGCGCTGGACCGTGACCCATGTCAGCACCTCCATCGATATGGTCTGCCGCGGACTGGGCTTTGCCTGGCTGCCCATGAGTCGCATCGCCGAGCTGCTCGATGCCGGCCTGCTGTGCAAGCTGAACCTCGAGCGCGGGGGAAACCGCCCATCCACGCTGTATCTCACCCTCGCGCATACCGCCGGCAGCGGACCTGCAACGCTGCGACTGTCGACGCTGCTGGCGGAGGCGCTGTCAGATGGCGATTAACTCTCATTATATCGACAGATAACGCCGCTTTTTTGCGCTTTTCATTCTTATTTACCGAACATAGGATAAAAATCGACGGTGACGCGGCCCGCGCAGCGCTATTACCCATCCGTGGGTACCACGCCAACCATGGGCACTGTCACGCACACAAAGACTACAGCGGGAGGAAGGCACCATGGGTATGCTTGTAGACGGCAGCTGGCAGGACGTCTGGTATGACACCGGCAAATCTGAAGGCCGCTTTCAGCGTGAGAGCGCGCGTTTCCGCGACTGGGTTTCTGCAAACAGCGACGATCGCTTCGCCGCTGCGCCCGGCCGCTATCACCTTTACGTTTCCCTGGCCTGCCCCTGGGCGCACCGCACGCTGATCATGCGCGAACTGAAGGGCCTCACCGACGCCATCGGCGTGTCCGTCGTGAGCCCGCTGATGCTGGAAAACGGCTGGACCTTCAGGCGGGAGGAAGGCAGTACGGGCGATCAACTGGCTGACCGGGAATTCATGTATCAGGTTTACACCGCCGCAGCCCCTGACTATACCGGCCGCGTGACCGTTCCGGTGCTGTGGGACACACAGCATGCCACCATTGTCAGCAACGAATCCGCCGATATTCTGCGCATGCTGAACAGCGCCTTCAACGGCATCACCGGCAACCACGTCGACTACTATCCAGCGGCGCTGCGAGACAGCATTGATGCCTGGAATGCCAGGATCTACCCCGCCATCAACAATGGTGTCTACCGCGCGGGGTTCGCCACCACACAGGCGGCCTATGAAGAGGCGTATGACGAGGTTTTCGCCGAACTGGTGCACATCGATGAACACCTGGCCAGCCACCGCTACCTGGCCGGCGATACGCTGACCGAGGCCGATATCCGCCTCTTCACCACGCTGATCCGCTTTGATGCCGTCTATCACGGCCACTTCAAGTGCAACCGCCAGCGGCTGGCCGAATACCGCCATATATCGGGCTATGTGCGCGACCTCTACCAGCTGCCGGGCGTTGCAAGCACCGTGAATTTCGATCACATAAAGACGCATTACTACGCATCACATACAATGATCAATCCGACCGGCGTGGTCCCCAAGGGACCGGCCACGGATTTCAACGCGCCCCACCACCGCGAATCGATCGGACGCTGATCAACGCGGCGCGGGGGCGCCCTGCTCAGCTGCACTGGATCAAGGAAGCCGCACCACCGTGAACAGTATCGCCCCCCGCATTGCCGAGGAACTTTCCGTCCGCGAAGCACAGGTCAGCGCCACGCTGAACCTGCTCGCCGACGGCGCCACCGTCCCTTTTATCGCCCGCTACCGCAAGGAAGTCACCGGCGGTCTGGACGACACCCAGCTGCGCAGCCTGGAAGAGCGCTACATCTACCTGACCGAGCTGGAATCGCGGCGCCAGACCATCCTCGACAGCATTGGCGAGCAGGGCAAGCTCACCGATGCGCTGAAAGGCGAGATTCTCGGCGCCGATACCAAGGGCCGCCTGGAAGACCTGTACCTGCCCTACCGGCCGAAGCGGCGCACCAAGGCCCAGATTGCACGGGAGGCAGGTCTGGAACCGCTGGCAGATGCCATTCTGGCGGACCCCGGACAGGTGCCGGAGACACTCGGAGCGGGCTATCTGAACCCCGAGGCCGGCGTCGAGGACGCGACGGCCGCACTCGATGGCGCACGGCAAATCCTCATGGAGCGCTTCGCCGAGGATGCGGACCTGCTCGCGCGGCTGCGGACCTTTCTGTCGGAAAATGCGCTGTTGCGCTCCAGCCTGGAAACGGGGAAGGCAAAGGAAGCAGCCAAGTTCAGCGATTATTTCGAGCATCATGAACCGCTGGCGAAGGTGCCGTCACACCGCGCGCTGGCCATGTTCCGCGGCCGCAAGGAGGGTTTTCTGCAACTGGCGCTGGTGATGGACCCCGAAGAAAAATCGGTCGATCCACACCCCTGCGAAGCCATGATTGCCAGTCACTGGCAGATCAAGGATCAGGGAAGAGCCGCCGACGCATGGCTCGGTGTCACCGTGCGCTGGACCTGGCGAGTCAAGCTGCTCACCATGCTGCAGACCGACCTGCTGAATACCCTGCGCGAATCGGCCGAGAAGGAAGCGATAGCTGTCTTTGCGCGCAACCTCAAGGACCTGCTCCTGGCGGCACCGGCGGGCATGCGCCCCACGATCGGACTCGATCCCGGATTGCGCACCGGCGTCAAGGTCGCCGTGGTCGACGTCACCGGCAAGCTGGTCGACCATGCTACGGTCTATCCCACGGCGCCACAGAAGCGTACCCGTGAGGCGGCGGCGGTGCTCGCAGACTTCGCGCGTCGGCACGCAGTAGAGCTGATAGCCATCGGCAACGGCACGGCGAGCCGCGAGACCGACGCCTTCGTAGCGGAATTCCTGGCAGACAACCCCGATATTGCCGCCGTCAAGGTCATGATCTCCGAGGCGGGGGCCTCGGTTTATTCGGCCTCAGCCACAGCCGCCGCCGAATTTCCTGATCTGGATGTGACCTTCCGCGGGGCGGTATCCATCGCGCGACGTTTGCAGGATCCGCTGGCCGAGCTGGTCAAGATCGAGCCGCGCTCCATCGGTGTGGGCCAGTATCAGCACGATGTCAGCCAGGTTGACCTGTCGCGGCAGCTCGACGCTGTGGTGGAAGACTGCGTCAATGGCGTGGGGGTAGATGTCAACACCGCGTCGGCGGCCCTCCTTTGCCGCGTTGCGGGGCTCAACAGCAGCCTTGCGGGCAACATTGTGGCGCACCGCGACGCGCAGGGCCGCTTTCACAACCGCAAGGCCTTGCTCGAGGTATCGCGTTTCGGTCCGAAGAGTTTTGAGCAGGCGGCAGGGTTTCTGCGTGTCAGCAACAGCGATAACCCGCTGGACGCCTCCGCGGTGCACCCGGAATCCTACCCGCTTGCGGAGGCGATTGCCGAGCGCAACGGCCGCAGCATTCACAGCCTGATCGGCGACAGCCGCTTTCTAAAAACGCTGGATGCCACGGACTATGTCACCGAGGACAGCGGTGTCTACACCGTGCGCGACATTCTGGCGGAACTGGACAAGCCGGGGCGGGATCCGCGGCCCGAGTTCAAAGTGGCGCAGCTGCGGGACGACGTCCATGCGATGAAGGATCTGCAGCCCGACATGGTGCTGGAGGGGACAGTGACGAACGTGACTAACTTTGGCGCTTTCGTCGATGTCGGCGTGCACCAGGACGGCCTCGTTCACATCTCGGCGCTTTCCGACACCTTCGTCAAGGACCCGCACAGCGTCGTCAAGGCCGGCGATATCGTCAAGGTCAAGGTGATGGAGATCGACGCCGAACGCAAGCGCATCGCTCTAAGCATGCGCCTCACCGACAGCGCTGCAGACTATGCCGAAGGCAGCCAGCGGGGACGACGCGGCGACAGCACGTCGCGCTTGCCGGGCAAGGCCCGCTCAAACCGCACGCAGTCGCGTGACAGCGGTAAGGCCCGCGAGCCCGAGAGCGCTATGGCTTCGGCTTTCGCCAATGCACTCAAGCGCGATTGACGGCGGTACGGTAATGCGCCACGAGAACGCCGGCGGCTTCATCTTCATCAGCAACGAGGCGCAGGTAATCCAGATCTTGCGGCGCGATATAGGCGTTTGCTGCCATCTCCCTGGTCATCCAGTCATGCAGGCCTGACCAGTAGTCCCTGCCCACCAGCACGATGGGGCAGGGCTTGAGCTTTTCTGTCTGCATCAGGGTCAGCAGCTCAAACAGCTCATCGGCCGTGCCGAATCCTCCCGGGTAAATGGCGAAACCGATGCCGTAGCGGATGAGCATGAATTTCCGGGTAAAGAAATACCGGAAGGCGACATCGATATCCAGATAGGAATTGGCCAGCTGCTCACGCGGCAGGATGATGTTCAGCCCCACCGACTTGCCGCGACCGCCCTTGGCGCCGCGATTCCCTGCTTCCATGATGCCTGGGCCACCGCCCGTAATGACCGAGATTCCCGCCTCTGTCAGCAGGCGACCCAGACGCAGGGCACTCTGGTATTCAGCGCTTTCACTCTCGGCTCTCGCGCTGCCGAAAATACTCACCGCAGGACCAATGGCGGAAAGACTCTCGACGCCGTGACGCAGCTCATCGGAGATACGATCAAGTCGGGCTTTTTCTTCGTCGCTGAGTCCCGAGGGTACTGCAGGTGCGCGTTCAGTCAGCGGCAAATGTTATCTCTCCGGAGCATGATTAACGGGGGTGAAGGATAGCATGAGTGCAGGCACTGCTGACCGGCACCCCACCCCTCCCATAGCCGCATTTACCCGAAACCGTTGCAGATGCGTATACTGACACGCTGAATAAGCAGTAGCAGTCGATCGATGAGTGCAGAGGGCCCGCTGGCTGACAGTGCGATTGTTCCGGTCCTCGCTGGCGGGGGTGGCCGGCTGTCCGCGCATATCGGCGTGCTGAATGCCATCGCGGAACTCGGTCTCCACTACTCCACGCTGGTTGGCGTATCGGGCGGCAGCATCGTCGGCGCACTCGCGGTTAGCGG
>CAZTJR010000010.1:0-1797 GCA_964613795.1 uncultured Alteromonadaceae bacterium | reverse complement strand
GACGCGCTGCAAAGAAACTGGGCTGGCGACGTCCCCGTTGTCGTGTTCAAGCTCCGCAGCAACAATCATCGCGCGACAGCAAAAACATCGATGATGCCGCTGAGGAGCTATCTCGAAATGCTGGTAAACACCTTCATGACGACCATGTCGCGGGAGTACATCAATGAGAAATTCTGGTTATCCACCATCATCATCGATACGGGCGACATCTCTCCCGTCGATCTGCGCCTCACGTCAGCCGATAAACAGGAACTTTACGACACCGGTTACGATACGACGATGGCTATATTACCCGCGAAACTCAAGCGCAGCGGCTCAGTTATAGCGCTATGATACTGACATTGACGGCAGCGCCTGTAGGACGTCGATCCGGGCGCTGCTGGCATCACATAAACTGTCAACGTTTGTTGCTGAGTCAGATAATTCCGGTACCCCAGCGGGAGGCAGCGGTGAGTAAAGCCACGTCGATAT
This sequence comes from uncultured Alteromonadaceae bacterium, assembly GCA_964613795.1. Classification (GTDB taxonomy): domain Bacteria; phylum Pseudomonadota; class Gammaproteobacteria; order Pseudomonadales; family Halieaceae; genus Chromatocurvus. Next base: position 1,326 of record CAZTJR010000010.1, on the reverse strand, counting down.
GAGAGCAAACACTACCGAGGTAACGCCATTTTTTCTTGCGCGTCAGCCCATTTTCAACCGCCAACTGGACGTGCATGCCTATGAGCTGCTGTTCAGGGATTCGCGGTATAACGCCCATGGCGGTATCGTCGATGACGATGCTTCAACCGAACGCGTTATCGCTAATGCGGCTGAATTCGGCCTGGAAAACCTCACCCGGGGCCGGCAGGCCTTTATCAATCTGCCTCAGAATTTTCTAGAAAACCCTGGGCTCATCCCCCTGGATCCGGCCTGGATGGTGCCGGAAATACTCGAAAGTGTAGTTTTGAACGATGCCTGTATTGCGGGTATTCGCCATCTTCATGAACGCGGCTTTCGCCTGGCACTGGATGATTTTGTCGACACGAATCATTTCGATGCCATCCTGCCGCTCGTGGATATCGTAAAGCTTGATGTCCTTGAGCTACCCCAGGCGCAATGGTCCACACAGATCGACCGACTGCGTGGCCATGGCTGCCGAATACTGGCCGAAAAGGTAGAAACCCCTGAGGCCTACGAAATTCTCCACGCGCTCGGCGTAGAATATTTCCAAGGGTATTTTTTCGCACGCCCCAAAATGATGGGGGGCCACCAGCTGCCGCCCGGTAGCGTCACGCTGTTAAAGACACTGGCCGAGCTGAACGATCCACAAACCTCCACAGACGATGTGTTACGGCTTGCCAGTCGTGATGTCGCGCTAAGTTTTGAGGTCCTGAAACAGGTAAACGGGGCAGCACAGGGGTTTAATCGTCATTTCGACAGCATTCGCGAGGCGATTCTTTATCTAGGCCGCAACACCATTCAGCGATGGATTGCCTTATACCTTCTCGCGAGCGCAGATACGGGTCCCGAGGAAAACTTCACCCTGGCCCTGCAGCGGGCAAAATTATGCGAGCTCATTGGCGAGCGTAGCGGGCGCAGTCATCCGGAGGCCTGCTTTACCGCGGGCCTCTATTCCATGCTGGATGCGCTGATCAATGCACCATTGCCGGATTTACTCCGCCACTTGAATCTGACGGAAGACATGCGCGCCGCACTGCTTTCACGATCAGGGGACATCGGGGTAATTCTGGACTGTGCGCAGGGTATGGAGTCCGGACATTTTGTTAAAAGAGGGTGTCTTCCGCTATCGATAGATAAGTTGGCATCTCTGCAGACCGATGCACTGCGCTGGACAGACGAGGCGTTGCGGGATATCGGTATCGACTAGATCGGTCAGGGCTGCTCACTGCGAGCACCTATAAGCATATCGGCCGCCCCAACGTAAAACGCCCCGACCATTGCTGATCGGGGCGTAGGTATTAAAGC
>CAZTJR010000009.1:0-112616 GCA_964613795.1 uncultured Alteromonadaceae bacterium | reverse complement strand
ACCTGCAGGAAGAGATGGATAAGTTCTTTTCCAACGAGGATTACGACAAGGCCGAGGGTTACGTGCCCCCGGCCTGATCCAGACTTCGACGCTCAGACCTGCCTGGGGCATAAGCCGGGAGCATTAGCGCCGCCCGGCAAGTTCACCAGGCGAGCGCCCGACGAGCCAGAGCCAGGCAGCACGCCACCCGCGCAGGACATCATCCTTCATCAGATACAGCACGGGCACCAGGATAAGGGTGATCACCGTGGCAAACAGAATGCCGAAACTCAGCGATATGGCCATGGGGATGACGAACTGAGCCTGCGTGCTCTGCTCGAGCATGATCGGCATCAGGCCGATCGCCGTGGTGAGTGAGGTCAGCACGATCGCCCGGAAGCGCGCCCGGCCAGATTCCATGACCGCCTGTTCGGGGGGCACCCCGTCGGCACGCGCGCGATTGACGAAATCCATCATGATCAGGCTGTCGTTGACCACCACGCCCGCGAGGGCGATAAGCCCGAACAGGGAGAACATACTGATCGCCTGACCGAGTAAGAGGTGTCCGACCACGGCGCCAACAAAACCGAAAGGTATCACCGACATGATGATCAGTGGCTGGGTATAGGACTTCAGCGGAATCGCGATCAGTGCATAGATCAGGAATAGCGCGGCTATCGATGCCACGGTGAGATTGCGCACGAATTCCTGCTCCTCCAGACTCGCCCCGGAAAGATTGAATGCCACGCCGCTATAGCGTGACAGCAGTTCGGGCAGGTAGCTGTTCCGAATATCATCAATCACCGCTCCCGGCTCGACCATCGTGCTGTCGAGGTCTGCCGAGACAGTCACCGTGCGCTTGCCGTTGAGTCGGGAGATCACCGAGTAGGCATCGTCATAGCGCAGCTCCGCCACCTCGGAAAAGGGCACCTGGTCACCGCCGGGCGTGGAGATCAGCATGGATTCGAGGTTTGCCACCGAGCGGCGCTGCGCTTCCGGATAGCGCACCATGACCTTGAGTTCATCCGTACCGCGCTGGATGCGCTGCGCCTCCTCGCCGTAGAAGGCCTGGCGCACCTGCGTGCCCAACGCGGTCAGGGTGATACCAAGCGCCTGTGCACCGGGCTTGATCGCCAGCTGGATTTCGTCGCCCCCGGGGTTCGCTGAGTTGCGCACATCGAAGACCCCGGCATAGCTAGCGAGCTTCGCCGCGAGTTCTCCGGCCGCTTCCTCCAATGCCTCGACATTGCTGCCGCTCAGCGCAAAGCTCAGTGGCGCGCCACCGCCTATATTGGTCGCACTGGAAAAGGTCAGGGTACGCACACCGGGCACCTCACCGACTTCCTCGCGCCACAGCCGCGTCAGTTCGTCCATGGATATCGTCTGTGCCTGCACCGGCGGCATTTCCACAATCATCTGTCCGCCGCCGGGATTGCTGAATGTCGCGACCACACTCAGGGGATCGGCAATATCAGGATTCGCCGAGCGATGCCGGTCCCGCACGCGATACAGCGCCTGCTCAATGTCCAGCAGCACGGCGTTGCGCACCGCGGTCGGCGTTCCGTTCTGCATGGTCAACGTCATCTGGCTGAACTCGCTGGGCACATCGGGGAACAGCACAAAGCGCATCTGCCCGCCAGCGAACAGACCCGCCGTGACAATCAGCATGCCAGCGAACAGCGCCAGGGTAAGGCCACGCGCCCGCATCGCCCGCGCCAGCAGCGGCGTGTAGATGCGCTCGACAATCCACTCCAGGCCATGCCGGGTCCTGCGCTGCGCCCGCTCGATAAGCTTGCCCGGCCACCGCCAGAGCGGCGTGTCGCGCAGCGGCGCGAAGATCGCCGCTTCATCCACCGGCTGAATGTTCGAGTGGGCCAGATGAGCGGGCAGTATCAGCTTGGATTCCACCAGCGAAAACAGCAGGCACAGGGTGACGACAACGGCAACCGCCTCCAGAAAGGCGCCGGCGATTCCGCCGACAAACAGCATGGGTGCAAACGCGGCGATGGTCGTCAGCACGCCGAAGGTCGCGGCCACCGCCACACGCTGGGCCCCATCGATAACGTGGGTAATGGAGTGGCCCTTCTCGCGCACGTTCGTATAGATGCTCTCGCCAATAATGATCGCGTCGTCGACCACAATGCCCAGCACCAGGATAAAACCGAACAGGCTGATCATATTGATCGTCACCGGCCACGGGCCATGGGGCATCAGCCAGAGCGCGCCGAGGAACGTCACCGGTATGCCCACAATGACCCACAGCGCGAACTTCAGGCGCAGGAAAAGCGTCAGTACGATAAACACCAGCAGCGCCCCCTGCAGCAGGTTGGTCAGCATCATGTCCAGTCGCTGCTGCAGGTAGCTTGATCGATCGACCCAGGTCTTTATGTTGACAGAGTCCGGCAGGCTTTTCTCCAGCTCGGCCACGTACGCCTTGACCAGGGCGGCTGTTTCCAGCTCGTTCTTCTGCGCGCCAGCGAGCACCCGCAGGGTGATGTTCGGCTTGCCGTTGAGCCGACCCAGGCTATCGTCCTCGACAAAGCCGTCGCGGACGGTCGCCACATCGCCCAGCAGAAGGCGCGTACCGTCAGCATTGGTGCGCAGGGTCAGATCCGCGTAGTTCTGCCCGGTATACACCTGCCCCCGGGTGCGCAAAAGGATATCGCCGCCGACCGTCTCGATGGTGCCACCGGGAATGTCCCGCGACTGCGCCCGCACCGCCTGCGCGATCTCGCTCATGGTCAGCTGATAACGGCGCAGGGACGTTTCACTGACCTCAATGCTGATCTCATAATCACGATCACCCAGCACTTCCACGTCGTTGACCTCGGGCATGACCATCAAGTCGTCCCGTACGTTCCGCGCCAGCTCCTTGCGCGCATACTCATCGAGGTCGCCGTAAACCGACACAAAAATGACAGGGATCGGTAGCTCTATACGCTCGATGACCGGCCGCTCGGCGAGTTCAGGAAAAGTGGCGATGGCATCCACGCGCGTCTTCACCTGGCTCATCACCTGATTAAGGTCAGCACCGGCCGCTACCGTAACCCTGGCCGTGCCCACCCCCTCCTGCGCCGTGGTGTTCAACTCCTCAATGCCGGGGACGTCCTGTATTGCCTCCTCAATCCGCACCACAACCGCCTGCTCCACCTCCTGAGGCGACGCACCCGGGTAGGGCACCACGACCTGGATAACATCCAGCTCTATGTCGGGCGTGGTCTGCTTACGGATTGTCAGGCCTGAATAGATGCCGACACCAATGATCAGGAACATCACCAGGTTGGCGGCCACATTATTGTGTGCGAACCAGGCGATAAGGCCTCTGCGTTGTGAGTTGGCGCTCACAGACCTGAGCCCACCCGCACCTGCATGCCATTGAGGGGTGCTTCCAACGTAGTCGCCACAACGCGCCACTCGGTGAGCTGGTCGGCGCGCAGATAGGCGTAGCCGGCGTCAGTACGAAGGAAATCCAGCGTGCGAAAGCGCAGGGTAAGGTCGTCATCCACAAAGATCACGCGCCTGCCGCCACGCACCAGCTCGCGAGGAATGCGCACAACCTCGTTCAGCGTAATGCCGTCAATCTCTGCATTGACAAAGGTCCCGATCGGCAGCGGCGGGACGTCACCGGCGCCTGCCGCCAGCCGATAGGGGTCATCGATACGCGCTATCGCGAAAACCATGCGATTGCGCTCATCGACCACACCCTCGGTACGTACAATGCGCCCTTGCCAGCGCGCAGGTCGGCCGCGGTAGGAACCGCTGAGCTCGACCGTGGGGCCATTCGTGCTGGCCGTCTGACCGGCCAGCGGCAGCTCGACAAAGGCCAGCTGATTGTCCGGCAGCGGCAAACGTACCTCAGCGGCAGCGGTGGCGAACACCACACCCAGGGGTGAACCCGGCGTCACGTAATCGCCCAGTTGCGCACGGCGCTCACGGACAATGCCATCGTAAGGTGCCCGCACCACGGTACGCTCCAGATCCCGCCGTGCGCGCACCAGGTCGGCATCGGCGACCGCTAGCGCCGCCTTTGCCGAGAGCAGCTGCGACTCGGCCTGGAAACCCTGGTCGCGGAGGCGCAACGCCCCGTCGTATTCCACCTGACGCTGGCTGACCGTCGCCTCGGCGCGCTCCAGTGCGCTCTGGTAATTAAGCGGGTCGATACGCAGGAGGACATCGCCGGCCCGGAAGGCCCCGCCGGCCAGAAAGACCTTAGCCACTTGCGTAATCGCTCCGGAAACTTCCGCACTCAGCGTCGTCTCTGTCAGGGGCTGCACCGAGCCCTGGCTGTCGACGATAAAATGCACCGGACCAGCCTCCAGCTCGATCAGGTCAACGAGGGGCGCAGAGACCTGGGCCGGCTTTTGCTCAGGTTCCGGGCGCGCCAGGAACAGGCCCACGGCGATGGCTATCGCAATAGCCAATATCGAGGCAATGGCGAAGATACGCTTGATCAGGTAACTCACATGAACGGTCTCTGGGAATGGCGGGATACCTGCCGCACAGGCGCGGCTGGCATGAATTATACGCCTACCATCCGCGCTGCGCGTTTACCTCAGGGAGAATCTCAGCGAATGCGTTTGCCGGCACTGAAAAGCGTCGTTGGCTTGACTGTGAGCAGCGCGACGGGTTTAATACGCCTCCTTCGGTAGTACATCCGCCCGGATAGCTCAGTCGGTAGAGCAGGGGATTGAAAATCCCCGTGTCGGCAGTTCGATTCTGTCTCCGGGCACCACCTTCACCAGCATGATTCACCAGCACGCCTTGCAACAATGGCTTTGGCTGCAGACACGGTTTCGGCCCCGGGACGCCGGCCGGTTCGATTCTGTCTCCGGGCACCACCTTCACCAGCATGATTCACCAGCACGCCTTGCAACAATGGCTTTGGCTGCAGACACGGTTTCGGCCCCGGGACGCCGGCCGGTTCGATTTTGTCTCCGGGCACTATACAAATCAATCAATTACGTCCATCCAAGTTTTAATCCCCGTATCACTCGCTACATACCGGAACACCCGAACCAGTTTTCGCCGTGGCGACCAGACCTTCCTGGATGTCCAGACCGTGATATCGATTCCTGAGGTTGCGGATTATCAGGTCCGGATACGAGAGAAGAAGCAGAAGGAGCGGGAGTCGCGACAGGGTTCACGCGACTTCATGAAATACGATGTGGAAATTGCTGGCGAACATTTCCCGGCACAGAACAAACGCTGGATGATGTTTCGCCTCGTCGGCGGGGCGCTCGCCAATAGCGTCACACCGCAGCAGCTAATGCAAGCGATCCCCTGGCGGAAAAAGGGGCTGTTCGAAGTTCTGGAGGGCAAACTAACCGCCGAGCAGGCCTAAATCGACTTCATGCCCGCTTGCTGGCGTGTAACCTGGATACTATATTTCGTGCATGAGCAGCGCGAGCAGGATCAAAGCGATCAGCCAAATCAAAGAGTTTGAGGAAGATGGTTAAGCTACGACCTTTTGATGCCTTTAGCTATCTCGATACCGAGGAGCGGGGGCCTGATCGGACCAACGAACGACCGCGGAACGAGCTGGCAACTTACTGAGCAGTGGGCCCGCGGCACGGCCACGGTATACGGTAAGCGATCGACAAACCCCGGCTCAACCCCAGGATCGAGTTCAATTTACCAAGGGGTGGATGACCCCCGATGGCCACCTGAGCGGTAGCGCTGCAGGATAAGTGGCTGGCGCGCCTATAACATTCATGAAAAAATAGAAGAAACGGACACAGACGTATGACACTTCACTTGAGCTCGCCCCCTTGATCAGCCTCGCTGCCGGTATTGGCATACTGGTGTTGCCAAAGCTGCTGAACTACATCGTGGCAGGCTATTTGATAATTGTGGGCGTTCTGGGCTTGCTGGGACATTCCCTGTGAACTGAACGCCCCCTTACCTACGGCGCTGCAGAAAAGCTGGCTGACGCATGACATGAACCGCACCGATACAAGTCTCGTGGCCCTGCGGCGCATCCTGCGCGCGACGGAGCTCTACAGCATCGAACTCGCGCGAGCGGCCGGGCTTACCGCTGTACAGCTCCGCGTGCTGCAGCTGGTGGCAGAAACACAAAGCTGTACATCCAAGGCAATCTCCCAGCGCCTCCTAGTGTCCCAGGCCACCGTGACCGCGCTTGTGGACAAACTCGTGCGCTACAACCTTGTGTGTCGGGAGCAGTCCACCAAGGACCGTCGGCACACGATCATTGTGTTGACGGAGTCCGGTCGCGACACGATCGAGCGTGCACCGGACGCTTTGCAGAAACACTACGCAAACCGGTTCGAGGCGCTCGAGGACTGGGAGCAGTCCATGCTGATTGCGGCGTTGGAACGTGTCGCGTCCATGTTGGGCGCGGAGGACGATGAAGCGGCACCGGTACTCGGCGGTGGCGCCGCCTGAGATCCTCAGAAGAATATTACTGAAATATTTCATTTCTCAAAGCATTACGACTCAAAGGTTACCCCTTACCCCCTTGTATTCCTGTAATAAAGTTCTAAACTTAACTTTGTTACGAGGCTACGCCGCTAAAAAACGTTAGCTTAAACTAAATAATTTAACGAAATTGTGCGCTATCCATCAATGTCGGGCATCCTGCCCGGCACAGCGGTACCTGCAGGTATTCAGGCGAGCCAGATATGTCGGAGGCCGTGGGCGGCGACCGACCACTGATCACCTAGGACAGAGGGAGCGACACGCGCCATGAACAGTCAACAGCAAGGCAATGCAGAGCTACGTTCGACAGAGCAGGAGTACGGCGACAACCCGCTCGATGTGCGTGAGACCGACCACTATCGCAAGGAATACATCACGAGTTTTGTCGACAAGTGGGACGAACTGATCGACTGGCGGCGCCGCGCAGAAACCGAAGGCCAGTTCTTCATCGACATCCTGCGCGCCCGGGGCAAACAAAAAGTGCTGGATGCCGCCTGCGGTACGGGTTTTCACTCCGTACGCCTCGCCGAGTCGGGATTTGACGTCACCGCCGCAGACGGCTCCGCGGCTATGGTCGCGAAAGCTTTTGCCAACGGCCGTGACCGCGGCCTGATCCTCAAGACCGTGCAGGCGGACTGGCGCTGGCTGAACCGCGACATCGACGGCAAGTACGACGCCATTATCTGCCTTGGCAATTCATTCACCCACCTGCACCAGGAATCTGACCGTCGCCGTGCGCTGGCCGAGTTCTACGCCGCGCTCAAGCACGATGGCATCCTCATACTGGATCAGCGCAACTACGACGCCATGTTCGACCGGGGCTTCTCCACCAAGCACAAATATTATTACTGCGGCGACCAGGTAACCGCGGAGCCCAGCCACCTTGATGATGGCCTGATCCGCATGGTCTACAGCTTTCCCGACGGTCAGGAATACACGCTCAACATGTGCCCCATCCGCAAGAACTACGTGCGGCGGCTGTTTCACGAGGCCGGCTTCGAGCGCGTGCGTACCTACGGCGATTTTCAGGAGACCTACGCCGAGGACGATCCGGACTTCTTCATCCACGTGGTCGAGAAGTCCGCCGTGCAACTGATGCGCTGGGGCGGCACCAACGGCAGCGCGAAGGAGGACATCCGCGACATCACCGAGAATTACTACGACAGCACAGATGCAGACACCTTCTACTCGACCATCTGGGGAGGCGAGGACCTGCATGTCGGGCTATACGATGACACCCGCGATATCCGCAGCGCCAGCGACCGCACCATCAAGGCCATGATCGAGCGGCTGCCGCCACTTGACGCCGACAGCCGGGTGCTGGACATGGGCGCCGGTTATGGCGGCGCCATGCGCACGCTGGTTCGCAGAACGGGCTGCCGCGCTGTCTGCCTGAATATCTCCGAGATCCAGAACGAGTACAACCTAAAGAAAATCCAGCAGGCTGGTCTTCGTGACCGGATCGACGTACGCCACGGCGTGTTCGAGGCGGTGCCGGAAGACAACGACAGCTTCGACGTGGTCTGGAGCCAGGACGCATTCCTGCACTCGGATCAGCGGGACAAGGTCATGGCCGAGGCCTTCCGGGTTCTGAAGCCGGGCGGCCACCTCATTTTTACCGACCCCATGCAGGCCGACGACGTGCCGCAGGATGCGCTGGGGCCGGTCTACGCCCGGCTGCAGCTGAACAGCCTTGGCTCTCTGCGTTTTTACCGTGAGGCTGCCGAGTCGATGGGCTTGGAAACGATTGCACAGGACGCGATGACCGAGCAACTGCGCACGCATTACTCCCGTGTTCGCGAAGAGATGCTGGCCAACCATGACCGCCTGCTCGAAAACGGCAGTTCCGCAGACTATCTGGAGCGCATGGCCGTCGGCCTCGAGCACTGGGTGAATGCCGCTGACGCGGGCCACCTCGCCTGGGGCATACAGCTGTTTCGCAAGCCAGCCTGAGGGCTGCGCACCTGGCTGCGGAGGGGCTCGCTCTCCGTCGCATCCCCTCGAACCCTTTTCATGCAACCAATGCCTGAGATCAATGACCGCCATGACATCAGTAACGCGACAGCAAGCCGCATCCGTGTCCTTTGAGCTGTTCCCGCCGAAGACCGCAAAAGGCGTCGAGGCACTCGAACGCACCGTTGATCGCCTGGCCGAAGCCCGGCCGGGTTATTTCTCTGTCACCTACGGCGCCGGCGGGTCTACGCGGGAGCGCACCCGTCACGTCGTCGACGCGGTCGCGGTGCGCTCCCGCCTGCCGATAGCGCACCATCTGACCTGCGTCGGTGCCAGTCGCAGCGATATAGATAGGCAGGCGGAACAGCTCTGGGATGCCGGAATCAGGCGCATCGTCGCCCTGCGCGGCGACCTGCCCGAGGGCGCATCGCTACAGGAAAACGGCTACCGGGATGCAGCGGAACTGGTCGCCGGCCTGCGCCGGGTCGGGGATTTCGATATTGCCGTCGCCGCCTATCCGGAGGTACACCCGGAAGCGGCCAGCGCCGAGGCGGATCTCGAACACCTCAAGCGTAAGCTCGACGCCGGCGCCAATGCGGCCATCACGCAGTTTGTCTTCGACACGGACACGATCGTGCGCTTTATCGACCGCGCACGCAGCGCGGGCCTCACCGCACCGATCGTGCCGGGCATCATGCCGGTCGCCAACTTCGCCGGCCTCAAGCGCTTCGCCAGCAAATGCGGCGCGACTATCCCGCCCTGGATGGAAGCGATGTTTGCTGGCCTTGACGACGACCCGGAGCTGCGCGCCATGGTCGCCACCTCCCTCGCCGTGGAGCAGTGCCGGCGGCTGGTCGCCGCGGGCATTTCCGAGTTCCACATCTACACCCTCAACAAGCCCGAGGTGAGCCTCGCGATCTGCCGCGCGCTGGGTATCCCAGTGGCTGAAGGACAACAGGAAGCAGCCTGACATGACAGATACACGCGACATAGCAGCGCATGCCGGGGAGCGGATTCTCGTGCTCGACGGCGCGATGGGCACGATGATCCAGGAGCAGGCGCCGGACGAGGCCACCTATCGCGGCGAGCGATTTGTCGACCACGCATCGGACGTCGGCGGCAACAACGAATTGCTGAGCCTCACCCAGCCGGACATGATCCGCGGTATCCACGAGGCATTTCTCGAGGCCGGCGCCGACATTCTCTGCACCAACACCTTCGGCGCCAACGCCATCAGCCAGGCTGACTACGCGATGGTAGACCTGGTGCCGGAGATGAACCGCGAGTCCGTACGTCTGGCCCGCGAGGCGGCGGACGCGGTGGCCACGCCGGAGCGTCCGCGCTGGGTGGCCGGCGGTATCGGTCCCACGAACCAGACCGCCAGCATCAGTCCCGATGTCAACGATCCCGGTTACCGCGCCGTCACCTTTGACCGCCTGGCCACAGCCTATGGCGAGGCGGCGCGCGCCCTGATCGAGGCGGGCTGCGACCTGCTTCTCCTGGAGACGATCTTCGATACGCTGAATGCCAAGGCCGCTATCTTCGCCATAGAAACGCTGCGCAATGAAGGCGTAAGGGTGCCGCCACTGATGATTTCCGGCACGATTACCGACCGCTCCGGGCGCACCCTCACCGGTCAGACCCCCGAGGCGTTCTGGGTCTCCATGAGTCATGCGCGCCCCTTCACCATCGGCCTCAACTGCGCACTCGGTGCGTCGGAGTTACGCCGCCACGTAAAAACCCTGGCGGAAGTGGCGGATACACGGATCAGCGCCTACCCGAATGCCGGCCTGCCCAACGAGATGGGCGGCTACGACGAGCAGCCCGAAGAGACGGCCGGGCACATCGGCGAATGGGCCGATGCCGGCCTGGTCAATATCGTTGGCGGCTGCTGTGGTACGACGCCGGCGCACATCCGGACCATCGCTGCCGCGGTGGCGGGAAAAGCGCCCCGGCCCCTGCCCGAGCAGGTGCAGCACATGCGCCTTTCCGGCCTGGAAATGTTTGAAGCGGGGACCACGGCATGAGCAACGCAATCGCGAATTTCATCAATATCGGTGAGCGAACCAACGTCACCGGGTCCGCGCGCTTCAAGCGGCTGATCATGGAAGGCGACTACGATAGCGCCCTGCACGTGGCCCGGCAGCAGGTGGAGAACGGGGCCCAGATCATCGATGTCAATATGGACGAGGGCCTGCTGGACAGCGCCGAGGCCATGACAACCTTCCTCAACCTGATTGCCTCGGAGCCGGACATCAGCCGCGTGCCGATCATGATCGACAGCTCGAAGTTCGAGGTCATCGAGGCGGGACTGAAGTGCGTGCAGGGCCGCGCCGTAGTGAACTCGATCTCGCTCAAGGAGGGCGAGGCTGCGTTCCTCGCGCAAGCGCGCACGGTGCGCCGCTATGGCGCGGCAGTCGTGGTCATGGCCTTCGACGAGAACGGCCAGGCGGAAACAGCGGAGCACAAGTTCGCTATCTGCCAGCGCTGCTACGATCTGCTGGTCAACGACGCCGGCTTCGACCCCTGGGACATCATTTTCGACCCCAACGTTTTCGCCGTTGCCACGGGTATCGAGGAGCACAACGACTATGCCAACGCCTTCTTCGAGGCCACCCGCCTGATCAAGGAGGCGATGCCCCTGGTCCACGTTTCCGGCGGCCTGTCCAACGTCTCGTTCAGCTTCCGCGGCAACAACGCCGTGCGCGAGGCCATGCACTCGGCCTTCCTGTACCGCGCCATTCCTCTGGGCATGGACATGGCCATTGTCAATGCGGGCCAGATCACCGTCTACGACGATATCCCCGACGAACTGCGTGAACATGTCGAGGACGTGCTTTTCAATCGTCGCGATGATGCCACGGACCGGCTGCTGGCCATCGCCGACAACTACCGCGACGCCGGCGAGGCGGCGAAAAAGGAAGACCCTGCCTGGCGCGAGCAGGCGGTGGAGAAACGCCTGGAACACGCGCTGGTGCACGGGATCACGGATTACGTGGTGGACGACACCGAGGAGTGCCGCCAGCGCGCCGAGCGTCCCCTCGATGTCATTGAAGGTCCTTTGATGGATGGCATGAACGTCGTCGGCGACCTGTTTGGCGCCGGCAAGATGTTCCTGCCCCAGGTGGTCAAATCGGCGCGGGTCATGAAAACTGCGGTCGCTCACCTCCTGCCCTACATGGAAGAGGAAAAGCGTCGCCAGGGCGACACCTCGGCCAAGGGCAAGGTGCTCATGGCGACGGTCAAGGGCGACGTGCACGACATCGGCAAGAACATCGTCGGCGTCGTACTGCAGTGCAACAACTACGATGTCGTCGACATGGGTGTGATGGTGCCCGCGGAGGACATACTCGCCCGCGCCCGTGAGGAAAAAGCGGACATCATCGGCCTGTCCGGGCTCATCACGCCATCCCTGGATCGCATGGTCGACGTCGCCAGCGAAATGCAGTCGCAGGGCTTCGATATCCCGCTGCTTATCGGCGGCGCCACGACCTCGAAGAAACACACGGCACTGAAGATCGCGCCGCAATACGAGCATGGTGTGCTGCACGTTGATGACGCGTCCCGCGCAGTGGGCGTGGTTTCCCGTCTGCTGTCGAAAACGGCGAGAACGGGCATTCTCGATGAAGCCCGCGAGGAGCAGTCCCGCCAGCGGGATCGCAGCGGTTCACAGCGCGCCAAGCCGGTTACGCCCATCGAGCAGGCGCGCGGACAGGCCCTCGATGGTGGCTGGGATGAGCACCTTCCCGAAGCGCCGGCACGTCCAGGTCTTATCACAGTAAACGATGTCAGCGTCGCGACCCTGCGCGATTACATCGACTGGCGCCCGTTCTTCGCCACCTGGGAAATGCAGGGACGCTTCCCGCAGATCCTCGACGATCCGGAAAAGGGCCCGACTGCGCGGCAGCTGTACGACGACGCGCTGGCCATGCTGTCACGCATCGAGACGGAATCCTGGTTCACGCCGCGCGGCGTGGTCGGCCTGTGGCCGGCAAACAGCGACGGTGATGATATCGTTATCTGGGCCGACGACGCCCGCAGGGATGAGCGCGCACGGCTGTACCAGCTGCGCCAGCAACGGCAGAAATCCGCCAGCGGCAGCTGCCTGTCCCTGGCGGACTTCGTCGCGCCTGCGGGGGTGCCGGACTGGATCGGCGGCTTCGCGGTGACCGCCGGTGCCGAGGTGCACCGCATTGCCGAGGGCTTCAAGGCCGATGGCAACGACTACGATGCGATCATGGTACAGGCCCTAGGCGACCGCCTGGCGGAGGCCTTCGCCGAGGCTCTGCACGCCCGGGTACGTCGTGACTGGTGGGGCTACGCGGCCGACGAGGCGCTCGATAAGTCAGCGCTGATTGCCGAGGAATACCGCGGCATCCGCCCCGCGGCCGGTTACCCGGCCTGCCCGGATCATACGGAAAAACGCACCCTGTTCGAGCTGCTGGAAGCGCCGCAGCGTACCGGCATTGAGCTCACCGAGTCCTGCGCCATGTGGCCGGCATCCGCCGTGTCCGGGCTCTACTTCGCGCACCCGCACGCGCACTACTTCAGCATCAACCATATCGGCGCTGACCAGGTGGCGGATTACGCGCAGCGCAAGTCAATGGACCTTGCGGAAGTGGAACAGTGGCTGGCCCCAGTGCTCGGCTACACGCCACAGGAGCGGAACATCGACATCAGGCAGTCAGCCTGAACACGCCCAACCTACTCGACGACCAAAGCGGAGGCATCCCATGAGCAAAAAGACCTGGCTATTCACCAGTGAATCCGTGTCCGAAGGTCACCCCGACAAGCTGTGCGATCGGGTCTCGGACGCGATCCTCGACGCCTACCTGGCCGCGGATCCGCAGGCGCGGGTCGCCTGTGAAGCCCTGGCGACTACGGACCACCTGACCATCGCCGGCGAGGTACGCGGCCCCGGCGAGGTGCTGCGAAAGGTGGAGGAGATCGCCCGCGACGCCATCCGCGACATCGGCTACGATCAACCGGGCTTTTCCTGGCAGACCGCCGAGATCATTTGCCGCCTGCACGCGCAGTCAGGCGATATCGCTATGGGCGTGGATGAGGGCGACAAGGGCGAGGAAGGCGCCGGCGACCAGGGGATCATGTTCGGCTACGCCACCAATGAGACCGATGAACTGATGCCCGCGTCGATCCAGTTCGCGCACCGGATACTCCGACACATGGCGGAAGACCGCAAGAGCGGCCGCCAGCCCCACTTCGGACCGGACGCCAAAAGCCAGGTCACGCTCAAATACATCGACGGCAGACCGGTCGGCGTCGACACGGTGGTCGTCTCGACCCAGCACGGCGAGGACGTCACGCAGGCTGAGGTCCGCGAACTCGTCGAGCCCTATGTCCGGGGCGCCTTTCCCGAAGGCTGGTCCCTGCCCGCTGACCGGCTCATCGTCAATCCCACCGGCCGCTTCATCATTGGCGGACCGGACGGCGACGCGGGGCTGACCGGCCGCAAGATCATCGTCGATACCTACGGCGGCGCCGCACCCCACGGCGGTGGCGCGTTCTCGGGCAAGGACCCGAGCAAGGTCGATCGCTCCGCCGCCTACGTCGCCCGCTACCTGGCGAAGAACGTCGTGGCGGCGGGCCTGGCGGACCGTTGCCAGATCCAGCTCGCCTACGCCATTGGTGTAGCGGAACCCGTTGCGCTGTATATCGACACCCTCGGCAGCGGCCGCATCGATGAAGACAAACTGGCCGGCACGCTGCGCGAGCTGGTGCGCCTGACGCCGCGCGGCATACGCGAGCATCTGCAGCTCAACCGGCCCATATATGCCCGCACCGCCGCGTACGGACATTTCGGCCGCGAGTCGACAGACGATGGTGGCTTCTCCTGGGAGCGCACGGACCTCGCCGACGAACTGGCACGAACCTTCGGTGCCACACGCGCCGCCTGAGCCCACCGCTTATCCGGATACTGCAAAGGAGTGACACGATGAACGATACAACACCGCACGTCGTCGGGGTCGGCAACGCGCTGGTTGACGTGGTGGCATCCGTTGACGACGCAGTGATCGGCCGGCATGGCTTGACCGTGGGTGGCATGCACCTGGTTGGCGCGGACGCGGCACAGGCCCTGTTTGCCGAGGTCGGTCCGGGTGTGCGCCAGTCCGGGGGCTCCGTGGCCAACAGCATCGCGCACCTGGCTGAGCTGGATGTCCGCGGCACCTACCTGGGCAAGGTGGCAGAGGATGACCTGGGGCGTACGTTCCGCGAAGAGATGGCCGCTCTCGGCATCAGTGCGCCCGTACCGACCGCCACAGCGGGCGGCCCCGGCAGCGGTCGCTGCGTCATTCTCGTGACGCCCGACGGCGAGCGCACCATGAGCACCTATCTCGGCGCCGCGGTCACGCTGGCGCCGGAAGATATCGCAGAGGCGATGCCGGACCGCTTCGATATTATCTTTATTGAAGGCTACCTGTGGGACGCGCCGCAGGGCGCCGAAGTCGTGGCCGCCGCCGCTGCCGCTGCCAGGACCATCGGCGCACGCGTCGCCCTGACACCCTCCGACGTCGGCTGCGTCGAACGCAATCGGGATGGCATGCTCCGCTTTATTGTCGACCACACCGACATCCTCGTCGGCAACCACCTGGAGATCGGCGCCCTGGCCGGGCTCACAGAGGCCGGGGCAGCGCTGGACTGGGCACTGGACAGGGTCGCCGTGGCGGCGGTCACGGAACACGACAAAGGCGCCATCGTGGCCGATGCCGACAATCGGCATGCAATCGACGCGGAGGCAGTGCCCCGGGTTGTCGACAGCACCGGCGCGGGCGATGCGTGGGCGAGCGGTTTCCTGGGCGGCCTGGCGCGGGGCATGGATCTGTCAAAGGCAGGCAGGCTCGGCGCCCGACAGGCCGCTGCCGTGCTCGGGCACTACGGCGCCCGCGACGGCGCCGCGGCCCGGGCGATAGAACTGCCGGCTGCCTAACGCCCGAGACGCCGTCCGGGCGGGCCGAGCCGCCCCGTTAATTCTGTCTCCGGGCACTATCTTAGGGTCGAGCCGCCCCGAATGGGCTCAGGCAATGAATCTGGAGACCGGAAGCACACCACACGAGGGGCACAGCCAGAGATTGCTCAAACTCCCTCAGCTTGGTTACAGCCTGCGGAAGCTGTTGCTTCTGGAGGGATGCCAGAAATTCTTCCGTGGTGAACGGCGGATTCTTCAGGGCAGTACGCTGCTGACGTAGTGCCTCACAGCACACCGCCGGCGCCATATCGATCTGATAGTAGATAAAGTCATCGGGATGGAGAACATCGATGCTGAATGCCGCAAGCAACTTCAGGGGAAAGTCCTTCTGATTGGAGGTCACAATGGCGTCCGCGTTACATCGAATAGCGGCGGCAGGCACGTGTCGGTCACCGGAATCTGGCAGGGTGAGTGTTTCTATCAATGGCTCATATCCGGTTACCAGTGCGTCCCGAACATGGCCGTCCATCAGCCTGCGCACTCGCTCTAGTCGATCCCGGGAGTATTTTCCTGCATGAAGCAGCGCGGTGATCCACTCCTCATGAGTCTGGTCCGTCCAATGGGCCTTGAAGAGGTCCGTTACCGCCAATCGCAGCAGTACATCTCTCAGCGGGGCCGGATAACGTGACTCGCCAGACTCAACGGCCACTTTTGATCATGCCCCCGCCATCACTGTTCGCCTTCATCTGGGCTGGCGGCAGAAGTTGTTATCCTGTCTACCATAGTAAAGGTGAATTAACCCTGATTCGGGGCATGAATTTAACGGATAGCTATTGGATGTCAGACGCAGGGGGCGGGATTTGTCAGGAAACTACTGCAGATCTTGACGCCGGTAGACTGGTGTTGCCGACCGGGCGCTGCGCAGAACCGGACCCAACGTTTGCGTATAGGTAGAAAGGTCATCATGTGGAACGAGCGATACGATACCAAAGACTATATTTACGGCGAGGAGCCGAATGCTTTCCTGGCGGCAAATTTTCAGAAAATCCCCAAAGGAAAAGTCTTATGCATCGCTGAGGGCGAAGGCCGCAATGCGGTATTCCTCGCTCGGCAGGGCTACCAGGTCACCGCTGTGGACCAGTCCGATGTCGGCCTTGAAAAGGCGAAAAAATTGGCCGCCAAACACGGCGTGAACATTCACTGCATCCACGCCGACCTGGAACGTTTTGACCTTGGCACTAACCAATGGGATGGAATAGTTTCCATTTTTTGCCATGTACCGCAGCAGCTTCGTGAAAGCCTGCACCGCAAATTAACGCAGGCACTGAAGCGCGGGGGCATTTTTCTGCTTGAGTCCTACACCCCCAGGCAACTTGACTACGGCACCGGCGGTCCGCCTGTCGCGGAACTGATGATGAGTAAGGCCGCCCTGGAACAGGAGCTAGCCGGGCTGCAGATTGATTATCTTGAAGAACTTGAACGCGATGTTATCGAGGGTAGCCACCACACGGGACGTGGTGCAGTGGTTCAGGCGATCGCAGCGAACCCCCTCCGACACTACCAGGTATCAAGCAACCGCGGCTCGGCCACTCACAAGCTTCGTTATGTGGAGTCGGGTGGCGGAGAAAGCGACCCGGACTGCACGCTCTGCAAACCCGCGATTCCACCACGGGAGGAATAACGCGTGGATAGAGAACGCAAGCGTCACACACAACGGTAAAGTCGGACGCCGCCGATCAGTGGCCCATGTCTTCCTGCCGGGAAAGCGCCGTAAGCTCGTCCAGCGCAGCGATTGAAACCCCCCGGGTCGGCCCCGGGGGGCCGCGCGGACCGCATTATGAGTACGCCGTTCCGGCCAGAAAAATTGGGTAACAATCGCGCAGGATCTATTTTGACCTGCTTTACTGCCCCGAGGTCGCTGCCAAAATGCTAGCCTTGGTTTTTGCAAACTCACTCACTAGCACCCGACACAGCATTGAGAGGGTACTTTATGCAGAAAATCCTTTTGCGCAACTGGGTCCCGACGGCCCCTGAGGGCAAGAGAAAGTTAACATGGTACGGTCCGGGACTGCTGTGGATGCTGTCAGCGGTTGGCACAGGTTCCATTCTGTTTACTCCCCGCGTTGCCTCCCTATACCAGTATGAGCTTCTCTGGCTCATGCTGCTGGTGGTTTTCTTCATGTGGGTCATGATTCGGGAGATGGCCAGGTTTTCCGTGGTGACCGGCCAGACCATGCTTGAGGGCATGCACACCCTTGCAGGGCCAAAGGATTGGGCGGTCTGGATTATCTATGTGCCCCAGCTATTAGCGGCGGCAGTGGGGATTGCCGGTTTATGCGCTGTTGTTGGCAGCACATTGGCGGCTTTCCTGCCCGGCAGTAATCTGGTTCACGGGCTTCTTGTGTTACTGACCTGCACCTTGCTGACGACGACTGGCCGCTACGCGCTCATTGAACGGCTCAGCCGCAATCTGGCTATCGTCCTGCTATTGATGGTGGTGATATCGGCCGCGGTGGTTTTTCCTGGCATCAGCGAGGTTACCAGTGGTTTTCAGATCAGCTGGCCCTCCGATCCTGACATGTATGTAATTCTTCCCTGGGTGGGCACCATACTGGCGGGCTCAATGGGGATTGTCTGGTTTGGATACTGGACAGCCACCCGTGGCTATGGCGGCGGGCTTGCTGGTCGGGAACGCGACGAGGAGATCGTTGATCGGGAAAACAAAAGCAAACCGGAGTCCCAGGCGCGCCAGACCAGAATTCGAAGGGTGAGAGACTGGCTACCCGTAGCCTCGGGAACGGCTGCGCTGGGCTGTATTGCCGGATTGGTGGTGCTGATATCGTTCATGATTCTGGGCGCCGAGCTTCTTGCTCCCAAAAATCTGTTGCCGCAGGGTTCCGATGTGGCGATTGACCTGGCTGTAATGCTGTCTGATATCTGGGGGCCAGTGGGGAAATGGTTGATGCTGGCCATCGTAGTGATTGCCCTGGCCGGTAGTGTACTGGCAAACCAGGATGGCTGGGGTCGCAGTTTCGCCGATATGACGCTGATCCTGCTGCGTTCAGGGCGCCATTCGGCATCGCCGGGCGTTGTCATTCGCAGCATTCGGGCACTTGAACACAAATATGGTTGTCGACTGTTTACCCGGCTGGCACTGAAGCGCTTTTACATCGCCCTGGTGACCGGGATAATTTCCGCCCTTATTCTGATCATATTCAAGGATCCGGTGAAGGTGATGTCTGCGTCCGGCATCATTGCGGCGGCACATACACCATTTATCGTGTTTGTCGCACTGTATGTGAACTGGACCCGTTTGCCGAAACCGCTTCGGCCGAATGGTTTTTACATGGCTTCCATGCTGTTCGCGGGCGTCTTTTACCTGGGGTTTGCAATACTTTATCTGATCCCTTGACCATGCTTTGCGGCGGCTTTTATGAAAGCCGGGTCATTGTTTAACGCTGTTCCTCGCGCTGTTATTGAAGACGTGGAAGTAAAGCAAAGGAATCAGCACCAGGGTAAGCAGGGTGGAAACAAGCACACCGCTTGCCAGGGTCAGGCCCAGTGGTTCGAGTGAGGGTTCAAATATAAGAACCCCGCTTCCGAACATAACGGTGGCGGCGGTGAGGATGATAGGCCTGGTGCGCTGCGCTCCAGCCTGAACCACGGCTTCTTTCAAATTCATTCCGTCGTCCAGCCTTTTCTCAATGAAGTCGACAAGCAGAATGGCATTACGGGTGACAATGCCGCCCAAGGCGATGACGCCGAGCACACCCGTGCCGGCGATATTGATCCCCCAGGCCCAGTGAGCCGGAATCACGCCGATGAAGATCAACGGAATTGGCAGCATGATCAACAAAGGCAAGCGGTATGAGCGGAACCAACCCGCCAGCAACACGTAGATCAGAATCATAACGATAAGCGCTGCGATTCCCAGATCCTGATAAACATCCCGTGTCATTTCCCATTCGCCCGACCAGTAGAGCAGTGAATTGTCGACTTCATCCGGTGGTGCAAGCCAGCGTACTTCGGTATCGCCAATCTGGACCGGCGATTCCATCTGTACCGTCACGGGTTGGGCCTGGGAACGGTCCAGGTCGGCAAACACCGTTGTTACCGGCAACAGCCCGCGTCGGAACAGGGGGGCTTCGCCATCTGTGTAGTTGAAATCCACGACAGACTCCAGGGACACCGGCTGGCCGTCGGCATTCGTAACATACAGGCTTTTAATGGCCCGTTCTGTTTCCCGGTCCGGTTTTGCAAACCTCAGTATGATCGGAATGGGCTCGCGGGCGTTCTTTCTGCCGGACCAGTTAGCAAGCGTTTCTCCCTGAATGGCAAGATAAAGGCTGCGGGTTACTTCCCCGGGGATGACGCCGAAGGTAGCTGCCCGCTCGGGATCAACATCAAGATTCAGAATTGGAAGCGGTTGTGAGGGGCTTTGATCGGTGGAGATTACGCCCTTCTGTTTACTGAGCCAGTGTTCAATCTGCTGAGCGACCGCGCGGCGGGTTTGTGGGTCCGGTCCGTAAATCTCTGCCGTAATGGCTCTGTCACTGCTGGGCCCGGACGGGATCCGGCTTACATGCCCTTTGCCGTCAAAGGGTTCCAGCCAGTCACCGAGCTTGCGTGCAATGTCCCGGCTGACTTCATAACTTTGCCGGTCCCGCTGGTGTTCCGGAACCAGAATCACATGGAGTGTCAGATCGCTGGGCGCGCTTTGTTCGGGAGAAGGCATCGTTTCGGGTGGATAAATCAGGGGGGCGGAGAGGCCGGAATACACCGTGACTGCCCTGACCTCAGGAATTGCCCGCAGGTGGCGGTTGATCTGCGAGGCAGCGGTGAGAGACTCGGTCAGGGTTGATGCTGGCGGCAGCTCGATATTGACGGCAAACAGATTGCGATCCAGCAGAGGGGTCAGCCCTATCTGGACATTCCGGAAAGCGACCAGTGACAGGCTGGCCAGAAGCAGGATCACAAGGCCCAGATAGAACGCCCAACGCAGCCAGGTTACACCCAGGAACGGCGCAAGAATTCGGCGATAACGGGCAACGAAAGGGCTGTCCTCAGTTGCCTGATTCCCGGCACGGCCGTTTTCCCTGGTGCTATCCGATGCATCGGCATCTACCGCCAGAAGACGAAAGCCGAAATAGGGCGTAATGGTGAGGGCAATCAGGAGTGAAAACAGAACGGCGGCCGAGGCACCAATCGGAATGGCCCGAACATACTGCCCCATTTCCCCGGTAATGTATGCGGTAGGCAACAGCGTAGCCACCACCAGCAGGTCGGCCAGAATTGTCGGATTGCCCACCTCGTTCACCGCCTTGACCGTCAACTCGCGGGTTTTTTCTCCGGCCCTCTGAAAATGGCGGGACACATTTTCCAGCATGACCACCGCATCGTCCGAGAGTATGCCAATGGCCAGTATCATGGCGGCGATGGATACCGGGTTTAGGGTGAAATCGAGATGGTGATACAGATAGGGAACAACTGACAGCGAGGCCGGCATCATGATGGCGATAATCAGGGCAGCCCGCCAGCCAAGCCCGAGCCAGATAATACCTACAACGACAAGGGTACCCGACAGCAGCTGGAACAATACGTTGTAAACACGGTCTGTCGCATCGATGCCGGCATCGTGGGTGATATCCAGCTGCACGTCCGCTGGCAGGGTTGTCTGCGCAAATTTTGCCAGGCGCTCCTGCACCTGGCGGGTAATGTCACTGACGTTCATGCCTTCAAGCGTGGTTACCGCCAGGGTGACGGCGGGAAAGGGAACTGACGCCCCTTCTTGCCAGTGCAGAACGGCCTGGTTTTTCTCGATCCGGCCTAACCGGATGTCCGCCACTTCGTCCAGATACACGGGGCCGCCGCCGTCACTACCCACCGGTATGCGGCCAAGCTGCGCTGTGCTGGTAAAAGCCATCCCCGCCTGAAGGTTTGTCACCGGCCTACCTTCCAGCCGGCCTGCCGGCACCTGGCGGGCTGCCGCGGCAACGGACTCGGCAAGCTGATTCAGGGGAATTGTCCTTGCGGCCAGGTCCGTTGGCCTGGGCAAGATCTCGATAGCAGACCTGTCGCCGCCAAAGCGCGCAACATCCCGCACACCGGGAATGGTGAGAATGTCTGCCGAGAGTTCGCCGGCCAGGTCTTCAAGGCGTCCGGGGTCGAGGATCTTGCTGCTGATGGTGGCCAGAAGCGCCACCAGCCTGGCCTCGCCAAAGGTCTGGATTTTTACCGGGCCAGCCATTTGCGGCAATTCGCTGGCGCGGCTGTCGAATATTTCATTGAGCTGGGAGAATGCCGTGGCTTTACTGGTGCCCGCCTCAAACTCAACGGAGAGGAGCGCCGCATGATCGGAACTGCTGCTTCGCACCTCGCTGACCGAAGCAATTTCACGGGTCCAGCTGGACGCCCGACGTGCGAGCTGCTCATCAACCCGCTCCACGCCAGCGCCCGGCCAGGGAATGGACACCAAGGCTAAGGGCACGTCAATGTCGGGTCGATCCTCACGGGGAGTAATCAAAAGCGCGTAAGCGCCCAGCAGCAGGCAAGCGATAACAAAAAGGGGTACCACGGGAGAATCCAGTAAGCGGTTGGCAATATGCCCCGCCAGACCCAGTCGTGGCTTATCCTCGCCCATTAGCTGCACCAGCGTTATCAATAACCACCGGCTGGCCATCCTGCAGATCGGCAGAAGGATTCAGAACCACTCGATCACCTGCCTCAAGCCCCTGACTAACGGGAATCAGGCCGCTCGTGTTCACGGGCGTAATCGCTGTTTTGATCCATTTTAAATTAACAACAGTTGCTTCGTCAGAACCCTCTTCACCCGGGCTTTTCACCACCAGCACGCCGGTCAGCTGGCCACGGCGGATGAGAGCTGCCCGCGGCAGGCCCACCCATTCGGTATTCTGCTGTTGCCGCTCTGCGACGGTAACCGGCACCACGACAGAAACAACCTGGCCCGGCGCCATGGCCGATGTAGCCGCACTCACGTCAAGCCGCAGTCGCTGGCCAGTGCCCGTGTCGTTCAACGCCGGTATCACACCGACCAGTCGTGCCTCGAGCACTTCCCGGTCCGGACCGACAATGACCGAAAGCGATTGCCCCGGCGTCATTGCGGCGGCCTGATTACTGGAGACGGGTACGTCGACCCTCATTGTCTGACGCTCCTCCAGGA
The DNA here is from genome assembly GCA_964613795.1 of uncultured Alteromonadaceae bacterium. Taxonomy (GTDB): domain Bacteria; phylum Pseudomonadota; class Gammaproteobacteria; order Pseudomonadales; family Halieaceae; genus Chromatocurvus. Next base: position 90,144 of record CAZTJR010000009.1, on the reverse strand, counting down.
TCAGCAGTGGCTGTCCGGGGCCGACAAAGCTACCAGCGTCTACCAGCTTTTCAGAAACCAGCCCGTCAAACGGCGCTTTCAATCGGGTATCGCTGAGATTGACCTGCTGCGCTTTAAGTTCGGATTGCGCCGCCTGGTGCTGTGCCTCCAGCTCGCCGAGCCTGACGCTGGCCCGCTCTGTACGCACGCGCGCGATCAGATCTTCCTCATACAGTTTCTGCAGTCGCTCATTGTCCAGCCGGGCTTGCTGAAGCGCAGCCTCGGTTGCTGTGACCTTTTCCCGGGCGGCGGTAATGGCCGCCTTGATGTCTCTGGCGTCAACGGTTGCCAGCAATTCGCCGGCGATTACCCGTTGCCCGGGCTCTTTGGTAACGGATATCAGTGTGCCGGCAATTCGAGTACTCAGAATGGCGCGGGCCCCGGGCCTTACAATGCCCGGTAACTGACGGCTTGACGGGTAATCCCATTCACTGACTTCAGCTACTGTTACCCTCTGGGTTTCGAGCGTTTTCTCTGCTGTGGGTGGCGTCTGGTCAGAACAGCCTGCCATTACACACGACAGGACGGTGAGCAGGATCAGCGGCCGTATGACGGTGTTCATCGCAGTTGCTCCTGAACAGCCGAAATCGGATCGTAACCATTCTGGAGATAATAATTCATGCTCGCCATTACGCTTTGATACCGTGCATCGATAAGCGCCATGCGTTGCCGGTCTAGCCGTGCCTGCGACGCAAGAAGATCTGTCATCGAGCCGATGCCCTCTTCATAGCGCCGCACCGCGAGCTGTTCCGCCCGACTGCCGGCCTCAACTGCCTTTTGCGCCGCACGCAAACCGGCCCAGCTGGCTTGCCAGCGGCTCATGGCGATGGCCTGCTCCCGCTGAATGCGACGCTCAATCCCATCAAGCTCAGTTCGGGACTTCTGTTCCATCGCTCTGGATTCGGCAATTCTGCCGCGGCGGCCAAATCCGTCAAAAATGGTCCATTGCAGGTTAATGGCCACCAGCCAGCCGTTTAAGCTTTCTTCCAGAGGCTCATTGCCTTCAACCCACTGCTGTCTGGCCAGAAGATTTACCCTGGGGATCCACTCGGCCTTCGATGCCTCGGTATCGGCATGGGCTGCCGCCACAGCTTTTTCCTGTGCCTGCAGGTCTTTCCGTGCCTGGGCAGCCTCAAGGCTGACGGGCGGCGACGGCCTTGGCAGGGGAGTTGAGAGTGTCAGCTCCTGATCAGGCGTCATGCCCAACAGGCTTTTCAGCTCAAGCCGAGCTTGCCGTCTGTTTGCACGTGCATGCTCCAGGCGCGCCGTAATTGAAGCAAGTTCGGCATCTGCCTGTTCGGTATCCAGTCGTGACGATAGCCCCTCCTGGTAACTGGTCTGTGCAAGTGTGGCAGCCTCTGTGGCGGCATCACGGGCTGTCCGGGTTGCTTCCACCTGTTGCCGCGATCGAAGAACGTTGAAATAAAGGCGCGATACCTCCAGACGAATGGCCTGCTGCCCCCACCCTTCCGCATGGCGACGAGCATCGACTTTCAATGATGCCGCTCGTCGTAACTGGATGGCATCCGCATTAAACAGAGGCTGCACCACCTGAACACCGCTGACGGTGCCTTCCACCGGGCCGAAATCCCTGCGCTCAATGGTGGGGGGGATGCCTGGCGTGGGAAGCGGAACCCCGGTAATCAGCGAGGAATCCGCGCGCAGCCAGGCGGCGTCAGCACTGATAGAGGGGAACCAGGCCTGTGCGGACTGCTGATGAACAGCCTCCGCCTGCCGGGTTTCAGACGACAGCGCCCTAAGCGCGATAGCTTCTTTCCCCGCCATCTCCAGCGCCTGGGTTAATGACATAGCGCTGATAGTCGCCGGGATCAGAAGACTCGCCAGTGTAAACGCCCATTTAGCAAGCAACGTAGCTCCCCTTCGCCGTTTTACATTGGATATAGGTTGCTTTCCTGGCAATTACTGCCTGTCGCGTTGACCAATCGTGCCCGTTAAGGGTAGCAACTTAAAGGCACGATGGCTTTGCGGCGGCGTGAGAATTCCTGATATTTTGTCGGAACAGGGATCCAGAAATTCCCCTGGCGGCCACAAAAAACGGCAAGGTCATCGCGCTGCTTTAATGCTGCCGGGTAGCCGTAGTCGATCAGGAAAACAGGAGGGCCAAAGGGCAGAATCAACATGATAGTAGCGCTAGTTCTGGCCCTGGTGGTCACTGGGTGGGTGCATTACCGCCTGGCTTTCCAGATCCCGAATAAGCTCCCGCTCTGGGCCGGACGCCTCATGCTTCTGTTGGTTGGGACAGGCTTTGGTTGGGCGATGAGCCAGGTTTATACAGACAGCCGTGGGATCGCTGCCGTATGGGTTTTCCTGACCTCTTTTGGCGCAGCTCATCTGCCCGCGGCAATCCTCCTCTGGATTAAAAAGCAGCGCAACACGCGGGGGATCTGATAAGTCGGCTTGATCGCGCGAGCCTCTGCCGGAAACCGGCCGAGGCTCGCGTTCAGACTTCAGTGCTGATACGCAGTCCAGCCACCTTATTCTGACGCGTGATGGTTTCTCAGGTATTGATCAAGCGTCAGAACGCCCCATCCCGAGTAGCCCTTGGGCGTGGTTGGCGTGTCTTTCTCATAGTAATCAACGCCGGCAATATCAAAGTGCGCCCAGACCTGGTTCTCGTCCACGAACGTTCCGATAAACGCGGCGCCAACGCTGGCGCCAGGGCTACCCACCCCACTGTTGATGACATCGGCATAGGCGGACTTGATCTGCTCGAAGTGCGACTCATCCAGCGGCAGACGCCAGACGTTCTCGCCGGCGGCGCGTGATGCAGCGGTGAGGTCCTCGATAATGTCGTCATGGCGACCGAAAATACCCGCGTACTCGTCACCCAGAGCGCCGCCAACCGAGCCCGTCAGCGTTGCGACGTCGATGAGAACACTCGGCTTGTATTCCTGCGCACCGTAGTAGACCGCATCTGCCAGAACCAGACGCCCTTCTGCATCAGTCGAGCGAATCTCGATGGTCGTGCCGGACATTGCCGTCACGACATCGCCTGGCCGGTTTGCGCCTCCCGACGGCATGTTCTCCGCCAGGGCAGCCAGCGCCACAAGATTGATTTTTTCACCGCGCTTCGCTGCCGCAAGCACGGTCCCGGTGACAACCCCGGCGCCGCCGAGGTCACCCTTCATCATCCACATGTTGCTACCGGTCTTCAGTGAGAGGCCGCCGGAATCGAAGGTAATGCCCTTTCCGGCCAGGACGACCGGCGCTGCATCGCCGCCCGCCATGTATTCAATGATCAACAGGCGAGGTGGCCGCTCGGATCCCTTGCCAACACCGTAGTGCGAACCCATGCCAAGGCGCTGCAGTTCGTTCTCATCCAGCACGCGAATCGTCACGTTGTCCAGGCCCTCGAAAGCCGCCTGTGCACGCTCGACGAATGCCTCCGGATACATCAGGTTGGCCGGCTCGGAGCTGAAGTCGCGCGCCATGTAAATGCCTTCCGCGAGATATTTCAGATCGTCGTTAAAATGCTCAGCGGCGGACGTGTCGTCACTCAACATACGAACGACAGGCAGCTCGTCGCGATCAACCCTCGCGGCCTGATAGCGATCAAAGCGATAGCTGCGCAGCTGATAGCCGAGCGCGACATGTGCAGCTGAGACCCCGTCACGCTTATCGATTTCGCCCCACAGAACGTTGACCGGCGCACCGCTCGTTCCATCGTTCAGTGAAGCCGCCAGGCCGCCAAAGTTCTGGGCGGTCACCCGGTCAACGGGCTCGCTGCCGATACCGACCAGATCAATGCGAGAGAAGGGCTGGACGCCATACAGCGTCAGGGTAGTTTGCAAAGCGCCGGTAAAGGAGGCCTCTTTCACCGCAGCCGACAACGCGCCCTCGGTCAGGGTGTCAATGCGTGATGCCAGGCCCGTCAGGCTCTCCGCTTCCTCAACCGGAATAACGATGCTCCCCTTTTCGGGAATATCGAACGCAGCAAATTCAAATGCGCGCTGCGCAGATGCACCTGCTGCTGCAACGATAAAAACACTAAAAAGCAAAAAACGTTTCACGGCAATCTCCCTGTCGGCTTGCGTCTTCGTACACTGGCGGCGCCGCGGCTGGCGGCGCGCCGGGGTGAGGTGGCCAGAATAATAGGGCTGCTCCAGATTATTGGAACGGCCAACGTAATCCCAAGTATGCCATCATCGAGGAAAATCAGATAGCGACCACTACCATGTCGTTTATACTTCAGGTGTCTTCACCACACGACCGTATGTGCTCATGCCTGCGCAGCCATCACCTGACAAGCCCGTCGACATCATCCTGTTCGGTGCCACCAGCTTCGTTGGCAGGATTCTCTGCAACTACCTGGTCAACGAGCACAGCGAACCCGACCTCACCTGGGCCATGGCCGCCCGATCTCAATCCAGGCTCGCCGAGCTGAAAGCCTCGCTGGGCGATGCGGCAAGATCAATCCCCACCCTGATGGCTGACGCCAGCAGCGAGGCGGATATGCGCAAGCTGTGCGACCGGGCCTCGCTGATTATCTCCACGGTCGGGCCCTATGCCCTGTATGGCGAATTGCTGGTGAAGGCCTGTACCGAGACAGGCACCGACTATTGTGACCTGACCGGAGAGCCGCACTGGATCCGGCGCATGCTCGACAAATACGAGGCGGCGGCCCAGGCCAGTGGGGCGCGGATCGTGAATTGCTGTGGCTTTGACTCCATTCCATCAGACCTGGGTGTGAAGTTCCTGCAGGATCAGGCGATGGCGCGCTTCGGACAGTATTGCCGACAGGTGAAGATGCGGGTAAAGGCCAGCAGGGGTGGGGCCTCCGGGGGCACGATTGCCAGCGGCGCCAATCTGTATAAGGAAGCAGCGCACGACGCAAAACTGCGACAGGAGCTGCGTGATCCGTATTCGCTCTGCCCCGAGGGCCAGCGTTTAAAGGTGCGGCAGCACAGTGTCGGGGTGGAGTACGACGCACATTTTCAGGCCTGGGCGGGGCCCTTCATCATGGCGGCGATCAATACCCGCGTGGTGCTGCGCAGCAATGCTCTGCACGAGCCGCCCTATCACCCCGCGTTTCTCTACGATGAGGGGATGCTGACCGGGGATGGTCACAAGGGTAAGCAGCGGGCGCGGCTGCTGGCCCTGGGGACGACGGCAGGTACGGTTGTGATGGCTGTGGCGCCGCTGCGCTGGGCGGCAATGAAGCTTCTGCCCAGTCCGGGCGAGGGGCCCAGCCCCAGACAGCAGCGGGAGGGCTTCTATGACCTGCGCTTTTATGGCGAAACCGAGGCCGGCGAGTCGCTGACCGTGAAAGTCTGTGGCGATGGCGATCCTGGCTATGGATCCACCAGCAGGATGCTGGCCCAGGCGGGCATCAGCCTATGCAAGGAAGTGAGCCGGGCGCAGCGCGGCGGCGGCTTCTGGACGCCGGCCACGGCTTTTGATGAGCGGCTGTTCCGGCGCCTGGCATCCTATGCCGGGCTGCAATTTGAGGTGCTGGACTAGACCCGTGATGCCTCCGGAACGACTCAGATGTGCGTGCTGCTCTCGTCAATCCAGCCGCGGATGTCCCGCGCCGTCGTGCGGCAGATATCCGCAAACAGCGGCACAAACAGCTCGTTCGCGTGGAATGTGCCCATGACCTGCCGACACTGCGCTCTCACGCCGGCTGCCAGCAGGTGGCGATAGAAAGCGATGCCCTCGTCCCGCAAGGGGTCGCATTCGTTGACGCTGATCATGGTTGGCGGAAAGCCGCTGAGGTCCGCCGCTGACGCAAACAGCGGCCACGCCAGGGGATCCTGCTGCTCGAACGCGGCCTGTCCATAGGCGTGTGCGGCATGATTGTGGTGCACGCTGATAAGAATACCCTCGTTCTCGCGCGACGAGGGCAGCACGTCCTGCGGCCACTGCCCCGCAATGAAGGGACAGAGCGCATACAGCCCCAGCTGCCTGTCGGCGTTGCCGGAGCGGATCAGTGACATCGTGGTCGCAATCGCCAGGTTGCCGCCGCCGCTCTCACCGGCAATCAGTAGCCGGGAGGAATCGACGCCGAGGGAGTCAGCATTGTCATAAACCCAGTGGAAGCCAGACACGCAGTCGTTGAGCCCGGCAGGATAGGGCGCCACTTCCGGCACGGAAGACGGGGCCAGGCAGTTGCGGAAATCGACCATCACCACGCACACGCCGGTGTGGGCGATCAGCTTCCCCCAGGCCCGGTAATTGCCCCAGAAGCAGGAACCCTCCATCATGCCGCCACCGTGGATATAGTATACGCAGGGCAGTATTTCCTCCGTATCCGGTCGCATGATCTGCAGATTGATGCTGTTGCCATCGGGCTGCGAGAGAATCTCCCGGGTGTCGATCCTCAGGCCCTCAGAGGGCGTGACGGCCTCGACGTCCATCAGTTCCAGCAGCTCCGCTGTAGTCTCACGCTGTGCAACGGCCTCGGGGCGATTGCCGATCGCCAGCGCCTCCTCGCGGGAGCTGACGTTCGCTGACTGCTTGAACAGCGGTGCGTCGAACTGGCTGAGAAACTCGCGGCTTCGGGGGTCGAGGCGCAGGTCCTCTTCAGAGCGATAGGGCATGGTCATTTTTCCTTTTTATTGCTTGTAGCGTCCCCACTCCGCCCAGGAACCGTCATACACCGGTGCATCTCTCCCCGTGGCCTGTGCCATCGCCAGAGACAACACACAGGCAGAGACACCGCTGCCACAGGTGGTGATCACGGGCTTCTGCAGGTTTACTCCGGCGGCAACGAAACGCGCTTTCAGCTGTTCGGGTAGAAGCAGGCGTTTCGTGTCGGGATCGAGCACCTGCGCATAGGGCAGGTTGAGCGCGCCGGGCATGTGTCCCGAACGCAGTCCAGCCCGCGGTTCCGCTACGTCGCCGCGAAAGCGCGGCGCCGAGCGCGCGTCCAGAATCTGTTCCGTGCCGCTGCCGATGGCCTCGCGAATCTGCTGCAGCGAACGCAGCAGCGCGGGATCCGGGGCACTGGCGGTGAAGTCGCCGGAGGGCCGGCCCGCATTATTCTCGTCGGCAGCGCTCGCCAGCCGGCCATCCGCGACGCGCCATGCGGGCAGGCCACCGTCCAGCACAGAGACGTGATGATGCCCGAACACCCGCAGCATCCACCAGGCCCGCGGCGCCGAAAACAGGCCGGCACTGTCGTACACTACGATGCGATCGTCGCCATTCAGGCCGAGTTTGCGCATGGCCGCAGTGAATTCATCAGGCGGCGGCAGCATGTGGGGAAGGTCGCTATTGCTGTCAACCAGCGTGTCGATATCGAAGAACAGCGCACCCGGGATGTGCGCGCTGTTGAACTCTGCGCGGCAATCGCGATCATCACCGGGCAGGTACCAGGAGGCGTCCAGAATCACCAGGCCCGGCGAGGCAATGTGCTCCCGCAGCCAGCTGGCGCTGACAACGGGCACTGTATCGACCACCATCCGTTGCGCCTAGCGCTTCTTCGACTCGGCACCCGAGGGCTGCGTATACTGATCATTCAAGGCCTGGACCATGCGGTCGGTTTCTCCGATGAGCTTTTCCAGCTTTTTCTGCACGCGGGAGGACCAGCCCGCCAGCTTGCCCGGCAACAGCGGCGAGAACACCGCGCCCAGCTGCTTCTCGAAGGCGCGAACCAGATACACCTTGTCGGACCCCAGGCTGTCGTCGCGCTGCAGCCGCCGCAGCACGCTCTTCCCGGCAAGACGGCGCAGGCGCGAGTAAATAAACAGCACCAGGACGGCCATACCGAGCCCCACGAGCAAGCGCATGGTTGTGTCGAGTCCCGCCAGCGGCAGGAAGGTGAAGCCATCCCAGGCATCGCCGGTAATCGTCACGTACAGGAACAGACCGATCGCCAGGCCGAAGACAATGACATTGGTCCACAGGTTGCGCGTCATCCACACATCCCGCGCCTCAATCAATCGCGGGATCATCACATCACGCATGTGCTTACAGCTGTGCTCCAGCATGCCGGTGACGCGGTAGGCCCGCTCAATGTTGAGCTGCTCGATGCGCCGCCGGATTTCTCCCAGATCCTCGTCGCGCTTGGCCTGCATGCGCATACGCTTCTGTTCGTCTTCTATGGGCACCACGGCACTTTCGGAGTAGGTGCGGTAAAAGCGTCCCGCGGTCAGGCCGGACTGGGCCAGCGCCCGCTGCCAGGCGGCAACCACTTCCTCGGGATTGTCTTCGCGTGCCGTGTTGTCGATCTGATTGAGGATGTAGAGAAACTTATCGCTATCGCTGCGATCGATGGTTTCCACTACCAGGTGCTTGAGCGTGTCCATCATGGCGCCGGGCTCTGGATGACGGGCGTCAAAGAACACCAGCACCAGGTCGGACAGACCAATAATGTGATCGGTGATGAGCAGAGTGGAACTGCGCTGTTCGTCTGCATCGAAGCCGGGAGAGTCGATCATTATCTTGCCACGCAGCGACTCGGACCGACAGGTCTTCAGCTGCAGGAAGGAGTCAACGCGCTTGCCCTCGCCCTTCGATGCCGCCTCTACCTGCTCACTGATCTGGTAGAACGGAAACCGCGGATCGGCATCCAGGGCGAGGCCCGGCAGCTGGCGCGGCTGCTCGTTTTCGCCGTAGCAGATCACGGTGAACTTGTCGTCAATCGCCTGATTGCCGGTACGCTGAAGATCGACACCCAGGTACTCGTTCAGGAAGGTGGATTTACCGGCGGAAAAAGTCCCCAGCACCGCCACCACGGGCCACCATGAGATCTGCGTGGCGTAGGAGTCGTCATGGCCGATAAAGCCGATGCGGCGGGCGATAGCGTCCAGCTCCTGGAAGTATTGCACCGCCTGGGACAGCGCGGGATTCTCCTGCTGCAGGTGGTGTTTGAGGCGCTTGATACGCTCTTCGGTTGCTGTCGTTGCCAAGGGGACGTCCTCACGTGACTTAAAGTTGTGAGGATGTCACCAGTGTGGCGCTTGTGTCTACCTGTTGCCTGACGTTGTAAAGAGAAACATTGCCGCAGAGACTGCCGCTTACCGCGTTTTCTCGATGCGGTCAAAAATTGCTATCCTGTCCCGGATGCACGCCCTAAACATCGACAGGCGCTTCTCGAGATGATCAAGACCTTTTTCCTGCTCAGCTCCGTTATTGCGCTGGTTGTCATCATTCACTACGAATTTCTTTATCGCTTTACGGTGGTCATGCCCCTGCTTAAGGTCAAGCACCGCTTCCGCATCGTCCTTGGCGTGCTCGCCGCGCTCGCCGCGCATTCTATCGAGGTGTGGGTCTTTGGGCTCATTCTCTACATCATGCATCACGCGGAGGGCTGGGGCACGCTCGGCGGCAACTTCGATGGCTCACTGGCAGCCTGCGTTTACTTCTCTTTCGCGTCATACACCACGCTGGGCCTCGGGGACATCGAGCCCTTCGGGGAAATCCGTTTCGTGACCGGTCTTGAATCCCTCACCGGCCTGGTTCTTATCACCTGGACAGCGTCTTTCCTCTATCTGGAAATGACCAAGTACTGGAACCGTAATTAATGAAACCCGACACCGATATTAATATCCGCCCCGCGACCGAAGGGGATATCGACACCATTTTGCGTTTTATCCGTGAACTGGCCGACTATGAGCGCGCGCTCGATGCCGTCGAGGCGACGCCGGAACGCCTGCGCGCCACGCTGTTCTGCAACCGGCCCAGGGTGCACTGCAGCATTGCCGAGCTGGCGGGCGAGCCCGCGGGCTTTGCGGTGTGGTTTTTCAATTATTCCACCTGGCTGGGCCTGCACGGCTTGTTTCTCGAGGACCTCTACGTCACGGATGCCATGCGCGGCCGGGGACTCGGCAAAGCCCTGCTGCAGTATCTGGCGAAGCTCGCAGTGGCCAGCGGCTGCGGCCGCTTTGAATGGAACGTGCTGGACTGGAATCAGCCGGCGATCGACTTTTACGAATCTTTCGGTGCACTGCCCCAGAGCGAATGGGTGGGATATCGGCTCAGTGGTGAGGCATTGCGCGCGTTTGCGGCGTCCGCAACGGCATCAGGCATCGAGGGTACCTGACGCCACACGAATCACCTGCTCGCGATCACCAGTCATCAGGCGCCGGCCCGACCGCTGGCTCATCTGGTAGTCATACATCGGGTCATAATAGTCGCGCAGAAGCAGGGTGATCCACGCGCGATGGCCATCGAGCGTCCCACTGTCATCCTGGGCGTCAAACGCGGCTTGCATGAGGGAGCTCACCGTCTGATAGCGGGAGCCTCCCAGTCTTTTCTGCGTCCTCGCCAGGTCCGATTGCAGGCGCTCGCGATGCTGCTGCGGGCCGGCATCGCCGAATGCCTCGCGATACCGCTGACCCAGATCGACAACATAGTCCTCAAGGACTACCGTCACCCGCTCCTCCAGAGGAATGTCCAGCTCAAGCCTGGGAGCATCTTGCATCCGCTCACGCAGAGACTGCGGCAGGGAGAGACGCCCGATCAGCCTGCCTTCATCTTCCAGAATGACCAGATCATCCTCCCCGGTCAGGCGCTTCATCAGGGCAATGGCCAGCCGGTTCTCGAAGTCAATCTGGCTGGGCTGCGGCGACAGCAGTGCACCGAATGTCGAACCACGATGGTTCGCCAGGCCCTCCAGGTCAATTGCTCTGGACAGCGCCTGAATGACCCGGGTCTTGCCGCTGCCGGTCCTGCCGGATACCAGAACAACGCGCGCAGCGGCAATGCAGCGCTCCAGCTCCGCGAGCAGGTATTGCCGCATGGCCTTGTAGCCACCGCGTATGCGGGGATAGTGAACGCCCACTTCGGCCAGCCATTGCTGGACAATCTGCGAGCGCAGACCGCCGCGAAAGCAGTATAGATAACCCTCGGGGTTGGCCTGTGCAAATCTGACCCACGCCGCCAGCCGCTGCGCCTTCACGCTGCCCTGCACCAGCGAGTGACCGAGGGCAATCGCGGCGTCCTGACCCTCCTTCTTGTAACAGGTGCCAACCCGGGCGCGCTCATCGTCTGTCATCAGCGGCTGGCTGACCGCGGCGGGGAAAGCACCCCGGGCAAATTCACCAGGGGCACGGGTGTCCATCAATGGCAGATCATTGAGAAACAGTTGCCGATAATTGTCGGTATCCGGGCGCATCGATATCAGCCCTGCTTCATCCTTCGGCAACGCCGCCAAAGACGCGCATGACCTCGCTATACAGCTCACCGACGGCCTCGGACATCAGCACAAAGTCTGCATCCAGTCGCGCAAGCGCATCATCCTCCGGCAGGTCGTCGTTTTCCTTGATCAACTCATCGGCAAAACGCAGCCGGCGCAGACAAAGATCCTCCGCCAGCACAAAGGACACGCGCTCATCCCAGTCCAACGCAATCTTGACCACCTGACGACCCGCCTGCAGATGGCTCTCCACCTCCTCACTGAAAAGATCGACGCCGCGCACGCGAACCACGCCGCCGTCGTCACCGGGCTCGCGCAGTTCGCATTCGCCCGCGGCAGTGAAGGCATCCGGCAGATTATTGTGCACCAGCCAGTGCGTCATTGTCGCGAGCGGGGCATCATTTACCTGCGGCAGCAACACCGGGAAGGTGCCGATAGACTCGCGCAACAGATTAAGCAGTTCCTCGGCGCGAGCGGCGCTGGACGCGTCCACCATTACCCAGCCGGTGGCGGGATCGATATAGGCATGCAGGTGGGTGGTGCGCGAGAACGCCCGCGGCAGGCAGTCCTGGATGACCTCATCCTTCAGCGTCAGGCGCTCCTTGCGGTAAACCTTGCGACCCTGCGTCGCTTCGATAGCCTCGATGCGCTCCTCGAGATGCTCACGCACCACAGTCGACGGCAGCAGTTTTTCCTCCCGACGCAGGCGAATAAGCAGGCGCCCGCTGGCGCTATGCACTAGCGGTGCGCCCTCGTCACCGAGGGGCGCGGCCCAGCCAATGGACAGGCCCTGCGAGGGCGCACAGGGCGCAAACGCGTGGGCAGCCAGCTGCTCATCGAGTCCATCTGCGGTGAGGGTAAAAGGTTGCGTCAGACGGTAAGCACGAAGGTTCTTGAACCACATGAAAAACGACTCCTGGAAAATCCCGGCATTGTACCGGACGGGGTGTGCCGCTACGATGCGATTTGCTTATCCGGCCGCGACTTCCACTGCGGCCCAGCCAGGGATGGTGACAACGACACATGGACAACGCCGACTGTAGCGCGCGCGTCGAGGCTTTCATGACGGGCATCAGCCATCGTATTGGCAGCCCGGCGGCAGAGCGAGAGCGCGCGGCCATTACCCAGCTTGCCTACAACATGCTCGACCCCGCCCCTCCGGTGGCAGAGCCTGCATCCCGGCTGATCACGCTACTGATTGTCGATCTTCGCGGATTCTCTGTCCTTGCAGACAGCTGTGAACCAGATGTCCTGGTGGCAGTGCTCAGGCCTTTTTTTGAGCGCATGACAGAGCTGGTGCACCAGCACGGCGGCTTTGTCGACAAGTTTCTGGGAGACGGCGTGATGGCGCTGTTTGGCGCGCCCGAGCCTCAGGAGAATCACCTGCCCAGAGCGCTGGCCTGTGCCGCGCGCATGCAGCAGGCCATGCTCAACCTAAACGCTGCCAATAGCGCGAATGGGATCCCGGAAATTCATGCCGGGATTGGCATCAACACCGGCGACGTCATGGTCGGAAGCTTCGGCCCACAGCAGCATAGCGAGTACACCGCCATCGGCGACGAGGTGAATTTCGCCGCGAGGGTGGAGTCTGTCAGCTTGCGCGGCCAGGTCCTGCTCAGTGAGAGCAGCTATCGTGCAGCGCGAGACTGCATCGAGACCGGGGCCATCAGGGAGTTGCGCGTGAAAGGGCGGAATGGCCCGGTCAATCTGTATGAAATGACAGCCGTCACCGCCCCCCGGAGGATCACTGTGCCGCAAGTTGAGATGCGGGCCTCACCCAGGGTGCCTGTGCAGCTGCCGCTGCGCTTCTACCGCGTGCACGAAAAGCAGGTGATCAACGAGCCCTACCGGGGCAGCATCATGAACCTTGGCTACGATGGCATGCTGACACGACTGCCACTGGATCTTCCTTCCCTGAGCGAGATCAGCTTCACCGTCAACCCCGACCTCGCCTCCGACGGCGCCAGCGACCTGTATGCACGGTCGGTGCATTCACGCCGTGATGACGATGGCTACCAGACCGCCTTTGCTTTCACCAGTGCCGGCACGCCCGGGCACGAGGCCGTCCGCAGCTATGTCGACCGACTGCTCTGGGGCGCAACAGGCTGAACCGACGCCGGATTATCACCCACCACTGAACGCTGCCAGATCAGCGGCAGCAGCAGCACCCGATCGATTCGAGCGTCTTCGGGCCTGTCCAGATAGTCCAGGCCGATCGTTTTTGCAGCCTGCTCCGCGTCGGGCAGCCGCCTTGCTGTGCCCAACAGATAGTCGAACCACGGCACCACCGTGCCATAGTTGCTGTTGGTGTACTGCTGATCGCTGAGGTGGTGCACATGATGGAACTTCGGCGTTGCGATAAACACGCCCAGCAGGCGATCTACACCCGCCGGCAGGTAGAGGCTGCTGTGATTGAACAGCACCACGAAAATCCGGAACAGTGACAGCAATACCAGAACAATAGCCGGCGCGCCAAGGAACAGGAACAGCGGCAGCAGCACCAGCGTGTTCAACACCACTTCCAGCGTGTGATGCCGGTGCGAGGTGGTGACGTCGAGCTCACGATCCATGTGATGTACCGCGTGCATCCGCCACAGCAGCGGCACGCTGTGGTAGAGGCGGTGCAGGGCGTAAGCGATGCCTTCAACCACGAACAGCAGCACCAGCAATGCCACCAGCGGAGGCATGAGATCAAACAGTCCGGTCTCTGGCTGCAGTGACTTTGCCCAGGGCATGCTGCCAAGCTGCAGCATCAGCCACAGGACTGCGAAATAATTGAGCGCCGCCAGGCTCCAGTTGGTCAACCAGTGCGCTATGGGCAGTGGCGCATCCTCAGCGCCGGGCCGCGGGCGCTCGAACATCATGAACAGGAGCATGCCCCCGAACGTCGCCAGCAGCAGTACGAGGCTCTGCTGCTGTACCAGCAGGTCAAGCCAGGAATCAGTCAATGACACAGACCAGCTCGCAGGAACCGCCATCCTCGATAACGGTGCCCAGTTCGCAGCCGTCGGCCCTTGCGTCACAGCGGGCCACTTCACGCTCCACTACACTCATCGGCACGCCGGCGGCATTCTCATAGATATTGGTCATGTTAAAGACATCCAGCGTCTGCCGTGAGGGACTGTTGATGACCTGACCGCCGTTGGCCTGCACATCATTCATCAGCAGCACGCCGCTGGCGGCGGCCGCGAGTGCCAGCCCGGACGCCCCCACCGCCAGCAGGGGAAGCCGGCTGCCGGCACCCTGCCGCGCCTGGCGTATGGCAATGAAGGCCAGGAAAATACCGAGCAGTACCAGCGCGGCACCGCCAAGCGTCGGCACGGCTGTCGCATCGGCAGGCGCAAAGGTGATAGTGCCGCCGACCAAAGGACTGCCAGCATGAGCAAAGACCGAAGGCAGCGTCAGTAACGGCAGGACGAGCCAACGTCTGGCTTGTATGAAAGTAGCAGAGTTGCGCATGTTCGGTCGCCTGGTTGATTGTTTTAATTGCCTCACAGGTTAGTTCACTGACACCGCCTGTCAAACCGCGTCTGTTTGCCCTACTTGCTTCCCTCGCAGGCGAGGCCTACCGTTATCCCTACACCTTAGCAGAGGAAGTCACATGAAATACCTGCACACCATGGTCCGCGCCAGTAATCTCGAGGACAGCATGGACTTCTACTGCAACAAGCTGGGCCTGGTTGAAGTCAATCGCCACGACAGTGAGAAAGGTCGCTTCACTCTGGTCTATCTGGCGGCACCGGGAGACGTCGAGCAGGCGCGCGCGGGAAGCAGCCCGCTGCTGGAAATCACCTGGAACTGGGACCCCGAGGAGTACGACGGGGGGCGCAACTTCGGCCATCTGGCCTACCGCGTCGACGACATCTATGCCCTTTGCCAGTCGCTCATGGACGCCGGCGTGACTCTCAACCGCCCACCGCGAGACGGCCACATGGCGTTTGTACGTTCACCCGACGGTATTTCCATCGAGCTGCTGCAGGCGGGCGATCACCTCGAGCCCCGCGAGCCCTGGGCAAGCATGCCCAACAACGGCACATGGTAGCAGACAGACGGGAGTTGGCAGACATGTCCAGAGAATCGAAGCAGGCGCCATTGCCGGTGCCGGTTAAGGAAGAGACGGCCTATTCCGCCGCCTACTCGGAAGAGCGGCTGCGCGACAAGCTGTCGCGACATGCGCTGAGCGCCGGCCGCGACGCGGTAGAGAGGGCTTTGCTGCTGTATTACGCGCTGCAGCGCGAGGAAACGCCGGCCTGGGCCAAGGCGACCATCATTGGCGCGCTGGGCTATTTCATCACCCCCGTCGATGCGATTCTCGATATCACCCCCGGCATTGGCTATGTCGACGACCTCGGCGTACTGGCGTTCGCCCTGGCTACGGTAAGCGCCAGCGTTGACGACGCCGTGCGACAGCGCGCTGCCGCGCGACTGCGGGCCTGGTTCGGTGACGCAAAGCGGCCGCCGCAGCCTGAGACTATCCCCGAACGCCGCCCCGAGAAAGACCACGCGTGAAGGCGCAACCCGCGCGCATCGCCATCGTCGGGGCAAACTTTGCGGGCATTGCTGCCGCACGACACTTGTCCCGACACCACGCTGTCACTCTGCTCGACCCGAAGCCAGCCTTTGAATTCCTGCCGAATATCCACGAGCTGGTTTCTGGCGTGAAGAGACCGGCGCATCTGCAGCTGTCGCGGGAAACACTGAGCCGCCGCACCGGCCATCACCTGCGGCAGGCCAGCGTGACGCGGCTGCACACTGCCATCGGACAGCTGGAGCTCGCCGGTGGCGACAGACTCGCCTATGACGCCTGCGTGGTTGCCTGCGGTGGCGTCAATACCGATTTCGGCATACCCGGCGTGCAAAAGCATACGCTGCCTTTCAAGAGCGTCGACGAGTGCGTCGAGATCGGCGATCAACTGGCGCTGCTCGCGGCGCGCGGGCGACCTGCCAGGGTTGTGATCATCGGCGGCAGCTTCGAGGGCATTGAATGTCTTGGTGAAATCCTGCGCCGCTACCGGGACGTCGAATCGCTCAGGATTCATCTTGTGGAGGCCGCCAGCCGGCTCATGCCCCAGTCCCCCGCGAGCATCGATGCCGCGGTGCGCGAACACTGCGCGAAGCTCCCGGTCAGCCTGCACTGTGGCGTGCCGGTCTCCCGCGTCAGCAGGACCCGGGTCACGCTGGCCGATGGCACCAGCCTGCGCAGCGACCTGACGCTGTGGACAGCCGGCGCGGCACCCGCCCCCCTGCTGTTCGACTCGCAGCTGGCGCCGGACAGACGCTCGTGGGCACCGGTAAATGACTGTCTGCAGAGCATTGCGGCAGCGAACGTTTTTATTGCCGGCGATGCCGCCGCAACACCCCGGGCCCTGTGGAAGCAGGCCTACAACGCCTCGGCCATGGGCAGCTGTGCAGCGGACAACGTTGAGCGCTGGCTCGCGGACCGCCCCCTGCGTCCCCTGCGCCCCATGCCCGCAGTCAGGCTGACGGCCTTCGGCGACATCGACACTTTTCTGGAGGTGGGGGAGCGGGTGTTCGCAGGCCCGACCCTTGCGGCGCTGAAAGAAACCATCTTTCAACTGCAGATGGCCTACCAGGACAACCCGCTGCACAGCGCCGGCTTCCTGCGTGGACAGCGGCGCTATCTCGATGCGCTGGGCCATCTGGGCGTCCCGGCACTGCTGCAGTCGGGATATCTCCTGCGGCGTGGCGTGCGCCGCCTGGGGGACTGAGCTCAGGCAGTGGACCGGCTCTGTTTATGCAGGAAAGCCAGCAACCAGCGGCCGATACGCTCTGTCTCCGGCTGCTCTTCAAGAGAGTCCATTCCCGCCTGGTAGGTCTCCTCGCCAATGGTTTCACGACGCAGCCGCATGATGCCTCGGGCATAATCGGGCTCGAACTCAGGATGCCCCTGGAAGGTGAGGATGTGGTCGCCGATCTGGCACACCGCGTTCTCACAGAAATCGCTGCTCGCGAGCACCTCCGTTCCGGGCGCCACGCGCTCCACCTGATCCTGGTGGCTGACCAGAATGCGGAACTGCGCATCGCCATCGTCAAACCAGTCCGGACGACCGTGCATACGATGACGATGCAGGCCCACGCCCCAGCCGCGAGGCGACTTGCGCGTCTCACCGCCAAGCGCATGGGCAATCATCTGGTGACCAAAGCAGATGCCGATCATCGTCTTGCGCCTTGCATGCAACTGCCGCACAAAGTCCGCAAGACGCTGAATCCAGGGCTCGTCATCGTAGACACTGAACTTGCTGCCGGTAATAAGGTAGGCATCCACCTCGTCGATGTCGTCGGGATACTCCTCGCGCTCCACGTCGTACACCCGGAACGCCAGCGAGGGATCCAGCCCACCCAGTAACCGCATGAACATGTCCGGATATTCGCCGAAGCGCGCGGACCACTCCGGCCGTACGGTATCGGTGCGCAAAATGCCAAGCTTCATGACGATCCTCTGTGGTGGCGATGTGTCGGTCTACAGGGTAAACCGTCGTTGCTTGCTGTCCATAGCGCCCGCGGGGGATGATGGCAGGCGAACACCTAGTCCTGGGGATATCCCTGACCACACCATCACATCTGCTGACCGCTCTGCTGGTCGCACTGACGCTGCCCGTCGCTGCTCCGATCAAGGCGACGGACGCGGCGCCGGCGGACGCGTTTGTCGGCAGTGCGCGCTGCGCGGAATGCCATGTCGATGCCTATGAGCAGTGGCAGGGATCGCACCATCAGCTGGCGATGCAGGTGGTCTCCGAGACAAGCGTGCTCGGCGACTTCAGCGACGTGAGCTTTACCCACCAGGGCGTAACCACGCAATTCTACCGTGACGGCGGGCAATTCATGGTGCGCACCGACGGTGCCGACGGCACGCTGCGCGACTTCCCCGTGCAGCATGTCTTTGGCGTCTATCCGCTGCAGCAGTACCTGCTGCCGCTGGATGATGGTCGACTGCAGGCGCTGGGCATCGCCTGGGATGCCCGCCCCGCCGCAGACGGTGGCCAGCGCTGGTACCCCCTCTACCCGGATGAAGTGATCGACCACACTGACCCGCTGCACTGGACAGGCCCCTATCAGAACTGGAATTCGCGCTGTGCCGCGTGCCACAGCACGCAGGTGGAGAAAGGCTACGACCCTCGCGAGCGCCGCTACGCCACCACCTATCGCGAGATCGGCGTCGGCTGCGAGGCCTGCCACGGCCCGGGCGCCAAGCACCTAACGCAGATGCAGAGCGGGGTGCCATCACCCGCACGCAATTCGGCGACCGGGCTCGACGTGCATCTCGGCCAGCGCGGTCACTGGCAGTTCGCCGGGAACGCTGCAATAGCCACCCGCAACGAGCCACTGCAGACGGATACCCAGATCAATGCCTGTGCGCGCTGCCACTCCCGGCGCGCGTCGCTCGGCGACTACCACTACGGCGCCGATCTCCTCGAAGCCCACCGCCTGGCGCTGCCTAAGCCGCCCCTTTATCACCCGGACGGACAGATCGACGATGAAGTGTTTGTGCATGGCTCCTTCCTGCAAAGCCGGATGCAGCGCGCGGGCGTCGTATGCAGCAATTGCCATGAACCGCACAGCAACCAACTGCGTGCCGAAGGCAACGCGCTGTGTGCCCAATGCCACAGCCCCACCGCCTACGACGGGGAACAGCACCACCGGCACCCCGCTGGCAGCGGCGCGCAGTGCGTGAACTGCCACATGCCGGCAAAGCGCTACATGGGCGTTGACGACCGGCGCGATCACAGCATACGGATTCCGCGGCCCGACCTGACCCTCGCGCTGGGGACGCCGAACGCCTGCACGCAGTGCCACAGCGAACGCGACAGCGAGTGGGCGCTGGAATCTCTGCGTGCCTGGGATATGGCACCGGACACCGACGACGCGCACCCGGCGCTTGCCCTGCAGCAGCTGCGCGAGGGTGATGCCCGCGCCCGCGGCGAGGTGATGGCCCAGATCGGCGATCCCGCGCTGTCACGCATTTGGCGTGCGACGGCACTGGAAACCCTGGCCGGCCTGGACGCCGCTGCCGTCGCGACGCCGATGCTGCAGTCTGCCGACCCGCTGCTGAGAAGCAGCGCCGTGCGCAGCCTCGCTGGCGCCGATCCGCGTCAGCGACTGGAGCTGCTGTATCCGCTGCAGGACGATCCGTCCGCCGCAGTGCGCATGGCCCTGGCCGAGAACCTTGCGGACATTCCGCTGGGCCGTGTCAGCCCGGCGCAGCGCGAGCGCCTTCTGCAGCTGTTCGACGAGTACCTCGCGGTGCAGGCTCGCCATGCCGACATGCCGGAAACGCAGCTGCAGCTGGGCGTGTTCCACCGCGCGCGCAACGACCTGCCGCGGGCGGAGTCGGCCTATCGGGAGGCACTGTTGCTCGACCCGTCACTGGCGACTGCGCGCCTCAACCTCGCCGACCTGCAGCGACAGCGCGGCGATGAAGACGCCGCTCGACGGGAGCTGGAGACATTGCTGGATCAGTGGCCGGACCACGGCAATGCCCTGCATGCGCTGGGGCTGCTGGAGATTCGCACGGGTAAGCGCCATCGGGGGACCGAGCTGCTGCGAGCGGCGGCAGAGCGCGAAACCACAGGCTGGCGACACCGCTACGCCTACGCTGTGGCACTCTACAGCAGCGGGCTACAGGAGCAGGGACGAGAGGCTCTGCGAACGCTGGATCGTGCGCGCCCGGGCAACCCGCCGGTTATCATGGCGCTGAGCGAGTATGCCGCTGCCGCGAATGACCTGGACAGGGCGATCGCTCATGCCGAGTCGCTGGTAACGATAGCCCCCACGCATAGTGCCTATCGGCGCTGGCTTAAGAGTCTGCTGCGCCGCGCCGCAGGCGGCACTCAGCCCGGATCGAATACCAGGTAGGCAGAAACCGGAACCGACGTGCTGATAGATGCCAAACCGGCAACCTCCTTCAGGGCTGTGACACCTGCCCCCAGCTCAAAGTCGCCGGCATCCACGACAATTGGCTCGCGGGTCGCCACGTGCAGACTGCCGTCTCCGGCGACACTGACCAGCACCGCGGCGTCATAGCTGGCGCTGCTCCCGTGCAGTTCCACCGTCAGCGGTACACTCACTTCGGTGGGACCTTTTCTCGCCTGTTCAATGAGCTCGGGGGCGACGCTGGTCGTGATACTGGCAGAGGGGAAGTTACCCGTTTCGAACAGCATTTCCCGCATGCGCTTGTTGCGAATGGGAATAGCGGTCTCCACGCTGTCGAGGTCGATCGCAACCTGTGCACCGCCATCATCGCCGACAGTGCCCTTGAGTGTCTTGAATGTGTGCACCTCGCCAACCGATGCATTCTTTACGGAAATAAAACTCAGTCGGGAGCGATCGCTATCGAGTTCCCACTGTGCACTGGCCGCGCCGGTAAAAAATGCCAGCGCAACGCCCAGACACGCCGTCAACCACCTGTCGTATGCCGTCGATTTCATGGTCTGCTTCTCCTGTTGTGGTTGTCCTGCCCTGGCAATCGGGCTCAGGCAAGAACCTCGGCAAGATCGCCCTTGGATTCCAGCCAGGTCTTGCGGTCACCCGAGCGTTTCTTCGC
The DNA here is from genome assembly GCA_964613795.1 of uncultured Alteromonadaceae bacterium. Lineage (GTDB taxonomy): Bacteria > Pseudomonadota > Gammaproteobacteria > Pseudomonadales > Halieaceae > Chromatocurvus. The sequence continues at coordinate 69,442 of CAZTJR010000009.1, read as the reverse complement.
CAGCAGCATATCCAGCATCTTACTGGTCCCGTCGCCGGCGTCCAACACGAGGCGCACCAGTCGACGCGTGTCTGGCGCCATGGTGGTCTCGCGCAGCTGCAGGGGGTTCATCTCGCCCAGGCCCTTGAATCGCTGCACGTTGACTTTGCCGCGCTTCTTTTCCGCCTCGATACGCGCCAGCACGCCCTGCTTTTCACTCTCATCCAGGGCGTAGAATACCTCCTTGCCGACATCTATCCGGTACAGTGGCGGCATGGCGACGAACACATGACCTGCATTCACCAGCGGCCGGAAATGGCGCACGAACAGGGCGCAGACCAGCGTTGCGATGTGCAGACCATCGGAATCGGCATCCGCCAGAATACAGACCTTGCCATAGCGCAGGCCGCTGAGGTCGTCACTGCCGGGGTCGATGCCCAGTGCGATGGAAATATTGTGCACTTCCTGCGAGGCGAGCACCTCCTGCGAATCGACTTCCCAGGTATTGAGAATCTTGCCACGCAGCGGAAGAATCGCCTGGAACTCCCGGTCCCGCGCCTGCTTGGCCGAGCCGCCAGCCGAATCGCCCTCTACCAGGAACAGCTCGGAACGCGCGGGATCCTCCCCCGAACAGTCCGCCAGCTTGCCGGGGAGAGCGGGTCCCGCGCTGACCTTCTTTCGCGCAACCTTTTTCGATGAGCGCAGGCGCCGCTGGGCGGTATTGATGCACAGCTCAGCGAGGCGCTCGGCATCACCCGTGTGCTGGTTGAGCCAGAGACTGAATGCGTCCTTGGCGATGCCGGCGATGAAGCCCGCCGCCTCGCGCGACGACAGTCGCTCCTTGGTCTGCCCCGAAAATTGGGGGTCGCTCAGTTTGGCGGACAGCACGTAGCTGCAGCGCTCCCAGATATCCTCAGGCGTCAGCTTCACTCCCCGGGGCAGCAGATTACGTAACTCGCAGAATTCGCGCATCGCCTCCAGCAATCCGCTGCGCAACCCATTGACATGGGTGCCGCCCTGGGCTGTGGGAATCAGGTTGACGTAGGATTCGGTCACCAGCTCGCCGCCCTCCGGCAGCCACTGCACGGCCCAGTCCACGGCGGCATCGGCGCCGCTGAAAGATCCCGTGAAAGGCGCCTCAGGAACACAGGGAAAGCCCCGGGTGGCCTCGGCGAGATAGTCAGTCAGGCCGTCCTCAAAGTACCACTCCTCGCTCTCGCCTTTCTTTTCATCGGTGAAGCGCACCCGCAGCCCGGGGCACAATACGGCCTTGGCGCGAAGCACGTGCACCAGGCGCGGCACGGAAAAATTGATGGAGTCGAAGTACTGTGGGTCTGGCAGAAAACGCAGACTGGTGCCGGTATTGCGCCGGCCACAGGTATCGATTGCCTCGAGATCACCCACCTTGTGGCCGCCGGCAAACTGCATGCGATAGACATTGCCGTCGCGGCGCACCGTCACTGTCAGCTCCTGAGACAGTGCATTGACCACGGAAACGCCCACGCCGTGCAGCCCCCCGCTGAAGGCGTAGCTCTTGGACGAAAACTTGCCGCCCGCATGCAGCGTGGAGAGAATGACTTCGACACCCGGCCGGCCCTCCCCCGCATGCAGGTCGACCGGCATGCCGCGACCGTTATCGGTCACCGTGACGCTGCCGTCGCGGTGCAGGACCAGGTCGATCTCGCTGGCGTGGCCGGCCAGCGCCTCGTCCACGCTGTTGTCGATGACCTCCTGCGCCAGGTGATTGGGACGGCTGGTGTCGGTATACATCCCGGGGCGCTTGCGCACCGGGTCCAGCCCTGTCAGGACTTCAATATCTTGCGCGGTATAGTCGCTCATAATCGGGTCATTTATGGAGAATTACAGGTAGCCATTGGAGCCGAGATCGACGGCAAAGGTAACGTCGCGGACCCGCGACACACCGCTCAGTACGCGTCCATCCGCGTGCAGCTCCAGCCAGCGATAGCCGGGGGCGCAGTCGTCCAGGGAAAAATTGCGCTGCCCGGGGCGGAACTGTATGCACGTGGACGGGGTGCTCATTAGCTGCACGGCGCCACGCTGGCGCTCATATTGCTGGTGGACGTGTCCCCATATAACGGCTTTCACCCCCGGGTTGGCATCGATAATCCGAAAAAACGCCGCCGCGTCGTCCACCTTCTGCTGGTCGAGCCAGGTACAGCCGATCGGCACCGGCTGATGGTGCAGGCAGATGAGGCTGTGAAGCCCCTCTGCACGACCCGCGGCGAGGACACTTTCCAGCCGGGCAAGCTCATCCTTGCCGAGGTGGCCGCCCACCTGACCCGGCAGCTGTGAATCGAGAAGCACTATTTGCCAGCCGTCCAGTCGGACTTCGCCGACCAGCCGCTTTTCGCCGGCCACCTCCAGCATGACGCCGCGGTCATCGTGGTTGCCCGGAAGCCATACGTGCTCGCTGCCGAGTCCGGCAAAATACTCGAGCAGGCGCTCGTAGGCACCCCGCTCGCCGTGGTTGGACAGATCACCAGTGCCCAGCACCAGGTCGATGACCGGCTGCTCGCTCTGCACCAGGTCGAGCACCGCCTGCAGGGAGCGGTCCGTGTCCATGCCGAGCAACTTGCCATTGGCCTCGCCCTGCAGGTGGGTATCTGTTATCTGCACCAGTCGCACGATGCCGCTGCTGTGCTCGAGCTCTCGCTTCCGTCCGGACATGGAGGTCATCTGCGTTACACCTGAGGTGTGCGACGCAGGCTGTCGGGCAGGCTCGCGAGACCGTTGGCGAGGCAGTGCTCCAGCCAGTCGGCCAGGAAGCGGTTCTGCTGGTTTTTCTCATCCTGCTGGTGCATGGCCGGATTCGGGTAGGCATAGCGTGCCTGAACAGTGCCACTTGCCTGGAAGGAGCCGACCTCAAGCATTGCGGCATCGTGATAGGCGCGAACTTCCATCTGCAGCGGCGCGAGCCAGTCGCGGGCCAACGGGCGCGAAGCAATACGGAATATGGTGGTGTAGCGGCTGCGCTCGATCACATCGATCGACACTCGCTCGTCGAGCAACGCGAATTCGGTCCGGTTGCTGACTTCGTACGCCGGGAACAGGCGCATCATGCGGGCGTAATTCGCCTCGCAGACCGCATGCAATCCGGTCAGGTCCACAGTGTAGCGCTGTCTATGCATAATACGAGCAGATACAAGCTCTCTCCCGATTCAGGCCGCGGAAGTGTAACACCTGTCATCGGCAGCGCCAGCGACACCCCCCTCTTTTGTTAATTGCGCCACATGCGCAGAATTGCGGTCCCTGCTACACTCAGCTTCCGGATTTTCTTCAGAACTCACAGGATGCACTACCGATGCTTATCCGCGCGGCGATTTTCCTTTTTCTGGGGCTGGCGAGCCTTACCCTGACAGCTCGCGCAGACTCACTGCGGGACATCTACGAGACAGCTCTGGAGAACGACGCCCAGCTCCGCGCCGAGCAGGCACAGTACCGGGCCACTCTGGAAACCGAGAAATCGGCGTTGTCTGCCCTGCTTCCGCAGATCTCGGGCACATACGAGCTCACCAACAACGAACGGATTTCCCAGCAGGAGAACTTCTCCGTCAACCAGGAGACCGGGGAAGTCGGCGTGATCGACACCTCAACCACGGTCGACACCGACGTCACCGGCTATACTTTTTCACTGCAGCAGGCCATTTTCGATCTGCCTGCCTGGTTCATTTTCCAGTCCGGCAAGGAAATCACGCGACAGGCTGAAGCCACGTTCGCTGCCAATCAGCAGAACCTGATCCTGCGGGTCGTTGAAGCCTATCTTGCGGTTCTGCGCGCCCAGGACAATCTGGAAGCCACGAAAGCACAGGAGCGCGCCTTCGAGCGCCAGCTGGAACAGACCCAGCAGCGCTTCGAGGTCGGCCTGATCGCCATTACCGACGTGCACGAGGCCGAGGCCGCCTATGATCTGGCCCAGGTGAACCGGATCGTTGACGAGAACAACGTCGACGTGGCACTGGAACGACTCTCCGTCCTCACCGGACGAGAACACAACAACCTCGACGTACTCGATGAGGATTTCGAGATCAAGAAACCCGAGCCGCTGGATCGCTCGGCGTGGGTGGAGTTCGCCCTCGCCAACAACTTTAACCTGAAGGCCGCGAAATACGCCGAGGAAGCGGCGCGGCAGAACGCACGGGCCAGTCAGATGGCGCACGCACCCACTCTGCGCGGCCGCGCCAATTACTCCGACCTGGAGACCACCGGTTCGCTGACTCGGGTGCCGTCGACACCTTTCGACGCCTCGCCGGACAGCCAGGTAGAGACCACCACGTTCGGCCTGGTGCTGGAAGTGCCGCTGTTCTCCGGCGGCGCCGTCAGTGCCGAAAGACGTCGCGCCGCACAGGAATTCATCGGCGCGCGCGAGGAGCGCATCAATCTGTCACGCAATACGGTGACCAACGCGCGCTCCCTGCATATGACGGTGCTGAGTGATGTGGCGCGGGTTGCCGCCCGGCGACAGAGCATTGTCTCCTCCCAGAGTGCTCTCGATGCCACCCAGGCTGGCTATGAAGTGGGCACACGAAACATCGTTGACGTTCTCAACGCGCAGAACACCCTGTTCGCGGCGCAGCGGGACTACGCCAATTCCCGCTATGACTACGTACTCAATATGCTGCGCCTGAAGGAACAGGCGGGCCTGCTGAGTCCGGAAGACATCTACGCGCTCGACAGCGAACTGGAAAATCCCCCGCCGCCCACCGCCTCCTCGGGAAACTAGCGGGGCGACAGCAGGCGCCGCACCTGGGCTTCAATCTGCGCCCGGGCGCCGCGATTGCCTGCCACCGCGCGGGAGCCGGCGCTGCCCATCGCCCTTCTGCGTGCCGGGTCGCTGGCCAGCTCGCATAAAACCTTTCCCAGATCTGCCGCGTCTTCCACCAGCACGAGCGCCCCACTGGCCAACAGCAGGTCGCGCACCGCGCTGAAGTTGAACAGCGAATCCCCGGACAGCACGGGCACGCCCAGCGCGGCGGGTTCCAGAAGATTGTGTCCACCGCGCGATACCAGGCTACCACCGACAAAAGCGACATCCGCGACACCGAGCAGCAGCAGCAGCTCACCCACCGTATCACCCAGAAGCACGGCAGTATCCGCGCCCGGCGATTCGCCCAGACTGCGACGACGGGTCTGCCAGCCGGCTGCGGTGCACAGGCCGTGAACCGCCTTGAACCGCTCAGGGTGCCTGGGTACCAGCAGCAGCAGGGCGTCCGGCACCTGCCGGCGCAGAATGGCAAAGGCGGCGAGTACGGCTTCATCCTCCCCGGCATGCGTGCTCGCCGCAGCAAAAACGAAACGTCCGATGCAGTGCCACTCGGAACGCAGTGCCTGAATCCGTCCCGGAAGAATGCCGCCGACATCCAGGTCGAACTTGATATTGCCACATACGCTGAGGCGATCGGCTGGTACGCCCAGGGCAGCGAAACGGGTTGCATCGTCCTGCGTCTGACAGGCCACATGGCTGACCCACGACAGCAGTGTGCGGCCGAACTGCCCCAGTCGGGCATAGCCACGAAAGGAGCGCTCGGACAGACGGGCATTGGCCAGCAGCACCGGGCAATGCCGCTGGCGACAGCCATGCAGCAGATTGGGCCACAGCTCGGTCTCTATCAGCAGCAGAAGCCGGGGCCGATATCGGGCCAGAAATCGACCGACGGCGCCGGGCGTATCAAGGGGCGCATACACATGCAGCACGCGCTCGCCAAATAGCGTCGCCACCTGCCGCGAGCCGGTGGGCGTGGTCGTAGTCACCATGACCGGGGTATCGGGAAATTCCGTGAGCAGAAACTCCACCAGCGGACGGGCAGCGAGTGTCTCGCCAAGCGACACAGCGTGCAGCCACAGCACAGGGCCAGGGTCAGAGCGCGCCGCGCGGCTCTCGCCACCGGGCGCCAGGCCAAGACGCTCGCGCCAGCGCCGCCGATACGCCGGGGCGGCACGTGAGCGCCACAAAAGACGCATAAACACCAGCGGCAGAAGCAGACGGAAGACCGTGCTGTACACATGGCGCATGAGGAGAACCGGAAAGCAGATGGGCTGACAGCATAGCGACGCGCCGTCGCGCTTGCCAGCCTTGCCGAAAGGCGCTAGCGTGCGCCGCTTTACGCACTGTCAGTGGACTGCAAGATGCCCGTAGAGCTCCCCATACCTGTTGAAAGCGTCAAGGGCTTCCTGTCCACCGACGAGGGGGAGGCCCTGTATCAGCACGGCAAAATCGCCTGTGCGCAGGGACCACTGCTGGAAATCGGCAGCTATTGCGGTCGCTCAACCCTGTATCTGGCCCTCGCCTGCCGCGATGCGGGCGGCCACGTTTTTGCCGTGGATCATCATCGCGGATCAGAAGAACATCAGCCCGGTGAGCTGTTTCACGACCGTGACCTGCTCGACCCGCGCACCGGCAGCCTGGATACCTTCCATGAATTTCGCCACAACCTGCAGCGTGCAGGGCTTGAGGACGTGGTCATCCCCGTGGTGGCCCCTGCCGGACGTTTCGCCGCCTGTTTCTCGGGATCGCTGGGGCTGGTTTTCATCGACGGCGGCCACAGCCTGGATGCCGCCCTGGCGGACTATCGGGCATGGTCGACCCGGCTCAGCGCTGGCGGGCTTCTGGCCATTCACGACGTCTATTCCGATGCCGCAGAGGGTGGCCAGGCGCCGATCACCGTCTACCGGCTGGCGCTGGCCTCGGGACTGTTTGAGTCGATTGACCGCTGCGGCAGTCTGCGCGTCCTGCGGCGTCGCTGAGGCCTGTCAGCTGATTGGCTTGGCGCGATGCATGCCAGCGCCCGACGCCGCCATATCCACCCCGGTAAACAGGCCCGAAGCCGCCGTGTGCCCGGTCAGCGCGTCTGCAGCCAGCAGGATTGCACCGGCAGTCCACGTCGGCTTCTCTTCCGGCCAGAGCAGATCCTCGACGAACTGATAGCCTGTCCAGTAAGCGCCGTCGCTGCTGCGCCAGCGGTGCAGCCAGCTGTAGAGCTCCACCGCGCGGGCGTGATCGCCCGCCGCCAGGAGTGCCATGACCAGTTCGCAGGATTCGGCAACCGTGACCCAGGGCTCTTCCACCACACAGCGACAGCCGAGACCGTGCTCGACAAAGGCGTCCCAGCGCGCCGCAAGGCGCGCGCGGGCGGCAGCTCCCTGAACAGCCCCGGTAAGAATCGGGTAGAACCAGTCCATTGAGTAGCGCGCTTTGGATGGCCAGGTGCGGTCGAAGCGTTCGGGCTTTTCCCGTAGCGCCGCTCCGAGACGAGCGCGCGCCAATACCCATCGGGGTCGGGGACTGCGGACCGTTGCGGCAATGTTGATGGCGCACTCAAGGCTTTTGTAGACCGAACTGCAGCCGGTCACCAGGGCATCTTCCAGCGGCTGCCCCGAGGCGTCCACAGCCCAGTTGATCTCACCGTGCTCAGTCTGCTGCGCCAGCACGAAGCCGATAGCCCGCTGCACCATCGGCCAGCAACGCAGCAGGAACTCGTGATCCCCGCTGATCCGGTAATGGTGCCAGACGCCGGTTGCGACATAGGCGACGAAATTGGTTTCGCGCCGTTCCCGGTTTTCGGCGAGCTCACCGCGATACGCCGCCCACCAGCTGCCATCATCCAGCTGTCGCGCCCGCAGCCAGGCGTAGGCCCGCTCTGCCGCGACCAGCTCACCGCCGATGGACAGTCCCATCGCCGCCTCCACATGATCCCAGGGGTCGGTGTGGCCGCCGTCGAACCAGGGAATTTCTCCGCTGCCGCGCTGGCTTTGTAACAAAAACTCCACCGTGGGACGCAAGAAGCGTTCGGGGTAAAGGCCGGGCCCCAGGTACAGTCCGCTCACGCGCTGCTGCTCTTGTGGAAATACATGACGACGCTCTTGCCCATCCATGGATTCAGCAGACGCTCAAGGCTTTTTGTTATCCAGGGCTTCTCGAACATGTCCCAGACCAGCAGGCGATGATACTGGCGTATCAGCGCATTCGTCTCACGCGTGCGCCAGAACAGGCACTGCAGCCACCAGTAGGGGGCATGCAGCGCATGGGCACCGTGCCGGTGATAACATGCAAAGCCCAGATCCGCGACTTCTGCCTGCAGCCGGCGCCTGCTGAAAATCCGCAGGTGGCCGCCGGGGACCTGGTGATAGGCGGGACGAAGCCACCAGCAGATGCGCTCTGGCCAGGCACGGGGAACGCTGATGCATAAAAGGCCGCCCGGACGCAGCACCCGGCGTATCTCCCCCAGCACAGCGCGGTAATCGTCTATGTGCTCGAGAACCTCACTGCAGATGACGGCGTCGAGACTCTGGTCCGCCAGAGGCAGCGCAAGTGCGCTCGCATTGGTCAGCGCAAACAGCGCTGCGTCGCTGTCACGCCGGAATTCCTCGTGCTTGCCACGCGCCGTGAGCAGATCGGCAAAGCACAGATCAATACCCAGAACATCAGCGCCATCGTGCAGATGCAGGGCCACGGCGTGGCGTCCCTCGCCGCAGCCCAGGTCGAGCACGCGCTGCCCGGCGCGCAGGGGAAAGTGGCCGCGATCAACGGTCTGCACGGGACAGCACCTGACGGTAATAGGCGATCATGTCGCGGGCACACACATCCCAGCTAAAGGTGTCGACAACGCGCCGGCGCGCTGCGTCACCGAGTGCAGCGCGCCGCGAAGGATCGCGCAGCAGCGCATCGATGGCCTGCGCGAGCGCGCTGGCACTTGCCGCGGGCACCAGCAGGCCGGCATCGCCGACAATCTCGGGCAGGGCACCGGCATCCGTGGAAACCACAGGAACCCCGCAGGCCATGGCCTCCCCCGCAGGCAGGCCGAAGCCCTCGTAGAGAGAGGGCACCACAGCAAGCGTTGCGCGGGCATAGTGCGTGACCAGTGCTTCCGTGCTGATTCCGCTGACAAAGGTGATGGCTGGACGCAGCCCCAGTTCGTCGATGAGCTTTTCTGTCTTTCCCCCCGGCTTCGGTTTGCTGACCAGAAGCAGTTCGAGGCCGGCATGCTGTCGCCGCAGTTCAGCAAAAGCCAGCAGCAGATAGCGCAGGCCCTTGAGCGGTGCGTCGGCGGAGGCTGTCGCCATGATGCGCAGCGGCTCGCGCTTCACCCCCGCGAGCGGCCGGAACGTTGCGGTATCAATGCCGTTATAAACCACATCAACCTGCTCCACCGGTCGGCCAAAATCACGCGCGATATCGCGCCGCGAGCACTCCGAGACCGTGATGACGTGCTGCAGCCGCCGCGCGACACGGCTCTGCATGGTGAGAAAACGGTGCCAGCGCCGCACCAGCAGGCGCTCCGTGACGCTGGAGGCCGCATCGAGCGCTATGCGCAGATCATTGGTAATGGGGTGATGGACGGTGGTCACCAGCGGCAGGCCTGCTGCCTGCAGCGCCAGCATGCCGTAACTCAGGCTCTGGTTGTCGTGAATCAGATCATACTCGTGGCCATGCCGACGCAGGTATTTCACGGCGCGTCGACCAAAGGTATAGGGCTCGGCAAATCCGCCGGTGAGCTTGCTCAACCACTCCAGCGTGTCGGTGTAGGAGAGCAGGTGTCGCGGGCGCAGCGACTGCAGACCATTCTCGAACAGATCCAGGCTCGGCAGCGGGATCAGCCGCACACGGGGATCCAGATGTGGGTAGGGTGGGCCTGAAATAACATCGACGCGGTGACCGGCCTCCACCAGCGCTTTGCTGAGATACTTCAGGTAAATGCCCTGTCCGCCGCCGTAGGGCTGAGACCGGTAACCCAGCAGGGCGATGGACAGCGTAGCGCTGCCAGCGACCATGGCGGCGTCAGCGCCGGACGCCGTCGAACGCGGAACCGGCGCAGACGTATCTCGCCGCAGAACAGCTGCAGAAACCTCGTCCACCGGCAGGCCTGCGTCCTGAATGGGTTCAATCTGTGTAATGACGAGGTCTCCAACAGGCCCGGCGAACGGTGTTTTCACAAAGCGGACGATATTATCAATCGCCGTGACGGAATTCACGCACAATGCATCAGCACTCATCGCAGCGTGGACAGCCAGACGATATACTCGGCGGAAAACCAGGCAGATTGACAACGCGATGGCGATGACGATGGCACGGGAAACGGCGTACAGAGGCATGATTCTCGCGGGTGGTTCCGGCACCCGGCTGCACCCCCTCACCAGTACCGTAAGCAAGCAGCTCATGCCGGTCTACGACAAGCCCATGATCTATTACCCCCTGGCTACATTAATGCTGGCAGGCATACGCGACATACTGATCATTACCACCCCCCGGGACCAGCGCGCCTTTGCGGATCTTCTCGGGGATGGCTCCCAGTGGGGGCTCTCACTGCAATACACGGTGCAGCCGAGTCCCGACGGTCTCGCCCAGGCATTCATTCTGGGCGCGGACTTCATCGACAAGGCCCCCTGCGCGCTGGTTCTTGGGGACAACATCTTTTACGGAAGCGGCTTCACGCAGTGCCTGAAAAACGCCGCAGCGCGCGATAGTGGGGCTTCGGTATTCGCCTATTACGTGCAGGATCCCGAGCGCTATGGCGTGGTGGAATTCAGCAGCGACGGGACCGCCATGGACATCGAGGAAAAGCCGGCACAGCCGCGCTCCAACTACGCCGTTACCGGGCTGTATTTCTACGACAACGACGTCCTGGATATTGCCGCAGGTATCACACCCTCGCGCCGGGGAGAGCTGGAAATTACGGACGTGAACAAGGCCTATCTTGCCCGCGGTGACCTGCAGGTCGAGGTAATGAGTCGCGGCACGGCGTGGCTGGATACCGGAACCCACAACTCGCTGCTGGATGCCGCCAACTTCATCCGTGTGGTCGAAGAGCGACAGGGGCTGAAAATTGCCTGCCCAGAGGAAATCGCCTTCCGCATGGGCTACATCGACGCGGCACAGCTGGAAAGGCTGGCCGCTCCCCTCGAAAAAAGCGGTTATGGCCTCTATTTACAGAGCCTGCTGCGCGACGACGGTGTGATGCTGAATGAATTTTGAAGCTACAAGCCTGCCCGGCGTCTATCTGCTGAAGCCCCGGGTGTTCGGCGACGCGCGGGGGTTCTTTCTCGAAAGCTGGAACGCTGACACCTTCCGCAACGCGGGTTTCGACCTGTCATTCGTACAGGACAACCACAGTCGCTCCGAGGCCGGCACGCTTCGCGGCCTGCACTACCAACTCCAACATACCCAGGGAAAACTGGTCCGCGTCACTGCGGGCACTGTCTTTGACGTGGCCGTGGACGTTCGCCGCGACTCACCGACATTCGGCCAATGGTTCGGCACCGTTCTCAACGATGTGGAACATCACCTGCTGTGGATACCTCCGGGGTTCGCGCACGGCTTCTACGTGATGTCAGACAGCGCCGACTTTCAGTACAAGTGCACCGACCGCTACCATCCCGATAGCGAGATCGCCCTGGCCTGGGACGATCCGACGATCGCGATCGACTGGCCATTGATAAACGGCCGGACTCCGACGCTATCGGACAAGGACCGCAATGGGCTGGCTCTGGCCGAGGCGCCGCTCCTTGGCTGATCGGCCGGCAGCTGGCGGCAGATGCGGGCACAGGTCACACCGGGAAACAGACCGCTATTCAGCGCAGCCCGGCCACGATGCGAACCGCGGGGGACGGGAACATTGCCAGAGGCAACATGCATGATACGGCGCGGCCGTCTGGCCGCTCTGCTGCTTTTACTGCTGCTGTCGGGATGCGCCGAAGAACCACTCAAGGTCGGTGTCCGCAGCTGGGTGGGGTACGACGTCATTTCCATGGCAAGCCAGTGGGGGTGGATTGGGCCGGAGGTGGAACTGATTTCCCAGGAATCCGCTGCCGGCTCCCTGTCGGGGCTCGCCAGTGGCGAACTGCAGGCGGCCTGCCTGACCTTAGGCGAGGTCATACGCGGCCTCGACCAGGGCCTCCCACTCACCATCATAGCGGTCATGAATGTCTCCTCCAGCCGGGACACCCCAGAGCTCATTTTTGATGTAGTCGCGGTTCGCAGCGATGCCGTGAAACGACGAAAAAAAGCACTTGGTAAATTCGTCAGCGCTATTCTGCGGGCGCAGTCACACGTTCATGACAACCCTGTCGATACTGTCTACCGCCTGGCGAGCCTGCGGGGGAATCCGGTGTGGGTCACAGAGGAAGCACTGCGCCGTGTAGTGATTCCCACCCTCGACATTCAGCATGGCTATTTCAGCCGTGACTCCTCTCTGTCTGCCGCCGTGGATCGCATCAATGAGCTGTTCGTCAACGCGGGGGTGATAAGTGCGCCACGAGGCAACGCTGGCCTGCTGGATCCGTCGTATCTGCCGGAGCTGGCAAAGTGATGCGGATGCGTCGCATCCTCGCCATACTGCTCCTTGTAACGACGCAGTTTCCGTGTGCTCTCGCACAGGAGGCACCCGAGAGGCACGTTCGCCTTGGCATCAGCATGGAACGCTCGTCCTCTGCGTTCGAAGCACAGATTGCCGCTATGCGCGGATTCTTTCAGGCCATGGGGATTGACTGGATCAGCCTGCATCCACTTCCGCCCGATCAGTTAATGCAGGCAATCCGCAACCGTCAGCTGGACGCGGCCATGCTGAACCCTTATCAGACAGCCCGGGCGCAGCACATTGATCAGCGGACACGTCCACTCGTGGCTTTCCGGGGCAAGGTTCCGGGCGGCCGGGTCGGGGGCGTTGGCGGCGTCATACTGGCCCGTGCCGACGCACCGGAAATCCGCGGACTCGCCGACCTGCGCGGGCGGCAGGTGGGTATTGCCAGTCGCTACTCCTTCGGCGGCTATGCCGCACCGCTCTACGAGCTGCACCTGCATGACCCACAGCTGCCGGGTTCACTGCAGATCACGGAGACCGGCTCGCACCGCAGCGCAATCGGGTCACTGCTCGCGGGGGAGGTGGATGCTGCCTTCGTTGAGACCGTGATTCTGGAGCAACTAATCGCCGAAGAGGTCTTTGACGCAGACACCCTGCGCGTGATCAATGCGCAGAACCTGTCTGCCTATCCCGTGGCAACGTCCACACAGCTGTACCCCGGCTGGGCACTCGTCGGTCTGCCCAGCCTTACGGCCAGCCAGACCGATGCTCTTCTGCAGATACTGCTGGACGTGCGCCGGCGCCGCATCACCGATTTAGACGGCGATTTTTCTCTCGCGCCGAATTACGCCCCGGTGCATCGCGTTCTCACCGAGCTGGGTCTGCCACCCTACCATCGCGCAACCGGCATATCCTGGCTCGATATCTGGAGAAACGAACCCCTGACGATGCTGCTGTGGATCGGCATCACCATTGCGGCGCTCCTGTCTGCGGGCGTCCTCCTGGTCTATACGCGACGCATACGCGCGCTTTTTCAGCAGGAAAAACTCAACGCGCGGCGCGAGCGCGCCTTGCGCGACATGCCCACGGATATTGATGCGGTGAACATGCGCAACTTCGTGCGCGCTCAGCTCAGGGTGATCCGCCAGCTGACCGGCAGTGGCTTCGCCGGCATTTATACAATAAATCGTGACAGTCAGCAGATCGAGGCCTATGCGCTGGACGCCGATACGCTCGATGCCAGCGCGTCAGTCTCTCTGCAGAGTGAACCGCTGCAGGCCGGCGGCGGATGGGCAGAGAGCAGCCATTGCGCTAAGTCACTTATACTCAACGACTATGAGCGCACCGGGCACAGGCAAGTGCTCCCCGGTGCGGATATGACACTAGACCGGCTGCTGCTGTCACCGGTGGAACCCGGGTCCGGCGACATCATCATGGGCGTGGGCAACAAACGCACGGCCTACTCCGCGCAGGACCTGAAGACAGTCGAGCTCCTGTCGGCGCAGCTCTGGCGCACGGTACGGCGCAGCGAAGCCGAAGCGCTGCTCGAGGCCAAGGACCGTGAGGCACGCGCCAGCGCCGAGCTGCTGCAGGGGATATTCGACAGCTTTGCCGGCGGCATCATCGTCTACGGCGGTGCCGGCGGCATACAGCTTATGAACCCCATGGCCTCGGCGTTCTTCGGTGTCAGCGCCAGGGACATCACCGGGCGCGAGCTCCGGGACTTCGGCTGGACATTCTGCGACAAGGATGGCGCGCCGGTAATTGCGGCGTCCGATCCGGTTTCGCAGGTTCTGGAACAACGCAGCGCTGTCAGTAACCTGACGCTCGGCGTGGCTCGTGAGGGAACCCGTCCCACCGCCTGGGTACTGATGAACATCCGCCCGCTGCTGGACAGTGCGGGCCGTATTTCCCGGATCGTGGTCTCTTTTACCGATGTCAGCAGCATGAAGAATGCGGAAAACGAGCTGAGGCTGGCGGCGGAGGTCTTTGAGACGGCGGCCGAGGGCATCATCATTGCCGATGCCGAGTGGCGCATCATCAACGTCAACCGGGCCTTCAGCGAAATCACCGGCTATACCCTCGACGAGGTAAAGGGAAAGACGCCGGCCACGCTGCGCCCCAGTGCGCACGATCATGATTTCTATGAGCGGGTGCTGGATGAGCTGCGCAGCACCGGCAAATGGCGCGGCGAGCGCACCAGTCGGCGCAAGGACGGCGCGCACTTCCACGAGATGCTCTCGGTGAATGCCATCACCGACGCCAGCGGCGAAGTGGCGCGCTACATTGCGGTATTTTCCGACATCAGCCTCCTCAAGCAACAGCAGGCAAAGCTGGAGCATCAGGCCTACTACGATGCCCTGACCGGTGTTCCGAACCGCGCACTGGGCGTGGAGTCGCTGAAGCTGGCAATGCAGCAGTGTCAGCGGCGCGGTCGGCTGGTGGCCGTTGCCTATATCGATCTCGACAACTTCAAGGAGGTCAACGATAGCCACGGCCACGACGTGGGCGACAAGCTGCTGAAAATGCTTGCGGCGCGTATGCAGGTCGCGCTGCGGGAGGGAGACACGCTGGCGAGAATCGGCGGTGACGAATTTGTTGCCATTCTCAGTGATCTGCAGCGGGAAACCGACTGCCTGCCCATTGTTGAACGTCTGCTGGCGCTGTCGACAGAGCCAGTCACTATCGGTGGCCAAGTGCTCAGCCCCACGGCGAGCATTGGTATCAGTTTCTATCCCATGGATGAAAGCGAGCTGGATGCCGAGCAGCTGTTGCGTCAGGCAGACCACGCCATGTACCAGGCCAAGACCGAGGGCCGCAATTGCTTCCGCCTGTTTGACCAGGCCAGTAATCGTTTGCTGGAAGACAAGCACCAGCTGGTAAATGATGTGCGCCGGGGGATCGCCGCCAACGAATTCCGGCTTCATTACCAACCCAAGGTCGACCTCAACAGCGGGAAGATCCAGGGTGCCGAGGCCCTCATACGCTGGCAGCATCCCGACCGCGGGTTTTTGCCGCCCAACCGCTTCCTGATACCCCTGGAAAACCACAGCGTACTCATTGAGCTTGGCGACTGGGTCATAAACCAGGCCCTGAACGACCTAAGCCTGCTTGCAGAGTCGGGCAACGAGCTCACGGTCAGCGTCAACATTTCACCGCCGCAGCTGCTGGTGGAAGGCTTTGCCGACAGCATTCGCCACCGCCTCCTGGCGCACCCGACACTGGAGGGACGCCAGCTGGAGCTGGAGATACTCGAAACCAGTGCGCTGGAGAATACCCGCGATGTCGCCGAGGTCATCAGCGCCTGCGCCGAGTTCGGCGTACATTTTGCGCTGGACGACTTCGGCTCCGGTTACTCGTCGCTGGTCTACCTGCAGGCACTGCCCATCGATACACTGAAGATAGACCAGACCTTCGTGCGCAACATGACCAGCGAAAGTGCGGACATTGCCATTCTGCGCGCCATCGTGTCACTGGCGAGGGCGCTGGACATCAAGATCGTCGCGGAAGGCGCCGAAACCGAGGAGCACTGCCGCCTGCTGCGCGCGCTCGGCTGTGAGGTCGCCCAGGGCTACGCCTTTGCCAGGCCAATGCCGCTGGAAGACCTGGTCAACTGGTTAAAGGAGTGGCAACCGTCACGGGCCTTCCCGGCGGATGCGGCTTCCGGCCGGGATACGGCAATCGGCGCAGACTGAGCGTCACGCCTGCAACAGTGGCTGCCACCATGCCGCGTTGTCGAGGTACCAGTCGATCGTCCTGGCGATGCCGCTCTCGAAGGTTTCCCGCGGCGAGAAATCCAGCTCACTGGCCGCTTTGCCGGCATCTATCGCATAGCGCCAGTCGTGACCGGCACGATCGGGCACAAAAGTGATCAGATCATGGGCGGTGCCGCCGCGCGCTGCGGGTGCATCGGGAAAGCGCTGTGCCAGCTGCGCGTCCGCGCGAAAGCGCGCGTCCAGCGCGTCACACAACAGTCGCACGATATCCAGATTGTTCCACTCGTTGTTGCCGCCGATGTTGTACACCTCACCGATACGGCCGCTGTCCAGCACGCTATCGATGCCGCGGCAGTGATCCTCGACATACAGCCAGTCACGGATATTGCTGCCATCACCGTAGACCGGCAGCGCGCGTCCGCGCAGGATATTGGTCAGGCACAGCGGAATCAGTTTCTCGGGAAAGTGATAGGGACCGTAATTGTTCGAACAGTTGCTGGTGGTCACCTGCAGACCGTAAGTGTGGTAGCTGGCGCGCACCAGATGATCAGACGCCGCCTTGCTCGCCGAATAAGGCGAATTGGGTGCGTAGCGATGGCTCTCCCGGAAGGCAGAATCGCCCGCCGCAAGAGAGCCATAGACCTCATCAGTAGATACGTGGTGAAAACGGTGTGGCCTGCCATCGCCCGTCAGCCAGACCTGTCTTGCCGCTTCCAGCAGCGTATGGGTTCCAAGAATATTGGTGCGGATGAAATCGTCCGGACCGCTAATCGAGCGATCGACGTGGCTCTCCGCCGCGAAGTGCACGATCGTGTCCACCGCGTGGGTTTTCAGGCAACCCACAACCCGCTCCCGATCGCAGATATCCGCGTGAAGGAAATGAAAGTTATGAGCCGACTCCAGCGCAGCCAGGCTCGCACGATTACCCGCATAGGTCAGGGCATCATAGACGATGAGCGTGTCCTGCGGGTGGGTCGTCATCCAGTAGTGGGCAAAGTTCGCGCCGATGAAGCCGGCCCCCCCCGTAACCATCAGTGTTCTAGCAGTGGTCATGGGGACTGTCCTTACGGTTCTTGAGATCCTGCAGCATCATGCGCAGCTGCACGCGCCAGTGCACTGGCTGCAGCGACAGATCGCGCCAGGTGTCGCGCTTGTCCAGAACGCTGCAGGCCGGGCGACGTGCCGCGGTCGGATAATCCGTCGTCGCGATGGGCCGTATGTCCGGCGCCCGCTGCAGCAGTCCCAGCGCACAGGCCTCTTCTGCGATGGCAACGGCAAAATCGTACCAGCTGCAGACGCCGGCATCGCTCCAGTGGTAGGTGCCCGAGAGAGCCGGATTTTCCGCAAAAGCCCACAGCGTCAGGGCCAGGCCGCGCGCCCAGGTCGGCGTCCCCACCTGGTCTGACACCACGCCCAGCTCGCTTTTTTCAGCCATCAGGCGAAGCATGGTCAGCACGAAATTGCCGCCGTGGCGGGAGTACACCCAGCCGGTGCGAAGCACCAGCCCGGCACTATCATCGCTACGCAGGCGTGACTCGCCGGCCAGCTTGCTGGCGCCGTAGACGCCGAGGGGGCCGGTCGCGTCTGCGGGACGATAGGGGCGCCCTGAGCTACCGTCAAACACAAAATCCGTGGACACATGCAGCATCCGGATATCGCGCTCGCGGCAAGCGGCAGCCAACAGGCCCACGGCGACATCGTTGACTGCATGGGCAGCTTCGTGATCCGTTTCCGCGCGATCGACCGCTGTGTAGGCAGCCGCATTGATCAGCGCGTTTGGGCGTACCTGCGACAGCGCATCGGCAATGCTCGCGGCATCAGTGATATCCAGTGCGTCGCGCTCGAAGGCGACACACTCGACGCCCTGCGGCACGCTGAAAGTCAGTTCGCGACCGAGCTGGCCATGGGCTCCGGTAACGAGAACACGCAGCATCTCAGCCGTCGACGCCGTGCGCGCGCAGCCAGGCGTACAGGTCATCGAGGACGGTCAGACGCTCCGGCTCATTGAATATCTCGTGATAGAGACCCGGGTAGATTGTCAGGGTGACATCGCTGCTGCCCACACCGTGGGCAAAATGCCGCGAACCATCCACGGCGGTCATGACGTCGGCATCGCCATGCATGACCAGCAGCGGCAGGCGGATGGTGGCCCGTCCGCGCACGACATCCTGCATGGCGCCGAACAGCTCGGTCACCAGACGCGCACTGAACTTGCCGCTGTGCACCAGCGGGTCGGCACGATAATCCGCAACTACCTGCGTGTCGCGGCTGACGCCGGACGCATCCAGCTGCATCACGCCGAGAGTCGGCCAGACGAGAGATATGACCTGATTCACCCAGATCGCGATCCGCGAAGGCGCATCAGGCACCTCCAGCGCCGGCGCGGACAGCACCGCACCGGCGAAATTGGCCTGGCGCGAGAGCAGATAACGGGCCGCAATCAACCCGCCCATGCTGTGACCGATCAGAAATACCGGCAGCGCCGGATACTGTCGCCGAATCTGCTCGAAGAGAACGTCCAGCGGTGCAAAAAACTCGCTGAAGCGTCGGATGTGCGCTCTCGGGCCCGGCGACTCGCCGTGACCGCGGTGATCCGGCGCCACAACGGCGATGTTGCGCGCGCAGAAATAGTCGGCAAAGTCCCGGTAACGACCACTGTGCTCGCCGGCTCCGTGGGCCAGCAGAATAACGGCCACGGGTGACGGCGGCGACCAGTGGCGATAGAAAATACCGTCCTGCAGCCGGTTTTCCACCAGCGTCGTCGCTATGTCATCTGCCGACGGGATTTCGCCGCCCGTGACCGGGGAATCGCCAGCCATCACTTGACCGGCGTCAGCCATTCGCTGTTCTGCCGCCGGTTGCCTCGCACGGCGTCAAAATACATCGACTGCAGCTTTTCCGTCAGCGGTCCCCGCGAGCCACTGCCCACTACCCGGCCATCGAGCTCACGGATAGGAACGACCTCTGCCGCCGTGCCAGTGAAGAACGCCTCATCCGCGATATACAGCTCGTCGCGGGTGATGCGTCGTTCCTCGATGGTATACCCCAGCTCTGCGGCCAGCGTGAAGATCGTGTCACGGGTGATGCCATCCAGGCAGGAGGTCAGGTCCGGCGTGAAAATCCGCCCCTTGCGCACCACAAAGACGTTCTCCCCGCTGCCCTCGG
Source organism: uncultured Alteromonadaceae bacterium (assembly GCA_964613795.1). Taxonomy (GTDB): domain Bacteria; phylum Pseudomonadota; class Gammaproteobacteria; order Pseudomonadales; family Halieaceae; genus Chromatocurvus. The sequence continues at coordinate 50,271 of CAZTJR010000009.1, read as the reverse complement.
CGACGTAGCCTTCGTTGTCGAGCAGCAGCGCCTCCTCGGCACCGGAATCCAGAGCCTCGCGCAGGGCCAGCATGGAGTTGATGTAATTGCCGTTGGCCTTTGCCTTGCACATGGTAATGTTGACGTGGTGCCGTGTGTAGGAAGAGGTGCGTACTTTGATGCCGTGGTCACGGGCCTCCGGGTCCATGTACGAGGGCCACTCCCAGGCCGCGACCATGACATGGGTTTTCAGGCCGTCAGCGCGCAAGCCCATGCCTTCCGAGCCATAAAAGGCCATGGGGCGCAGATACGCTTCATCAAGATTATTCTCCCGCACCACCGCGCGCTGTGCCTCGAGCAGCGTTGTCTTGTCAAACGGCATGGGCATGCGCAGGATTTTTGCCGAGTTGAACAGGCGATCGGTATGCTCGCGCAGGCGGAATATGCAGGCACCCCGGTCCGCTGTGGCGTAAGCGCGAACGCCCTCGAACACACCGAGTCCGTAGTGCAGCGTGTGCGTGAGCACATGCACTTTCGCCTCTCGCCAGGGGACCATCTCCCCGTCCAGCCAGATTGTTCCGTCGCGATCCGCGAAACTCATGCCCGCACTCCTACTTGTTCTTGTCGCTGGATGATAACGCGCTTACACCGGCAAAAATCGTCTGCCACTGGGTCTGAACGGTATCGATGTGCTGCCGGTAATCCGCTGCCGCTACGATTCCCTTCGCCTGCTGCAGCGCAAGCTGATGAGACGCAGAGCGAAACGCAATATAGGCCCTGATCAGCGCGTCGCAGACGGCCTGCGAGAACAGGCCCTGCTCACCGAGGCTCTCTAGAATCCGGATGTTGTCTGACCAGCGGGTAAGACCCGGCACCTGATGCGACCACGCGAGCACGGCGTATTGCACCATAAATTCGATATCAACGATACCGCCGGGTGACTGTTTAAGGTCGAACCGGTCGTCGGCGAGAGACGTCGGCAGCAGGTGTCCGCGCATTTTTTCTCGCATGGCGACAACCTCACCGGCCAGCATCGCCGCATCCCGGGGCTGGCAGAGAATCTCGCATCGAACTGCGTCCAGCGCCTCGGCGACACGGCGATCCCCCGCAACCGACCGGGCCCGCACCAGAGCCTGGTGCTCCCAGGTCCACGCCGTGTCCCGCTGGTAGGCAGCAAAGGCCTTCAGCGTGGACACCAGCAGACCGGATGCCCCCGAGGGTCGCAGGCGCATATCTATCTCGTACAGCTTGCCCAGCGGCATCCGGGTCTCGAGGATATGTATTACCTTCTGCCCGAGCCGAGTGTAGAACACGCTGTTGTCGATGCTGCGCTCACCGCTGGTCACGCCGCTGGCCGCGGCGTCGTAGATAAAGACCAGATCGAGGTCCGAGGCGTAGCTGAGCTCAATGCCACCCAGCTTGCCGTAGCTGTAGATAACAAAGCCAGTATCCTCGCCGTCGCGGGCCGGCTCACCGTAGCGGGCTACCAGTTGCGCCCAGGCCACGCGCAGCACCTGCTCGAGCACCACTTCGGCGATAAAGGTGAGCTTGTCGCTGACTTTCATCAGGGGTAGCCGGCCGAGACGCTCGCTGGCGGCAACCCGCAGCACGTGGGCCGCCTTGAAGTAGCGCAGTGCATCCATCTGCGCCTCCAGATCCGTGAGCGGCAGGCGATCAACCTGGCGTCGCAGCTCTTCCTGGAGGCGCTCGCGATCCGGCGCAGAGTAGAGGCTGGAGCGGTCGAGCAGCTCATCGAGCAGAACGGGCTGTGCCGCCAGCAATTCGGCAACCCAGGGACTCGCCTCACACAGGGCGACCAGCTCAGCCAGTGCCGGAGGATTCTCCATCAACAGCATGAGGTAGGCGCTGCGCCGAAGCACGGCACGCACCAATGGGAGAATACGCTGCAGCGCCAGGTCGGGCTGGCCGACGCCGGCACAGGCCTCAAGCAGCAGCGGCATGAACTGCTCCAGGCGCTCCCGGCTTTCCCGCTGCAGACCCCGCAGGCGTGTGACATCCCGCAGGTCCGACAGTCGGTCCAGGGCATCCTCGGCCTCGGCGTAGCCCAGCTTGCTCAGGACACTGGCGTCGAGCGCATTCCACGGCGCCAGCGCCGGTTCGGGTTCGGCGTCTTCCGGCGCGGCAATGAGATCGTTGAAGTGAGCGGCCACTCGCTGCCGGTGGCCCGCCAAAGTGACATTGAAGTCATCCCAATTCGTGAAACCCATGACCTCGGCCAGCGCCGCACGCCCCAGCGCATCAGCCGGAAGCTCCTGGGTCTGTCGATCGGCGTAACCCTGTATCGCGTGCTCGGTATCACGCAGAAAACAGTAGGCCTGCCGCAGCTCCTCGACGACATCGGCGGGCAGGCAGCCCAGTTCGGCGCAGCTTGGCAGCACATTCAGCAGCTCTCGCTGCTGCAGCGCCCGGTCCCGACCGCCGCGTATCAGCTGCAGGCACTGGGCAATGAATTCGATCTCGCGGATACCTCCGGAGCCGAGCTTGACGTTGTCATCGAGTCCCCGGCGCGCCACCTCCGCCACAAGCATGCGCTTCATCCCGCGCAGACTGTCGATCACGCCAAAGTCGACATAGCGCCGGAACACGAAGGGGCGCAGCATGCGCATGAGCCCGGCGCTATCGGCTGCACTGCCGGTGATCGGCCGCGCCTTGACCAGCGCATAGCGCTCCCAGTCGCGACCCTGGTCCTGGTAGTACTCCTCCAGCGCAGCAAAATTGTGGACCAGGGCACCGCTCTCCCCGTAGGGACGCAGGCGCATATCCACCCGGAACACAAAGCCATCAGCGGTCACCGTGTCCAGGGCGTTGATCACCGCACGCCCCAGCCGGGTGAAAAACTCTTCGTTACTCAGGGGCTTGCGCTCACCGTCCGTCTGCCCCGCCTCGCGAAACGCAAATATCAGGTCGATATCCGACGATACATTGAGTTCGCGCGCGCCCAGCTTGCCCATGGCGATCACGATAAGCGCCTGCCGCTCACCGGAACGCCGGCCGATCGGTCGGCCAAAGCGCTCTACCAGCTGCGCTTCGCACACCGTGAGGGCGTGATGCACGCAGGCCTCGGCGAGCAGGGAGGTGTCGCGTACGGTCTCCAGGGTATCGGCGAGGCGGTTGAAGTCACGCCAGAGAATACGCAGCATGTGATACTGGCGGAATTGGCGCAGGGTCACCGCAAGATCGGCGGCAGGTTCTGTTAGGTCAGCCTCGAGGCGCTGCAGCCAGGATCCCTCCGGCAGCGAGGCATCCAGGTCGCCACTGTCGACCGCTCTCAGCAGCAGACCCGGGCGACGCCGCAGCAAGGCGACAACATACTGGCTGCAGGCGAGCATACGGGCGAGCTGTGGTCCGCGTCGGGCATCCGCAGCCAGTGCCTCGAGGGGCGCCCGCTCGTGACTCTGCGCATTTTCCAGCACCGCGGACCAGGCCGTCCCGGCTACCTCAGCCAGGCCCGGGGGCAATGTCTGCACCTGTTCGCTCACCCTATGCAACCCCTTTATTCCCGGTCCGACGCGACGGCGGATCGCTCAGCGCTTACCCACCGGCGCGACGCGCAGGACCTCTTCTATGGTGGTTTCACCCCGCAGCACGCGCTGCGCGCCCGACTCGCGCAGGGACCGCATTCCCTCGGCCGCGGCGGCGCGACGCACCGCGGCGGTATCGATACGGCTCACAATGGTGTCTTCCACCGCGGGACTGTTGAGCAATACTTCGTAAATTCCACGGCGCCCGATGAATCCGGTCTGGCGACAGGCACGGCAGCCCACCGGCGCGAAAACCTGCTCGGGGACAGGCCTGACGTTACCCACCAGCGCCGTCCAGGCCTGGGGGTCTGTCGCCTCAGGCACCTTGCAGTGTTTGCACAGGATACGCACCAGACGCTGGGACATGACACCGCGTACCGTTGCGCGAATCAGGTAGGCAGGCACGCCGAGCTCAAGCAGACGTGACAGCGACGAGGGCGAGTCATTCGTATGCAGGGTGGACAGGACCAGGTGTCCGGTAAGCGCCGCCTGCACCGCCATGTTGGCGGTTTCCAGATCGCGGATCTCGCCGACCATGATGATGTCCGGATCCTGGCGCAACAGCGTGCGCACGCCGGTGGAGAAATCCAGCTCGATGCCGTGGTTGACCTGCATCTGGTTGAAGCGGTCCTCCACCATTTCGATCGGATCCTCGATCGTGCAGACGTTTACCTCGTCGGTCGCGAGCTGGCGCAGGGTGGAATACAGGGTGGTGGTCTTGCCGGAGCCGGTGGGCCCGGTCACCAGGGCGATGCCATTGCCGGCGCCGGTCATGCTGTTCCAGCGCGCGAGATCGTCTGCCTCGAGCCCGAGCTCGGCAAAGCCCTTGTGAAGAACTTCAGGATCGAAAATGCGCATCACCAGCTTTTCGCCGAAGGCGGTGGGCAGGGTCGACAGGCGCAGTTCGACCTCACCGCCGGCCGGAGTGCGGGTTTTCAGGCGACCGTCCTGAGGGCGGCGCTTTTCGGCCACGTCCATGCGGCCGAGAATCTTGATGCGGCTGGTCATGGCCGCACACACGGCCTGCGGCAGCTCGTAGACAGGGTGCAGGACGCCATCGATGCGGAAACGCACCTTTCCAACCTCACGGCGGGGCTCAACGTGAATGTCGCTGGCCCGCTGCTCAAAAGCGTACTGCAACAGCCAGTCGACGATACTGACCACGTGCTGATCGTTGGCGTCGAGCTCCTGACGCGAGCCCATGTCGAGCAGCTGCTCGAGATTGTTGACCGCCGGCGGCTGACTGCGGCCCGTGTTGCCGGCACCGGCACCGCGTACGGAACGCGCCATGGTGTAGAACTCAGCGGTAAAGCGCACAATATCCCGCGGATCGGCAAGGACCCGCTTTACCGGGCGCCGGGCCACGTGCTCCAGGTTGGCCTGCCAGCTATAAAGAAAGGGCTCGGCGCTGGCCACCACCACGCTATCACGGTTGGCCTCAACAGCGAGGATGCGATGGCGTTCGGCGAAGGCGCGGGACATGACGTCGGCGACAGCGCCGACGTTGATACGCAGCGGGTCGATCTCGTAAACCGCCTGGCCGACCCGATTACCCAGCCAGGAAAGCAGTCGGTCCATGGTCAGCGCCGTTCCCGGTCGCGAGGCATCGGCCAGCCGCTGCTCGGCGAGAAAAACCAGCGGGTGAACCGAACCGATAGTGACACCGCTCAGGCGGCTTGCATCCGCCTCGGACAGACAGCCGTCGCGGCGCAGCAGAACGACCAGTTCTGGCAGGCTGAGCTTGCGCTCGCGCTGTAGTGAGGCATCCGGTGCGGTCATTGGCTTATCCTGCACGGGTCGCATGAAACAGTCCGCATGCTATCACAGGCCCTGGTCCTCCAGCCCTGCAGGAGCGCGCGGGCATGGAAGAAATTCGCGCCGCTTTTGGGTAACCTTGGCGACCGACACCGAACAGGACTGACACGTGACCGAGCACGGCAGCGGCGACTTCAACTGGTTCCGCAACACTGCCCCCTACATCAACGCCCACCGCGGCAAGCGCTTCGTCCTCATGATCGGCGGCGAAGTGGCCAACGAGGGGGCGCTGGCCGGCCTAATTCACGATATCGCCCTGCTCAGCAGCCTCGGTGTGCATCTGGTGCTGGTTCACGGCAGCCGGCCGCAGATCGAGACCCGACTGGAGCGCGCCGGCATCCACTGCGAATTCCATCGCGGCATGCGCATCTGCGACAGCGAGGCGATGGCCTGCGTTCGCGACGCGGCCGGCGCACTGCGCGTGGACATAGAGGCGCTGCTGTCCATGGGGCTGCCAAACTCGCCCATGCAGGGCGCGGATCTTCGCATCTGCTCCGGTAATTTCGTCACCGGTCGCCCGATCGGCGTACTCGACGGCGTCGACCATCACCTGACCGGCCGCGTGCGCAGCATCGACAGCGATGGCATCCGCCAGCAGCTCAACGCCGGCTCCCTGGTATTGCTCTCACCCCTGGGCTACTCACCCACCGGGGAGGTCTTCAACCTGTCACTGGACGACATCGCGGTCCACACGGCGGTCGCCATCGGCGCAGAGAAGCTCATCATGTTCGGCGCCAGCGCCGGCGTTCATGATGGAGACGGCAGACTGGTACGACAGTGCGCAGTGGAGGAAATCCCGCAGCTGGCAGTGGCCGACACAGCGCAGAAAGCACTGGTGGATACCGCCGGACGCGCCTGCCGCCAGGGCGTGCCGCGCTGCCACATCATCAGCTACCGGGAAGACGGCGCCCTGCTGCGGGAGCTCTTCACCCACGACGGCAGTGGCACACTGATCACGCGGCGCCCCTGGGAGCAGTCGCGGCGTGCGAGTATCGACGATGTCGGCGGCATACTGGAGCTGATACAGCCGCTGGAGGAGGAGGGCGTACTGCTGAAGCGCTCACGCGAGATGCTGGAGGCCGAGATCGGGCGCTTTCGTCTGCTTGAGCGCGACGGCCGCATCATCGCCTGCGCAGCGCTGTATCCCTGTCCCCCGGATGACTGCGGCGAGATCGCCTGCATCGTCTCGCACCCCGACTACCGCGGCGAGAGCCGCGGTCGGCGACTCCTGGGGGAGCTTGAGCAGGAAGCGAGAAGCCTGGGGCTGAACCGGGTGTTCGTCCTGACTACCCAGACCGCCCACTGGTTCATCGAGCAGGGCTTTGAGGAAGCCTCCCGGGATGCACTGCCGCAGCAGCGCCGCGACCTGTACAACCTGCAGCGCAATTCCAAGGTGTTCTTCAAGCGCCTGCGCAGCCCTTCAGGGCGCTGACAGCTGCGTGAAATCCTCGCGCAGGCCCGACAGCTTGCGTCTCAGATACCGGTCCTGTCGCTCGCTTCGCGCTTCCACTGCCGCGGCCACCGCGCGGTAGATCAGCGACGCGTTGTGCGCGTAGATGCTGAGGTAATCCGGGGACACGCTGCCTTCCCAGTCAGTGACGCGCTGGCGAAGCTCAGACTGCCAGCCCGGGCGGCGCTTCAGCACCTCCTGCAGCCAGTCAATCCAGCGCTGGCGTTCCGAGAGCCAGGCGACGTCCGCGCGACGCAGGTCTTTAAGCGTGGCGCAGATCTTACGCTGCCTGCCTCGACCAAGGCGGCCCAGGTAATCTTCCAGGTTATCGGTGAGGCTGTCACAGGCCTCTTCCCGGTAGTCGTCCTCGTCGCGATCGAGATATTTTTCTTCATACTCGCGCTGGCGCTCGCGCAGGTTGCCGACGAAAGTCGCTATCTGTGCGTCATCCAGCGCCTCACCCACAACCATCAGCTCATCCAGCGCGCGGTCGCGCAGGCGCAGCCACTCCTTTTCTGCCGACAGCGCCAGGCCCTCTACGGTCGCCGGCGTCACCCGACTGTCGAGCGCGACCTCGGCGCGCGCCAGCAACGAGGCATAGCGCGATAGCTCCGAGCGCCGGTGCCAGCCGAGAAAGGCATCCACCTGGTCCTGGAGAAGCTGGCGCTGCTCGCGTTCTAAGTCCACGTAGCCCGACAGGTACCACGGAATAAGGAAATCCAGTCGATTATAAAAGAACTGCGTGCTGCTGCAGGCGGCGACCAGCGCCAGCAGCAGACAGGCAGTGACCGCGCGGCATGGGCGCACCAACCGGGAGGCGGACGTCAGGGGTAATCCAGCCCGTCGGTGGCGAACAGCATCTCCGGATGACGGAAACACTTGAATTCGAGGTAATTGCCCGCCGGGTCGCGAACAAAGCACGTGCGTTGCTCGCCACGACGGCCGGCAAAGCGCGTGTGCGGGTCTATAGCGTAATCGATGCGGTTGGACTGCAGGCGCGACAGCAGCGCGTCGAAGTCATCCCAGGGCAGCACCAGGCCGAAGTGCGACGCGGGTACCTGCTCATCGTCCACCGGGTTGGTCGCGACCACGGGCATGTCGCCCTTCTCTACCTTGTGTACCACCAGCTGGTGACTGCCGAAATCGTAGTCTATCCAGTGCGAAGACGAACGACCGCGCCGACAGCCGAGCACGTCGCCGTAGAAAATGGCTGCGGCGTCGAGATCGTCCACCGGCAGGGCAAGATGAAAAATACCGCTTTGCATGGTTCAGGCTCCGATTTTCTGACAACGGCCTGCCTCGCTCCGGCGGTAGCCTCAGGCCGCCGCGATAGCGTCCCGACCGACCGCGCGATTGATGGCGCAGAGAATGCCGTTCAACGATGCCTGTACTATATCGTGACTGACGCCGGCACCACAGTAGCGCGCGCCATCAATATTGAGCTGTATGTAGCAGACCGCTTCGGCGTCGGCACTCTGACTCAGTGCGTGCTCGCTGTATTCCACAAGCACCAGCTGCCTGCCGGTAAAGCGCTGCATCGCATCCACAAACGCGGCGACCACGCCGTTGCCGCTCCCGGTGAGGGAATGACGCTGGCCGCCACGGGCAAGAATCACCTGCAGCTGGTCGACGGCGTCAGCGCGGCTGATCTGGTAGTCCCCCAGCGCCCAGCCTTCAGACACATTCAGGTAGGTATCGCGAAACAGGGCGAGTATGGCCTCCGAGTCGACTTCGCCCTCGCCGGCCTCGGCGTGGGCCTGCACCGCGGTGCTGAAATCGATCTGCAGCCAGCGTGGCAGGTGGTAGCCATGGTCACGCTGCAGTACGTAAGCGATGCCACCCTTGCCGGACTGACTGTTGATACGGATCACTTCCTGATACGAACGGCCGATGTCCGCAGGGTCGATAGGCAGATAGGCCACCTGCCAGGGCTCGGCATCGTCGCGCCGTGCCAGGCACTTCTTGATCGCGTCCTGGTGACTGCCAGAGAACGCCGTGAACACCAGCTCGCCGGCATAGGGATGGCGCGGGTGCACCGGCAGCCGGGTACAGTCGCGCACTGTCTGGATGATCTCGTCCATGTGGCCCAGCTGCAGCTCGGGGTCAATGCCCTGACTGTACAGATTCATGGCCATGGTCACGATATCCATATTGCCGGTGCGCTCCCCGTTGCCCATCAGGGTGCCCTCCACCCGATCGGCGCCGGCGAGCATGCCGAGCTCCGCGGCGGCCACCGCACAGCCGCGGTCGTTGTGCGTATGCAGCGATACAATGAGGCCCTCGCGACGGCGTACATGGCGGCAGAACCACTCGATCTGATCGGCGTAGACGTTGGGCGTGCTCATCTCGACCGTCGCCGGGAGATTGACGATGGCTGGTCTCTCAGGCGTCGGTTCCCAGATGTCCATCACCGCATCGCAAACCTCCACGGCAAAATCGAGCTCGGTGCCGGTAAAGCTCTCCGGGGAATATTCGAACAGCCACTCGGTATCCGGGTAGCGTGCGGCACAGTCGCGCACCAGCCGGGCACCGCCGCGGGCGATGTCGACGATACCGCCGCGCTCCATGGCGAACACCCGTTCGCGCTGCACCGTCGACGTGGAGTTGTAGACATGCACGATAGCGCGATGAACGCCTTCAAGCGCGGCAAAGGTCTTCTCGATCAGGTCTTCCCGGGCCGGTGTAAGTACCTGAATGGTGACATCCTCGGGGATACGATCATTCTCGATCAGATCGCGCACAAAATTGTAGTCGTGGCTTGAGGCAGAAGGGAAGCCGACCTCGATCTCCCGGAAACCGATCTTCACCAGCTGATCCCACAGCAGGGACTTCTGCTGCGCGGTCATGGGCTCGATCAGCGCCTGGTTGCCATCGCGAAGGTCGACGCTGCACCAGCGTGGCGCATGTTGCAGGCGACGATCCGGCCACTGCCGGTCCGGAAGGCTGAGGGTCGGGAACGCCGCATATCTGCGATGATCAAAGTTGCCCATGTCGACTTCCTGCCTGTGCCAATCACCAGGCTACCAGTATAACGCGCCAGCCCTGGTTAAAGACTGCAAAGTCACCCCTTATTCGGTGGTTAATTAGAGTTTTTAAATAAAATACTGTAATTTTGTGGTTGTTATCTTCACGATAAGACAAAAATCCTTTCTATCCGAGAACGCTTAAATCACTGGACACCGGGCATGCCGAAACTGGATCGCATCGATCGTCGAATACTGCAGGCGCTGCAGCGCAATGGGCGCATCAGTAATCTGGATCTCGCCGATGCCGTGGGCCTGTCACCCACGCCCTGCGCACGCCGTCTGAAACGGCTGGAGGAAAGCGGCATCATTCGCGACCACGTCGCGCTGCTGGACCAGGAGGCACTGGGGCTGAAGCTGACCGCCTATATCGGTATCAGCATGGACCGTCACACACCGGACCGCTTCGCCGCCTTTGAGGAGGAGATCGCCAGCTACCCGGAGGTGATCGAATGCTCGGTGGTCACCGGTCAGTCGGCAGATTACCTGCTCAAGGCCGTGCTGGTGGACATGCAGCATTACGAGCGCTTTCTGCTCGGCAGACTGACCCGTATTCCCGGGGTCACCGGGGTGCACTCCAGCTTTGAGCTGCGGCGGGTCATCCAGCGCACCGACCTGCCGCTGTCCCATCTGACCGAGAGCTGAGGCCCTCATGACAGGCTGCGAAGCCGATCAGATGCTGCCCCCGAGCAGGGCCCAGGGCAGGAAGCCCTCGCAACCCAGGTCACGGTAGTCGCGCCGCGAGAAAAAGTCGGCGTTGCCGCTATTGTCGAGGAACAGATCCACGTAGAGCGCACAGCGAAAGCGACCCGGCTCCAGCGCCGGGTCAGCGGTCAGTCGCCGTCGGATACTCTCTGCCGATAGGGTTTGCTGGGCAATACCGACACCGCCGTCATCCGGGCTGTCCAGCAGCATCAGCGCTGGCGCCTCTGCGCTGTGAGCGGGCCATAGGGGATAACGTCCGGCATTGCCACGCCCGGGATCACCGGCATGGGCAAAGGCGCCCCAGTAGCTGCGCATGGCCTTGCCCAGCGCCTCGCGCCCAGCGGCGTTGCCATCGGTCTCAAGCCCCGGCAGGAGTCTGCTGAATACCGGGCGAAACAGGAAGTCGAGTTCGAGCCCATGGGCGGCGCCCAGCAGCATCGGCAGATCTACCCACAGGTCATCCCGACTGTCATCCCAGTCGAAGCGGTACAGGTATACCGGCGGCGCATCCGGCGCCGCCTGCACGCTGGCGGCCACCTCATCGACAGCAAACGCCTTCCAGCGGTCACTGTGATAGCGCGCCAGCAGTTCATAGCGCCGGGGATCCCGGACACGCGGTAGAACACCGAACCAGCGCTTGACGTTATCGGGGTTGAGGGCAAGAAACAGCTTCATCTCGTCACGGTTACTGCCCAGCAGCAGCGGAACGCGGTTCCAGCCGTCTTCCCGCGCCAGCTGATCCAGCAATGGCCGGTGCGGCAGCACGTGTCCGTCGCGCAGTAGCTGTGGCGCGCGGTACATGCCGCCGGCCCCTGCGGCCGGCGCAAGAATAGTTTCTACTGGCAAAGCGCGCATGAAAGTAGCCAGCGCATCGCTCGACAGGTTGTCGACCAGGCGGCGTGCGGCATCACGATCCGGCGCGCGACCCTCCGCCTGCAGCCAGTCGAGCAGTAATTCCGCTGAACTGAATGCCGCGCCGGGTTCGGGTGCATCCCGATAGTGCTCCGCCCGAGCCCCGGTAAAGGTGGCCATCGATCCGCTCTGGACGATGGCGCGGTGGAACAGCCCACCGGCTGGCGGGGAAGCCAGCAGGCCCATGACGTTGCGTCCACCCGCTGACTCACCGAACAGGGTGACGCGGTCTGGATCGCCGGCAAAGCTGGCGATATTGTTCTGCGTCCAGTGCAGGGCGCGTATCATGTCGAGCAGCGCAAAGTTGCCGGATGCCTCGGCCGGGTTTTCCGCACCAGCGCGCAGTGCTTCATGCCCCAGCCATCCGAGAAAGCCCAGCCGGTAGTTGATGCTGACGACAACCACGTTCTGCTCCAGCGCCAGGCGGGAGGCGTCGTAGCTGCTGCCGCTGCCGATGCTGTTGCCGCCACCGTGAATCCAGAACATGACCGGAAGCAGCGGTTCGTCGAGCGGACGTGGCGGCGCATAGACATCCAGCGTCAGGCAATCCTCGTTGCCGATACTGGCACGGCCGCCTGCGTTCATACCTGACAACAGACTGGGTAACTGCGGGCATACGTCGCCGTGCGTGACCGAGACCCGGGGCTCGGACCACGGCGCCGGGAGGTGGGGCGCGCGCCAGCGACGCTCGCCGACGGGCGCGGCAGCATAAGGTATGCCCAGCCAGACGTAGGCGCCATTGACTGCCACACCGCCCACCACGGGACCGGCCGTGGTGATGCGGACCGTCGAGGTGACGGGTTCCAGCGCAGGCGGGGCCTCCAGCGCCTCGTCACCGATCCACTGCAGCGCGATTCCGGAAACGACGAGCAGGCATCCGAGAATCAACAACCATCGCGCCATGCGGGCTACTCCTCTGAAAAAAGATGCGGTCACTTTACGCAAGGCTCGCGGGAAACACACGCTGGCACCAACAGTGGTGTACCATGACGCCGCCATGTCCGCCTCGCCATATCCCAACGATTCCACCAGAATGCTGGTGTTTCTCGCCGCTCTGGTTGCCCTCGGGCCGCTGAGTATCGACATGTACCTGCCCGCCATGCCGTCGATGCAGCGTGCCTTTGCCACCGATATCGCCAGCATGCACCTGACCGTCAGCGCCTATCTCTGGGGATTCGCCCTGTTTCACCTTGCCTGCGGGCCGCTGGCAGACCGTTTCGGGCGACGTCCGGTGCTTCTCGCGGGAACCCTGTTGTTTATTCTCGCATCCATCGGCTGCGCACTCTCGACCGAGGTGTCGCAGCTCAGCACGTTCCGTTTCGTACAGGGCATAGGTGCCTGCGTAGGGCCTACGCTTGCGCGCACGATAACCCGCGACGTCTTCGGACCAACCCGCGCGGCACGTGCGCTGTCGCTGATCGCCATGTTCATGGCGCTGGCCCCCGCGGTTGCACCGGGACTCGGTGGCATCATGCTGCGCTACGTTCCCTGGCCCAGCATTTTCATTTTTCTGGCCGTCTACGGCGCCGCCATCGGCATACTGACCTGGCGCTTTCTCCCGGAGACGCTGCCGCTACGCCAGAGCCTGCGACCGCGGCATATCGCCACGAACTACCTGACACTGCTACGGCATCCGTCATTTCTCGCGGTCTGCACGGCAGGCGCACTCATGTATGCCGGGCTGATGGTCTACCTGGCTTCCTCGGGATTCGTCTTCATCACCATGCTCGGCGTCCCCACGGCGTACTTCGGCCTGATTTTCCTCACGTCAGTGGCGGGCTACATGGCGGGCAGTGCCTTGAGCGCCAACCTCGCGAATCGCCTGACCTCCGAGCAAGTCATGTTTCTCGGCACCGCAGTCGCACTGACCAGCACACTGGTCATGCTTGGCGCGCATCAGTGGCAACCGTCGAGCGTCTTCGCGCTGGTGCTGCCAATGACCTTCTTCGCGCTGGCCCTGGGGCTGGTGATGCCACATGCCATGGCAATTGCGCTAAAACCCTTCCCGACACTCGCAGGCACGGCATCGTCGCTGCTTGGCTTCATCCAGATGAGCCTGTCAGCGCTCATCACCGGAGGGGTGGGGCATTTACTGGCTGACTCGCCCGAGCCGCTTATGGTGAGCATGCTGGCAATCACGGCAGGCGCCGCGGCTGTGGCCGGATGGGTGCTGGTGAGACAGCGTCAATCAGACCCCACTGTGCTGCATGACACGTAACACACTGACAATGCACAAGGAGATCTCAGCATGAAGACAGGAATTATCAGCGGCAGCCACCGCCCGCAGTCACAGAGCGAAAAGGTGGCACGCTACATCGACAGCCGACTTGAGGAAGGCGCCTGGTGTGACAGCCGCTGGCTACTGACGCTGGCAGACAACCCGCTGCCGTTCTGGGATGAAAGCGTCTGGTCTGGCGGCGGCGCATGGCAGGAGCATCTACCTGATCTTCGAGAGCAGGTCAGTTCCTGTGATGCCTTTGTTGTTGTCACCCCGGAATGGCACGGCATGGTGCCCTCAGGCCTGAAAAACTTTTTCCTGCTATGGGCCGCAGGAGGAGAACTGGCACACAAACCCGCGCTGATCGTTTCGGTATCGGCCAGTGACAATGGCGCCTACCCCGTCGCTGAACTTCGCATGAGCAGCTACAAGAACAGCCGGCTTTGCTATCTGCCAGAGCATTTGATTGTCAGGAACGTGACAAAGGTGTTCAACGATGACGATGCCGAAAACGATACCGAGGCACACGGCTATCTGTCGGGTCGACTGACCTACTGCCTTGATATGCTCGGTGAATACGCCAGCGCATTTCAACAGATCAGAGCCAGCGGAAAGGTATCGCTGGAAACTTACAGTAACGGTATGTAAGGGGAGAGCATTACCCGGACGGCGCGACTGCGTCCGGGTAATCAAAAGGGACCAGACTACAGGTCAGGAACCAGCGCTGCTGGCAGTGAGAGCGGCGCGTTCTTTCTCTATGAGATAATCGGCAATTTTAAGCATATTTGCCTGACTGCCCGCTTTTCGGGTCGTAATACGGTATTTGCCATTAACCATCATCTCAGGTGTGCCGGTAATCTTCGCCGCCCGTGCGCGCGCATTGGCCTGACGCGTCATACTGCCAACCCCGAATGAGTTAAACGCCTTGGAGAATTCTTCACGGTCAACACCGTGTTTCTCAAACAGGGTACCGATCTCCCTTTCCGATTGAAGTCGCTTGCCATCAACATTCAGTGCCTGGAACAGGGGCAGATGAACATTATCAAGCACGCCGAGCACTTCTGCTGTGTAAAAGGCCTGCGCGTGCAGCTCCATGGGCTTGTTCCATATAGCTGGAGATCCTTTCACCACGACATCTTCAGGCAGTGTCTTTTTCCACTGCACGACCAGAGGCTCGAAGTTGTAGCAGTGGCCGCAGCCGTACCAGAAAAACTCGTGCACCTCGACCTTATCGGGCTCGGACGTTCGGATAGCCGGGGAAATAACATCGTAATCTTCACCGGCTTTCCAGGTGTCCTGCGCCAGTGCAGAGGCAGCGATAGACAGTGCCAGGACCGCGGTAGAAATGCATTGCTTGAACATAGTGACTCTCTCTGATTATGCCGTTGGCTTGTTATCGGATTCCCTTTGACAGCATGCCGAGGTACGAGTTCGGTGTCACGCGCCATGCACATCCGCGACTTCTGGAAGCGACAAAAAAGGTGGCCACAATGGCCACCTTGACAGACAGGGACTCGCTGAGCTGTCAGCGCAGTCCGGAAGCGTAGCTGGATACCGCCTCGATTTCCATGTCGCTCAGACCGAAGGCATTGCTGCGCATGATCTTGATGTCGCCGTCGGTTACGCGCCCTTCCGGATCCTGGTAGCCCTTGCGATACATCTCCAGCTGCTGGGCGATGTATTCCGCATGCTGGCCCCCCAGAGCGGGAAATCCTGCCGGGTCGTTGCCGCCGCCGTTGGGTGAATGACAGGCAATGCAGGCAGCCACGTTGCGCTCGGGAATGCCTGCACGGTAGACCTGCTCACCCAGCTCAACGAGATCCGGATCTGCGGTGCTGCCGGAACGTGTCTTGCTGTCATAGTAGGCCGCAAGATCGGCAAGATCCTGATCGCTCATGTTGTCGACCTGACCCGCCATCTGTGCCACAGGGCGGACCCCGTCGCGGATATACTGCAGCTGCTGGAAGAGATACTTTTCACCCAGACCCGCAAGCTTGGGAAAACTCGGGACCGCGCTGTTTCCATCCTCTGCATGACAGGCGGCGCAGGTCGTGGCCTTGCTTTTTCCCGCATCGGCATCGCCGCGGGGAGCCGTAGCGGCAGTGACTACCTGTGCGGTACACAGCAGGCCAAACGCTAGAATCGCATATTTCATGTCAGTTCCAAGTCTGCTGCCAAGCGCGGCTTATTCCGCCGGCTTGGACATGTAGTTGATGAGCTCCATGTACTCTTCGTCGCTGCAATCAAAGCACATGCCTTTGGGTGGCATTGCATTGAGACCGTTCTTGACGGAAGCGACCAGTGCGTCCATGCCTTTTTCCAGTCGGGGCGCCCAGGCTTCGGCATTGCCTGTCTTGGGAGCACCGGCAACGCCGGCCGCGTGACAGACAGCACAACTCTTGTTGTACTTGTCCATATTCGGCTCTGCGAAGACACCGTTAGTTGCACCAGCGGCCAAGAGAGCTGCGAACAATACTTTTTTCATGTCGTACCTCGTTTTTGAAAGTAGGCTTGATGCCACACCGTTTTATGGAAGGCAAAAAACGTGTGGCATTATATACGAGATGCGCAGCCCGACAAACCAGGACGAAAAAATGTCAGAACAGCCCGGCGATACCGCCATGGCAGCACCGGATTATCGCACAGCCACATTCCTGCAGAGTGCGGGCAGGGTGTCACAGTGTCCAACAGATACCGGCTGGGAAGTGGCATTTGCCGGACGCTCCAACGCGGGGAAATCCAGCGCCATCAACAGCCTCACGGGACAGCCGAAGCTGGCACGCACATCGAAAACACCAGGACGCACGCAGCTGCTCAATTTTTTTGCGCTGAGTGACCGGCAGCGTCTGGTTGATCTTCCGGGCTATGGCTTCGCGCGGGTGCCCAAGGCAGTCAAGGACGCCTGGACACGCCAGCTGGAGAACTATCTGCGGGAGCGGCAAAGTCTGCGCGGGCTGATTCTGCTGATGGATATCCGGCGTCCGTTTCAGCCCTTCGATCTTCAGATGCTGGAATGGGGGAGTGCGGCGGGTATGCCGGTACACATGCTGCTGACGAAGGCCGACAAGCTGAAGCGTGGCCCCGCCGAAGCCACCTTGCTGCAGGCGCGCAAGCGTGCGGATGCCTATCCGGAGGGCATGTCTGTTCAGCTTTTTTCATCCCTCAAGCATACCGGCCATAAGACACTGGTGGGTGTTCTCGATGCCTGGCTCACGGATATCAGCGTACTGGACGACGAGGAGAGCGACGAAGAAAACCAATGACCCCGAACAGCGCCGCGGTGTTGCGACAGGGCTGCGATAGTCTGCAATAGCGGGACTGCCAAAAAAAAGCCCGACCAACGCAGAGGGGGAGCGTGAGTCGGGCACATGGCTTTCTCAGGGGAAGAGAAAGTGATGTCGCACCGGGGAAGTGCCGACATCATGCGTGGCAAATGCCACACGTGAATAGACCGGGTGCCGGCGTGTGAGTTCCCTCGCACAGGAAAAAATTTTTCCTGCAGCACACATCTACCGGTCAGTGCGCCTCGTCCCAGTTGCTGCCTGTGCCAGCCTCCACCAGCAGAGGCACGGCAAGTCTGGCTGCTGCCGACATACGCTCGCACACCGCCGCATTGATCTCTTCCACCGCGTCCTCGCGAACCTCGAGCACCAGTTCGTCGTGTACCTGCATCACAAGGTGAGCGGGCACTGACTCCGCGTCCAGCCAATCGCTCACCGTGAGCATCGCCTTCTTGATAATGTCCGCTGCGCTGCCCTGCATCGGGGCGTTGATGGCCGTCCGCTCCGCACCCTGCTGTCGCATCTTGTTGCGCGCATTGATCTCTGGCAGATAAAGGCGTCGACCAAACAGGGTTTCGACATAGCCCTGTTCGTGGGCCAGCGCACGCGTTCGGTCCATATAATCCTGCACGCCGGGGTAGCGCTCGAAATAGCGGTCGATGTAGGCCTGAGCCTCCTGACGACCCAGGTGGAGCTGACGCGCCAGACCGAATGCCGACATGCCGTAGATAAGACCAAAGTTGATCGCCTTGGCCTTGCGCCGCTGTTCGGATGACACCGCATCCAGCGCCACATCAAACACCTCGGACGCCGTGGCAGCATGCACGTCCAGACCTTCGTTAAACGCATCCAGCAGCCCGGCGTCGCCCGACAGGTGCGCCATGATGCGCAGCTCAATCTGCGAATAATCCGCCGCCAGCACCCTCCAGCCCTCAGGGGCAATAAAAGCGCGTCGAATACGCCTGCCATCCTCGCTGCGAATGGGAATGTTCTGCAGGTTGGGGTCAGAAGAAGACAGCCGACCGGTCGCGGTAACTGCCTGGTGATAGGACGTGTGCAGACGCCCCGTCTCGGGATTGACCATGGTCGGGAGCTTGTCGGTATAGGTAGACTTCAGCTTGCTCAGGCCACGGTACTCCAGCAGCACCTTGGGCAGTGGGTAATCCAGCGCCAGCTCAGCGAGCACCTCTTCCGCGGTGGACGGTGCGCCCTTGGGGGTCTTGCGGATGACAGGCAGACCCAGCCTGTCGAACAGGATCTCGCCCAGCTGCCTGGTGGAACCGAGGTTGAACACCTGGCCCGCAAGGTCGTGGGCCTCCCTCTCCAGCATACCCAGCCGCTCGCCCAGTTCCTCGCTCTGGCGCCCGAGCAGATTGCAGTCGAGCAGGGCACCCTGGCGTTCTATTTTCGACAGCACCGACAGCAGCGGCAGCTCGATTTTCTCGAATACCGAGCGCAACCCAGGCTCTGCCTCGAGCCGGGGCCACAGGACCTCGTGGAGTCGCAGGCAGATATCCGCGTCCTCAGCGGCATAGGGTCCAGCCTGCTCCAGCGCCACCTGGTCAAAGGTGATCTGCTTTGCACCTTTGCCCGCCACATCCTCGAAGCGGATGGTTTTATGCCCGAGATATTTCAGGGCCAGACTGTCCATATCATGGCGGGTGGCCGTGGAATCCAGCACGTAGGACTCGAGCATGGTATCGAACCGGATGCCGCGCAGGGCTATTCCGTAGCGCGCCAGCACGCTGGCATCATACTTGAGGTTCTGGCCAATCTTGCCGCATGCCGG
Organism: uncultured Alteromonadaceae bacterium; assembly: GCA_964613795.1. Lineage (GTDB taxonomy): Bacteria > Pseudomonadota > Gammaproteobacteria > Pseudomonadales > Halieaceae > Chromatocurvus. The sequence continues at coordinate 31,557 of CAZTJR010000009.1, read as the reverse complement.
ATCCTCCAGCAGAGGCCTGAGCTGCTCCAGCACCGCCTCACGATTGAGCTGCTCCGGCGCGCCGGCATAGCTATGAGCCAGAGGCACGTAGGCAGCTTCTCCCGGGCTTGCCGCAAACGAGACCCCGACGATATCTGCCTGCATGTAGTTGAGGCTTGTGGTCTCGGTATCGAAGGCAAAGAGATCCACCGCCTCGAGTCGGGCGATCCAGCTGTCCAGTTCGGGCTGAGTGGTCACCAGGGCATAGGCGTCCCGGTTGATGCCTGATGCACCATCCGCTTCGGCGACAGCACCGGCGACCAGCAGTTCTTCCAGCCAGGCCTTGAATTCCATGCGCTGGAACAGTTCCACCAGGCCGTCGGTGTCCGGCACACCCGGTGCCAGATCCTGTGCCGCGAAGGGCAGCTCGACATCGGTCTTGATGGTCGCCAGCTGGTAGGAAAGACGGGCCGACGCCTCCTCCACCTCGAGCTTTGCCGCCATGCTTTTTGCACCGCGAAAAGACAAGTCTGACACACGGTCGAGGGAGCGATAGATATCGTCGAGGCCGCCGAGCCCCTGCAGGAGCGCCAGGGCAGTCTTCTCACCCACGCCGGGTACGCCGGGAATGTTGTCGACCTTGTCACCCATCAGCGCAAGGAAATCGATGATGAGCGAGGGCGGCAGACCGAATTTCGCGCGCACGCCCGCTTCGTCGAGCACGGTATCCGTCATGGTGTTGACCAGCGTCACATGCGCGTTAACCAGCTGCGCCATGTCCTTGTCACCGGTGGATACCACAACGTGCTGCCCTGCGGCCGAGGCCTGACGCGCCAGGGTGCCGATTACGTCATCCGCCTCAACACCCTCGACGCACAGCAGCGGCAACCCCATGGCACGCACGATGTCGTGAATGGGCGACACCTGTACGCGCAGATCGTCTGGCATTGGCGGCCGCTGGGCTTTGTAGGACTCGAACAGTTCATCGCGGAAGGTTTTGCCGGGCGCGTCAAACACCACCGCTACAGTGCTTCCCGGGTAGTCCTTGTACAACCGGCGAATCATGCTGATCACGCCCTTGACCGCGCCCGTGGGTTCACCGCGGGAGTTGTTCAGCGGCGGCAGAGCGTGAAAGGCACGGTAGAGATAGGATGACCCATCTACCAGGACCAGTGGCGCGGTATCGGACATGGTGCTGTATTCTCCGGCGTGTCAGTGATCCCAGCGATAGCGGGCAGATCGATACGTCACTTTCATTTTTGCCATGTCCAGCGGCGCCTTGAAGAAGCCGTGGTAATCGCCGCGGGGATTGATCAGTATAACGTTGGCACTGTGATCCACGACGTAATCGTCGTCCTGCCCGGGGACCTTGCGGAAGGGTGTGTTGACGTTGGTGGCAAAGCGGAACAGGTCCAGAAATTCACCTGTCACGCCAGTGAAATCCTCATTGAAATACGGTACGTAGGACGCCAGCTGCTCGACGCTATCCCGCGCCGGATCTACCGATATCATCACCACCTCGGTGTCCTCGACTTCAGTGCCTTCGAGCTCGCCGATGAAGCGATCGAGGAACGCCATGGTCGTGGGACAGATATCCGGGCAGTGGGTGAAGCCGAAAAACACCAGGGTCCAGTCGCCCTCAAGGCGGGCCGGAGTAAAGGCCTCGCCGCGATGGTCGACCAGTGAAAAGTCACCGATGTCCCGCGGCGTATCCATAAGATACAGGCCGTTTGCCTGCATCTCTGAGGTGGTCATGACGCGCGGCTGCTGCACGCGGTACACGAAGCCCGCCACGATAATAAGAATAAAGACCAGTACGCCGATAATCGTGTAGCGCACACCCGCCGGCCGTGAAGATCCGTCGCGTCCACTCATAGTCAATCAGCCCTGTACCGGAAACACGTAGTGATCAACCAGCATGACTACAAAAAGCAGCATGAGGTAATTGATGGAATATTTGAAGGTCATGATGGCGGCCCGTTCGTGGGTACCGCGCATCAGGACAATGGCCCAGTAAAGGAAGCGGCCACCGAGAATCACGGCACCCGCGAGATACAGGGGTCCGGAAAGCCGCGTCACGTAGGGCATCAACGTGATCAGAAACATGATGATGGTGTACAGCAGTATGTGCAGCTTGGTGAACTGATCACCATGGGTGACCGGCAGCATAGGCACATCCACCAGTGCGTATTCCGCCTTGCGGTGAATGGCCAGGGCCCAGAAGTGCGGTGGCGTCCAGGCAAAAATGATCAGCACGAGCAATAAAGCGTGGCCGTGGATCTCTCCCGTCACTGCGGTCCAGCCCAGCAGCGGCGGCGCGGCACCAGCCAGCCCGCCGATGACAATATTCTGGGGCGTCGCCCGCTTCAGGAAGAGCGTGTAGATAAAAGCGTAACCTACCAGCGATGCCAGTGTCAGCCAGGCAGTCAGCGCATTTACCCAGATCAGCAGGATCAACATGCCGGACACCCCCAACACCGCCGCAAACAGGCCGGCCTGCAAGGGTGATACGCGGCCCTGAGCCATTGGCCGGTTCCGGGTGCGGGCCATGCGTTGGTCTATCTGCTGATCAACCAGGTGATTGACGGCCGCGGCGGCGCCGGCACACAGCGCGATGCCGAGGTTGCCGAGAATCAGGGCATCCAGAGGCACCATCCCGGGCACCGCCATGCACATGCCGATCACCGAGGTAAGGATCATCAGTGCCACGACACCGGGTTTGGTGAGCTCCCGATAATCCCGCCACGTCGCCCGGCCGGTCTGCGTCCGCTCTGTCACCGCAGTATCACCCATTGGAGTTCTTCAGCAGGAATTTGAGATCGGAGATCACGTTTTTGTAAGAGATGTCGGGTGAATAGGACATCATAATCCAGCCCGCCGGGTCCACCAGGTACCAGGTTCCGGGTTCCTGCGCGAACTCGGGAAACAGTGTCTGCATCGTAGCAGGGGTGGTTGTAAGCGCGGCAAGTCCCGGGTGCTCCGTGCGCAGATAGGCCTCAAAGTCCATCGGCACCGGCTTGTCGTCGCTCAGTGCGGGCACGTCCAGGCGCATTTCCGGCATGGCCGTATCGGTAATGAAAGCGCGACGGATGCGATTCATTTCCTTGCCCATGGCAATGTGAATCTGCCGGGTCAGGTAGAGTCGTTCCTCGCAGGTCGCCCGGCAGATCTCCCCGGTCTGGGGAACCAGGAGTGTCCACTTGGGATTGCTGACTGGAAACGGCAGCACCGCACCCAAGGCGTCCGCTGCGTCCACGGCAGCGAGGTTCCGCGGCGGCTGCACCAGCTCGCCCTGGTTGGCCGTACCGAGTGCGCCCACCACATCGAGATCGCCATTGACGACGAAGTACCACAGCCAGCTGGCGGCGAGAATCATGGTCACCGGTATCCCGGCGATCAGCAGTAGAATGAGGCGTCCGTTGCGCGCACCGGTAGGCAGCGCGTCGGCACTGCTGGAACTGTCGGTTGTCGACCTTGTCACTTCAACTCTCCTGGCGCGTTCGATGACGTAGCACGTCCCACAGGTTAGTGCTGCGGAACACAAAAAATAACACTAGCACAGCGGCCATGGTGAACCATTGCACGGCGTAACCACGATGGGTCTGGGGACTGAGATTCACCACCGTCCAGTCAACCGACAGCGCGCCGGGCTCATTTGCGTCCAGTCGCACCGCGTGCGGAAAGACGGGGGCATCCAGACGCAGTGCCAGTGCCGGCACCAGGGGTGCCGTCTCAAGTGCCTGTATGACGCTCGGCCAGTTGTCCGCGGGCACTGGCTGCTCTGCCAGCAGGTACGGCGGATCCGGGGGTATGTAGACCTGCCCTCGCAGCTCAACCAGCCCCTCGGGCTGCGTAACATCGGGCAGCGTCCGGCGAGCCGCGTCGCCCGCAATCCAACCGCGATTGACCAGCGCATAGCCTGTCTCACCGGCGAGGCGGAACAGTGCAATGACCTCGTAGCCGAACTGCCCCCCCTGTATCCGGTTGTCCTGCAGCAGGTACTGGCCCGGTACGAACTGTCCGCGCAAAACGACGGGCAGGTAGGCGAGGTCGTCGCGCTCGGCGTCAAGACTGGCAAGATCTGTCGCGGGTCTTGCCTGCCGTTCGGCGAAACGCGCTGCCAGTTCGCGCTTTTCCGCTTCGCGATCCAGCTGCCATAGCCCGAGCCCCACCAGGAACGGCAGCAACAGGAGCGTAAGCACCGTCGTGCGCCACTCTAGATCAAACGCCAGCGTCATAACTGCGAGGGGCTGCGATCGGTCGAGAGTGAGGTGCCCCGCGGGTTGACAGCGACAACTGCGCTATACTCGACGCGAATACATCCAGGGGAACCTGCTTTGCTGAAAATACTGATTGTCATACTCATGGTCTGCCTCGTTGCCAGCCTCGGCAGCGGTTTTTACTTCCTGATGAAAGACCAGGGAGACAAGAACAGTCGTCGTACCTTTCACTCACTGGGCGTGCGCCTGGGCCTGGCCCTGGGCCTCGCGCTGCTGATTGTATACGGGGTGGCGTCTGGCCAGCTCGGCCATCGCAACCCCTGGGATGCCGGGCCGACCAGCCCGACATCCCAGGAGAGCTGACGCGTCAGAGAATATAGACAAACAGGAAGAGGAAAACCCACACCACGTCGACAAAATGCCAGTACCAGCTCGACGCCTCAAAGCCGAAGTGGTCATCTGACGTGAAGTGTCCACCGCGCATGGATCGCAGTAGCTGAATGCCCAGCATCGTGGTGCCCATCAGTACGTGAAAACCATGGAAACCGGTGAGCATGAAGAAAGTGGAGCCGTAAATGCCCGAGTTCAGCGTCAGGCCAAAGTGCGCGTATGCCTCATAATACTCGGCAACCTGCAGCGTCAGGAAAATGACGCCCAGCAAAACTGTGAGACCGAGCCACTTGTGAAATTTCCGGCGATCGCCGTCCAGAATGCCCATATGGGCGATATGCACGGTAACGCTGGATGACAGCAGGATGATCGTGTTCCACAGCGGCAGCCACGCGTACCAGGCTGAGGCCTCGCTGAATGCCATGCTGGTCTCGGCGCTGGTAAAGGAACCGTTGTTGGCAATTACCTGGCTTCCGGCACCACCGACCGCTTCCTGGGGTGTCTGCGCCATCGGCCAGGAAAACTGGAAGCCCTCCCAGAGCAGACCGTTCATGCGGCCTCCGTCGCCTTCACCGCCGAGCCAGGGACCGGCGAGATTGCGCACATAGAACAGGGCACCGAAGAATGCGACGAAGAACATGAACTCCGAGAAAATGAACCAGAACATACCCAGCACATAGGACTTTTTCAGCTGTGCGCTGTTCATGCCGGCAATATTTTCCCGGATCGCCATGCGGAACCAGATAAACAGCGTCGCGATGAACACGAGCAGACCGATATTCATGACCGTCCAGGACGCGGGCTGATCCGGCTCGCCGAAAGTCAGGTCATTGATGCCGGCAGCAGCACCGAATACGCTGAGAACAAGACCGATGGTCGCAAAGACCGCCATCTTGCTTTGTTCGGGAACGTAATAGGGTTCGTGGCCGGGCGAGGATTGAGCTGTCATCGTTGTTCTCCGTAAAAAGCGCAAGCAGGCCGAAGCGGCCCCGTCAGTCGCCTAGCGTGTTGCAACGGCATCGCCAGCCATTGCAGTCACGTCAAACAAGGTATAGGAAAGAGTGATTGTGCGGATATCCCTGGGCAGATCACGGTCAATGATGAACTGCAGCGGCATCTCTGCGGAGGTCTCGCCGTCGAGTGGCTGCTGGTTAAAGCAGAAGCACTCTGTCTTGTGAAAATATTCTGCCGCCCGGGAGGGCGATACGCTGGGTATCGCCTGAGCAACCATCGCCTCCGGCAAGGGGTTACGGGCGTGGAAAATGGTGGTGTTGGCGGCACCGGGGTGAACCTTCATGATGCGATCCCCCGGGCCGAACTCCCAGGGCATGCCTTCATTATTGGTTGCCACGAATTGAATGGTGATCTCCCGTGACTCGTCAACCCCGGATTGCGCCGCCGTGTAAGCCTGCCCGCTGGTCTTGCCGTTGATGCCAAGGGCGTCACAAAGTACGTTGTACAGTGGCACCATGACGACAAACACAAAGGCGAACATCCCCACCGCTACGACAACCAGCTTGGCTGTCGTATCGATGGCGGGCTTACGGCTGACACGGAACATGGCGTCGGACCTCAGGTGTGTGCGTGTGCCGGATCAATCTTCGGGGGCACTTCAAACGTGTGGTAGGGCGCAGGCGTCGGCACCGTCCACTCGAGTCCCTCGGCACCGTCCCAGACCTTGTCATCGCTGACCGGCTTGCCGGAGACGATGGTCGCGACAACATTGTAGAGGAACAGGATCTGGGATGCGCCATAAATGAACGCACCGATGCTGGACATCATGTTGAAGTCGGCGAACTGCAGGGCATAGTCGGGAATCCGGCGCGGCATGCCAGCCAGACCCACGAAGTGCTGCGGGAAGAATGTGATATTGAAACCGATAAACGAGATCCAGAAGTGGGTCTTGCCCATGGTCTCGTTATACATGCGGCCGCACCACTTCGGCAGCCAGTAGTAAACAGCGGCACTCATACTGAACACCGCACCAGCAACCATCACGTAGTGAAAGTGGGCTACCACGAAGTAGCTGTCGTGGTACTGGAAATCCGCCGGCGCGATAGACAGCATCAGGCCGGTGAAACCACCTATGGTGAACAGGATCAGGAAGCCGATGCAGAACAGCATTGGCGTTTCGAAAGACAGTGAACCGCGCCACATGGTGGTGACCCAGTTGAACACCTTCACCCCGGTGGGCACGGCAATCAGCATGGTCGCGTACATGAAGAACAGCTCACCTGCGATCGGCATGCCCACGGTATACATGTGGTGGGCCCAGACGATGAACGACAGGAAGGCAATTGCGGCGGTCGCATAAACCATCGAATCGTAGCCAAACAGCGGCTTGCGCGCAAAGGCAGGGATAATCTGTGAGACCACACCAAAGGCCGGCAGGATGATGATGTAGACCTCGGGGTGCCCGAAGAACCAGAAGATATGCTGGAAGAGCACCGGGTCACCACCACCGGCAGCCGAGAAAAAGCTTGTGCCGAAGTGGATATCCATGAGCATCATGGTCACCGCACCCGCGAGAACGGGCATCACCGCCACCAGCAGGAAGGCCGTGATCAGCCAGGTCCAGACAAACAGCGGCATCTTCATGTAGCTCATGCCGGGCGCTCGCATGTTCATCACGGTAGCAATGATGTTGATGGAGCCCATGATCGATGACAGGCCGAGAATATGGATCGCAAAGATAAAGAAGGTGACCGACGGCGGCGCATACGTGGTCGACAGCGGCGCGTAGAAGGTCCAGCCGAAGCCCGGCGCACCGCCCTCCATGAAGAGGGTGGAGGCCAGCATCAGAAACGCCGGTGGCAAGATCCAGAAGCTCCAGTTGTTCATGCGCGGTAGCGCCATGTCCGGCGCGCCGATCATCATCGGGATCATCCAGTTAGCGAGGCCAACGAAGGACGGCATGATGGCACCGAACACCATGACCAAACCGTGCAGGGTGGTCATCTGGTTGAAGAAGCCGGGCTCGACCAGCTGCATGCCGGGCTGGAATAGCTCGGCACGGATAATCATGGCGAAGCTGCCGCCAAGAATGAACATCGCAAAAGAGAACCACAGGTACATGGTTCCGATGTCTTTGTGGTTAGTGGTAAAAAGCCACCGCGAAAGGCCCTTGGCCGGACCGTGAGCGTGATCTCCCATCGTAAACTCCCCCTCAGCCTTTCTTGTAATTGAAGACGTCAATGGGCTGCACCATGTCGCCCATGTTGTTACCGAATGCATTGCGCTGGTAGGTGATGACCGCCGCCATCTCGACGTCGTTCAACTGGCCGCCAAAGGCCTGCATCGCCGAACCCGCTACGCCGTTGATGCCGATATTGAGATGGCCGGCGATTTCGCCCGTGGCCACATCGCTACCCGCAATGGCTGTGCCTACGCCACCCTCTCCATTGGCGCCGTGACAGGCCTGGCAGGCGCGCTCATATACGGCCTTGCCGCGGCTCATCAGTTCATCCATGCTGAAATTCTGCGCCATCAGCGACTTGATCTCTTCCGCCTCGACCTGCTTTTCCGACATCCAGCTGGCGTAGTCTTCCTTGCTGACCACCTCTACGACGACCGGCATGAAGCCGTGATCCTTACCGCAAAGCTCTGAGCACTGGCCGCGGTAGGTGCCGATCTCGTTGGCCATGGCCCAGGTCTCGTTGATAAACCCGGGGATCGCATCTTTTTTGACCGCCAGTTCAGGCACCCACCACGAGTGAATGACATCATTAGCGGTGACCAGGAAACGGACCTTGGTGCCGACCGGGATGACGACGGGCTCATCCACTTCGAGCAGGTAGTTGCTGTTCTTGGACTGGGTGTTGTAAATCTCGCTCTGCGGCGTGCTCATGTTGCTGAAAAAGCTGACATTCTCGCCGTCTTCATTGAGATATTCGTACTTCCACTTCCACTGATAGCCGGTAATGAGAATGTCCATCTCGGCATCGTCGAAATCGTAGATATCAATCAGGGTGGACGTCGCAGGAACCGCCATACCGATCAGGATGACAAAGGGCACCACGGTCCAGGCGATTTCGACCTTGGTACTTTCATGGAAGGAGGCGGCTTTCGCACCACGCGACTTGCGATGGTAAATAATGGAATAGAACATCACCCCGAATACGAGTGCGCCAATGACGACGCAGATCCAGAGAATGATCATGTGCAGATCGTAGATGGACTTGCCGACGTCCGTCACACCTACCGGCATGTTGAGCTGATTCATCTTGTCATCAGCCGCCAGCGCAAGCCGTCCGGTCACCGCCATCAGCGCTGTAGAGAGGCCGAGTGCAGCGCTCACACGCCGTTTTGTTTGCAAAGACATTTACCGCGTCTCCAATCCGTAACTTTGAAGGGTCGAAACCACCCCGATGATGATCCTGATTGACGCTACACAACGTACGATCGTAAACGTAGTCAATCCGGGTGTGCCTTGCCTTTTTTGCCACCATCCGCAGGTTGTCACGTACGCTAATTCCGCACATTGCTTGCGCAGAAAATGCGCAGCGGATTATAACGAATCCGAATTGCAAAACAATCTAAGATACTGATATCGCACACTTTCGACTGAAGTCAGAGACGGCGACCAGGGCGGCAAAACCTACATATGGATGCGACACAGGGCCTCGACCGCAATATATGGATGATTGCCTGGCCAGCTATTCTGTCAAATATATCAATTCCCATTCTCGGCCTGGTCGATGCGGCCATGCTCGGTCACCTGCAGGACACCCGCTATCTCGCCGCCGTAGCACTGGGCGGGGCCATTCTCTCATTTGTGTACTGGGGTTTCGGCTTTCTACGAATGGGTACCACCGGGCATGTCGCCAGGGCCCGCGGGGCGGGAGACGATACGCTGGCATTTCTGGTACTGGCACGTTCGGCCGTACTCGGTCTGTGCATCGCCCTTGTTGTCATGCTGCTGGGGCCGGCCTGGATCCGGCTCGGGCTCGCGGTCATGCAACCGGCCGCGTCGCTGTCAGAGCATGCCAGCGCCTACATGGGGATCCGGCTACTGAGTGCCCCGGCGGTGCTCATCACCTACGCCATTGTCGGCTGGTTCATCGGTTGCCAGAACACGCGTTGGCCGATGGTTATCCTGCTTCTGACCAATACAGTGAATATTCTGCTGGATGTACTGTTCATCGTCGGCATGGACCTCAACAGCAATGGTGCGGCCATGGCAACGGTCTGCGCCGAGTACAGCGGCCTGCTGCTGGGTCTGTTTGCGGTCTATCGGGCCACCCCGCAGTTCCCTGGAGTCACTGAACTGCGCACCGGCATCATCGATCGGCGAGCTTACGCCACCCTCTGGCGCAGCAATCGCAACCTCCTCGTGCGTACACTGGCCCTGCTCGCCTGTTTTGCGTTCTTTACCGCGATGGGCGAGAAACTGGGGCAGGATGTGGTGGCCGCGAATGCGTTGATGCTGCAATTCCTGCTGCTTGCGGCCTTTGCCCTGGATGGCGTTGCCTACGCCGCCGAAGGCATGGCAGGGAGCCGGCTCGGCGCGCAGGACCTTGCGGGGTTTTACCGTGTCGTAGCGCGCTGCGCGCTGTGGAGCGCCGCTGGTGCCTGTGCCATCAGCCTCCTGATTGCAGTGGCTCAACCAATCCTGCTGCCGTTACTGAGCGATATTGGCGGGGTGCGGCAGATCCTCGCCGACGTGCATGTCTGGCTGATACTGCTGCCCTTGCTGGCAGCGCCCAGCTATCTGCTGGATGGCGTGTTCATCGGCGCTGCCGAAACCCGCCCGTTGATGACGACCATGCTGTTCAGCGCGCTGCTGGTGTACCTGCCTGCCTGGTATCTCACCCGCGAATTTGGCAATCATGGGCTCTGGCTCGCGTTCGCCCTGTTCAATGCCGCTCGCGGCGTGTCACTCGCCTGGGTCTTCCGGCAGTTTTCCCGGCGCGGGCGCTGGCTCGCGGGTACCGCTGCCGTGCGACCCCACACCCTTCTCCCGGGGTGACGGGTCAATCAGCGTGACCGCCTGCGCCGGGGTCTCTGTACGACGGGCTGAGGCACGCGTGACGCGGGTGCCGGGTTCACTCGGTGCCGGCCCCGCCGGCCTGGCATCGCTGAAGCCGCAGGCTACACATTCGCGCTCATCGCTGTCGAGGTCGACGACAATTTTGTCCATCGCCGCGCAGCGTGGGCACACGGCACCGGCAATGAAGCGGCGGGTGGTTTTGAAAGGGGGTTGCATGGCGCCGACTTGTACCTCGCTGGCGATTCGCGTTTACACTAGTGTAACAAGTTCACAGAGACAGCCAGCATGCACCATTACACTGCGATCAGCCTGAGAGCCTTCGGCGACCATCGTCCGGTTATCGGCGCCCGGGTGCTGATAGATCCTTCGGCCGTCGTGCTGGGGGACGTCACTCTCGGTGACGATGTGTCCGTGTGGCCCACCGCTGTTGTCCGCGGTGACATGCACTGGATCCGCGTCGGCGACCGAACCAGCATACAGGATGGCAGCGTGCTGCACATTACCCACGCAGGGCCCTTCAACGCCGATGGCTGGCCCCTTGATATCGGTGCCGAGGTCACCATTGGCCACAACGCCACCCTGCATGGCTGCCGCATCGGCAATCGTGTTCTTGTCGGCATGGGGGCAACTGTCATGGATGGCGCTGTCGTGGAGGACAACGTGGTCATTGCCGCAGGGGCACTGGTCACCCCGGGCAAGCGCCTCGCCGCGGGTTATCTGTACGCCGGCTCACCCGCGCGCCAGATGCGGGCACTGTCTGAACGGGAAATGGACTTCTTCAGCTACAGCGCCGACAACTATGTGCGCCTGAAGGATCAACATATCCACGAGCTGGAACCGGTCGGTGATGCGCCGGAGGGGCCGCTGACAACCTGAACATTGCTACTCCCGCCACGGCGTGGCGGCTCAGGCCGCAACGCTTATGGCGTCTCGTACACGGCGTATCACCGGGGCCGTCTCGGGTCTGGCACCGTACCAGCGAAAATAGGACTCGGCGGCCTGCTCAACCAGCATACCGGCACCGTCTGCCACTGCCCACGCCGCATGCTGCGCTGCCCAGCGCATGAATGGCGTGGGTTCGGCACCGTAAACCATGTCGTAGCAGCAGCTGCGCTCATTGAGCAATGCTGGCGGCAGAGAGAGTGCCTCACCGCTCAGCCCGGTACTGGTGGCGTTGATGACCACGTCAAAGGTGCGCCCATCAATCCCGTTGATACCGCCACCGCAGACATTACCGGCACCGTCAAAGACCTGCGCGAGTTGCGCTGCCTTGTGCGCAGTGCGATTGGCAATGAACAGGCTGTGGGGCGTTTCCTGCAGCAGAGGACCAACCACGCCGCGCGCTGCGCCGCCAGCGCCAAGCAGCAGAATTCGCGCGCCCTGCAGCAACCAGCCCTGGTTGGCCACCATATCGCGCACCAGGCCAAGGCCATCCGTGTTGTCCGCGAAGATCCGTCCCTGATCGTCCAGGACAAGGAAGTTCGCCGCGCCCGCCAGACGTGAGTGCTCACTCTGCACGTCCGCCAGCGCACTGGCCTGGGTCTTGAAGGGAACTGTTACGTTTAGGCCGCTTCCCCCCGAGGCAAAGAAACCGCGCACCGCTCGTTCAAAGCCGTCGATCTCGACGCGTACGGCGCGATACTCCAGACTGTGGCCGAACTGCGCGGCGAACGCCGCGTGAATCAAGGGCGATTTGCTGTGCTTTATCGGATTGCCGAATACCGCGAATTTCCGGGTTTGCGCCATCTTCAGACCTCCGTGACTCGGGGCGCCCTTGCTGCGCGCCCGCAGGCGTAACGTCCCGCCATCGTGTTGATCGCTACGGCGTCAGCCAATCGCGGTCAACAAGGTAATTTTTCATCAACGCCTCTTCGGGCGTTCCCGGCTCCGGATGGTAATCGTACTCCCAGCGCACCAGTGGTGGCAGGGACATGAGGATGGCCTCCGTGCGGCCTTCCGACTGAAGGCCGAACAGTGTTCCACGGTCGAACACCAGATTGAACTCGACATAGCGTCCGCGTCGGTACAGCTGCCACTGCTTTTCCCGCTCGCCCCACGGTATGTCCTTGCGCCGTGCGAGAATTGGCCGGTAGGCGGCAAGATAGGAATCGCCCACCGCCCGCATGAAGGCAAAGCAGGTATCGAAGTCCCAGGCATTCAGGTCATCGTAGAAAAGGCCGCCCACACCGCGTGGCTCCGCGCGATGTCGCAGGTAGAAGTAGTCGTCGCACCAGCGCTTGTAGCGCGGATAGACATCTGCCCCGAAGGGCGCACAGGCATCAGCCGCGGTCTGGTGCCAATGACGGCAGTCTTCCTCGAAACCGTAATAAGGCGTCAGGTCGTAGCCGCCACCGAACCACCAGACGGGTTCCTCTCCGGGCTTCTCCGCGATAAACAGCCGGACATTTGCGTGCGACGTCGGCGCGTAGGGATTCTCCGGATGGATGACCAGAGAAACACCCATGGCCTGGAAACTGCGGCCAGCCAGCTCCGGTCGCGCTGCAGTCGCCGAGGGCGGAAGTGCCGTCCCCATCACATGCGAAAAATTCACCCCGGCCTTCTCGAGCACGGCGCCCCCGGCCAGCACGCGACTGCGTCCGCCGCCACCCTGGGGTCGATCCCACTCATCCACGATGAAATCGGCGCTGCCGTCTTCAGCCGCGAGTTCTTGGCAGATACGGTCCTGCAGATCGAGCAGGTAGGCTTTAACGGCGTCTATGGAAACTGTCACGGGTAATGGCATCCTCGTTTGGGGTCATGAGCGTAACACGCGATCACTGTGCACATCCCGGATTACCGAGGGTCGAGCGGCGCGGTTCACTGTGCCCGGTACGACCGCATCCAGGCCTGTGGGAAAATAACGTCTCACCTGGAACAGATCACGCGGCGCCTGCCGACCCGCCCTGTTCGCGGACGTGGAGACCAGCGGCCCGCCCCAGGCGCGGCACAGGGCCGCAAGCACCGGGTGTGCGGTCACGCGTATCGCCACCGTGGCATGCTCCCCCGTTACCCGCGTCGGCAGAAGGTCGCGGTGGGGCAGCAGCCAGGTATTGGGGCCCGGCCAGGAGAGCATGACCTTGCGCTGCAGCGCGGGCGCCAGGGGCTGCAGGAACGGCGCTATCTGCGCCACAGTGCCCGCCACCAGAATCAGTCCCTTGTGTGCCGGTCGCTGCTTCAGCGCCAGCACTCGCTCGACAGCATCCACATCCCAGGGATTGCAGCTGAGACCCCAGACCGCCTCTGCAGGACAGGCAATGACACCCCCGTCTGTCAGCGCTTCGATAGCGAGGCGCAGGCGGAATGCAGTCACGGCCCTGCGCTCCGGGCGGACGTACCTGTTACTGACTGTGTGCCTGGCATTAGCATTGGGAAACGTCGGGGACGGCATTGATCGAGGTGGTGCGATTCTAGCAACTGCGCCGGTGGTGGCAAGTGGCATCTGCAGGGCGCGTCGTTGCCGGGTACTCGAATACGCTCAGCGCTTGCGAACATAGCCGCCGGCACAGCGCTCCACGCCACCCGCCATTTCCAGTTCGGTTAACGATGCGATCACTGACTGCAGCGGCAGGTCGACAAGGGCTGCGAGAGTATCGGCGTCAACCGCGACCTCATCCAGCCGGGCAAAAAGCTGGCGGGCGCAGGCGGACAGTCCCGTCTTCTCCGTCCAGGCTGAGACAGGCTGAACCTGCGGCGGCGGCAGCTCGCCCAGGGCGTCCGTGATATCCCGGGCGGTCTGCACCAGAACGGCACCATCATGCAGCAACTGCAGACAGCCACGACCATTGCCGTGATAGATGGACCAGGGCAGCGTGAACACCTCCCGACCCTGGTTGAGCGCAGTATTGGCGGTGATCAGTGACCCCGACGGCAGGCCGGCTTCGACGACAAGGGTGCCGAGCGCGAGGCCGCTGATGAGCCGGTTACGGCGTGGAAAATGATCGCGCCGGGGCGGGGTACCCGGTGCGAATTCGGACACCAGGCAACCGGATTCACAGATGGCGTTGGCGAGATCCCGATGCTGTGACGGATAGAGACGGTCTATGCCGGTGGCCATCACCGCCACCGTCAGGCCCCCCGCATTGATCGCACCGCGATGCGCTGCGCCGTCAATACCGCGGGCGAGGCCGCTGGTGACACTCAGGCCTGATGCGGCCACCTCGCCAGCTAGGTCACGAGCAGCCCGCACGCCCAGCGCACTCGCCCGACGGCTCCCGACAACGGCAAGCTGTGGGCGCTGCAGGGTATCGAGCGCGCCGCGCATGTAGAGAAACGCGGGAGGGCTGTCGATGCTGCGCAGCAAAGCGGGATAACCAGGATCACACAATGCAACCGCAGAAACGTGCAGCGACGCGAGACGCTGCCTTAGGATGCGCAGTGGCGCGCCGGCGTCAGTCTGCAGATCGTCCCGTGCCCGCTGCAGCGCATCCACGGCGACTGAGTCGAGACCTGCACGGCACCAGGCCCGGGTATCCGCTGCGAGACAGGCGTGTGTCGAGGGAAAAGCCGACAGCAGGCTACAGCTTTGCGCGCGCGACAGGCCCGCGGCAACCTGCAGCAGCAGGCAGTGGGTAACAACGTCCGCATCCATGCGTTCATCCTGCAAGCCCTATCAGTATCCCGCAGGGCATCGGCGCCACGTTTGTGTGGCACTGGCAAGTGTAGCTCAGGGATTCTTGACTTTGTCCATCACTTTCAGCGCCCGATCAGCCTTGAGTACCACGGCATAGCTGGCCTTCTCGGCAACCTCGAATACCATGCACAACCCGGCGCGACTGTCGGGCAGACGCACGGTGTCACCGGCGACCTCATCGAAGACCATCTCGCCCGCCTGATAGATCGCCAGCACATGCCCGATTTCAAGCCCGTCACCGGCACCGCGATTGAGAACCACAATATCCATTGTTCCGATCTGGCTGACGCCGCCGTCAACCGCGATCATGTAGCCGTTTTGAATTTCCCGGTCAGGCGCCCTGGGCTGGAACGTGGCGTCAAGGATGCGCTCAACTGGCGGCAGCAGGCGATCAGAAACACGCACCTCTTCCGTGACCCGCGTGACCTCAAGCTCCACCACCTCGTCGCGATTGCTCCCGAGCAACTGAGCGCTACCGATATCCTGCGCCTGATACCCCAGGACTTCCTGCGTCAATGGATCCCGGTAGACCTCACCTGCGCGAAATATGCCGTAGCTGGGCTCGTTGTCGGGAAAACGTCCCCGGCCGTACACGGTGTCTCCGGCGCCGACGATAAGGTGACTCTGGGCAGCCGCAACAACATAAGCGGATTGGTTGATATCTTCAGCGGAGACAATGCGGTGGCGGCGCAGGAAAGCGCCAATTTCATCCAGCGGAATCATGGGAATGGCGAGGTCCAGGGGCGAAACGCGCATCGACGGCGTCAATTTGACGTCGCGACTGCGCTGCACACCAAGACGCGGCTCACCGTTGACCCAGGTCAGGGTCAGGCGATCACCCGGAAAGATCAGATGTGGATTATCGATCTGTGGGTTGACCTCCCAGAGTTCCGGCCAGCGCCAGGGCTGCTCGAGAAACATCCCTGCAATGCCCCAGAGCGTGTCGCCTTTCTTCACCAGATAGCTTTCGGGCGCGCCGTCCCGGACATCCAGCGAAAGCGCCGGCAGTGCCAGCAGCATGGAAAGTCCGATTACGGCGACCGCGCGACACAGAGCGCGGCTGTCAATACTGGTTAAACCCTGCTGCTGCATGCCCATCGTCTGCTCCGCCCGCCTCCGGATTGCTGGTGCTGTTATTTTCAGCGCCTGAAAGCTTACCACCATTCACCGGCGACAGCGCAGCGTGAAAACATCCACCGACCTGCAAACATCGCTGCAGACGCGCCGGACTTGTATAATGTAGCCTGTAGCGTGTTCGCGGCGCAGGCAATAGCCTGCTGTCGCAACGGCACCACAGCTGTTTATTACCGTAGTTCATTTTTCAAGGCAGGGAATACACGACAGTCATGGCTATTCTGGAAATACTCGAATTCCCGGATCCCCGCCTGCGCAAGCAGGCGCAGGACGTAACGCAGGTGGATGACACGCTGCGAAGGCTGATCGACGATATGCTTGAAACCATGTACGACGCGTCAGGTATTGGCCTCGCGGCAATACAGGTCAACGACCATCGCCGACTGCTGGTGATGGACACCTCGCCGGAGAGAAATCAGCCGCGCGTCTACATCAATCCCAAGGTCGACGTGCTGGACCCGGAACTCGGTGAATACGACGAGGGCTGCCTGTCCGTACCAGGGTTCTACGAAACCGTGCATCGTCCGCGCCGGGTTCGCGTGAGCGCCCTGGACCGCAACGGCGAGACCTTCAGTGAAGAGCTCGACGAGCTGGCGGCAATCTGTCTGCAGCACGAGATCGATCATCTCGACGGCAAGCTGTTTGTCGACTACCTGTCGCCATTGAAGCGCCAGCGCATCCGCAAAAAGCTCGAAAAGTCGCAGCGCCAGCACGCATGATGATATCGGGAACGGCGACATGAAGGTCGTTTTCGCCGGCACGCCGGCGTTTGCAGCGGTACATCTTTCAGCCCTCCTTGAGGCCGGTATTCAGGTGGTGGGTGTGTTTACCCAGCCCGACCGTCCGGCAGGCCGCGGCAAACGCCTGCAGGCAAGCCCGGTCAAGCAGCGCGCACTTGCGGCAGGTCTCCCGGTCTTCCAGCCCACATCGCTGCGCAACAGGGCCGCCCGGGAGTCGCTGGCGGCCCTGCAGCCAGACGTCATGGTCGTCGTCGCCTACGGACTGATATTGCCGGCGGCGGTGCTGGCCATCCCGGCACAGGGCTGTCTCAACGTGCACGCCTCACTGTTGCCGCGCTGGCGCGGCGCAGCCCCGATACAGAGGGCGATCGAGGCGGGAGACACGCGCACTGGTATCACCATCATGCAGATGGACGCCGGCCTCGACACCGGCGATATGTTGGCAACAGCCACCTGTGCTATCGACAGCGACACCACCGCAGCGTCCCTGCACGATCAGCTCGCCGCGCTCGGCGCGCCGCTGCTGCTGTCCGTCCTGAACGATCTCCCGGCGACACGGCAGCGGGCCGAGCGGCAGGACGATGCCGAGGCGACCTACGCCACAAAGATCGACAAGGACGAGGCGCGCGTGGACTGGTCTCTCCCAGCCACCGTTGTGGCGCGGCGTGTTCGTGCCTTCAACCCCTTCCCCGTCGCCTACACTTTCATCAACGGGGAGCGGATCAAGCTATGGCGTGCTCACCCCCTCGATATTAGCCACGACGCCGCGCCCGGCACGCTGCTTGAAAGCCGCGAAAGCGGTCTGCAGGTGGCCTGCGGCAGCGGCGCACTGGCCGTGGATGAACTGCAGTTTCCCGGCGGCCGCCCCCTGCCGGCCGCCGAGATCATGAAGTCCCGCAGCAGCCTCTTGGCGCCAGGGCAGTGCTTTGCGAACACTGCCGCGTGACCGCACCTTCGGTTCGCGGCGTCCGCGCCACCGCCGCCAGCGTCCTCGCCCAGGTCCTTGCAGGCAGCACCCTGGACGGACCACTGGCTCAGGCCATGCCGGGGCTTGGAGAGCGCGACCGGCCGCTGCTGGCACAGCTCTGTTATGGCAGCCTGCGTCTGGCTCCGCGCCTGCAGGCATTTTTGACGCAGCTTGTCGACAAACCCCTCCGCGAACGCGATAGCGATATACAGGCGCTGCTCCTGCTCGGCCTTTACCAGTTGAGCGACAGCCGCATCCCGGACCACGCGGCGGTGGCGGCCACTGTCGAGGCAACCCGCGAACTGGGCAAGCCCTGGGCAAAAGGCCTGGTGAACGCCGTACTGCGGCGCTACGGTCGAGAGGCCGAGACGCTTGCCGGCAGCCTGTCCCCGGCAGCGGCGGCCGCTCATCCCCAGTGGCTTTATCGGGCGCTCCACGCCGCCTGGCCGGATCACGTCACGGCGCTGCTGGCAACAAACAATCAGCAGCCGCCCATGACACTGCGGGTCAACCTGCTGAAGGCGAGCCGCGACGACTGGATCGTACAGCTCGCCGCGCACGGCATCCCTTCACGGGCCGGGACGCTCACCCGCGAAGCGGTTTATCTCACGCAGCCGGTGGCTGTGGATCAGCTGCCGGACTTTACCGCGGGCGCCGCCAGTGTTCAGGACGAGGCCGCCCAGCTCGCTGCACACCTGCTGGGCGCTGAGCCCGGGGATCACGTGCTCGACGCCTGCGCGGCGCCCGGCGGCAAAACCTGTCACCTGCTGGAAGCCGTGCCCGGCCTGGGCAGTATGACCGCGATGGATATTGATGCCGGTCGACTGCAACGGGTCCGCGAGAACCTGGACAGATTGCAGCTGGATGCGGAACTGGTGACGGCGAACGCCGCCGACCCGGCCGGCGCCCTGGCAGACAGGCAGTTTGACCGCATTTTGGTGGATGCGCCCTGTTCGGCAACGGGCGTTATACGGCGCCACCCAGACATCAAGCATTTGCGCCGGGCGCAGGATATTGCGGGGTACGCCGCGCAGCAGCTGCAGATCCTGAGCGGCGTCTGGACGCACCTTCGCCCCGGGGGCAGGCTGCTCTACGTTACCTGTTCAGTGCTGCCGAAAGAGAATCAGGCCGTCATCGCAGACTTTCTCGCGCTGCAGGACAACGCCGATGACGTGCCCCTGCCCGATATAGGTCTTCCCTGCACACACGGCCGACAGATCATGCCCTGTCAGGATGGGCCCGACGGCCTCTATTTTGCGCTGCTGGAAAAACGCCGCTGAGTCAGCGCGCAATAGCGACGAACAGGCTTACAATCGCGTCGCGAATTCTTTACTGTGCGCACTCGCAGGACTGACGGGCGTGCGAACATGAAAATCATCATTCTCGGGGCGGGCCAGGTCGGCGGCACGCTAGCCGAGCACCTGGCAAATGAGAAGAACGACATCGTCGTTGTCGACACCGACAGCGAACGTCTGCGCAATCTCAAGGACAGGCTGGATATCGCGGTGATTAGCGGTCAGGCATCCCACCCGGATGTGCTTGCCCGCGCCGGCGCCAATGACGCGGAAATGATTGTCGCCGTCACCAACAGTGACGAAATCAACATGATGGCCTGCCAGATTGCGCACACGCTGTTCAACACACCGCGCAAGATCTCGAGGGTGAGATCACCCTCCTACCTGCTGCACCAGGAGCGCCTGTTCAAGCGGGAAAGTATCCCGGTGGACGTGATCATCGGCCCAGAGCAGCTGATTACCGACAGCATTCGCCAGCTGATTATCAACCCCGGGGCGCTGCAGGTCATGGACTTTGCCGACGGCCGCGTGCAGCTCGTCGCCGTGCGCGCCATCCACGGCGGCCCGATGCTCGGACAGGCGCTGAGCGAGATACGCAAGCACATGCCGCGGGTAGACACTCGCGTAGCGGCGATTTTTCGCCGCAACCGACCGATCATTCCGGAAGGCGACACCGTGGTGGAAGCCGACGACGAGGTTTTCTTTATTGCGGCGCGGGGCAATATCCGCAAGGTCATGTCAGAGCTGCGGCGCATCGACAAACCCTACCGCAACGTCATGATCGCGGGCGGCGGCAATATCGGTGCCCGACTTGCCCAGACCATCGAAGGTGACTACGCGGTCAAGCTGATCGAAAACAGTTATCTGCGCTGTCGGGATCTCGCCGAGCAGCTTCGTCATACGCTGGTTATCGATGGCAGCGCTGCGGAGCCGCAGCTGCTACACGAGGAAAACATCGAGACAATGGACGTGTTCTGCGCGCTCACCGCGAATGACGAATCCAACATCATGATGTCCATGCTGGCAAAGCGACTGGGCGCCAAAAAAGTCATCACGCTGATCACCAACCCGGCCTATGCGGAACTGGTAGGCGATGAGATTGATATCGCCATTTCACCGCAGCAGATCACAATCAGCAGCCTGCTGGCACACGTCCGCAAGGGCGACATCAGCAGCGTTCACTCCCTCCGCCGGGGGGCGGCGGAGGCCATCGAGGTTATCGCGCGTGGCGATGCCTACTCATCTCGCGTCATTGGCAGAGAGCTGGACCAGATCAGCCTGCCGCCCGGCGTAACCATCGGCGCTATCGTTCGCGGCGACAAGGTTCTCATCGCTCACGGCAATGTCGTGGTGGAGCCCTACGACCATATTATCCTGTTCCTCGTTGACAAGACGAAGCTCGCGGCGGTGGAGAAACTGTTTGCCGTCGGCTTTGGATTTTTCTCCTAGGCCTTACCCGTGCACTTTTCGATCATCGCCAAGATACTCGGCGTGCTGCTAACCCTGTTCAGCAGCACGCTGCTGATTCCGCTCACCGTGGCAGTCATTGCCGACGACGCCACAGTCACCGGGTTCTCCTATGCGTTCATGCTCACCCTCACCAGCGGTCTGACGCTCTGGCTTCCTTTCCGTACGCGTCAGCGGGAACTGCGCATACGCGACGGGTTCCTTGTGACATCCCTGTTCTGGACCATACTGGGTCTGTACGGCTCGCTGCCCTTCACGCTGACAGAGTCCCTCGGAATTGATCCCATGGATGCCGTGTTCGAGTCCATTTCCGGACTGACCACGACCGGCGCCACGGTGCTCACCGGCCTGGACGCTATGCCCCCCTCCATTCTGCTATACCGGCAATTGCTGCAGTGGCTGGGCGGCATCGGTATTATCGTGATCGCGGTCGCCGTTCTGCCGATGCTCGGCATCGGGGGCATGCAGCTTTACCGGACAGAGATACCGGGGCCTTCCAAGGACACCAAACTGACGCCGCGCATCGCGGGCACGGCAAAAGCGCTGTCGGCGGTCTACCTCTCGCTGACGGTGCTGTGCGGCGCGGCCTACTACGCCGCCGGAATGAGCGCCTTCGACGCAATCTGCCATGCTCTGTCGACGGTTGCCATCGGCGGCTTCAGCACGCATGACGCCAGCATGGGTTTCTTTGACAGCAACGTTATTCTCCTGATCTGCAGCCTGTTCATGCTGATCTCGGGTATCAGCTTCGGCATGCACTACATTGCCTGGAGCCGGCGCAACTTCAGCGGCTACTTCAGCGATTCGGAGACACGCTTTTATCTGAACGCCATCGCCATCTGCACGATCATCACCTGCTGCTTTTTGCTCGCGACTGCCACGCTGGATCTCGAGGACAGCCTGGTACACGGTCTCTTCCAGACCATTTCCATTGTCACGACCACCGGGTTTGCAACACAGGACTTCAGTATCTGGCCGCTGTTTTTGCCCATCATGCTGATCATGTTTTCCTTCATGGGCGGTTGTGTGGGTTCCACCGCCGGGGGCATCAAGGCCATGCGGCTGATGCTGATCTACAAACAGGGGATACGCGAGATGAAGCAGCTGGTCCATCCGCACGCGGTGATTCCGCTAAAGGTCGGCAACCGGCGGGTCGAGGCAAGCGTGATCAGTGCCGTGTGGAGTTTTTTCGCGGTGTATACCTTTGTGTTTATTGTGCTGATGCTTGCGATCATGGCCAGCGGACTGGATTTCCTGACCGCGTTCTCCGCCATGGCCGCGTCGCTGAATAATCTCGGCCCCGGTCTCGGCGAGGTTGCCGCCAACTATTCGGGAATCACGGGCTTCAGCAAGGGCGTCCTGTGTCTCGCCATGCTGCTGGGGCGACTCGAAATCTTTACACTGCTGGTTCTGTTTACGCCGGCATTCTGGCGACGCTGATTGCCAGAGCCTATTTCAGGCCACGCGACTTGCGGATCATGTCGTAGGCGACCTGTATTTCCTGGGCCCGCTCCGTCGCGACCTTGAGCATGTCCTCGGGCACACCGCGTGCGATCAGCTTGTCGGGGTGGTGCTCACTCATCAGCTTGCGATAAGCGCGCTTGAGCCCACGGTCATCTATATCCTCGCTGATGCCCAGTGCCGCATAGGCATCCCTGAGGCTGGTGCCCGGCTGCACACCCCCCGGGGCGCCGCGTTCGCCGTGGAAGTGCTCCTGCGCCCGGGTCATGTTAAGCAGCTGTTCAAGCTGGCCATCGCTATAACCCAGCAGACCGGCCAGGCGACCGAGCACGCTCCGCTCCGCGAGCTCCAGCGTATGATCCGCCAGCGCCAGCGAAATCAGGAAGAGCAGCAGCGTCTGCCGGAGGCGGCGCTGACCGTGACAGACCCTGAGGAAGTCGACAACCACCGGCTCCGGGTCGAAGTCCGCCGCCGCGCCCCGCTTGAACAGGCCGATGGCCTCCTGGCGCTGCCGCATATCGAGCCCCATTTGTCGGAACAGAGCCTCGGTGTGCGCAACCTCTGTCTCTGTCACCCGGCCATCGGCTTTGGCAACATGCCCTAGCAACAGAAAACAGGTGTCGAAAAAGGATTTTTGCGTTCTGGCTATCTGCTCGGGGGAACCGTAGTGCAGTGTTCGCAGAAGTCCGCGATCGAACGCGTGGCCAAGCAGAAGACCCAGAACGAGTCCCACGAGGCCAGCGGCCAGAAAACCGATAAGGCCGGCAACCAGCTTACCGTAGAACATAAAGGCAGCCTGAATCGGACATGGATGATGGCATTCTAGAGATTCCTGTAGTAATCCGGATACACAGCGGGACGCTGTCGAAAACGTTTGTATTCCCACTGGTATTGCTCGGGACAATAGCGCAGGCAGGCCTCGACACCACGGTTCAGGGCCGCCAGAGAACGCTCAAGGTCGGCAGAGTAGATATCCGCCTCCGCGGGCAGAAAGCGGATGTGGAACCCGCCCTTCACGCGCTGAGCAAAGCCAAAAAAGGCCAGGGCGCCGCTGCGCTGTATGACCTTGCTCGCCAGTGTGCCGGTAAAGCAGGGAATGTTCATGAATGGCACATTGAGCCCCGCCGTTGTCGACCTTGGCACCTGATCAGGAAGAATGCCGGAAATCTGCCCGTCGCGCACGCTGCGCACCAGCGCGGCGAGTCCGCGCCGACTGGTCGGGACCAGCTGCGCCCCGCTGCGCTCTCTGGCGCTGCGCAGCAGTCCGTCCAGTTCCCGCATGTGTGGCGGCTCATAGAGCGACACCAGTCGACCCAGTGACGCAAGGTGCAGGCCGAGCACCTCCCAGTTGCCAAGGTGCGGCCCGAGAACGACGACACCGCGGCCGGACGCCAATGTGGCGCGTACGGCGTCTTCTCCCGACACCTCACGAACCAGTTCCTCCACGTGCCGCATATCCCTGAGCCACACATGACCCATTTCACAGGCCGTCTGCGCAGTAGAGGAAAAACTCTCACGCGCCAGTCGGCGCTGTTGATGCGGGCTCCGTTGCGGGAAGGCCAGGCGGATATTACGATCGGTAATGCGACGACTGGCAGGCGACAGTAGCCATGCGACCCGTGCTGCGACACGTCCGAGCGCGCGGGCGGCAGGCAGTGGCAGCCAGGCACAGATCCAGAGCAGGAAGCGCAGTGCGCTCGCCCTGACAGAGCGGGATAGGGCTGAGGGTATTGACGGGGGAGCGCTACGAGCCATCGCCGCATATTATGCCGTCAAAAGACACTGTATAATAGAGTCCTTTTTGCATCACTGACTCTCGGTGATCGCAACAGGACGGGCAAAGGCACGCGCAATCCTATGCAACAGACCCTCACCTTTCAGGACCTGATCCTGCGCCTGCAGGCCTTCTGGGGCAACCACGGCTGCGTGGTACTGCAGCCTCTGGACATGGAGGTCGGCGCGGGCACTTTCCACCCGGCAACCTTTCTGCGCTCGCTGGGGCCAGAAAACTGGAATGCCGCGTACGTACAGCCCAGCCGTCGACCGACCGACGGGCGCTACGGGGAAAACCCGAACCGCCTGCAGCATTATTACCAGTTTCAGGTGGTCATGAAGCCGTCACCGCCAGATTTCCAGGAACTGTACCTGCAATCCCTCAGCGCCCTTGGAGTGGACATGGAAATCCACGACGTCCGCTTTGTCGAGGACAACTGGGAATCGCCCACCCTGGGTGCTTGGGGTCTTGGCTGGGAAGTGTGGCTCAACGGCATGGAAGTCACCCAGTTCACCTATTTCCAGCAAGCCGGCGGACTGGAGTGCTTTCCAGTCACGGGTGAAATAACCTACGGCCTGGAGCGGATCGCGATGTACCTGCAGGGCGTCGACAGCGTGTATGACCTGATCTGGGCGCACACGCCAGCAGGGCCTGTCACCTACGGAGACGTCTTCCATCAGAATGAAGTAGAGATGTCGCGCTACAATTTTCAGGAGGCGGATGTCGATTTTCTGCTCCAGCAATTCGACCACTGCGAAAAAGAGGCGCAGCGGCTGGTTCAGGCAGCGCTGCCCCTGCCGGCCTATGAGCTGGTCATGAAAGCATCACACACTTTCAACCTGCTCGACGCACGCCACGCGATATCGGTCACCGAGCGACAGCGATTCATCCTGCGGGTGCGCACGCTGGCCAGGGCGGTTGCCGGTGCCTATGTCGACGCCCGCGCCCGCCTGGGCTTTCCCATGGCATCGGACAGCCACCGCGAGCAGGCTCTTTCACAATGGCAGGCAGCGGGGGCGAAATCATGAGTGCCGCGGCTGTACTGGTGGAGCTGGGTACTGAAGAGCTGCCACCGACATCACTGGCAGCACTGGGTCTGGCGTTCCGAGACGGTATCGTCGCAGCGCTGACAGAGCAGGGGCTGATGCTTCACGGCGATGCGCACTGGTACGCCACGCCCCGACGACTCGCCGTGGTGTTGGACGCCGTGGACACACAGGCGGCGGCGACCACCGTCACTCTGCTGGGTCCGCCCGCAGACAGGGCCCTCACAGACAGCGGTGACTGGAGCCCTGCCGCACTCGGGTTTGCGCGCAAACAGGGCATTGAGCCTGCGCAGCTGCAGGAAATCGATACCGGGAAGGGCCCTCGACTGGGCCTGCAGCAGGAGCAGCCCGGCGCCAGTCTTCGCGGCGTGCTGATCGATTCGATCAATGCCAGCATAGCGGCCCTGCCCATCGCGAAACGCATGCGTTGGGGCAGCAGCCGCGTTGAATTTGTCCGTCCCGCACACTGGGTGGTGGCCCTCGTGGATGAAGACGTCGTTCAAGGTGAGGTGCTCGGTATTGCGACGGGGCGGACAACGCGCGGCCATCGCGTGCACAGCAATCACGACATTGAGCTGTCCACCCCCGGCGACTACTTGCCAGCCCTCGAAGCGGCACGCGTGGTACCGGACATTGCCCGTCGCCGCCAGATGATTCTCGATCAGGTGAAGGTGGAGGCCAGCGCACTCGGCGCCCACGCCGTCATCGACGATGACCTGCTGGATGAGGTCACCGGCCTGGTGGAATGGCCGGTCGCGCTCACCGGCGCGTTTGAATCGCGATTTCTCGAGGTGCCTGCAGAAGCCCTGATCTCTTCCATGAAGGAACATCAGAAGTATTTTCACCTCGTGGATGACGGCGGCGGCTTGCTGCCGAATTTCATCACCATCAGCAACATCGAAAGCAAGGATCCGGTGCAGGTGATCGCCGGCAACGAGCGCGTGATCCGACCGCGCCTCAGCGACGCCGCGTTCTTCTATGAGCAGGACCGCCGGAGAACCCTCGACAGTCGCGTGGAGTCACTTGGGCGGGTCGTGTTCCAGAAAGCCCTGGGTAGCCTGCACGACAAAACCCTGCGCGTAGCAGGACTCGCCCGTGGCCTGGCAGACACCCTCGGCGCCGACCCGGCTCACAGCGAGCGCGCGGCCAGGCTCTCCAAAGCCGATCTTGTCAGCGAAATGGTGCTTGAGTTTCCCGACCTTCAGGGTATAGCGGGCGCTTACTACGCTCGCAACGACGGCGAACCCGAGGCGGTGGCTACCGCACTACAGCAGCAGTACTGGCCGCGCTTTTCCGGCGATCGGTTGCCATCGGAACCGGTGGCTACCTGCCTGGCACTGGCTGATCGACTCGACACGCTGGTGGGGATATTCGGAATCGGGCAGCCACCCACCGGATCACGCGACCCCTTTGCACTGCGCCGCGCCTCACTCGCGGTGCTGCGCATCCTGGTAGAGAAAGCCATCGATATCGATCTGCGCGTCTGCCTTGAGCTGGCGCGAGATCAGTATCCAGCGGGCGTGCTCGAGGCCGACAATATCGACCCCGTGCTTGATTACATGCTGGAGCGCTTCCGTGCCTGGTTCGAGGACGAGGGCATCCCGGCTGAACACTTCCGCGCTGTCGCTGCGCTGGGACTGACCCGTCCGCTGGAGTTTCAGCAGCGGGTGCACGCCGTGCATCGCTTCAGCCACCTGCCGGAGTCCGCGGCTCTTGCTGCGGCGAACAAGCGGGTTGCCAATATCCTGGGCAAGCTCGAGCGCGAACACAGGTTTTCCCGGGTCGAACCAACCCGCTTCGTTGCGCCGGAAGAGAGAGAACTGTGGCAATCCCTCCAGCAGCTTGGCGATGCGGCCCGACAACAGCTCGCCGCAGGGGCGTACACCGAGGCGCTGGCCGAGCTGGCAGCGCTACGCGCTCCGGTTGATGCCTTTTTTGATCGGGTCATGGTGAATGCAGAGGACGACTCGCTGCGTCAGAACCGGCTGAATCTTTTACATGAACTACGCCAGGTATTCATGCAGGTAGCGGATATTTCACAGCTGGTGGTATCACGCTGATACGGATACGCTCTGGGTATGCCCGCTATCGACGCATCCCTGTACCCGCTGATTGCCACCTGCCTGGTATCGGGCGCGGTTGCCGGGGTCCTGCTGTGCCTCGCCCTGGTCTGGCCGCGGCTGCGCCAGCTGGAAAAACTGCAGAAGCAGCATGCCGATCTTTCCCGGCGCCTCGCCGGCAGCGAAGCGACGCTGCAGGAGCGTGATCGACGCTATCGCGAGCAGGTAAAGTTTCTGCGTGACAGCCGGCAACAGCTGACACGCGAGTTCGAAAATCTCGCCAACCGCATCTTCGACGACAAGGGTAGGCGCTTCAATGCCAGCAGCCGTGAATCCCTCGAAGCCCTGCTGCAGCCATTTCGTGAGCAGATCAACAGCTTCCAGTCGCGCGTTAATGAGGTACACGCAGAGGCCTTGCGCGGCAATACCCTGCTGGAGGGTGAAATACGCAAAGTCCTCGAGACCGGCCTGCAAATGAATGTGCAGGCGAGCAACCTGGCGCAGGCGCTGAAAGGCGACAACAAGGCGATGGGCAACTGGGGCGAGGCGCAACTCGAGCGCACGCTGGAACTGTCCGGTCTGCTGCGCGGCGATCATTACGATAGCCAGCGCGCGTTCACCGATGCGGACGGGCGTCGACGATTACCCGATTTTCTGATCAAACTCCCTGGCGGCAAGCATCTGGTCATCGACAGCAAGGTATCTCTGCTCGACTATAGCCGCGCGCTATCGGCGCCCGATGAAGCCGAACGTAAGGAAGCGCTCACTTCGCATATAAGTTCCGTCAAAAGGCATATTGACGATCTCGCGACCAAGGATTACGGCAACCTCTCGGAGCTGGGAAGCCCCAGCTTTGTGCTCATGTTCATGCCCGTGGAACCGGCTTACATCGAAGTCCTGAAAGCCGACCGCGGGCTCTTCGACTACGGCTATCAGCGCAATGTGGTGCTGGTGTCGCACACGACACTCATGCCGGTACTGCGAACGGTGGCAAACCTGTGGATGGTTGACCGCAGCCATCGTGAGGCCCGCGATATCGCCGACGCCGCCGGTGATATCTACAATCAGGTCAGCACTCTGTCAGAGCGGCTTTCCGGGCTGGGCAAGTCACTCACTGCGGCCGGCAATCACTACAACAGTACCGTCACCGCCCTCGTTGGAACCCAGGGACTACATGGCAAGATTGACCGTTTCAAGGGGCTGTCTGCGCGCGCCACCAAGACCCTGCCCGACATGGAGTCACTGCACCTCGACAGCGAGAGCGAGCGCATTGATCTCGCGATGCAGGCCCGGCGACTGAACGACGGCGATGGAGACAGTGGATGATCCACGTTGTCGCGGAACACTTCGCTTCCAGCGATGCCGTGGAGCGAGATCAAAACGCGTCCGGTGTGTGAACGGCAAGCCGTTCTTGCCGATGAGACGTGCATGGCCACCGCCAGCCTTGTTACGATCACGGGCTGACACTATCGGCAGATGGTCCTGCGTTGACATGATTCACTGGCGCCTTTTAGCACAGCACCGGCTAACGCAGGTCCGAATGCAGCCTGTGATCCACCGGATATACGCCGCGACCTTGCTACTGGTATCGATGGCGCCGCTCGCCCAGCCCGACAGCGCGGCAGAGGTCAGTCGCGAACCAGTGCTCGAGCACATCGTCGTCACCGGCACACGATTGCGCACCGACATTTCCGACGGCGCCTATCCCATGACCTCAATAGACCGCCAGCAGCTGGAAGTGTCCGGCCAGCCATTCCTCGGCGAATTTCTGCAGCAGGCGCCATTCATGGCAGGCTCACCGCTGAACACCAGCACCGGGGCCCGCGGCGAGGGCGGTGGACTTTCGCGGGGGGTCGCCTCGGTGGAATTGCGCGGACTCGGCCCCGAGCGCACGCTGGTGCTCGTCAATGGCCGGCGTTTCGTGCCCGGCGGCAGCGGCGGCAGCGGCATCGTCGATCTCAACATGCTGCCCATGACGATGGTCGAGCGCGTCGAGATTTTCAAGTCCGGCGCTTCCGTGGAATACGGCGCAGATGCGGTCGCCGGCGTGGTGAATATCATCACCCGCCAGCAGACAGACGGACTGGAAGTCACCGCTCAGGGCAGGACGACCCATCGCGGTGATGGCGAAGCGGCGCAGCTCAGCCTGGTTTTCGGTGAGCAGCGCAATGGCTGGCAGTACCTGCTTGGTGCCGAATACGTAGACCAGTCTTCCGTGGGCAAGGGCGACCGCGACTTCTCGGAGCGCCGGCTGACCTTCACCGGCCCGGACAATACGCCGGTTTTCGACGGCAGCTCGGCGCCGCCCCAGGGCAACTTCGGCACCAGCCGGGGCAGACTGACACTGATCGAGGGCGAAGATGGCAGCGATGTTGCGGACTTCAGGCCATGGATCGGCGACAATACGGCTCCCGACACCGATCGCTTCAATTTCAATCCCTTCGAGGATCTGCAGCAGCCCTCCAAGCGGCTGTCGCTGTTTGCGCAGGGGCGCTACAGTATGAATGCCGCGCTCAACGTGTTCACTGAGATGCTGTACCACGAGCGCGATTCGCGCACCCGCCTGGCGCCGCTGCCGCTCTTTACCAACCGCGAGGAAGACGTCGTGGTGAGCGCCAATAATGCCTTCAATCCCTTCGACGAACGCCTGACCGACGTGCGGCGCCGCCTGATCGAGGGTGGGCCGCGCGACTTCTCACAGGACAACGAGGCCTGGCGCTTCGTGCTGGGTGCCGACGGCGTGGTCGGGGGCGTGTTCTGGGATGCCAGCCTGACCCGCGGCCGCAACACCGTGAGCCAGCTGCAGACCGGCGACGTGCTGGATTCCCGCCTGCGCCTGGCACTGGGTCCGTCGTTCCGCAACAGCGCCGGGGACGCCGTGTGCGGTACCCCCGCCGCGCCAGTGGACGGCTGCGTCCCCCTCAACCTGTTCGGCGGCGCCGGCAGCATCACATCAGAGATGCTCGCCTATGCGGGGGCAGATCTGCAGGACAGCGGCTACAACGAACAGACCGTATTCAGCGCCAATATCAGCGGCCATGTGCTGGATCTCCCGGCGGGAGAACTGGAGACGGCCCTGGGCTTCGAGTACCGGGAAGAGGAGGCTGCGGACGTCCCGGATCCGCAGACAGTTCTCGGCAACACCAGTGGCAGTGCCCGCGCTGTCAGCCGGGGACGCTTCGACAGCAGCGAGGCCTACCTGGAAGTCGGCTTGCCCCTGCTCAGCGATGTACCCTGGGCACAGTCCCTGGCACTCGATTTCGGTACGCGCTGGGTGGACTTTTCAAACTTTGGCAACGAGATCGTGTCCGAAGCCGGGCTGTACTGGACGCCCGCCGAGCCTCTGCGCTTGCGCGCCGCCTGGTCACAGGCCTTCCGCGCGCCTAACGTGGGCGAGCTGTTCGGTGGCTTCAGCCAGGCCAATCCTATCGTTGCAGACCCCTGCGCCGATTTTTCGCCGCTGACACCTCTCGCGATCGAGCGCTGCGTGGCCCAGGGTGTACCGGCCGATGGCAGCTTCGGCCAGAACGGCGAGGAAACGCCCGAGCTGTCGGGCGGCAACCGTGAGCTGCGTCCGGAACAGGCAACGGTCACAACCCTCGGCATGACCTGGCGACCACCGTCCCTGCCGGAGCTGCAGCTCACACTCGACTACTACGACATGGAGATCGACGAGGGCATTGCCAGCCTCGGTGCCAACACCATCCTCGAACAATGCCTGGAGACCGGGGCCGATGCCTTCTGCGGCCGCGTCAACCGCGCTCCGGGGGGTCGTATCATCAACGTGCAGGCGCAGCTGCAGAATCTCGCTAGCGAGACCGCCCGGGGAATTGACCTCGACCTGCGCTACGGCCACGCGGGATTCAAGGGTCATTTCAGCCACCGCCTGCTGCTAAGCCATGTGCTTGAGCGCGAGCTGATCGCCTTTCCCGGCGCGGCGCCGTTTGCAGGCGCCGGGGGTTTTGACCAGGACAATTTCGGCGCCATCCCCGAATGGCAGGGAAACTATCAGTTGGGCTGGCGCGCCGGCCCCTGGAGCGCCGGATATGAGATTCAGTGGATTGGCGCCATTGAAGAAAGCGGTGGCGAGGTCTTTCCGGGCACCGCCAATCGTGTGGATGACATCCTGTATCACGACATCACCGTCGGCTATGAGTTGCCCACACGCACCTCGCTGCTTCTGGGCATTGACAACCTCCTCGACGAGCAGCCGCCGCTGCTGGTCAACGCCGACGAGGGCAACACGGACGTCTCCACCTATCGGCTACTCGGCACCACCTTCTGGCTGCGCCTGACCCAGCGATTCCCCTAGTGGGACAGGGAGACAGCCGTAGCACTGTGAGCACACAGAGTTTTGCAGTGCTCAGACATCCAGGTTCGCAACCGACAGAGCATTCTGCTCTAT
>CAZTJR010000008.1:0-113309 GCA_964613795.1 uncultured Alteromonadaceae bacterium | reverse complement strand
AGGTGCCCAACGTGCTGCTCAATGGCACCACCGGTATCGCCGTCGGCATGGCGACCGACATCCCGCCACACAACCTGCGCGAGGTGATCGCGGCGGCGGTGCATCTGCTGGATTCGCCCAGTGCCAGTGTGGATGCACTCTGCGAGCATATTCTGGCGCCGGACTACCCGACCGAGGCGGAAATCATCTCGCCGCTGGCGGATATTCGCACAATTTATGCTACCGGTCGTGGCAGTCTGCGCATGCGCGCCCTGTGGGAGCGCGAAAACGGTGACATTGTGGTCTCGGCCCTGCCTTACCAGACCTCCGGCGCCCGGGTGCTGGAGCAGATTGCCCAGCAGATGCAGACGCGCAAACTGCCCATGGTGGCGGACCTGCGCGACGAGTCTGATCACGAGAGTCCGACGCGACTGGTGATTGTGCCCCGCTCGAACCGGGTCGATGGCGATGCGCTGATGAGCCATCTGTTCGCCTCTACCGATCTCGAGCGCAGCTACCGGGTCAACCTGAACATGATCGGTACCGACGGCCGTCCCGCGGTCAAGTCACTGGACGTGATTCTGCGCGAGTGGCTCGCGTTCCGCACCGAAACGGTGCGTCGGCGTCTGCAGCATCGTCTTGAGCGGGTGTTGAATCGGCTGCACCTGCTGGAAGGCTACCTCGTTGCCTACCTGAACATCGACGAGGTCATTCACATCATCCGTACCGAGGACAAGCCGAAGCCTGCCCTGGTGCAGCGTTTCGGCATCACCGAGGTACAGGCCGAGGCAATTCTCGAACTCAAGCTGCGCAACCTGGCCAAGCTTGAGGAAATGAAGATCCGCGGTGAGCAGAGTGAGCTCGAGGCAGAGCGCGAAAAGCTCGAGAAGCTGCTCGGCAGTGAAGCCCGGTTAAAAACGCTGATCCGCAAGGAGCTGCTCGCCGCGGCCGAGCAGTATGGTGATGATCGCCGCTCGCCGGTGGTGCAGCGCGAGGAGGCGCGTGCGTTCAGCGAAGTCGAGTTGATGAGCGCCGACCCGATAACCGTCGTGGTATCGGAGAAGGGCTGGATCCGTGCCGCCAAGGGCCACGACATTGACCCTGCGGGTCTCAGCTACAAGTCCGGCGATGGCTTCAAGCTGGAGGCCCGCGGGCGCAGCAACCAGCCGGCCGTGCTGCTGGATTCCACCGGCCGCGCTTACACCATTGCCACTCACAACCTGCCGTCTGCCCGTGGTCAGGGCGAGCCTCTGACCGGGCGGATCAGCCCACCGTCCGGGGCGGTGTTCAACGGTCTGCTCATGGGTGACGCCGACTGGCGTTATCTCCTTGCCAGCGACGGCGGCTACGGTTTTGTCACCACGCTGGGCAACCTGCAGGCAAAGAACCGGGCCGGCAAGGCTGCGCTCACCCTGCCGCGTGGGGCGCGCGTGCTGCCGCCGGCGCTTATTGAGAGCGATGCGTCCTGGGTGGCGGCTGCCTCCAACGAGGGGCGCCTGCTGGTGTTCCCGCTGCAGGAGCTGCCGGTGCTCGCCCGCGGCAAGGGCAACAAGATCATGAGCATTCCCGGCGCGCGGGTAGAGAAGCGCGAGGAGTACG
This sequence comes from uncultured Alteromonadaceae bacterium, assembly GCA_964613795.1. Taxonomy (GTDB): domain Bacteria; phylum Pseudomonadota; class Gammaproteobacteria; order Pseudomonadales; family Halieaceae; genus Chromatocurvus. The sequence goes on along the minus strand of CAZTJR010000008.1, from coordinate 111,731 downwards.
TGGTGGGCGTCATCGCGCTGCGCGATGACGATGCCCTGGTCATTCACGCAGGCAAACGCCACCTGACCCTGAAAGGCACTGAGCTGGCGCACTACCGCGGCGAGCGCGGCCGCCGCGGCAACAAGCTGCCGCGGGGCTTCCAGCGCACCGATCGCATTGCGCTGGCGCCGCGATCTTCGTAATGGTCGACTGACGGCCTACTGTTCCCGCCGGGTGGGCCGGCGGCGCAGGCGGTTCAGAAGCAGCTCGCGCTGGCGCTCCAGTAATGCGGCGTGCGGACTGGCGAATGACACCAGCGTGCCGAAGCGGTCGCCATCACTCTTGCGTACCTGCACGTTGCCGGCCAGCTCCGGAGCGTCTGTCAGCGACGGCGCCAGGTAAATGTGCTCGGCATCGTTGAGGCAGGCACCGCGCAGCTCATCCATGATCGACTGCATGTACAGGCCGGGGTAGATATCCGAACTGTCACCGGGCCCCAGCTCGCTGTTGCCGATCGCCATGCCAATGGAGAACGACAGCGATCCTGCCTTTTCCAGTTCCCGCGACACGCTGCGTATCAGCCAGGCGCAGGAGGCGGCGCGCACCAGTGCACTGCCGCGGCCTTCCTCGTCGACAAAACAGAGGATCAGTCCGAACGGCCGCGCCACCTGCAGGGTTCCGGAATAGCAGGCAGCTGCCGCGTGAACAATGCGATGCAGGCGTTCGGTATAGCGATGCAGGTTGCGCTCGTTCAATGTGTCTATATAGCCGGCGAGGCTCCCCAGGTGAAGATACAGCACTGCCGTATTGCGGTAGTGATCCTCGCGTGAGGGCCCCGCGGCGCTCTGTGCGCGCAACAGCTCCATGGGCAGCGCCGCGGCACGCTCCTCAAGCAGGGTAATTTCGCCCTGAGGTGGCGGCGCGCTGGCCGTTGAGGCGTCCAGCGCCAGCCGGTCGCTGACGCTGAGCAGGCGCTGGACCACGCGCTGTGCCGGGTAACGCGCGAGCAGAAATACCAGCAGGCTTAGCATGACCGCAAGCGCGCTCAGGCTGAGGAGATAGCGCTGTCGGCTCTCACTGGCACGCTCACCATCCAGTGTCACCACCGCCTGCCCGGCCACGTCGCTGCCTACCCGGATGGGGCTGCGGTAGGCCTGCGGTTCCTGTACGGCGCTGCCGGCCTGTCCCAGCACTCCCCCCTCGACGTCGAATACGGCCACCGTTCCCGCGCGGGAGCTCCCCTGGAAGTTCTGCAGAGTCGCTGCCAGGCTCAGCAGGTCACCGGTTTCCAGTGCGCCGCTTACCTGCTGCGCCAGGTGTCCCGCCAGGGCGTTGCCGAAAACAGTCTGCTGGGTCTCCTGCAGATGCCGGCTGGAGAGGGCGGCTAGCGTCACCAGGGCGAGGCCCACCGCAAGACTGCAGAGGGCGGCGATCAGCGGCAGGCTCACGCCGAGACTCGATTGCTGGAGGCGGTATTTCACGGTTGAAACCAGGGCCGGATGTGACAGCGCGCAGTATACCCCGCATGGCACCTCAGGTAAGGGTCTGTGCCACAAACCCTGGCCGGTTCCCTGCACTGCCGCAGCGCGCTACCATGCGCCGCGTCACGCCAGACCACAGGACAACTCCGTGCCATCGTCAGCCAACTGTTCGAGGGATCTGCAAAGCCCGGGCGGCCTTGTCATTACACTGATTGGCGCTCCCCTCGAGGCCGATGCCCTGCGCCGAGTGAATGAAACGGTGGCAGAGGCGGGCTGGTGTCGACAGGAAGAGCGCTGGCTGTCCCTGCCCGGTGCCGTCCGCGGCTGTGTTGAGTGGCGCGTCTGCCCTGCGGACGCCGTCGATGCCGTCCCCTCCGTCAGCGGTCTGCGCGAGCGTCTGCGTGGACAATCATCCGCGCTCGGTGTGGATATTGCTCTACAGGTGGATGACCTGCTGCGCGGCCACCGGCGCCTCATCGTATTCGATATGGATTCGACCCTGGTCGAGGCAGAGGTCATCGATGAGTTGGCCCGCGCGGCGGGCAGCTGGGAGCAGGTGAGCGGAATCACCGAGCGGGCGATGCGCGGTGAGCTCGAGTTTGCCGACAGCTTTCGTGAGCGCCTTGCCACGCTGCGCGGTCTGTCCGAGCACCATCTACCGGCAATTGCCGACGGTCTTGTAATCTCGCCGGGCGCCGCGAGGCTGGTGGCAACCCTGAAGGCGGCGGGCTATCGCAGCGCGATTGTTTCTGGCGGTTTCGAGTTTTTTGCCCGGCGTCTGGCGGCGGCACTGGGCATTGATGAGGTCTTCGCGAACGCGCTGGCCATTGTCGATGGCAGGGTCACCGGCGAGGCACAGGGGCGAATTATCGACGGTCAGCGCAAGGCGGAGCTGCTGCGGGCAATAGCGGGTGGCCTGGATCTATCGAATGAGCAGGTGATTGCCGTGGGTGATGGGGCCAATGACCTGCCGATGCTCGGGCTCGCGGGGCTCGGCGTCGCCTACCGTGCGAAACCCGTGGTGCGCGCAGCAGCGGGCCAGGCGATTACCTACTCGGATCTCGACAGCATTCTTTTTCTGCTCGGGATTCCCGAGCGACACTGGCGCACCGCCGCGTCCGCTTCAGATATCTGACCAGATCGACTCGAAGCTGGAGGCGCTTAGCGCATCCCGGCCGCTTGAGTTGACATCCTCATCGAGCTGCCGCAGGTAATCAAAATCAAACTGGCTGAATGCTGCCGTGGACCCCACCTGCCGCTTCAGTCTGATGAGATAGGACTCGTCCTTGCGTGCAAGAATGATCTTCTGGTTTTCCCGGAATACCAGGCGCGGTACCAGCAGCGTGTGTGGCTGCCCGACCAGTGCGATTTCCGGCAACAGGATGACCCGCAGGGGTCTGGAGTATTCCCCGTCGGGCATCCGCACCTGTGCTGCATAGGCGGTGCCGCGGGGGCTCAGCAGCTCCAGGCCGAGCAGGGTCGGGGATTCCCTGGCCTGGCTGATCCAGCGAATCACTGCGATTGACCACTGCGCGCCGCCATGCTCGCGCTCGTGCAGGCACACCGCGTCGCCGATCTGGATCCCGGCAGGCAGATCATTCCACTCAATGCAGTAGCCCCCGGGACTGACGTTCGCGGATTCCACGGTGTAGACAGTGTGCTTGCGCGGCGCGTAGGTGGCCTCCCTGTCGTCGAGCTGGGCCAGCGGGCGTGCATCTACATCGACCGGATGCTCGAGGTTGTTGCCACCCTCGGCAATGCCGGCGTCTGCCGCATCTTCCTCGGGGCGCACGCGTTGCCAGGCATCGGCTTGTGATAGACGCTGGAGAAAGGGGTTGTCCGCCTGTCGTGTCTCCTCGCTCTCAATGTGATCATCGCCGTGGAGCACCTGGTCGAGGGTTCGCTCGCCGGCCACATAGAAATGCACGCCGGTCAGGCCGGTAGCGATCCACAGTCGGTGCCGGGAGCGCTGTCGAGCGAAGTTGCGCTGACTCACCTCGCCCAGGGCGCGTTGCAGGTGGTTCAGCAGGTTGGCATCGAGCCGTGTCTCCCGGTTCAGCGCAATACTGGTGATGCCTTCTTTTTTGTGGCGCTGCTTCAGTCGCTGCAGCTGGTGAACAAGTGCTTCGGTATCGATATGCCGCAGTGTCGCACTGGGTCGCTCGACGGCCAGCTTGCTGTAAACCGGCGGTTGATCGCTATCGAGATCCACCGTGAACAGGCCGCTGGCAATGTCGGAATCCTCAATGCGAATGAGATCGCGCCACTGCTGCAGCGCGCTGAAGACCGCCATGATGTCGCGCTGCCTGAGCTGGTTGGTCTTGCAGCAGCCGAGCAGCAGGGCCGGCAGGTATTCGCCGACAATGGAGGCGTCGGTGTCCCGCAGCGGGTCCTCAACCGGGAGCCGCAGCAGCTGCTGGCGCTCGCCGATCGCATAGAGCTGGTGCAATGTCGACCAGCTGTGTGCGGGAGGCGGCTGGTAAAGCAAGTGGCTGCGCAGCAGTTCACGACCCTGCAGCGCGACGGCTCTCTGCAGCGATTCGCAGGCCAGTTTTGCGGGATTGGTTTCGGTAACGGTGCTCTGCCTGGCGATGGTATGCACGGCGCAAAGGGCATAGCCGGCGGCGCCCAGCTCATACAGGTCTCTGACCAGTTCGGAGCGCTGCTGGCCCTCCTCGGACAAGGTCAGGGGCTGCCCGAGGAAGGCGTGGGTCAGGCTGGTCGCCGTCTGGTTGAGGACGGGTCGCAAGGCTTCGAGGATGGCAAAGCGCTGTGCGGGCGGCACGGCAGATCGATTCAGTGCTGACAATACCATCCGCAGGTCCGAGCCGCTTTTCATTGCATTGCCCGCAGGCAGTGTCTGCGCCCAGCTGGCCGCCGCCTCCGCTTGCAGCGCGAAGTGGGGAAAAGTATCCAGATCCTGGAGTGGCAGCTTCAGGGTGTTATTGGAGTCGTCAGCCATGCGTGCCAGTCTCCTGCCAGGATAGACATCGGTTCTGATCGAGAGTATCCCATTCTTGCCGCCAGGGGTAATGTCGATAACTGACTTTTGCGAACCAGTTACGCTATGATGCTGCCGCGCTAAATCCAGGGGACATACCATGGCCAATTACTCAACCAACGAATTCCGCTCCGGCCTCAAGGTCATGCTCGACGGCGATCCGTGCAGTATCCTCGACAACGAGTTCGTCAAGCCGGGCAAAGGCCAGGCCTTCAATCGTGTGCGTCTGCGCAACCTGAAGACAGGCCGCGTATGGGAGCGAACCTTCAAGTCCGGCGAGAGTCTGGAGGGTGCCGATGTCATGGACGTGACGATGGAGTACCTGTACACCGATGGCGAGTTCTGGTTCTTCATGGAGCCGGATACCTTTGAGCAGCACCAGGCCGACGAAGCCGCGGTCGGCGATGCGCGCCAGTGGCTGAAAGAGCAGGAGCCGGTGGAGGTAACGCTGTACAACGGCACGCCCCTGTCGGTATCGGCGCCGAATTTCGTCGAACTTGAGATAATCGAGACGGACCCCGGCCTCAAGGGCGACACAGCGCAGGGCGGCAGCAAGCCGGCCAAGCTGACCACCGGCGCCGTGGTCAAGGTGCCGCTGTTCATTTCCCAGGGCGAGGTGATCCGCGTCGATACCCGCAGTGGCGAGTACGTGGCGCGCGCCTCCAAATCCTGATCGGTGCATGACTGGCGCCCCTCGGCCGACCTGGCTGTTCTCAGGCAGCGCGCGTCGCTGCTGGCCTCGGTCAGGGCGTTTTTCGACCGGCGCGGCGTCTGGGAAGTGGATACGCCGCTGCTGGCGGCCCACACGGTCACCGACCCTGCTCTGGAACCACTGATCGTCCAGCACTGCGGCGCGTCCGAGCGTCCGCGCTACCTGCAGACCTCGCCGGAATATGCGATGAAGCGGCTACTGGCCGCTGGCAGTGGCCCCATTTACCAGATTGCCCATGCCTTTCGCGATGACGAGCAGGGGCGCTGGCACAACCCCGAGTTCACCCTGCTGGAGTGGTATCGCCCGGGCCTTGATCTCGATAGCCTGATGGCGGAGGTTGCCGATCTGGTCCTGCCGCTGCTGGGTTGGCAGCGCTCGCAGCGATTTCGCTATCGGGACATTTTCCGCGAAACGCTGTCGCTTGACCCGTTTACGGCGACAGACGCCGAGCTGGCGGCGGCGGCGCGGCGCTGCGTCGACACCGGTGACATGACAGGGGAACGCGACCTGTGGCTCGATTTGTTGATGACCCACGCTATCGAGCCGGCACTGGCGGGGCAGGGCGTGGTGTTCATTCACGATTACCCCGCCAGCCAGGCGGCGCTGGCGCGCTGTCGCTGGGTTGATGGCGTGGAGGTGGCGGCGCGCTTTGAGGTCTACATCGACGGTGTGGAGCTGGCCAACGGCTTTCACGAGCTGGCCGATGCCGGTGAGCAGTTGCGCCGCTTTGCCGCCGACAACCGGGTGCGTCGCGAGCGGGGGCTGCCCGAGCGTGAGCCCGATGCTTATCTCCTGGCGGCCCTGAACGCGGGCCTGCCGGACTGCAGTGGCGTCGCCCTCGGGCTGGACCGCCTGCTGATGGTGATGTGCAGAGCACCGCAGCTCTCCGCGGTGATGCCCTTCGACTGGCAGCGCAGCTGAGGCGTCAGCCCCCCTCCAGGTCGAGCACGGCGGGGGCATAGCCCTCGACAAAGGCGGCGGGCATACGCCTGGGGCGGCCGCTACTGATTTCAATACAGACGAAGGTCATCCGCGCCCGCAGCAGCGTGGCCTTGTCGCCGTGGCGGATAATCTGAAAGCGCCGGTACATGGTCAGTCGCCCGTCCCACCCGGTGATCCACGTGGCGATGCTCAGATCGTCATCGAGGCGCGAGGCCTGCAGATAATCGAATTCACTGCGTGTAATCGCCATGGCACGATCCAGGCGCCGATAGGCCGTCATATCCAGTCCCAGGGACGACGAGTGAGCCCAGGCCGCCGCTTCACACCACTTCACGTACACCGTGTTGTTGGTGTGCTCGAGATCGTCGATATCCGCCGCCGCCACCCGGCGCTGCAGGATGAAGGGTGAAGGAAAATCCCAGTGCGCAGACAGCGGCATCTCAGGCCTCGGCGGCGCTGCTGCTCGTGCGCTTGCGGTACTGCTCTTCCAGAGGTCGCTGGGCGAAGTTCAGGTAGCCATAGAGCATCGCCAGCAGGGGACAGGCCAGATTGAAGAACGCGAACGGGGCATAGCTGAAGGTTGCGATACCAAGCGTGGCTGCCATGTACGCGCCGCAGGAGTTCCACGGGATCAGTGCCGAGGTGAGGGTAGCGGAATCCTCGAGAGTGCGTGACAGATTCAGCGGTGACAGGCCGCGCGCGATATAGGCATCCCGGTACATGCGTCCGGGCAGCGCGACTGAAAGAAACTGGTCTGCAGTGAGGATGTTGGCGCTGAAGCAGGTGACAACGGTACGCATAACCAGAGAACCCGTGGAGCGCACGCCGCGCAGCGCCAGCGTCAGGCCATAGCGGATAATGCCGGTGCGCTCAAGGATACCGCCGAAGCCGAGGCCGCAGATGATCAGCCAGACCGTGTTCAGCATGCTGCTCATACCACCCTTGCTCAGCAGCTTGTCGAGGTCTTCGTTGCCGCTGTTCGAGATATAGCCGTCGGTGAGGCTGATCCAGATACCCTTGGTGAGCGCAAAGCCGGTGGCGAGATCGGCGTCACCGGCCATTGCAATGGCGCGCCCGGGCTGGAACAGCAGCGCAAAGATACCGCCGGCAACCGCGCTGATGATGATTGCGGGATAGGCGGGAAAGCGGCGATAGATGAGATACAGCATCAGCAGCATGGGCAGCAGCAGGTGCAGGCCGATGTTGAACTCCCGGGCGATGCCCTGCTGCAGGCTGAGTATCTTGTCCGGCGTGGCGCCGCCGGCGCTGCCCATCATGGCGAAAATCAGCAGCGCCACCACGAAGCCCGGGACGGTGGTCCACAGCATATGGCGGATATGATCAAACAGGTCCACGTTGGTTGAGGCGGCCGCGAGGTTGGTGGTGTCGGACATCGGCGATAGCTTGTCGCCGAAATAGGCGCCGGACACGATAGCGCCGGCGGTGATTGCCGGCGACAGTTCAAAGGTAGCGGCAATGCCCATGAGTCCGATGCCCAGCGTGCCGGCCACGGTCCAGGAGCTGCCGGTGGAAAGCGCAACAATGGCGCAGATCACGGCACTGGCGGCATAGAAAAGCGAGGGATTGAGTATCTGGACACCATAGTAGATCAGCGTTGGCACGGTGCCCGCGAGGATCCAGGTGCCGATCAGCATTCCCACCGCGAGCAGGATCAGGGTCGGGCCGAGACCGAGGCCAATGCCGTCGATAATGCCTTCCTGCAGTTCACTCCAGCGCAGACCGGTGTAACTGCCCACGATTGCCGCCACACCGGTGCACAGCACCAGGGCGATCTGGTTGGGGCCGTAGGAGGCATCCGCACCGAAGAGATAGGCCGAGCAGGCCAGCATGGTCACCAGGACCAGAATGGGTGTGAGGGCAAGCCAGGGAGTCAGGCGCGGGTTATCGTGTGAGTGCTCAGTCAAGGTCTCAGCCAGGAAAGAAGTGGGTAGGACTTGAAAGTGTGCAGAATGCCGTAAAATTCAGGCGGGGTACAGCGGTCCGGCGCCGGCGGCGGCGTCTGCGAGTCTGACACCCACTTGCACCTCGCGTAAAATCGGGCTTTTCACATCTTTCCGGGGTAATGTCATGGCCACAACACCAGCGGCCCGCGAGGAGGTCCGCGCTGAACGCCGAACGTAGAGCGCGGCAGCAGGGATCTGCCGCAGCCAGAGATCGGCGCAATGCCTGAGGCGGTGATAGCAGACGCTGGCCCGGCGCTACCGCCGCTGTATTATCTGCACAATTTCGAGGCGCTGTGGCGCGTCGTGGATGCCCGTTATGCCGATCTCCTGTTACCGGAGGAGCTGGCGCAAATGCGCCGGTTCGAGGGCTTGCCCAGAAATGCCCGCTGTCTGTTTGTGCGCCTCGTGCTGCGTGTCGGTCCGGTTTTTCGCGTCGGCAGGCTGAATTACCCGGAAATCGGCGACATCGACAGCGCACTGGCGTCGCTGATCGACAGTGATCTTGCGACTGACTGCGCCGCACTGGATATCGACACGCTGGGGGGCCTGTTTACCCGCGCCGAGATAGACCGCTCTTATGCAGGGGCGCTGGGTGAAGGATCGCGGCCGAACAAGCCCGCACTGCTGACGGCGCTCGCCGCACTGGCGGAGAGCGATGCCGCCCGTGCGCAGCGCGTTTGCGACGCGCTGGACGAGCGTCTGATCCGGATCAATGGCGGCGATACCGTCAGGCTGCTGCAGCTGCTGTTTTTCGGCAATTCCCGTCAGAGTCTGGTGGATTTCGTGCTCAGTGATCTCGGCGTGGCCAGCTACTGGCCCTATGCGCTGTCCAGAGCGCAGCGCGTTTTCCCCAGCCGGAACGCAGTAGACGCCTATCGACAGGCCGACGCCCTGGCCGAGCGTCATGCGCTGTGGCAGGACCAGCGCGACTGCGACACCCTGCGGACACTCGCTGCCGATGCGCTGGAACTGGTGAGCGACGCCGATAGCGTTGTGCGGCGAATTCATCGGTTGCGCAACCGGATTGCCCGCGACTGTGAGCGCGCGGGGCTGCCGGAGACGGCCCTGGCGATCTATAGCCAGAGCGAGCAGCACCCCGCCAGAGAGCGGAGTCTGCGCGTGCTCGAGGCACAGGGAGCGACAGACGAGGCACTGGCATTCGCCAGCCGCGTGCTGGCCAAGCCCTGGTGTGAGGATGAGCAGACGGCGGTCACCACCATTCGCCAGCGGCTGCTGCGGCGCCGCCACGGAATCCGCGTCGCGCGCCCTCGTGACCGCTTTATCACCCGCGAAATGCGGCTGCCGCCGGATGCCGGCCGGGTCGAGCGTCGGGCGGCGGAGGCACTGCAGGCCGAGGGCTGGCTGTGGGCCCGGCACGTGGAGAACGCGCTGTTCAATGGTCTGTTCGGCCTGGCATTCTGGGATGAACTGTTTGCCGCGTTACCGGGCGCTTTCCACCATCCCTTCCAGGCCGGTCCCGCCGACATGTTCCGAAGTGACTTCCAGCTGCGCCGCCGTCCCGCGCTGGAGCACCGCCTGCAGCAGCTTGCCGCCTGTAACCTTGAGGCCGAGCTGCTGCGGATGCACTCGCGTTGCGCCGGTTACCAGTGCCGCTGGATAGACTGGCGGGTAATAACGCCCACGCTGGTTCAGGGTGCCGTGCGCTGTATACCCTTCCGTCATCTGGTGGCTGTCTGGCGGCGTCTGCTGTTTGATCCGCGGGAGAACCGCCGCGGCCAGCCGGACCTTGTGTTGCTGGGTGAATGCGCCGGGCAATACCAGCTGTGGGAGGTCAAGGGTCCGGGTGATGCGCTGCAGCCGCATCAGCGTCGCTGGCTTAATTACCTGTGTGACATCGGCGCGCCTGCGGGTGTGTTGAACGTGGTGTGGGAAGATGCCTGAGATAGGCGTCAGCGTCCGTGATCTGGCCGCGTTCTGCCATCGTGAGGGCGATCTCGACGCGCGTTTCGGGCCGGGGCCGACGGCGGCAGAGGGCATCCGCGGACACCGCGAGCTGGCCGCAGCCCGCGGCGACGACTACCTTGCGGAATACGCACTGGAGGCAAGTTATCGGCATGGCGATCTGACCCTGCGGCTGCGCGGTCGCGCCGATGGTTATCTGCCGTCGGTGCCGATGATCGAGGAGATCAAGACCTGCCGCATCGACCCCGCCCGGCTGCCCGCTGATCTGTCGCGTCTGCACCTGGCCCAGGCCCGGCTCTATGCCGCTATGCTGGCCGCGGCTGAAGGGCTGGATGAGGTGCAGGTACGTCTCACCTGGTACGACCTCAGCCGTCGCCAGGAGCACCCGCTCGACCAGACCTACAGCGCCCCAGAGCTGGCGGAATTCCTGCAGCGCTCCTGTGAACGCTACGCCTGCTGGATGGCTGCACGCCTGCAGCACGCCGCCGCGCGCGATGCGTCCATACGCGCGCTGGCCTTTCCCTTCCGGGAATATCGGCAGGGTCAGCGCGACATTGCCGAGCTGGTTTACAAGTGCGTTCACAGTGGTGGCCAGCTCATGCTGGAGGCGCCCACGGGGCTTGGCAAAACCGCGGCGGCGCTGTACCCGGCGATAAAGGGGCTGGCCCACGACTGCCACGATCACGTGGTGTTCTGCACCGCCAAGCACAGTGGGCGCGATGCCGCAGAGGACACCCTCGCGCGCTTTGCCGCGGATGGCCTGATTGCCACAACGCTGACCCTTACGGCGAAAGAGCGCATCTGCTTTTCCCCCGGCCACGCCTGCCGGGCGGATGATTGTCATTACGCCCGCAGCTATCACGACAAGCTACCCGCTGCGCGCGAGGACGCGCTGCAAAGGCCGACACTGACGCAGGCCGATGTGGAGGCGGTTGCCCGTGAGCACGCGCTATGTCCCTACCAGCTTGGACTTGATCTTCTGCCGTGGGTGGATATTGTGATCGCCGATCAGCATCACGTGTTTAGCCTGCATGCGGCAGTAGCGGCGCTGGCCCTGCACTCCCCATCGCGGTGGACGGTGCTTGTGGATGAGGCGCACAACCTGCCGGCGCGGGCCCGCGGCATGTATAGCGCCTCGCTGTCCGGAAATCTTGCCGCCGCGCACCGGGTTTTGCGCGGTGCGCCTCGCCGGGCGGTCGCGGCTCTTGATACGGCGCTGCAGACACTTTTCCTGGCGCATGTCGAGCCGCACGACGACTACGCCGTGCTGCCGCTGCCCCCGGCAGCGCTGCTGGCCAGCATGCAGGCAGTCATCGCGGCTATCGCCGAGGAGCTGGCCCGGCCGGGTGCACCGCCGCGGCCGCATCCGGACGTCCAGGCGCTGTATTTCGCACTGCTGCATTTTGTGCGGCTGTCGGAGCTTGCCGGGGATGACTTCTGCTGCGAACTGCTGGCGCAGGACGCAAGCAGCCTGCGGCTTAACTGCATCGACCCGTCGCGCCTGCTGGCCCAGCGTCATGCGGCGCTGCATGCAGTGGTTGCTTTCTCCGCCACCCTGTCCCCGGTAGGCTGGATGCGCGTTCTGCTCGGTCTGGGTGATCGCTCGGTATTTCGCCGCTGCGCATCGCCTTTCCTGCCGCGCCAGCTGGGGGTGGCCATCGAGCCGCAGATCGATACGCGCCTGCCGCAGCGAGAGCGCTCGCGGCCCCGACTTCTGGCGAGGCTGGTGCAGTGGCTGGAGGCGCAGCCAGGGAACTGCCTGATCTTCTTTCCGTCGCACCGCTATCTGCGTGACTGCGTTGAAGAGTTGCGGCCTCTGCTGGGTGACCGCCAGCTGTGGGTGCAGCCTGCGCCGGGCGCAGCGGCGCCGCCCGGAGAACTGCGCGAGCTGTTGCGCACAAAGCGCAACGTCTGTGCGCTATGTCTGCTTGGCGGCAGCTACAGTGAAGGTATTGATCTACCGGGTGACCAGCTGCGCTCGGTGGTGCTGGTCGGGCCCGGTCTGCCGCAGCCGGATCGCGACAATCGGCTGCAGCGGGATTATTTCCAGCGGCAGCACGGTGACGGCTTTCGCTATGCTTCGCTGTACCCGGCCATGCAGCGAGTAAACCAGTCCCTGGGTCGTGTCGTCAGGGGAGATACCGATTGCGGTGCGGCGCTCCTTATCGACGGGCGCTATGCACTGCCGGAATATCGTGCCCTGCTGTCAGGGCACTGGGAGTATCGGGTGCTGGGGGACTGAAGCGGGATCAGCTCGCGACGGGGGGACGATAGCCGGGCTTGGCGAAGGCCAGCTGCACGGTGCCGATAATGCGCTCCCGGAACCCGCCCTCGCAGTAGCACAGGTAGAATTCCCACATACGAATGAAGCGGTCGTCAAAGCCCATCTCTCGTACCGTTTCCAGTTCCTGCAGGAAACGCTGTCGCCAGTGCGCAAGGGTGATGGCGTAGTCGCGGGTGATGTCGCGCAGGTGCACCATCTGCATGTCCGTGTCCCGGGCAAGATGGTCGGCAATCACCGCCAGCGATGGCAGGCAGCCACCGGGAAAAATGTAGCGCTTGATGTAGTCGACGCTGCGACGTGCGCGGTCGTAGCGCTGGTCGCTGATGGTAATGGCCTGAATCACCATCTTGCCGGTATCCTTGAGCAGGCGGCTGCAGCAGTTGAAATAGCTGCTGTAGAAATCGTGGCCCACGGCTTCGATCATCTCGATCGATACCAGTTTGTCGAAGCGGCCCTGCAGGTTGCGGTAGTCCTCGCACAGAACCGTGATGCGATCCTCGAGTCCCAGCTCGCGGACGCGTTGTGAGGCGTGCTCAAACTGTTCCCGCGAAATGGTGGTGGTGGTGACGCGACAGCCATAGCGCTGCGCGGCGTAGATAGCCATGCCACCCCAGCCGGTGCCTATTTCCATCAGGTGATCGTCCGGGCTGAGCTCCAGCTGCTGGCAGATGGCGTCCAGCTTGTCGGTTGCCGCCTGCTCCAGGCTGGCATCCTCACGCTCGAAGACCGCCGCCGAATACATCATCGTGGGATCGAGGAAGAGCTGGAAAAAGTCGTTGCCGAGATCGTAATGCGCTGAAATATTGCGCCGGGAGCCTTCGTGTGTGTTGCGATTGAACTGGTGGGCAAGGCGCAGCCCCAGGCGTGTGTACCAGTGCTGGCGTGCCTCCATGGCTTCCATCATGCCGAGGTTGGCGCTGAAGAGCCGGGTAACTTCGGTGAGGTCCGTCGCCGACCAGTCACCCTCGATGTAAGCCTCGCCGGAGGCAATGGTGCCGCCTGTCAGAACCTTGCGGTAGACATCCCGGTTGTGAACAAAAACTTCGGCGTGTGGCTCACCCTGCCGGGTCGGGTCCCCGAAATGCCAGATCTCACCACTGTCATGCAGCATCAGGCTGCCCGTGCCGATATTGTCGAGGACGCGAAACAGCATGCGTCTTGCCAGATCGCCGCTGAACAGGCTGCGAGCCTGCGGCAGCAGGCGGATTCTGCTGACACTGATATCGTTCATCTTATACTCCAGAAGATCCTGTTTTTGGATGTGGGTAGATAGGCATGCGCTTGATAAACAGCTTGAGCGCCTGCCAGTAAATGGCGGCGGCCACCTTTGCGGTCATCAGCGGGTAGCGCAGCAGCATGCGGTTCAGGTTGCCCGCCGTCAAAGGTTCCGCGCGCAGCGAGAGGGTAGCGTCGAACACGGTGCCGTTGTCGGTGCTGTTGGCAAGATGAATGGCCAGCTTCTCGCCGGGTGTGTTGCTGCGCCAGTGGTAGCGCATGTCCATGGGATTGAAGGGCGACACATGGAAGCTCTTGTCGAAGTCGCTGCGCAGCGTGGCAGTATCGTCGCTGGCCTGCATAACGTAGCTGTGGCGTTCATTCCAGGGAGTATTGGTGACTTCCGCGACCAGGTATTCCAGCGTGGTGCCGTCATCGCCATAGCAGTAGTAGCAGCACAGCGGGTTCATCTGCAGGCCGAAGTAGCGCAGATTGGCCAGCAGGTAGATAGGTCCCGTTTGGTGCTGGCCGGTTTCCTCAACAATGCGTCTTCGCACCTCTGTCTGCAGGTCGATAGTCGGGTCGCCCAGAAAATCGGCACGCCGGAAGCGGCCCAGTGCCGGGCGCCGGGCAGACCAGAGCGGCATGTCATCAAACAGTTCCGGCAACTCGTCGAGACGCAAAAAGGGCATGAACACTCGATAACTGAAGCGGTGGGGTCGCGGCAGGTGTCGCCGATGGCGCAGCAGTCCGGTGTACAGGCGGGAGGTCATGTCCGCAGTGTGCTCTCTTCTTGCGTCAGTGTCCTGGCGACCCGCAGTGCACTGACCACCCCGTCCTCATGGAATCCGTTGCCCCAGTAGGCGCCGCAGTACCAGGTGCGCCGGTTGCCGTTTATATCCCGCCAGCGACGCTGTGCGGCGATACCTTCGCGGGAGAACACCGGATGATCGTAGCGAAAACGTCCGAGGATCTTGTTCGGGTTGATGGCGCTACTGTGATTGAGCGTGACGCAGAAGGTTTCCGGTGCCGTCAAGCCCTGCAGTATGTTCATGTTATAGGTGACGATCGCGCGGCCCTCGTCAACCCCGAGGCGGTAATTCCAGCTGGACCAGGTGACGCGTCGCGTCGGCAGCAGGCGTGTGTCCGTGTGCAGGACGACGTCGTTGGACTGGTAAGGCAGCGCGCCAAGGATTTCGCGCTCGTCCTCTGATGCATCACCCAGCAGGGCCAGCGCCTGATCCGAGTGTGTGGCGACAACCACCTGGTCGAAGGTTCTGGGTTCACCATTGGCAAAGTTCAGAGTCACCTCGTTTTCGCCGCGCTGGATGGCCGTGACCGCGCAGCCGGTATGAATGCGGTTTTCGAAGCGCTGGCAGAGGGGTCGCAGGTATTCCCGCGATCCGCCCTCGATCACACGCCACTGCGGTCGTCGGGAAATGGAGAGCAGGCCGTGATTGCGGAAGAAGCGCAGGAAGAACTCGAGTGGGAACGCTTCTATGGCCTGCCAGTCCGATGACCAGATTGCCGAGGCCATGGGTACCAGATAGTCGTGGCGGAAACTGCTGCTATAACCGTTCTCGTTCAGGTAGTCGCCGAGGGTGGCGTCGTCGGCGACGGCGCCGGATTCGAGATCGCGCACAGCGGCGCGGTTGAACTTCAGAATATCCCTGACCATGGCCAGGAAGCGGGGCGAGATGAGGTTGCGCTTCTGGGCGAACAGTGCCGGCAGTCCGCTGCCCGCGTATTCCAGCCCGCGCTCACGATCGTGCACACTGAAGCCCATGGTGGTGGGCTTGCTGCTGACGCCCAGTTCATCCATGAGTGCGATGAACTCCGGATAGGTCCAGTCGTTGAAAACGATGAAGCCGGTGTCGATGGCATAGCGGCGCGTGCCCAGTTCTACGTCAACTGTTGCGGTATGGCCGCCGACGTGTCGGTTCGCTTCGAAGACGTGTACCCGGTGCCCCTGGCTCAGGTAGTGAGCGCATGCTAACCCCGAAATGCCGGAGCCTATAACGGCAATATCCAATGGTAGTGCTCTCCCGGGTTGCTATTGACGGCGTGGCACGCAAGTGCGCAGACACAGTTCGAGTTACGTTCACGGCGATCCGCTGGATCAGACTACGCGCCTGCCTGATCCGGTCTGGCCTGTGCGGCGTAAGGATAACGTGTCAATATGCAGGAGTGCACCAGTAATGCAGGTCGTGGGGGAGAGACAGAACGTGTGGACGGCACCGACCGGACGACGCACTGACGAGTGGAGCGAGTGTCTGACGCAGATTGCGGAGCACGAGGATCGCGCTGCTTTTACCCGACTGTTCCGGCATTTCGCGCCGCTCATCAAGGCGTTTGCCCTGTCGGGTTCGACCATGTCGGCAACCCATGCCGACGAACTCGTACAGGAGGTCATGCTCAAGGTGTGGCAGAAGGCCGCCGCTTTCAATCCGGAAAAAGCGGCCGCGAGCACATGGGTGTACACCATCGCCCGGAATTGCCGTACCGATATGTTCCGGCGCCTGCAGAAATTCGACACGCCGCTGGCGGCAGAAGACTTCACGCCGGAGCAGGATGGTGAAGAGCCATTTGCGCAGCTGCAGTCCAAACGCAGCGGCGAGCGTATAAGAGAAATGATGGCAGATTTGCCGGCTGACCAGACGCAGATACTGGCCAAGGTGTACATGGAGGGGAAATCCCACGCCGAGGCTGCAGCCGAGCTTGACCTGCCACTTGGAACCGTCAAGTCGCGCGTGCGACTGGCGATTCAGAAGCTGCAGGTTCAATTCGAGAGGGCATAAGCAAATGGCGACTTTTCACCCCCAGCTGGAGCTGCTCACCGAGCACGCGGCGGGATCACTTTCTGTAGCGCAGTCCGCCTGCGTTGCTGCTCACCTCAACTATTGCGCCGAGTGCCGGCACAGCGTTGTCCAGCTGCAGAACATCGGCGCGACGCTGTTTGAATCGGCCGATCCCTCCCCGGTCGGCGATGTTCTGCTCAATCGTGTGCTGGCGCGGCTGGACGAAGAGGCTCCGCTGCACCACAGTAGCGCTGCGGATCAGGCGGGTAACAACGCCACGCCGGCGCTCCTGCAGCGTTTGATGCAGGGAGACTTTTCTGACCTGCCCTGGCGCAAAGTGACGGACGCTCTGCGCATTACCCGACTGCAGACCGGCGATCCCAACTACGAGTTCGCCCTCTACCACATCAAGGCCGGCGGGGTGATTCCCGATCATGGCCACCGCGGCAGCGAAATGACGCTGATCCTCGAAGGCGGGTTCAGCGACGACCGCGGCACCTATCATCCCGGTGACTTCACGTATCGTCGGCAGGAAGACGAGCACGCGCCGCAGGCCCTGGCTGATCAGGACTGTATTTGCCTGGCGGTACTCGATGCCCCCCTGCGCTTCACCGGCTGGAAACACCGCTGGATGAATCCTTTCCTGCGCCTGCACGCCGGCTGAGGGCGCGCTTGCTGCAAGCCCCCGCCCGGTCACGCGGCGGGCGTCCAGACTACATCAGCGGCAGGTCCGCTTATAACGTTCACTCTCCCTGTGATAAAGTCGCGTCATCCCTGGGCCAGCACTGTATCTGGTGGCCGGGCACGGCAGGCGTTATCGGTGGAAGCAGGCGACCTTTCAAGAGAGCGCAGCAAACAATATCAGAAGAGACGGGGTAACTACGCACATGCTTTTAGGAATTCCGAAGGAGACACATCCGGGCGAGAATCGGACTGCAGTTACCCCCGAAACAGCAAAAAAGCTGTGCCGGCTCGGGGCTGACCTGCAGATTGAATCCGGTGCCGGAGAGGGAGCCGGGTTCCAGGATGCCGAGTACAGCGAGGCCGGCGCCACCATCGTCAGTGATCGCGAGGCGCTGATATCCGCCGCCGATATGCTGCTGCGCATCCGCAAGCCGGCGCTGGAAGAAATTTCCAGCATGAAGCAAGGCTGCATCCACATCAGCTATCTCGACCCGTTCAACGAACCCGAGCTGATCGCTCGCTTCCGTGAGCAGGGTGTCACGGCCATAAGTATGGAGATGATCCCGCGGACGACGCGCAGTCAGAAAATGGATGCGCTGAGCTCGCAGGCCAACCTGTCGGGTTATGTCATGGTGGTGCTCGCTGCCACGAACCTGCCACGTATTTTCCCGATGATGATGACCCCGGCAGGCACGCTGAAGCCGGCCAAGATCTTCGTCATCGGTGCCGGCGTCGCAGGTCTGCAGGCAATCGCCACGGCGAAGCGACTCGGAGGCCGGGTGACGGCCTTCGACACGCGGCCGGTGGTGGCAGAGCAGGTGCGATCACTCGGCGGGACCTTTCTGGAGATCGATCTCGGCGAAACCGGTGAGGCCGCGGGTGGCTACGCAAAGGAGCTGACCCCAGAGCAGATTGAAAAGCAGCGCGAGGCACAGAAAGCCGTGATCGCAGAGTCGGACGTGGTGATCACCACGGCCCAGGTATTCGGGCGCAAGCCGCCGGTCATCGTGACGCGCGATATGGTGGAGGGCATGCAGCCCGGCTCGGTCGTGGTGGACATGGCTGCAGAGACGGGCGGCAACGTCGAGGGTTCAGTGCCGAACGAGATTGTCCAGGTAAACGGCGTGACGGTGATCGGCTATGGCAACCTGCCGAATTTTGTCTGTCGAGACGCCAGCCATATGTATGCCAGCAACCTGTTCAATCTGGTCGATGACTGTTGGGACGAGGATAACAAGGCTTTCAGCATTGATCTGGAGCACGACATTCAGGCCGGCTGCGTTATTACCCACGCCGGAGAGGTGGTCAACGAAACCATAGCGAAACTGCAGGCGGGAGGGGACTGACATGGAAGCCGTATTTCTCACATTTATCCTGATGTTATCGATTTTTGTCGGCTTTGAGCTGATCAATAAAGTGCCTGCCACGCTGCACACGCCACTGATGTCCGGCGCCAACGCCATCTCCGGCATCACGGTTGTGGGGGCTATCAGTCTTGCCGGCACCGGGCAGCAGGACCTCGCCAACTGGATGGGCGCGGGAGCCGTAGCGCTGGCGTCCATCAACGTTATTGGAGGCTACATGGTGACCGACCGCATGCTGGCCATGTTCAAGAAGAGGGGAGGCTGAACATGGAATCTTCGCAACTCGGTATTCAGATTGCGTACGTCGTTGCGGCGGCGCTGTTCATTTTTGGTTTGAAGCTTCTCGGCTCCGCGGGCACGGCGCGCCGCGGTAATACACTGTCTGCGATCGGCATGCTGATCGCCATTGTCGCGGCCCTCACCGACCAGGGCATTGTCGACTACCGCTTTATCCTGGGCGGCTTCGTGATCGGTGGTCTGATCGGCGCCACGGCCTCCCGCCTGGTGCAGATGACCGCCATGCCTGAAATGGTGGCGCTGTTCAATGGCTTTGGCGGTATGGCCAGCCTTCTGGTGGGCGCGGCGGCGATCAGCGGTGCCGTGGACGTTTTCACCCTGATAACCGTCGTGCTGTCTATTCTCATCGGCGGCGTCACGTTCACCGGTTCGCTGGTTGCCTATGGCAAACTCAGCGAGACGATCGGCAGCGGTGCCGTCACCTTCAAGGGACAGCAGATCGTCAACTCCCTGATTGTCATCGGCATCATCGCCAGTGCCATCATGTTCTGTCTGGCGCCTGCCGACCCGGTTTGGCTGTATGCGGTCATCGGGTTGTCGCTGCTCTTCGGCATCATGCTGGTCATTCCGATCGGCGGTGCGGATATGCCCGTGGTCATCTCCCTGTTGAACTCCTACTCGGGACTCGCGGCCTGTGCCGCGGGTTTCGCGGTGAATAACAACATCCTGATCGTAGCCGGTTCGCTGGTGGGCGCCTCGGGCATCATCCTCACGCAGATTATGTGCAAGGCGATGAACCGCTCGCTCAGCAATGTCCTGTTCAGTGGTTTCACCGCTGTCAGCGACGAGAAGGTGGAGATTGAGGGTGAGGTCAAACCTATTTCGGTCGAGGATGCCTTTTACGTCCTCGAGGCGGCAACCAACGTCGCTATCATTCCGGGCTACGGCATGGCGGTCGCTCAGGCCCAGCACGTGGTCAAGGAGCTGTGTGAACTGCTCGAGGAGAATGGCTGCGAGGTTAACTTCGGTATCCATCCCGTGGCGGGGCGCATGCCCGGACACATGAACGTGCTCCTGGCTGAGGCGGATGTGCCGTATGACCAGCTGCTGGAGATGGACGAAATCAATCCGCGCATGGAAACCGTGGATGTCGCGATCGTTATCGGCGCCAACGACGTGGTAAACCCGGCTGCGCGGGAGGTGGCCTCGTCCCCTATCTACGGGATGCCGGTAATCAACGTCGATTCCGCACGCACGGTATTCGTGCTCAAGCGTTCCATGGCATCCGGTTTCGCTGGCATCGAGAATCCGCTGTTCTTCAAGGAGAATACCCGGATGCTGTTCGGTGATGCCAAGGAGACCATCGGCGGCCTGATCCGCGAGTTCAGCTGACAGGCATCGTTCGGGCATGACGGTACACAGCGCAGCGTCCGCCTCTGGGGAGCCTTCCCTGCTAACGGCGCTGCGCGCGGAGCATCGCCATATCGCCGCCATTATGGGCCTGCTCACGCAACAGCTCAATGCGGTTGAGCGCGGCGACCTGGTCGACCCCCATGTACTCTATGAAATCATGGATTACATGGTCATGTGGCCAGACCGTTTCCATCATCCCCGGGAAGATCTGATCTACGATCATGTTTCTGATCTTGACCCCGATGCTGCGATCGACATGCGCGAGCTACAGCGCGAGCATGAGCAGATGGCCCGCCTCGGGCGCGAACTGCTGCTCGCCATTGAGAGCTGGCGCTCCGGGGCCACTGCCGGCAACGACATGGTACACCTGGGTCGCGAGTATATCCGCCGTTCGCACGAGCACATGAACCTTGAAGAGGAAGAGGTCTTCCCGCTGCTGAGTGCGGTGCTTGGCCCGGCTGACTGGCGCGAACTGGCGGCCGATGACAGTCTGCATGCGTCGTCGGACCCGGTGTTCGGTCGTCGCGTCCAGCGGGAGTTCCGCCAGCTGGCGAGAAAGCTGCGTCGGCGTCTTCGCCGCGGCGTTGAGCGCGGCGCCGTGACCGAATGGGTGGGCGTCGAGGCGGCGCTGGAGTCCTTTGAAGTGCTGTCGATGGCATGGCAGAATGGGTGCGTCTCAACGCTGGACCACCTGTCCTCGGCGAGCCGCGAATCCCTTTATTTTGTGCTGGACCAGCCCCTGCGTGCGCCTCTGCTCTGTGCCGTCAACAACACCCGGCTGGGGCTGGGCTGGCTGCAGGAGATGAGTGAAATCTATCGGGATACCTTTCGCGACCTCGGGCGTGTAGAGCAGGAGCGCCGCGACCGGCTGCGGCTGCTCAGGCGGTCTGCGCCGGTGGGTCGGCGACGTCCATCTCCCTGAACTGCAGGCTCGCGAGTCGGGCGTAGAGTGGATTCGACGCCAGCAGTTCTGCATGTGTCCCGGTGGCAATAACCCTGCCGCCATCCACCACGGCAATGGTATCGGCGTGCAATATGGTGGACAGCCGATGCGCAATGATGATCGACGTCCTGCCCCGCATGAGCTCCTGCAGGGCCTGCTGCACCTGGTGCTCGCTCTCTGCATCGAGGGCGCTGGTGGCCTCGTCCAGCAGCAGGAGCCGGGGATCGCGCAGGATTGCGCGGGCCAGGGCAATGCGCTGGCGCTGTCCCCCCGACAGACGCACCCCGCGATCGCCCAGATCGCTGTCATAGCCGTTGGGAAGCTGCGTGATGAACTCGTGGGCCTGCGCGCGTTGTGCTGCGGCCTCTATCTCCTCGTCGCTGGCCGCGGGTTTGCCATAGGCAATGTTGTAGCGCACGCTGCCGGTGAACAGGGCCGGCTGCTGTGGCACCAGGGCAATCTGTGAGCGCAGGGCCTGCAGGCTGAGCTCGCGTATGTCTCTGCCATCCAGCATGATGCTGCCGCTATCCGGATCGTAGAAGCGTTGAAGCAGTTCGAAAACCGTGCTCTTGCCTGCGCCCGAGGGGCCTACCAGAGCCAGGCTGCGACCGGCGGCCGCATCCAGCGTAAAGCCATCAAGCGCCGGGTTGTCGGGCCTTGAGGGGTAATGAAACACCAGGTTTCTCAGCATCATGCTGGCGGGTTCCCCGGCTTTCGCCTGCACCTCGCCACTGCCATCAGCCACGGCGCTCTGTTCTCCTGACAGCTCCAGCAGGCGCTCTGCGGCACCTGCCGCGCGCTGTACCTCGCTCCAGACTTCCGAAAGCGTGGCGAAGCCACTGCCGACCATGATGGCGTAAAAACCGAATGCGGCCAGCTCGCCGCCGGTCATGTTGCCCGCGATGACATCGCTGCCGCCCGACCAGAGCATCACCGCCATGCCGCTGAACAGCAGAATGATGGCGCCGCCGATCAGCAGGGATCGCTGGCGGATTCGGCGCCGCGCGATGTCAAAGGCCTGCTCCACCTCGCCGGTGAAAGCCTGGCTTTCGAAATTCTCGCGATTGTAGCTCTGCACGACCTTGATGTTCTGGATGATCTCGCCGGCATAACTGCCGACGTTTGCAATGCTGTCCTGGCTGGCCGTGGACAGGCGACGCACGCGCCGACCGAAGATGATGATCGGGAGCAGAACCAGGGGCACGCTGGCGACAATGATCAGACTGAGCTTGAGGTTGGTGAGAAACATAAGCACCAGGGCCCCGGTCAGGGTAAGACCGCTGCGCAGGGCCATGCTCAGGGATGAGCCGATGATGGTCTGCAGCAGCGTGGTGTCGGTGGTCAGCCGCGACATAATCTCTCCGGCGCGATTGGCTTCGAAAAAGCCCGGATGCAGATGCACCACGTTGTCGAACACCGCTTTGCGCAGGTCGGCGCTGACCCGCTCGCCCAGCCAGGACACCAGATAGAAGCGCGTGAACGTGCCGACCGCAATGACCGCGCTGATGGCGAGCATGACGAGTACGGCAAAGCGCAGATCCTCAACCGTGCCACCGCTCAGGCCGCGATCAATCAGTATCTGTATGCCGCGACCGAGAGACAGTGTGGCGCCGGCAGTGAGCAACAGCGCCGCCGAGGCGGCGGCGACCCGCCCGCCATAGGGGCGCAGATAGCCCGCCACCGTGAGCAGCGGGGCGAGTTTGCGCGGTTTACGCCGGGATGCCACGGCTTAGTTCGCGCTGTCGTCGGTGTCGGCTTTTTCGTCCCGGCGCCTGATCAGCATACGGCCGCAGATGATGCCGATTTCGAACAGCAGCCACATAGGCAGCGCCAGCAGTGACTGCGAGATGATGTCGGGTGGCGTGAGCAGCATGCCGAGGACAAAGCAGCCCACCACAATATACGGACGCTTCTTTGCCAGGTCCTCTGGTGTGGTGATTCCGGCCCAGATCATGATCACGGCGGCGATCGGAATCTCGAAGGCCAGGCCAAAGGCAAAAAAGAGTTTCAGCACGAAGTCGAGGTAGCGGTTGATATCGGTCATGATGGCGACATCTTCCGGGCCCACGCTGGTAAAGAACGCAAAAATCAGCGGAAAAACAACGAAGTAGGCGAAAGCCGCACCGGCATAGAACAGCCCGATGCTGGACACCAGCAGCGGTATTGCCAGGCGCTTCTCGTGTCGGTACATGCCGGGCGCGATAAAGCTCCAGGCCTGGTAGAGCACATAGGGTACGGCGATGAAAATCGCCGCAAACAGGGTCAGCTTGAACGGCGTCAGGAACGGTGAGGCGACCTCGGTGGCAATCATGCTCGCGCCGGGCGGCAGAATGGAGCGCAGTGGTTCCGAGACAAAGGCATAGATTTCGTTGGCAAACGGGAACAGGACAATAAAGACTATCAGCACCGCCAGTATGGCGCGCAGCAGACGATCCCGCAGTTCCTTCAGGTGTGCGACCAGCGGCAGCGCCGGATCGCTGAATGAGTCGCTCATGGTGTGCTCTTGTCCGCCTTTTCCCGGTCGTCGCCGTCTGCGGGCGTGGCGGGTGGCCTGGTGGTGTCATCGGTGGGCGGTTTTTCGTCTGTCTCCCCGGAAAGACCCTTGCGCAGATCATCCGTCTGCTGCTTGACCTGCTCCCCGGTGCGCCGCAGTTCCTGCATGACCTCGTCGTTGTGCAGCTCCTGCTGGACCTCGCGCTTGATATCGTTGAAGCCTCTTCGCAGCCGACCGAGCCAGACGCTGGCGGTGCGTATGGCCCCCGGCAGGCGCTCGGGCCCAATCACCAGCAGACCGACCACGCTGATGATGATCAGTTCAGCAAAGCCGATGTCAAACATGGCTGCTAGGGTTTCCGCTCGCCGTCATCGCTGCCCACGGTGGCATTGTCGCTGCGCGTGCTGTCGTGACCGTGCTCGCGTTTCAGCGGCGCCGACTCATCCCGCGGCAGGGATGCTGACCCCTGGCTGTCCTCCCCGGCGTCTTTATCGGCGTCGGCCGTGTCATCATCGTCCTGCATGCTCTTCTTGAAGCCCTTGATAGCGCTGCCAAGATCGCCGCCGAGGCTGCGCAGTCGCTTGGTGCCGAAAAGCATGATCACGATTGCCAGCACAATCAACAACTGCCATACGCTGATACCGCCAATACCCATGGTGTTTTCCTCTGTTAGTGTGCGTCTGAGCGCGACGCTTTCTCGGCGTGGCCGGACAGCCCAAGCCGCTGTTGCAAGCATTCCATCACCGCACCGGCATCGGTGTCCAGATGCGATAGCATGACCATGCAGTGGAACCACAGGTCTGCCACTTCACCAATGAGTGCGGATTGATCCGTGTCCGCCGCCGCGTCCTTGGCGGCGATGATGACTTCCGTGGCCTCTTCACCGACTTTTTCAAGAATGCGGTTGAGACCGGCCGCGTGCAGACTGGCGACGTAGCTGTCGTCGGGTTCTGCCTCTCTGCGTGCCGCGATGGTGCGGGTCAGTTCGTCGAGTATGCTGTCAGAGTTCATCGCCTGTCCTTGCCGTGGTGCTGCTGTCATCCGGCCAGTCACTGTGACGGGTCGCTGTTTGTGCCATCGCCCTGAGAGCTGCCGTACATGTCCTTCGGGTCGCGCAGTACGGCATCGGTCTCGGCCCAGCGATCACCGTCAAGACGTCGATAGAAGCAGTGCCGGCGACCGGTGTGGCAGGCGATACCGCCGACCTGCTCGACCTTGAGCAGCAGTGCGTCGCCGTCGCAGTCGATCCGCAGTTCCTTCAGGTGCTGGACATTGCCTGAGCTCTCGCCCTTGCGCCACAGCGCGCCCCGCGATCGCGACCAGTACACCGCGCGTTGTTCCGCAGTCGTGCACTGCAGCGCTTCACGATTCATCCAGGCCAGCATGAGCACCTCGCCGGTCTGCCAGTCCTGCGCGATAGCAGCCACCAGGCCCTGTTCATTCCACTGGATACTGTCTGTCCGGATATCTGCTGCTGACGGCATTGGCGCTACCTGCTGGCCATCCCTGAGGGGTGGCGGATTATGGCACAGGCGGGACGTAACTTCAGTCATCCTGCTTGCGTGGCCAGAGCAACACGGCGGCGAGCGCAAACAGAAACCAGCCTGTTGGCGGCAGGGCCGACAGCAGGGGCTGGAATGACGGCACGCTGAGTACTGCACCGCTGGCACAGGCCACGCCGGCGATCTGCCGTCGCTGGCGACGCACTGCCATACGCTGTTGCTGTCGCCGCATTGCACCATCGCCGGCGCGTCGGGTTGCGGCAGGGACAGGCCGCTTGTCCAGCAGCTGCTCAAACAGGGCGTCTGGGACCTGTGGCAGCCGCTCAAGCCATGACGGCACATGATACTGCAGTCGTTTCACCATCTGTTGCGGCGAGTAGCGTTCGCGCAGCCAGTTTTCCAGGAAGGGCTGGGCGGTGTCCCAAAGATTCAGCTGTGGGTAAAGCTGTCTGCCCATGCCCTCGATATTGAGCAGGGTTTTCTGCAGTAGAATAAGAGACGGCTGCACCTCCATGTCGAAACGGCGCGCCGTGCTGAACAGATAGACCAGCAGCTGACCGAAGGAGATCTCGCTGATCGGTTTCTCGAAAATCGGCTCACACACCGCGCGCATTGCGGCTTCAAAGTCCTCGACGCGCGTTTCCGGCGGCACCCAGCCACACTCCACGTGCAGGCGTGCAACCTCGTGGTAATCGCGCTGGAAAATGCCCAGCAGGTTGCGGGCTAGATAATACTGATCTGCCTCGCTGAGACTGCCGATGATGGCGCAGTCAATGGCAATATAGCGCGGATCCGCCGGGTCCTCGGCATTGATGAAGATGTTGCCCGGGTGCATGTCGGCATGGAAAAAGCTGTCGCGAAACACCTGGGTAAAAAAGATCTCGACGCCGCGTTCGGCGAGTAGCTTCAGATCAGTGCCGCGCTGTCGCAGGGTGTCCATATCGGTGACGGGAATGCCGTGGATACGCTCCATAACGTAGACATTGCGGCGCGTGTAGGCCCAATGCACCTCCGGCACGTACACCAGCCTGCCGTCGGCAAAATTCCGCCGCAGCTGTGACGCGTTGGCCGCCTCGCGACCGAGATCGAGCTCATCCAGAATCACCTGCTCATAGTCTGCCACCAGGGCCACGGGGCGCAGGCGCCAGCCGTCGCGCAGAAAGCGTTCCGCAAGGCGCGCCAACAAAAACAGCAGGGCGATGTCCTGGCGGATGACCGGCTCAATATCGGGGCGCAGTACCTTGATTACAACTTCGCGTCCATCCTGCAGCTGTGCCGCGTGCACCTGCGCCACGGATGCCGAGGCCATGGGGGTGGCGTCGAAGCGCGCGAACAGCCGGTCTACCGGATGGCCGAGGCCCTTCTCTATGATTCCCCGGGACTGCGGTGCAGGAAACGCCGGCACCTGATCCTGCAGCCGGGCCAGTTCGTCGGCGATATCCCCGGGCATCAGATCGCGCCGTGTCGACAGCATCTGCCCGAACTTGATGAATACCGGACCGAGCTCTTCCAGGGCCTGCCGCAAACGCGGGCCGCGTTCCGCCTGAGCGCGGGCACCCAGCCGGAACGGGTTCAGGTGCAGCGCCAGGCGGACGCCTCGGGGGAGTCGGTCAGCGTCAATGATGTCGTCAAGACGGTGGCGGCCGACGACCTTGAGGATGCGGCGGAGTCTCAGCAGGCGCGACATCAGTCGGGTTCGCTGTTGCGCGCTGCCGTGCCGTTGTTTTTGGTGGCGGCCTGCGCCAGCAGGCGGTCCGCACGGGCGCGGGCGCGCTGCAGCCGACTCTGCAGGCGGTCTGCCTGCTGGGTCAGCATCTGGATGTCGGAATAGAAATCCTCGACTTCAGCGCGCGGCGGCGTCAGCCGGGCTTCTTCGTGAATGAATTCATCCAGCTGTCGGGTGAGACTGCTGCCGGCGTGCCTGCCCCAGCTGAACAGACCGCGCAGTATCTGCGCCAGCTGATGCCCGGCGACGTCACCCAGTGTGTCCACCAGTGGCGCTTCCCAGTCGACATCCAGCCCGGCGACAACGCTCTGAAGCGCTATCAGCGGTGCGCTGCTGCCCTTCAGTTCAAGCCCGCCGTTGATCAAGGTTGCCGTGGGGTCCGCGGCATTTGCCAGCTCGGCAAAGTCATTGCTGCTGCCGCGCACCCGGGTCGCCAGCGGCCCCTCGTGATAACCCAGCAGGCGGATGGTCCCGGTGCGGGTTGGCTGCACATAGACGGAAAACACCGGTGACGTGCACTCGATACCGATGACCACCTCATCGAGCGCTGCCAGCTCCCGACGGCTGTGCGGGGACAGATTGAGGGCGGCGTTGGCGGCGCGCTCCAGGGCGGCCAGAACGGCGCTGTGCAGGGCGGGGTCGAGCGCCATCTCAGGCCTTGATGCCGCGATGTACGGCAACCACGCCGCCGGTCATGTTGTGATATTCGCAGCGGCTGAATCCCGCCTCCTCCATCATGCCGCGCAGGGTTTCCTGGTCCGGATGCATGCGGATGGATTCCGCGAGGTACTTGTAGCTGTCGGCATCCCGCGCAATGAGGCGGCCCATCAGGGGCAGTATGCTGAAGGAATAGGCATCGTAGGCCTTGCCCAGCAGCGGATGGGTCGGCTTGGAGAACTCCAGTACCAGCAGGCGCCCGCCGGGCTTGAGCACGCGCAGCATGGCCCGCAGCGCCAGGTCCTTGTCGGTCACGTTGCGCAGACCGAAGGCGATGGTAATGCAGTCGAAGCTGTCATCGGGAAAGGGCAGGTACTGTGCGTCGGCCTGCACGAACGCCAGGTTGGCCTGAACGCCCGTATCGAGCAGCCGGTCGCGCCCGACGCGTAGCATCGAGGCATTGATGTCCGCGAGCACGACGCGGCCGCCGTCACCGACCAGCTGGCTGAACTTTTCCGCCAGGTCGCCGGTGCCGCCGGCAATATCGAGCACTGAGTTGCCGCTGCGGACGCCGCTGAGCTCGATGGTAAAGCGCTTCCACAGGCGGTGGATTCCCGCCGACATCAGGTCGTTCATGAGATCGTAGCGCGTCGCGACCGAGTCAAAGACATCGCTGACCATGCCCGCCTTGGCGTCCTTTTCGACCTCACGGTAACCGAAGTGTGTTGTTTCCCTGTCACTCATTGCGCTGTCTGCCATGCCTGCTGGAGCCGTATTGTAGCGCGATGCCGCGCAGGGGTCAGTGCCACGAACCCCGGAGCCGGCGTTTCAGGGCTGAAACTGTATGACCTGGGTATCCGGATCGCGGCTGGCGCCGGCCGCCTGCAGGCGATCGAGGTAGTCCTGCCACCAGTGTTCGCGGTTGAGGCAGAGCTCGCGCAGGTAGCTCCAGCTGAAAATACCGCTGTCGTGGCCGTCATCAAACACCAGCTGCAGTGCGTAGTGGCCGACGGGAACAACGGACTCCAGCACCACATGTTTCTTCCCGGTTTGCAGGATGTCCTGTCCCCGGCCGTGGCCACGCACCTCGGCGGAGGGAGAATAGACCCGCAGGTATTCCCAGCCCAGCTGGCAGGGAGGCTCTTCCGGGTAGGTCAGCTCCAGTACCCGCGACTGCCTGCGGAGCTTCACGCCAGTGGGGCGGATATTGTCATTGGCCATGGCCTGCTCCCCGTGGTGTCTATAAGATGAAGCGCGACAGATCCTCGTCGAGGCTGAGTTCCCCGAGCTGGCTGTCGACGTAGGCAGCATCCACCACCAGCTCCGGCGTGGCAGTGTTGCTGTCCGCCGCTGCGTAGGAGGCTTCCTCCAGCAGCCGTTCCATAACGGTGTGCAGGCGTCGCGCGCCGATGTTCTCGGTATTCTCGTTCAGCTGCCACGCAATTTCCGCCAGGCGCGTCAGTCCATCGTCGGTAAACTCTACCGCCAGGCCCTCGGTCGCCAGCAGCGCCTGGTACTGTCGTGTCAGAGAGGCATCCGGTTCGGACAGAATGCGCTTGAAGTCCTCGGGCGTGAGGGCGGCGAGCTCTACGCGGATGGGCAGGCGGCCCTGTAGCTCCGGAATCAGGTCAGACGGCTTGGACAGATGGAAGGCGCCAGACGCAATGAAGAGAATGTGATCGGTTTTGATCATGCCGTACTTCGTGCTCACGGTGGAGCCTTCGATCAGCGGCAGCAGGTCGCGCTGCACGCCTTCGCGGGAAACATCGGCGCCGGCCGTCTCGCCGCGTTTTGCCACTTTGTCCAGTTCGTCGAGAAAGACAATGCCGTTCTGCTCCGCCGCCTCTATCGCTGTCTGCTTGAGCTCCTCCTCGTTCACCATGCGCGCCGCCTGCTCCTCACAGAGCGCTTCAAAAGCGGCTTTTAACGGCAGCTTGCGGGTTTTTGACTGCTGCCGCGACAGGTTGGAGAACATGCTTTGCAGCTGGTTGGTCATCTCCTCCATCCCCGGGGGCGCCACGATGTCCATCGAGCCTGCGGGGCTGCTGAGTTCTACCTCGATTTCCTTGTCGTCCAGCTCGCCCTCACGCAGCTTCTTGCGCAGCAGCTGGCGTGTGCCGGCGCCCTGCTCGCCGTCGCCATTGCGGGCGGGGGGCAGCAGAATGTCCAGGATGCGCTCCTCCGCCGCTTCCTCTGCGCGGGCACGAACCCGCTGGACCTCCTGCTCGCGATACATTTTCACCGACGTTTCCACCAGGTCGCGGATGATGGACTCGACATCGCGGCCGACATAGCCCACTTCCGTGAACTTGGTGGCTTCCACCTTGATGAAGGGTGCGTTTGCCAGGCGCGCCAGGCGGCGGGCAATTTCGGTCTTGCCGACCCCGGTGGGTCCGATCATGAGAATATTCTTGGGCGTGATCTCGGCGCGCAGGTCTTCGGCAACCTGCATGCGTCGCCAGCGGTTGCGCAGGGCAATGGCGACGGCCCGCTTGGCCTCGGGCTGGCCAATGATGTGCTTGTCCAGGGCGTGGACAATCTCGCGTGGGGTCATGTTTGACATATCAGTCCTGGTAATCCAATTGTTCGATGGTCTGGTTGTGGTTGGTGTAGATGCAGATGTCACCGGCGATACTCAGCCCCTTCTCCACGACATCCCGGGCGCTCAGTTCCGTATTGTCGAGCAGTGCGCGAGCGGCGGCCTGGGCAAACGAACCGCCGGAACCGATGGCAATGAGGTTGTCCTCGGGTTCAATGACGTCGCCATTGCCGCTGATCACCAGCGACGTGGTCCTGTCGGCCACCGCCAGCAGCGCTTCCAGCTGGCGTAGGGAGCGCTCGGTGCGCCAGGCCTTGGCCAGTTCCACCGCGGCGCGTACCAGCTGTCCCTGATGCTTTTCCAGGTGATTCTCGAACAGCTCAAACAGGGTGAAGGCGTCGGCCGTGCCGCCGGCGAAACCGGCGATGACCTGCTCCTTGTAGAGGCGCCGCACTTTGCGCGCATTGCCCTTCATGATGGTGTTGCCCATGGACACCTGGCCGTCGCCGCCGATAACAACGCTGTTGCCCCGGCGAACGCACAGGATGGTTGTGCCTCGAAACTGTTCCACGTGCTGTCTCCTTCGAGTCAAGATAAGGGTTATGGGTCCTCGACCCGGTGAATTCAAGCGCCAGACGCCGTTGTGCAGGGGAGTTGCCCGGGACACGCGGGCCTGTCTCGAGATGGCCGGGACGTGCGCGCGGCCGGCGCGCTCAGGGTGCGCTGCGTTTCAGCAGCAGGGTGTCGATGCTCTGCTGTGCGGTCAGGCTGCGCGCCGCGGCCATCTTGGAGCGCGAGTCGAAGGGCCCCACGATAACGCGGAACCAGCGCCCGTTGCTGCCGCTCGTTTCCTCGACCCGGGGCTCCAGGCCCAGCAGCAGCAGCTCGGCGCGGCGCCGGTCTGCATCCTCGGCATGCCGGAACGAACCGGCCTGCAGCAGGTAGGTGGATCCATCGGGCTGATCCCGGCTGCCGGGCAGATCGCCGGGCGCCACCTCGACCTCAATACGCTGCTGCGGCAGCATTTCGAAAAAATCGAAGCGCGGCTGTTGCTCGGCGCTGCCGGAGGGAACGGCATTGACCAGGTCATTGCCATCGGCTGCGGGCTCCGACGGCGGCAGCGTTACCAGATAGAACATGAAGCTGAGAAACACACCACTGGCGACACCGCCAGCATACCAGCGCAGAACCCGCGACATGCCAGCCGCGGCATCGCCGTTGCCGCGGCTGGCCCCCTGGCGGCGCTGCCCCCCGCGTGAGGATGCGGCCCGGCTCGCCGACATGTTACATCGACTCCGGTGCGGACACGCCGAGCAGATTCAGACCGTTGCTGATCACCTGGCGCACCGATTCGCTCAGTGCAACCCTGGCCGAGCGCAGTCCGGCATCCTCAACCAGCACCTTGTGCGCATTATAAAAGGTGTGAAAATGCCCGGCGAGGTCGCGCAGGTAATTCGCCACGGCGTGCGGCTCTGCCGCCTGCGCTGCCTTCTCCACCACCTCCGGGTATTCAGCGAGGCTTTTCAGCAGCGCTTTTTCTTCGGCGCTCTGTAGCAGCCCCAGATGCGACCGGGAGGATGTCGCGTCCCAGGAGATGCCCTGCTCTGCCAGCCTGCGGTGCACGCTGCATACCCGGGCGTGAGCATACTGTATGTAATACACCGGATTGTCGTTGCTGCGCGACAGGGCCAGGTCGATATCAAAGGTCAGCTGCGAGCTGGGCGCCCTTGCGACCAGGAAATAGCGCGTGGCGTCGAGACCCACCTCATCGATCAGGTCGCGCAGCGTGAGGTAGCTGCCCGCGCGTTTCGACAGCTTGACCTCCTCGCCATCGCGCATCACGGTCACCATCTGGTGCAGCACGTAGTCGGGCCAGCCCTCGGGAATACCCTGTTCCAGTGCCTGCAGGCCGGCGCGCACGCGGGTTATGGTGCTGTGGTGGTCTGCGCCCTGCTCGTTGATAACGCGCACGAAGCCGCGGCGCCACTTGTTCAGATGATAGGCGACATCCGGCAGAAAATAGGTGTAACCGCCATCGCGCTTGCGCATGACGCGGTCCTTGTCATCGCCGAAATCCGTGGTGCGAAGCCATAGCGCACCCTCTGCTTCATAGGTCTTGCCACCCGCCACCAGCATGTCGACGGTGGCCTTCACCTCGCCCGAGCTGTACAGCGATGATTCAAGGAAGTAGCGGTCGAACTCCACGGCAAACTCGCGCAGATCCAGGTCCTGCTCGTGACGCAGGTAGGCCACGGCGAATCGGCGGACGGCGTCGAGGTCATCGGGATTGCCGCTGGCCTCCACCTGCTGATCCCGGGCGCTCACGCTGTCGCCGCGCAGATAGGCCTGCGCGAGTTCGGCAATGTAGTCGCCGCGGTAGCCATCTGCGGGCCAGCCTTCACTGTCTGGCTCGATGCCCTGGCAGCGTGCCTGCACTGACAGCGCAAGATTGCTGATCTGCTGGCCGGCATCGTTGTAGTAGAACTCCCGCGTCACCTCCCAGCCGGTGGCGGCAAGCAGGCGGCACAGGCTGTCGCCGATGGCTGCGCCGCGGCCGTGCCCGACATGCAGCGGCCCGGTCGGGTTGGCGGAAACAAACTCCACCTGCACCTTGCGACTCTGGCCACTGTCGCTGTGGCCAAAGCGAACGCCCGCGGCGAGTATGTCGCCGATGACGGCAACGCTGCTGTCCGTCGACAGGAAAAAGTTGATAAAGCCGGGGCCGGCGATCTCCGTACGGGCAATCAGCTCGCTGTCGGGAAGGTGGTCGCAGAGCAGTTGAGCCAGCTGCCGGGGAGGCATCTTTGCCTGCTTCGCCAGCGCCAGCGCAACGTTGGTCGCAAGGTCGCCGTGGTCCGGGTCGCGGGTGCGTTCGACCTGTATCGTTGGGGATGTTCCCACCTCCAGCTGGCCCTGTTCAATCAGGCGGGCCAGCCCCTGTTGAACCAGCAGGGACACGTGTTCTTTCATAGCAGGTTGACCTGGGTTGCGGCGCGAATGGAAACTGCCGGCATTATCCCTGTTCGTCGCGGTGATGGCCAGATAGCGCGAGGCAGGGTCACTGGCTAGAGGGTGTCCAGCGGGTCGATATCAATGAACCAATTGAGACCCGCGGGCGCTTTCAGGGTCTCTGTCGCGGCCACGAGTGCCGCCGCGGCACCGGCTGCGCCGGCCCGGTCCGCGCTCAGGCAGATAAGTTGGCTGCGGTGCTTGCCGGCCCGCCGCGGCATGGCGGATGGCAGCGGGCCTATCAACTGTGAGGCGGCGCCAATCTGCGGCGCCGCGTTCCGGCGTACGGCCTGCAGGAAGGTTTCACCCTGTCCCTCGGTGCGCGCATCGGTGCGCAGCAGAGCGATGTGAGCCGCCGGCGGCAGGCCGCGTTCCTGGCGCTGCAGCAGTAGGTCTGCAGCGACCTCGGCATAGGGCCTGGTGAGCAGCGCCTGCAGCAGCGGGTGATCGGGGTAGTGTGTCTGCAGCAGCATCTCGCCGGGCCGGTCACCGCGCCCGGCGCGCCCGGCGACCTGGGTGAGCAGCTGAGCCAGGCGCTCCTCGCCACGAAAATCTGCGCTGAACAGCAGGGCGTCGCTGTCGATCACCCCCACCAGGCCAACGCCGGGAAAATGATGTCCCTTGGTCAGCATCTGGGTACCCAGCAGAATGCAGGGCTCGCCGCGGTGGATGGCGCTGACCAGCGTCGCCATATCGGCAGGCCCCGAGACGCTGTCGCTGTCCACGCGATGCACTGGCCAGGGCTCAAAACGGTGCTGCAGGAAGTCTTCCGCCTGTTCGGTGCCGAGGCCGTTGGCGAGGAGCGATGTGCTGCCGCAGTGCGGGCAGGCCTCCGGGAGGCGGCGTCGTGCCGTGCAGTGATGGCAGCGCAGCTGGCGCCGCCGTCTGTGCACTGTCATGCGCGCATCACAGTGCTCGCAGTCGGCGATCCAGCCGCAGTCGTGGCACTGTAGGGAGGCGGCGAAGCCGCGCCGATTGAGAAACAGCAGTACCTGCTGGCCGTTGGCAAGCGCCTGTCCGGTGCGCTCAAGCAGGGCCGGCGACAGGCCGGCCGTGAGCGGCTGGCGGCGAACATCGATGGCGCTGAGCCGGGGCATTGCGCGACCGCCGGCACGCTGTTCAAGACGGTGGTGCCGGTAGCGGCCGCGCAGGGCGTTGAACGCGCTTTCCAGCGAGGGCGTGGCGCTGCCAAGCACGACGGGGCATGACTCCAGCTGGGCGCGCTTCACGGCGATGTCCCGTGCACAGTAACGAAAGCCGTCCTGCTGTTTATAGGAGGCGTCGTGCTCTTCGTCCACAATGATGATGCCGAGTCGCGGGCAGGAAGCAAAGACCGCTGAACGTGTGCCGAGAATGATGCCCGCATCGCCGCGTCGCGTCCGGTCCCAGGACTGGCTGCGCTCGGCGTCGGTCAGGCCGGAGTGCAGCAGGGCGATGGGCGTGGCGAAGCGCTCACGAAAACGCGCCACGGTCTGTGGCGTGAGCCCGATTTCCGGGACCAGTACCAGCGCCTGGCGACCCTGTTCCAGGCAGTGGCCGATGGCGCGCAGATAGACCTCGGTCTTGCCGCTACCGGTGACACCTTCGAGCAGGTGGCAATGGAAATTGCCAAGATCGGCGATGATGTCCCTGACCGCACTCGCCTGTGCCTCGCCCAGACGCGGTCCGTCTGCGCCAGCGGCCGTCGGCATTCTGGGCGCAGACTCACAGCGTTCCACCAGGCCTTTCTTTTCCAGCTCACGCAGCGCGCTGCTGGTCATGCCCTGTGACTGGAGTGCGCTCGCCTCAACTGCATTTCCGCCAGACAGAGCGTGCAGCGCGGCCTGCTGGCGCGGCGCCCGGCCCAGCGCCCCCTCACCCAGGCCCTGGCCGCGTGCGGTGAGCCGCCAGGCGTCCTTTGCCGGTGCCCGGCCCGCGCGCAGACGCTTGCTGAGGGCGGCGGCGAAGACGTCGCCCGGCGGGTGCAGGTAATACCCGGCTGCCCATCGGCACAGGTCGAATACGGCGGGCGAGAGCAGCGGCACGTCGTCCAGTATTGCCTCTGCACACTTCAACTGCGCCAGCGGAATGTCACTCCGGGTGGCCGTGGCGACCAGCACGCCCACCACGGATCGCCGCCCGAAGGGGACTCTGACGCGGATTCCCGGGGGTAGCGCCAGCGCGACGGCCGGATCCTGGTCTGCCGGCGGCAGATAGTCGAACAGGCGGCGCAGTGGGGAGGGAACGGCAATGCGCAGGTAGGTCGGCATCAGGCATCATCACACGGCATGGCAGGTCAGTCTAACAAATGCCCGGTGCCGGGCCTTGCGAAGGGCGGCACTTCTGGTACTATGCGCGCCTATTTTTGCCAGGCACCGCGTCGCTGTGTCTGGCATTCCTGGATACGGTGCCCGGCATGGATCGGGTTGCGGTGTCCCTCAGCAGGAGCAGGACCATGAAGAACGAGATCCACCCCAAGTACGAGGCGGTTACCGCGACATGCAGCTGCGGTAACGTGATCAAGACGCGCTCGACCTTTACCGAGGACTTCACAATTGATGTGTGCTCGGAATGCCACCCCTTCTTCACCGGCAAGCAGAAGATCGTTGACAGCGGTGGCCGCGTGGATCGCTTCAACAAGCGTTTCGGCAACCGCGGCAGCAAGCGCTAGAGGTTTCGCTGGACGACAATGGGCCTGAAAGCTCCGGGCCCATTGTCAGAAAATATCGTTGATCAGATCATCCGTGCCGGTCTTGCCCGGCGTCAGCGTTCCATCGGCGTAATCGGTCGGTACATTCTCGGCGCGGAAATATTCGAACAGGGCATTGTCCTGCTCTGATCCCGCCAGCAGACCCGTCTCCGGATCAATTCTCACACTGGTGATGCCATTCGGTATGGGCGGTCCTTGCTCTGGTCTGTCCCGCAGCGCTTCGCGCATGAAAGAAATCCAGATTGGCAGGGCCGCAGTGCCGCCGAACTCCCGGCGACCCAGCGGCGTGTAGCGGTCAAACCCTACCCAGCTGGTGGCAACCACATCGCGGTTGTATCCCGAGAACCAGGCATCCATCGGACCATTGGTGGTGCCGGTTTTTCCGGCGATGTCATCGCGCTTGAGCGCCAGGGCCCTGCGTCCCGTACCCGCTTTGATCACATCCTGAAGAATGTCATTGATCAGAAAGTTCACCCGTTCATCCATGACTCTGGGCGCCGCTGGCAGTGGCTCAGCGTCGATGCCGGTCTCCGCTATCCTGTGCGCTGGTCTCGCCTCCCCGACAGCGTCGCTGCGGCGCTGCCCGCCATGTCCGGCCGGATGGTCGCCTGTGTCATCCGCGCATGCACGACACACGGTGGCGGGCCGCGCCTCGAACAGCAGGTTGCCGGCACTGTCCTCGATCCTGCTGATAATGTGGGGTTCCACTGCATAGCCGCCGTTGGCCAGGATGGCATAGCCGCGGGCCACGTCCAGCGGTGACATCGACTGCGTGCCCAGCGCCAGCGAGAGATTGCGGGGAAAATCCGCAGTATCAAAGCCGAGCTGCCGCGCGTAGTCGATGACGGTGCCCACCCCCATCTGCTGCAGCAGCCGAATGGACACCAGGTTCCGCGACTGCGTCAGCGCCCAGCGCAGCCGGGTAGGTCCATAAAATTTGCCACCGTCGTTCTCGGGTCGCCAGATGCCTTCCAGCGAGGTGTCTTCAAGCACGATTGGGGCGTCATTGATAATGCTGGCTGGCGTGTAGCCGGCGGCGAGCGCTGCGCTGTAGATGAAGGGTTTGAAGTTGGAGCCGGGCTGGCGCTGGGCCTGGGTCGCGCGATTGAACTTGCTCTGCTCGAAGCCGAACCCTCCCACCAGGCTGAGAATGGCGCCATTGTCCGGTTTCAGTGCAATCAGTGCGGCCTGCGCCGCAGGGATCTGGGCCAGGTGCCATGCCTCGCCTTGCGGGCGACTGACGCGCACGACATCGCCGCGGCTCACCACGTCCCCGGGGCTGCCGGGCGCGCGGCCGCGAGCGTTTTCATTCAGGTAGGGATTCGCTTGGCGCAGGCCGTTTTCCCAGAGCAGTTCATGTTCGCTGCCATCGGCGATGACAAAGCGCGCCCCCGCGTCATTCACCTGGGTGATGGCCGCAGGCACAAGACCCGCGAGCGGGGGGATTTCCGCGAGGGCTTCCAGCCAGGATGCAGGTGCCTCGTTGGCCGCTGTGACTGATGGCGGCGCCAGCGGGCGTGGGTCGGCCAGCTGCTGCTCTGCCCCGCGGTAGCCGTGGCGCCGGTCGTAGGTAATCAGGCCGGTCTCCAGGGACGACTGTGCAGCCCGCTGCAGGCGCGAGTCTAGGGTGGTGTAGACCTGGTAACCGTCGTTGTAAATGCCAATGCCGTAGCGCTCGAGCATCTCGCGCCGCACCATTTCCGCGGCATGCTGGGCGTCCAGGGTGATCCTGGCGCCATGGTGGCGCACTTCCACCGGCTCAGCCAACGCCGCCTGGTACGCCATGTCATCGATATAGCCGAGCAGGCGCATGCGCCCAAGTATCCAGTTGCGTCTTTCGCGGGCGTTGTCCGGCGAACTCAGCGGGTTGTTGCGCGAGGGGGCTTTCGGGATGCCGGCCAGCATTGCATGCTCTGCCAGGCTGAGCTCATGCATGCTTCTGCCGTAATAGGTCTGGGCCGCGGCCTCAAAGCCGTAGGCGCGGTGCCCGAGGAACACCCGGTTCACGTAAAGTTCGAAGATTTCCTGCTTGCTGAGCCGGCGCTCGATCTCTATGGCCAGCAATATCTCGTTGAACTTGCGTGTAAAAGTGCGATCGAGGCTGAGAAAGTAGTTGCGCGCCACCTGCATGGTCAGTGTGCTGCCGCCGGAGCCCTTGGCGCCGGTCAGCAGGAGCTCGGACACGGCGCGCCCGAGGCCCATCAGGTCAATGCCGCTGTGCCGGAAAAAGCCGTCATCTTCCGCGGCCAGTAGCGCCTTGACAAAGGTGTCGGGTATCTCGCTGTAATCCAGCGGGTTGCGCTTCTGTTCGCCGAACTGGCCGATCATGTCGCCGCTCGCGGTATATACGCGCATGGGCGTCTGCAGCTGGACATCGCGCAAGGTTTCCACATCCGGCAATGCCGGACTCAGGTACAGGTAGACGCCGGCCAGTAACCAGACGGCGGCAAGACTGCCGAGCAATGTGAGGCGCAGGAGCCAGCGCAGGAATTTCAAGAGACCTCCGAAGATGTGCGTCGGGCAGGACAGCCAGCGCAGGGAGCTCGCTGTCGGGCTTTGGTAATTATAGGCTTTTTTTGCCTTTCCGTTGCATTGCAGGCTATCTTATAGCTTAATATTGAAGTATAAGAATATAAAGTAAAGCTAAGTCTGTGAATCATATAGGAAAACGACTTGCTTGGATTGATAGGAAAGAGAAAGCAGACTCAGCTTCTGGGGATGGATATCAGCTCCACCACGGTCAAGCTGCTCGAGCTTAGCCGAACGGGGGACACGTATCGCGTGGAAAGTTACGCGGTCAGTTCACTCCCACAGGACGCTGTGGTGGAAAAAGCCATTAATGATGTCGATGGTGTCGCCAATGCCATCAGCAGTGTGGTCGCGCAGTCACGCAGCAAAATCAAGACAGTTGCCGCCGCCGTGGCGGGCTCTGCCGTGATCACGAAGCTGGTGGATATGCCGGCGGGGCTCAGCGACGATGAGATGGAAACCCAGCTCACGCTCGAGGCCGATCAATACATTCCCTATCCGCTGGAAGAAGTGGCGCTCGATTTCGAGATTCAGGGCCCATCGCGTGATCGCGACGGCATGGTTGAGGTGCTCCTCGCCGCCTGTCGTCGGGAAACTATCGACGCGCGCGTCGAGGCCATCGAGGCCGCGGGGCTGGAAGCCAAGGTCATGGACGTCGAGGCCTACGCGGTCGAGCGCGCGTACGGCCTGATTCGCGAGCATCTCGATCTCGAGGAGAGTGCGGTGGTTGCCATGATCGACATCGGCGCCACGATGACGACGCTCAGCGTACTGAGCAACGGCCAGACCATTTATACCCGCGAGCAGCTGTTCGGTGGCAAGCAGCTGACCGATGAGATCATGCGGCGCTACGGTCTGCCGCTGGAAGAGGCTGGTCTGGCCAAGAAGCAGGGCGGTCTTCCCGACGACTACGAAGAAGAGCTGCTGAACCCATTCAGAGATGCCGTCGTGCAGCAGGTCACGCGGTCGCTGCAGCTGTTTTTCTCCTCGAGCCAGTACAACGATGTCGACTACATCATTATGGCGGGCGGTGTGGCCTACATGGAAGGGCTGTCCGACCTGGTGCAGGATCGGCTGGGTACACCCACTGTAGTTGCCAATCCCTTTGCCCAGATGAGCCTCTCGCCGCGGGTCAACGCGGTGGCGCTGGGCAGTGATGCGCCGGCCATGATGATTGCCTGCGGCCTCGCGCTGCGGAGTTTTGACTGATGGCGCATATCAACCTGCTGCCCTGGCGCGAGGCGCGCCGTGAAGAGCTCAAGCGACAGTTTCTGAGTATTCTGGGGCTGGTTGTGGTGGCGGCCATCATGCTGGTGGTGCTGGCCGATCGCGTCGTCAATAGCCAGATTGACAACCAGAAGTCGCGCAATGATTACCTGTCGCAGAATATCAGGGTGCTGGATGCCCAGGTGGCGGAAATCAAGGATCTGCAGCGCAAGCGCAATCAGCTCATTGACCGGATGCGCGTGATCCAGGAGCTGCAGGGCAATCGCCCGGTCATTGTGCGCGTGCTCGACCAGCTGGTGCGGACGGTACCCGACGGGGTCTTCTACACGCAGGTAGAGGCGAAGGAAAAGACCCTGGCGATCGAGGGTGTCGCGGAATCGAACAACCGGGTGTCCAGTCTCATGCGCCGGCTGGACGCCTCCGACTGGCTGCAGGACCCCAACCTCGACTCCGTGCGCGCCGCGACCATGTACGGCGACCAGGCGGCTACCTTCGAGCTGAAGGTGATGGTGAGTCTGCCGCAGGACAGTGAGGGCGAGGAATAGCGCATGGCAATGGAAGACTCGCTGAGGGCACTTCGGGAATTCGATCTCAACGATCTCAGTGTCGACAACCTCGGTACGCTGCCGATGGTGCTCAAGGTCATTATCGGCGTGCTGCTGTTCGTCCTGGTGCTCGCGGGCGGCTACTACTTCCATGTGGAAGACCTTCGTCTGCAGTTTGACCGCGAGGTTGCCAGGGAGAGTACGCTGAAGCAGGAATATGAAAAGAAGGCTTTCCAGGTGGCCAATCTTGAAGCCTATCGGCGGCAGATGGTCGAGATGGAGGAGTCGTTCGGGGCCCTTATCAGTCAGCTGCCCAGCGACACTGAAGTACCGGGCCTTCTTGAGGATATCACCAACAAGGGCGTTCTCAACGGACTCAATATCGCGTCGATCAATCTGCAGCCGGAGGTCAGCCGAGAGTTCTACGTGGAGCTGCCCATCGCGATCGAGGCCGCCGGGTCCTATCACGATCTGGGAGCATTTATCAGCGGCATGGCAGGGCTGCCTCGCATTGTCACGCTG
Source organism: uncultured Alteromonadaceae bacterium (assembly GCA_964613795.1). Classification (GTDB taxonomy): domain Bacteria; phylum Pseudomonadota; class Gammaproteobacteria; order Pseudomonadales; family Halieaceae; genus Chromatocurvus. The sequence continues at coordinate 71,352 of CAZTJR010000008.1, read as the reverse complement.
CACGACTTTACCATCAGCGGCAGCGGAGACGATGCCAGCAATCTCAAGCTGTCGATCACCGCCAAGACCTACCGCTACAAGGACGGAGACAGTTGAGCATGTGCCGCTGTGTAAGGACGCTGACACTGGTCTGCCTGATGGCGACGCTGTCTGCCTGCAGCGACAGCGATATGTCTGACCTCGACCGTTTCATGGACGAAAAGACCGCCCGGCCGGGCGGAGTGATTGCGCCGATTCCGACGTTTAAGGCGTATGAGGCGTTCGCCTACAGTGCGACGCGCATGCGCAGCCCCTTCGATCGGCCGATCGAAGTGCGGGAAATCGCACAGCTGCAGTCAGTCAGCACAATCAGGCCGGACGAGAACCGGGCCAAGGAATTTCTTGAGCAGTATACCTTCGACTCGCTTGCCATGGTCGGCACACTGGCGCGTGGTGGCCGCGAGTGGGCCCTGGTGCGCGATCCCGAGGGGGGGATTCATCGGGTGACCCAGGGCAACTACCTGGGGCGCAATCACGGCAAAATTGTGGAGCTCGAGGATACCTACATTGCCGTTGTGGAGATCGTTACAGATGGCACGGCCGACGGCTGGGTAGAACGCCCGAGAACCATAGAACTGAGCGGCCTCTAGGTCGTGCGGGTATGGCGGGACTATGGGCAACAGCGATAATACACGGGGAGCAGGCAACATGACGTCCGCAAGGCAACAACGAAGAATCGGTCGCCTGCTGCTGGGAATGGCAGCCGCTTTCTGCTCTCTGGCGGCCCAGGCGGTCACCAGCGTCACGGATATCGAGTTCAGCTCGCGACCCGGCGGCAAATTCGAGCTGCGTCTGGAGTTTGACCAGGCGCCACCCACGGACCTTAACTCCTACACCATTGAAAAGCCGGCCCGGATTGCCATCGACTTTCCCGACACCGCAAGCCAGCTGGACCGCAAGCGCTACAACCTCTCCTACGGCAACGCCACCGGTGCCATGGTGCTTGAAGCGGATGATCGCACGCGCCTGGTGATCAACCTGGTCAAGCTGGTTCCCTACGAAACACGTGTAGAGGGCAACAACCTGTTCCTCACCGTGGGCGAGGATTCCGAAGGCAATTATTTCAAGCCCGGCAGCGACCCGAATCGCGTGCAGACCCGGGTGGAGGAGGTATTGTCCGTCGAGTCCAGCATCCGCGATCTGCAGTTTCAGCGCGGTCCGGAGGGCGAGGGCCGGCTGGTCCTGCAGCTGTCCGATCCCTCGGCAGATGTGAATATCTTCAGTGAGCGCGGCGACGTGAAGGTCGAGTTCATCGATACGGATATTCCGGAGCGTCTGCTGCGCAACTACAATGTGGTCGATTTTGCGACGCCCGTGCAGTCGATTTCGGTGAACTCGACCGAGCGCGGCACCACCATGACGCTGAAAACCGTGGGAGAGTTCGACTACCTGGCCTATCAGGCCGACAATGAGTACGTGATCAGCGTCAAGCCGCTGAGCAAGGAAGAGCAGGATGAGAGGCGCAGCGAGTTCGACTTTGTCGGCGAGCGGATATCACTCAATTTCCAGGATATCGAAGTGCGCGCGGTTCTCCAGCTGATAGCCGACTTTACCGAGCTCAATCTCGTCGCCAGTGACACGGTTTCCGGCCGCATCACGCTGCGCCTGAAGAACGTGCCCTGGGATCAGGCGCTGGAGCTGGTGTTGAAGACCAAAGGCCTGGACAAGCGCCAGGTGGGCAACGTGCTCATGGTCGCGCCGGCGGCGGAAATCGCCGAGCGGGAGCGGCAGGAAATCGAGGCCAACAAGCAGATCGCGGAGCTGGCGCCGCTGCGTTCCGAGTTCATCCGCATCCGCTACGCGAAGGCGAGCGAGGTGGTCGATCTGTTCAACGCCGGCTCGGAGGACGGCGGCACGCTGATCTCCTCTCGCGGCTCGGTGATCGTCGATCAACGCACCAACTCTCTCATCCTGACGGAAACCTCCGACAAGCTTGAGGAAATACGCCTGCTTATCGATCAGGTAGATATTCCCATCCGCCAGGTCATGATCGAGGCGCGCATTGTCATCGCGCAGTCCGATCTTGAGAAAGAGCTGGGCATCAGCTGGGGTGGTGGCTATCTGGATCCCGACGCGGACGGCAACATTCTGTCCCTCTCTGGCAATACCTCCAACGTGGTCGGGCTCAATAACTCCGTGATCAACGGTACGCAGCCCCAACTGAGCTACCCCGGCGCTCTGCTGGTCGATCTGGGCGTCAGTGATGCCGCCAGTGGCTTCGCGGTGGGCTTCACCTCTAACGATCTGTTTCTGACCGCTGAGCTGTCGGCGCTCGAATCCGCTGGCAAGAGTGAGGTGGTATCACAGCCCAAGGTGATTACCGGAGACAAGCAGAAAGCTAATATCAAGTCGGGCACCGAGATCCCCTTCCAGCAGGCGGCGGCCAGTGGCGCCACCGCGGTGCAGTTCAAGGAGGCGGTGCTGTCCCTCGATGTCACTCCGAATATCACCCCGGATGATCGCATTCTGCTGGATCTTGTGATCAACCAGGATTCGGTCGGCGATCTCGTGCCAAGCGGCCAGGGTGGCCTGATTCCCGCCATCGACACAACGGAACTGACTACGCAGGTGTTGGTCGGCAACGGTGAAACGGTGGTGCTCGGCGGTGTGTTCCGCACAGAGCTTCTCGAGACGCGCCGGAAGGTGCCGTTCTTCGGCGACATTCCCTACGTGGGCGCGCTCTTTCGCAACGAGTCCACCCAGCGCACCAAGACGGAAACGCTGATCTTCATCACGCCGCGCATACTTGCCGACGCTCTGCTGGATTAGGGTATGGCAGTGCGGCGCGTATTTCTGGTCGGCCCCATGGGCGCAGGCAAGACCACGATCGGCAAGTTCCTGGCGCAGGGTCTGGGCCTCGGTTTCGCGGATACCGACGCCGAGGTGGAGCGGCGCACCGGTGCCGATATTCCGTGGATATTCGATGTCGAGGGCGAGGAAGGATTCCGCGACCGCGAAACGCAGGTGGTGCAGGAAATGACCGCCTGGGAAGACACGGTGCTGGCGACCGGCGGTGGCGTTGTTGTCCGGGAGGCAAACCGGCAGGTTCTGGCGGCGCGCGGCTTCGTGGTCTACCTGCATGCCACCCTGGAGGAACAGGTCCGACGCACGCGCAAGAACAGCAACCGGCCGCTGCTCCATGGCGATGATCCCGAGGGCACCCTGCGCGATCTGATAGCCGTGCGCGATCCGCTGTACCGGGAAATCGCCGATCATGTGATTGACACGGATGACAGCAGCCCCAAGACTGTGGCCCAACGATTGCTCAAGGAACTGCGCGACGCATAAAGGCCGGCCGCAACCGCAGGCCCCATGCACTGCCCACATCATGCCCGCCACGCTCATGCATACGCTACATGTCGATCTCGGTGATCGCAGTTATTCCATCTTCATCGGACGCGATCTGCTCACTGACGCTGCCCGCCTGCGTTCCTGCATCGCCGGTCGCCAGGTCGTCATCATCAGCAACGCCACGGTGGCGCCGCTGTACATGGATCGTCTGCGCCAGGCGCTTGGCGACGACCTGGCCGTAACCGAGATTATTCTGCCCGATGGCGAGGCATACAAGACGCTGGCGACCGTGCAGCAGATCTTTGACCGCGTGCTGGCGGCAGGTCACGATCGCAGCACCACTTTCATTGCGCTGGGTGGCGGCGTGGTCGGGGACATGGCAGGTTTTGCAGCGGCCTGTTATCAACGCGGGGTGGCCTTCATCCAGGTGCCGACCACCCTGCTATCCCAGGTCGATTCCTCGGTCGGAGGCAAGACGGGTGTCAACCATCCGCTGGGGAAGAACATGATCGGCGCGTTTTACCAGCCGCGGGCTGTACTGATTGACACGCAGGTGCTGCACTCGCTGCCTGCGCGCGAGTTTGCCGCCGGCCTGGCAGAGGTGATCAAGTACGGGCTGATCCGCGATGTCGGCTTCTACGGCTGGCTGCAGGAAGAGCTTCCCCGTCTGCTGGCGCGGGAAGAGGCGGTTCTCGCCGAGGCGATCGAACGCAGCTGTGCGATCAAGGCGGAGGTCGTGGCTGCCGATGAGCGGGAGGCTGGCGTTCGCGCCATACTCAATCTTGGCCATACCTTCGGCCACGCTATAGAGGCGGCCCAGGGCTACGGCAACTGGCTGCACGGTGAAGCAGTAGCCGTTGGCATGTTGCTCGCCATGCGGCTGTCGGCGCGTCGTGGCTGGGTGAACAATGATGAAGTGGAGGCGCTGGCCGACTGGCTGGCACGGGCCGGACTGCCGCTGCGGCCCCCGGCCGACATGTCGGCGGCCACCTTTCTGCAGCACATGGCCCGGGACAAGAAAGCGGTGGATGGTCGCCTGCGTCTCATCCTGTTGCGATCCCTCGGGCAGGCGCTTGTGGTTGACGACGCCGACGGCCGGGAGATCACCGAGCTGCTCGAGGCGGTCGCCCGGGGCGCCTGAGCCGTGAGCCAGCGCGGTTTGTTCCGGCATCGGCAACTGTGTAAAATTACCGGCCCCCCGACGTCATGGCCACCTGCCCGAAGAGTGGGTGTGCCGCGGTAACCCGCTGAATCAGTTATCACTTTTGGACTTTCTATGAGCGCAGGCCTTTACAGCCCTGAAGAGTTTCGTGACAACTGCGGCTTTGGCCTGATCGCCCATACGGCGGGCGACGCCAGTCACCGCCTGCTGCAGGTGGCCATCGAATCGCTGACCTGCATGACGCATCGAGGCGGCATTGCCGCGGACGGCAAGACCGGCGACGGCTGCGGACTGCTGCTGCAGATGCCACAGGCTTTTCTGCGCGCTGTCGCGCAGGAAAGCTTCGGCACGCCGCTGCCGAACGCTTTCGCCGTGGGCCAGGTATTCCTCAGCGCCGAGGCGCCGCGCGCGGCCTCACAGCGCGCCAGAACGCAACAGGCGATCGAGGACCAGGGGCTGAGCGTCGTGGGCTGGCGCGTGGTGCCGACCGACAGCAGCGTGTGCGGCGAGATTGCGCTTGCCTCCCTGCCACGCATTGAGCAGGTCTTCGTGGACACCGGCGACCTCAGCGATGCACAGGTGGCCACAGCGCTTTTCATTGCCCGGCGCAAGGCAGAGATCGCCAATCAGGATGATAGCGATTTCTACCTGTGCAGCCTGTCCGCCCGGGTCATCGCCTATAAGGGGCTGGTGATGCCGGTTGACCTGCCGCGCTTCTACCGCGATCTGGGCGACGAGCGCCTGACCACGGCGATCTGCGTCTTTCACCAGCGCTTCTCCACCAATACCATGCCGCGCTGGCCACTGGCCCAGCCATTCCGGCTGCTGGCGCACAATGGTGAAATCAATACCATCGAGGGCAATCGCAACTGGGCACAGGCGCGTGCCGCTCTATTCGAGACCGAAGCCCTGCCCGATATCAGCCAGATTACGCCGCTGGTCAATCGCACCGGCTCTGACTCCTCCAGCCTGGACAACATGCTGGATGTGTTGCTGACCGGGGGCGTAGACATGGCCAGGGCGCTGCGCATGCTCATCCCCCCCGCGTGGCAGAACAAGGAAGATATCGACCCGGACCTGAAGGCTTTCTTCGAATACCACTCCATGCACATGGAGCCCTGGGATGGCCCGGCTGGCATTGTTCTCACTGACGGGCGCTACGCCGCCTGTCTGCTGGATCGCAATGGGCTGCGACCGGCGCGCTGGGTGCGCACCAAGGACGGCTTTATAACGCTGGCATCCGAAGTGGGCACTCACGACTATCGCAGTGAGGACGTGATCGCCAAGGGTCGCGTGGGTCCTGGCGAGATCCTCATGGTCGACACTCAGACCGGCGAAGTACTGCAGAGTGAGGAAATCGACAACCGCCTCAAAAGCAGCAAACCCTACAAGCGCTGGCTGAAAGAGAACGCCGAGCGGGTGGTTGGCAGTTTCGACGGTGAGGTGGCGCCGGGCATCGAAGCGGCGCAACTCGATCCGTACATGAAAATGTTTCAGGTCAGCTACGAGGAGCGCGACCAGGTGCTTCGGCCCCTGGCCGAGTCCGGCAACGAGGCGGTGGGTTCCATGGGTGACGACACGCCCATGGCCGTGCTGTCGCGTCAGGCGCGATCGCTGTACGACTATTTCCGCCAGAAGTTCGCCCAGGTCACCAACCCGGCAATCGACCCCCTGCGCGAAGCGATCGTGATGTCGCTCGAAACCGTGCTCGGGGTGGAAAAGAACATTTTCGAGCAGGGCCCGGAGCATGCCGACCGCGTCATCCTGTCCTCGCCGGTACTGTCCCAGGGCAAGTTCAATACGCTCATCAACCTGCAGCGACCGGGCTTTCTCGCCTGCGATATTGACTGCAGCTATGCGCCCGCCGAGCAGTCCCTGCGTGAGGCCATCGCCGCACTCGTGGCGCAGGCCGAGTCTCAGGTACGCGCGGGCTATACCATACTGGTGCTGACGGATCGCAATATCGAGGGCGGTCGCCTGCCGATACACAGCCTGCTGGCGACGGGCGCCGTGCACCATCACCTGATCGGCTGTGGCCTGCGCTGTAGCGCCAACATTGTCGTGGAATCCGCCAGCGCCAGGGATTCACACCAGATTGCCTGCCTGCTGGGCTTCGGTGCCACTGCCGTGTATCCCTATCTGGCCTACAGCGTGCTGGAAGACCTGCTGCGCGTCGGCGAACTGCTGGGCGAGCCAGGGGCCTGCTACAAGAACTACCGTCGCGGCGTAAACAAGGGCCTGCTGAAAATCATGTCGAAGATGGGCATATCCGCAGTCAGCTCCTATCGTGGCGCACAGCTGTTCGAGGCAGTAGGGCTGGGCAGCGAGGTGGTAAACACCGCGTTCTGCGGCGTGACATCCCGCATCGAGGGTGCCGGTTTTGACGAACTTGAGGCAGACCACAAGCGCCTGGCGCGGGAAGCCTGGAGCCAGCGCAAGTCTATCCAGCAGGGGGGGCTGCTGAAATACGTGCACGGGCAGGAGTATCACGCCTTCAACCCCGATGTCGTAACGACGCTGCAGCAGGCGGTCGCCACCGGCGATTACGCCACGTATCAGCGCTACGCCACCCTGGTCAATGAGCGCCCGGTGGCGACGCTGCGCGATCTGCTGCGACCGCGCCTGGCCGACACAGCGTTGCCTCTCGATGAAGTTGAGCCAATCGAGAAGATCTTTCGCCGCTTTGATTCTGCCGGCATGTCACTGGGGGCGCTGAGTCCCGAGGCCCACGAATCGCTGGCGGCGGCGATGAATCGCATCGGCGCGCGTTCCAACTCCGGTGAGGGTGGCGAAGATCCGGAGCGCTTCGGCACCGATCGCGTATCCAAGATCAAGCAGATCGCCTCCGGCCGCTTCGGCGTCACGCCGCATTACCTGGTCAATGCCGAGGTGCTGCAGATCAAGGTGGCTCAGGGGGCAAAGCCCGGTGAGGGCGGCCAGCTCCCGGGCGGCAAGGTCAATGAACTGATCGCGCGCCTGCGTTACTCAGTGCCCGGCGTGACGCTGATTTCGCCACCGCCGCACCATGATATCTACTCCATCGAGGATCTGGCGCAGCTGATATTTGACCTCAAGCAGGTCAATCCCGAGGCGCTGGTGTCGGTGAAGCTGGTGTCAGAGCCCGGGGTGGGTACGGTCGCCGCCGGTGTCGCCAAGGCCTACGCCGACCTGATCACCATCAGCGGCTACGACGGCGGCACAGCGGCCAGCCCGCTCACATCAATCCGCTACGCGGGCTCGCCCTGGGAGCTGGGCCTCGCCGAGGTACAGCAGACCCTGCGCGGCAACCGCCTGCGCGGCACTATCCGCCTGCAGGCCGACGGTGGGCTGAAAACCGGCCTCGACGTGATCAAGGCCGCGATACTCGGTGCCGAAAGCTTCGGTTTCGGCACCGCACCCATGGTGGCCCTGGGCTGCAAGTACCTGCGTATCTGCCACCTTAATAACTGCGCTACCGGCGTCGCCACCCAAAATGAGCGCCTGCGGGAAGACCACTTCAACGGCACCGTGGCGATGGTAGTGAACTTCTTCACCTTTGTTGCCACCGAAACCCGCGAGTGGCTGTCGCGACTGGGGGTTGCGTCGCTGGAAGAGCTGATCGGACGCACCGATCTACTGGAGCGGCTGCCGGGTGAAACGGGCAAGCAGGCGCGGCTTGACCTCAGTCCCCTGCTGCACAAGGATGCCGACAGCGAGGGCCAGCCGCAGTTCTGCGAAGTGGCCAGGAACGTGCCCTTCGACCGCGGGGACAAGGCCGAGGCCATGGTCGCGGCCACCCTGCCGGCCATTGAGGCCCTCAGCGGCGGCGAGTTCAGCTTTCACCTGACCAACTGCGATCGCTCGATCGGTGCCCGGCTCTCGGGTGAAATTGCCCGCCGACACGGCAATACCGGCATGGAGGATGCGCCGATCACGCTGCGCCTGCGCGGCACCGCCGGCCAGAGTTTCGGCGTCTGGAACGCCGGCGGACTGCACATGTACCTCGAGGGTGACTGTAACGATTATGTCGGCAAGGGCATGGCCGGCGGCAAGCTGGTGGTCTATCCACCCCGCGACAGTGAGTTCCGCTCGCAGGAAGCATCCATTGTCGGCAACACCTGCCTCTACGGTGCGACCGGCGGTAAACTGTTTGCGGCGGGCACGGCAGGGGAGCGCTTCGGCGTGCGCAACTCCGGCGCCCATGCGGTTGTCGAGGGTGCCGGCGATCACTGCTGCGAATACATGACCGGTGGCTGTATCACGGTTCTGGGTGAAACCGGCGTGAATTTCGGCGCCGGCATGACCGGCGGATTTGCCTACGTGCTCGACCAGGACCGCCGCTTTATCGATCGCTATAACAGCGAACTGGTGGAAATACATCGCGTGAGTTCCGAGAATATGGAGGCGCATCGCACCCATTTGCGGGGTATCCTTGCCGAATTCGTCGACGAGACCGATTCTGCCTGGGGCGCCGAGGTGAGCGACAACTTTGAGGACTACGTCGGCAAGTTCTGGCTGGTAAAGCCGAAGGCCGCGGACCTGAATCAGCTTCTGACGCGCTTGCGCGATACCGACTGAGCGCTGTGGCAGCGGGAGCGAATCAATGAGGACAGCGCTATGAGTGGACGCGTCAGCAACAACTTCCAGTTTATCGACGTTGGCCGCAACGACCCGAAAAAGAAGCACATGCGGGCACGCAAGAGCGAGTACGTCGAGATCTACGATCCTTTCACCAAGGCCCAGGTGGAGGAACAGTCAGAGCGCTGTATCGAGTGCGGCAATCCCTACTGCGAGTGGAAATGCCCGGTGCACAACTTCATTCCCAACTGGCTGAAGCTGGTTGCGGAGGGCAATTTGTTCGAGGCTGCCGAACTCAGCCATCAGACCAATACCCTGCCCGAAGTCTGTGGTCGGGTATGTCCGCAGGATCGCCTCTGCGAGGGCGCCTGTACACTGAACGACGGCTTCGGCGCGGTCACCATCGGTTCCAGCGAGAAGTACATTACCGACACCGCTCTGGCCATGGGCTGGCGTCCCGATCTGTCCGGCGTGGTGGCGACCGGAAAGACGGTCGCGATTATCGGCGCGGGCCCGGCAGGACTTGGCTGTGCCGACGTGCTGACCCGCGCCGGCGTCAAGGCCGTGGTGTTCGATCGCTACCCCGAGATTGGCGGCCTGCTGACCTTCGGCATTCCGGAATTCAAGCTGGAAAAGCTGGTGATGCAGCGACGCCGCGAGATTTTTGAAGAGATGGGTATCGAGTTCCACCTGAATACCGAGATCGGCCGCGATATCGCCATTGACGACATCATGGCGGACTACGACGCCGTTTTTCTCGGCATGGGTACCTACAAGGCCATGCAGGGCAACCTGCCGGGTGAGGACCTGCCCGGTGTGCACAAGGCTCTGCCTTTCCTTATCGGCAACGTCAATCACAATATGGGGTTCAATCAGCCCGACGGCGACTACGTGAACCTGCGCGACAAGCGCGTGATCGTGCTCGGCGGTGGCGACACGGCAATGGACTGTGTGCGGACGGCCGTCCGCCAGCGCGCCCGTCAGGTGGTATGTGCCTATCGTCGCGATGAGGAGAATATGCCCGGATCCCGGCGCGAGGTGAAGAATGCCCGCGAAGAGGGCGTGGAGTTCCTGTTCAACCGACAGCCGACGGAGATCGTCAACTATTTTGGCGAAGCCGGCGGCGTGAAGCTGATCAGGACGGAGCTGGGTGAGCCGGACGCCGACGGTCGGCGTCGACCCCAGGCGGTACCCGGCAGTGAAGAAGTCATTGACGCTGACGCCGTCATTATTGCATTTGGTTTTCAGCCCAGTCCGGCGGCGTGGTTCAGCGACATTAATGTCAGTACCAACGACTGGGACGGTGTGGTCGCCGAGGAGGACCAGGAATTCCGGTTCCAGACCAGCAATCCGAAAGTGTTCGCCGGCGGTGATATGGTGAGAGGCTCTGATCTGGTGGTCACGGCCATCTGGGAAGGGCGCCAGGCGGCCGAGGGCATACTCGATTTTCTTGAGGTATAGGGATTTACATGACTGAACTGAAGAACGACCGTTTCCTGCGCGCGCTCATGCGCCAGAGCGTTGACCGTACGCCCATCTGGATGATGCGGCAGGCGGGGCGTTACCTGCCCGAGTATCGGGCGACCCGCGAGCAGGCGGGCTCATTTCTGGATCTGTGCAAGAATGCCGAACTGGCCTGCGAGGTCACGCTGCAGCCGCTGCGTCGTTATCCCATGGATGCTGCGATCCTGTTTTCGGACATTCTCACGGTGCCGGATGCCCTGGGTCTGGGACTGTACTTCGAAACCGGCGAAGGCCCGCGCTTTCGCAAGACTGTACGCAGTGAGGCGGATCTCGCCGCACTGAACACGATAAAGGCCGAGGACGATCTCGGTTACGTCATGAACGCCGTGCGCACCATTCGCCGCGAACTCAACGGTTCCGTGCCGCTGATCGGTTTTTCCGGCAGCCCCTGGACGCTCGCCACCTACATGGTAGAGGGCGGCGGCTCGAAGGACCATGCGCGGGTCAAGGCCATGGCCTACGATCAGCCTGAGCTCATGCACAAGCTGCTGTCACTGCTGGCGGACGCGGTTGCGGATTACCTGTGCGCGCAGATCGATGCCGGCGCCCAGGCCGTGCAGATCTTCGATACCTGGGGCGGTGCGTTGAGTGCTGCGGCCTACAAGGAGTTCTCACTCAAGTACATGCAGCGCATCATTTCGCGCCTGCCCAGTGAAGTCGATGGGCGCCGGGTGCCGGCCGTGGTCTTTACCAAGGGCGGTGGACAGTGGCTGCCCGCCATCGCCGACTGCGGCGCCCAGGCCGTGGGCATTGACTGGACCACCGATATCGCCAGCGCCCGCGCAGCGATAGGTGACCGGGTCGCCCTGCAGGGCAATATGGATCCGTCCATGCTGTTTGCCTCGCCGGCGCGCATACGCGAGGAGGTGGCGAGTATTCTGGAGGGTTACGGTCACGGCCCCGGCCATGTGTTCAACCTCGGTCACGGTATCACTCCGGGTGTCAACCCGGATCACGTGACAGCGTTTGTCGACGCGGTGCAGGAGCTGTCGCCGCAGTATCACGTCGACGACTGAGACGGGGGTCTGCAATGCCCGGCAGCTGCCGGTAACGCGCTTATTCGCAGATAAACCCGTGGTCCATCATCAGTGCCGGCTGGTCACACTCGGGCCGGCCGACGATTTTTGCCGGTACGCCCGCGGCGGTGGTATGCGGCGGCACCGGCTGCAGCACAACGCTGCCGGCGCCGATCTTGGCACCCTCGCCAATACAGATATTCCCCAGAATCTTCGCGCCGGCGCTGATCAGGACGCCGTCGCTGATTTTCGGGTGGCGATCGCCCTCTTCCTTGCCGGTACCGCCAAGGGTCACCGACTGCAGGATAGACACGTTGTTGCCCACCACCGTGGTCTCACCGATGACCAGTCCCGTGGCGTGATCCAGCATAATGCCGCGCCCGAGACGGGCGGCGGGATGGATATCCACAGCAAACTTTGAGCTCATGCGGTTCTGGAAGAACAGCGCCAGGGATCTGCGTCCCTGGTTCCACAGCCAGTGCGATACCCGGTGGACCTCCAGCGCATGGAATCCCTTGTAGTAGAGAAAAGGAACGTAGAGCTCACTGCAGGCCGAGTCGCGATCGAGCACGGCGAGAAGATCGGCGCGTACGGCCTTGAGAATGTCCGGGTCGCTGCGAAAGGCGTCGAGCATGACGTCGCGCAGCAGCAGGGAAGACAGGGTCGGGCTGTCCAGCTGGTTGGCGAGGTGAAAGCTGAGCGCCTGCTCCAGGTACCGGTGATTGAGTATGGTCGCGTGCAGGTAGCTCGCGAGGATGGCCTCCTCCGCCGCATGGGACGCGGTCTCTTCAAGAATACGCTGCCAGACGGGATCATTGTTCTGTTCGGGCATGGGCGGACCTCCTGCTAGGCGGCGACTGTAACCCATTAGCCGTGACAGGTCACTCGAGCCGTGCAGCACCACAGCGTGTGGCCGCTGTCGCGGTACTTGCGCTCGAACAGACTCAGTGGCTCACGGTCGTTGATCACGGCGACAGCCGGCTGCTGTCCGGCGATAGCGAGTGCAACGCCGAATTCCTCGGCATAAATCTGCCAGTTGCAGCGCAGCTCCAGTTGGCCCCCCAGCTTCACCAGCAGGGGAAATCCGGGATGCCCGTGCACCCGCCGCTTGAGCTGTGCAGGCTTTGGCCAGGGGTTGGGGTAGAGCAGATAGTGGGCCTGTAACTGCGCACCTTGACCGGCGAGCCAGGCCCACACCTCTTCGCACTGCGCCCGCAGCAGCCAGTAATTGTCGCCATCGCGCTCGCCGTGGCGCGACAGGCGAGCGGTGGATTTGTCCACGCCGATCACAGTGCAGTCCGGGTGGTCCCGCGCCAGCAGGCGGGTGCTGTGGCCGGTACCGCAGAAGGAGTCAAGCACCAGGGGCCGGTCCTGCGCCAGTGCCTCGGCCAGAGTGTCGCGCACATCTGCTGTCAGGCTGCGCGGCGGACGCTGCCAATGGCTTGCAAGGTGGCGTCTCACCAGCCGCGGCAGATCGCGGTGCACCTGCTGCTGACGGCTGCTGACCGGGCGTGAGTTGGCCTGCATGGGGTGGACTTCCTGCGCTGCGACATGGAGGCACGCTGCGTCGGGCTTGTTGCCGTGCTCGCGACGGGGGATCATAGCGGTATGCGAGACGACCTGCGACCCTACTGGGTCAAGAAAGCCTACCTGCGCTTGCGCGATGCCTACAGCGATTATTTCCTGCGTCCGGAGTGCGCCTCGCTGGGGGACCACGCGACGTTCATGAAGCCCTGGTATGTGAATATTTCCGGGCCAAACATCCATATTGGCGCCTGCTTTACCGCCATCGCGGAGCCGATGCACCGGGTTGAGATCGGCGTCTGGGGGCGTGAACCCGGCGCGGGGCGAGTGCAGATCGGCGACTGCGTGCTGATGAGTCCCGGCAGTCGCGTCAGCGCCAGCGATGAGATCGTGATCGGTGACGGCAGTATGCTGGCTAATGGCAGTTATATCACCGACTCTGACTGGCACGGCATTTACGATCGAACGGAGCGCGACCAACGCGTGACGCCGGTGCGACTTGGCCGCAATGTCTGGCTTGGCGACCACGCAACGGTGCTCAAGGGCGTCACCATTGGCGACAACTCGGTGATTGGCGCGCGCTCGGTGGTGGCCCGCGATGTCCCGGCCAACGTGATTGTGGCCGGCAACCCGGCACGGGTGATCCGGGCGCTGGATCCGGAGCGGGCCCTGCGGACGCGCATGGACTACTTTGCGGACCCACAAGGCATGGCGGCGTTTTTCGATGCGGTGGATCGCGAGGTGCTGGCACACAACTCCCTGCTGCGCTGGCTTGTCTCGGTGGTCTATCCGCGATCACGCATGCGGTGATCTGCCGGGTCAGAGCAGCTGCAGTGGCGGCTCGTCCAGCGCGCCAAGCTGCTCGCGCAGTTCGAGCACGTGGTCAGCCCAGTAGCGCTCGGTATTGAACCAGGGAAAACTCCGCGGAAATGCCGGGTCGCTCCAGCGCCGCGCCAGCCATGCCGCATAGCGAACAATGCGCATAGTGCGCAGGGCTTCCAGCCAGCGCAGCTGCCTGGGCTCGAAATTGCCGAACTCGTCGTAGCCGGCAACAATCTCCGCCAGCTGCAGCTGGCGTTCGTGGCGCTCGCCGCTGAGCATCATCCACAGGTCCTGGATGGCGGGCGCCATGCAGCAGTCGTCCAGGTCGACAATGTGCGCGCAGTCATCCCGCCAGAGAATATTGCCCACATGGCAGTCGCCGTGCGTCCGTATGAGATCCTCTGGCCCGACATCCTCCCACAGCGGCAGAATGCGATCGATCAGGTCCCGGGTAAGCGTGGCATAGGCATTGCCGAGATAGTCGGGGATAAACCGCTCAAGCAGATAGTCGCGGTTCTCGACCAGCATCTCCTGAGGATGCATGACAGGCCGGTGCTGGAACGGAAGGGCGGCGCCTACCCGATGAATGCGTCCGATGGTGCGGCCCAGCACCAGCAGGTTGTCGAGGTTATCCAGCTCGGGGGGATAGCCACCGCGCCTGGGAAACAGGGCGAACAGAAAACCCTCGAATTCATGCAGGGTTTCGCCATTGTCGTTGGCAATCGGCGCCACCACCGAGATATCGGCGTCTGCCAGTTCCCGAGAGAAACGGTGCTCTTCCTCGATCTGTTCACGCCGCCAGCGCTCGGGGCGGTAGAATTTGGCGATGACCGGCGTCGCGTCCTCGATGCCCACCTGATACACGCGGTTTTCATAGCTGTTGAGGGCCAGCAGGCGGGCATCACTGTCATAGCCGGCGGATTCCACGGCCTGAATGATTGTATCCGGCGTCAATGCGTCATAGGGATGGCTGTTCATGCGAAACCTGCGTTGTCGAGAGAGTTACCCGATGCCCGGGATGGGCCCCGGAGTGCGCGCCAGGCACCAGACATCGACCACGCGGGCTCCACCGGCGCGCAGCAATCTGGACGCCGCATCGGCAGTCGCCCCGGTTGTGCATACATCGTCAACTAACGCGATATGGAGGTTGTCACAGCTCCCATTGAGAGTAAAGGCGCCGCTGGCATTCTCGCCGCGCCCGCTGGCGCCGAGACCCGCCTGGACCTGCGCCGCGCGCTGACGCGTCAGCAGCCCCGCTCGCAGCTGTGCTGTCTGCAGTTGCGGGTGGCGCACGACCAGGTGACGTGCCAGAAGCTCTGCCTGGTTGAATCCCCGCTGTAGCCGGCGGCGCCAGTGCAGCGGCACCGGCACCAGCAGGTCGGGCAGTGGTCCCGGACAGGCGCGGGACAGCCATAGGTCTCCAAGCAGCGGCGTCAGACGATGCTCACCGGCATATTTCCAGCGGCCGATGAGCTGGGCCAGCGCGGCGTCGTACAGGAACGGCGCGACCACGCGGTCAAAATCGAAGCTGGCCTCTTGGCAGGCAATGCACAGGTTCTCCTCCGCGTAGGGGTCACGCAGGGGCAGAGCGCAGCAGGCGCAGGGACTTTGATTGTGGCTTAGTGCCCGCTCGCAGTAGCGACAGAGGTGAATGTCGCGCTCCACCACCTGTGTACACAGCTGACAGCTTGCTGGGAACAGGCCATTGAGCAGAGCGCGGCCTAGCATGTTAACTTTTTTTTGTCATAAGGTTGACAGGCTCGCGGCCGCGTTTAATATTCTGCGGGCTTTCATCGGAGGATTACACATGACCGTTGCCGCGCCCACTGACTCTGCCACCGGCATCGCCGCCAGCGCTCCGCCGTCGACGCGACATGACTGGACCCGGCACGAGATTCAGGCCTTGTTCGAACGTCCTTTTATGGACCTGCTGTTTGCGGCGCAATCGGTACATCGCGCCTATTTTGACCCCAATGCAGTGCAGGTGAGCACGCTGCTTTCCATCAAAACCGGGGCCTGTCCAGAAGATTGTGCTTACTGCCCGCAGAGCAGCCGCTTTGACACGGGCCTCGAGGTCGAGCCGCTGATGGATGTCGATGCCGTGCTCGCGGAGGCGGCGGCCGCAAAGGCGGCCGGTGCCAGCCGCTTCTGCATGGGTGCCGCCTGGCGCTCACCCAGGGACCGGGACCTGCCGCAGCTGGTGGCCATGATCGAAGGCGTCAAGGCGCTGGGCCTTGAGAGCTGCATGACCCTTGGCATGCTCACACAGCACCAGGCAGAGCGTCTCGCACAGGCGGGTCTTGACTACTACAACCACAATCTCGACACCTCGCCCGAGCATTACGGCGAGATCATCACCACACGCACCTATCAGGGTCGCCTGGACACCCTGGCCCGCGTGCGTGAAGCCGGCATGAAAGTCTGCTGCGGCGGCATTGTCGGCATGGGCGAGACACAGCGCGATCGCGTCGGTCTGCTGCAGGAGCTGGCGAATCTGCGGGTGCATCCGGAAAGCGTACCGATCAACCTGCTGGTGCGCGTGGCGGGGACGCCGCTTGGCGATGAGGACGATCTCGATCCGCTGGCGTTCGTGCGCACGGTGGCCGTGGCCCGCATCCTCATGCCGGCTTCCTGTGTGCGCCTGTCGGCGGGACGCGAGGGGATGAGCGACGAGCTGCAGGCGCTGGCTTTCCTGGCGGGCGCCAACTCTATTTTCTACGGGGATCGCCTGCTGACCACGCCCAATCCCGCCTCGAACGCAGACATGGCGCTCCTCAAGCGTCTTGGCATGCGCGCGGCGTCGCCGGACAGCCTGCCGGCCTCTGCCCGGGGCGCCCTGTTCTACGAAGCCTAGCGCGTCAGCCAGCGCTTACTTTCCACGCTCTCCCGCTGGCATCAGCCGGGATGCCCCGTCATACCTTGCCGTCTGCGGTTTTTGCGCTATACTTCGCGCCAATGTAAACACCGAACACATGCCGTCTCATCCGGCGATCGCAGGAGATAATCATGCCCCAGTACAAAGCCCCCCAGCGCGACATGCAGTTCGTGCTCAACGATGTTCTCGACAGCGAAGCGGTGTATGCCGGCCTGCGCGGTTACGAGGAGGCGACCTCCGACCTGATGACGGCAATCATCGAGGAAGGCGCGAAATTTGCCGAAAATGTTCTGTCTCCTCTCAATCAGTCTGGCGATGAGGAAGGCTGCCAGTGGTCCGAGGACGGCGTGAAAACCCCGGCCGGATTCCCCGAGGCCTATCGCCAGTTTGTCGACAATGGCTGGCCGGCGCTGTCGGCGGCGCCGGAGTTCGGCGGCCAGGGCATGCCGAGCCTGCTCGGCATCGCCGTTAATGAAATGATCGGCACCGCCAACTGGTCCTGGCTGATGTATCCCGGTCTTTCGCACGGCTGCATCAAGACCCTGGAGGCTCACGGCAGCGATGAGCAAAAGTCGCGCTATCTGCCGAAGCTGGTCGCCGGTGAATGGACGGGTACAATGTGTCTCACGGAGTCCCAGTGTGGCTCCGATCTCGGTCTGCTGCGCACCCGGGCTGAGCCACAGGCGGACGGCAGCTATGCCATTACCGGCACCAAGATCTTCATTTCCGCCGGTGATCACGATATGGCGGGCAACATAGTTCATATCGTCCTGGCGCGACTGCCAGACGCCCCCGAGGGCACCAAGGGCATCTCCCTCTTTGTGGTCCCGAAATTCAACGTCGATGAGGATGGCGTGGCCGGCGAACGCAACGCCGTGCACTGCGCCTCAATTGAGAAGAAGATGGGGATCAAGGCCTCGGCAACCTGCGTCATGAACTTTGATGGTGCCCGCGGCTACCTGATCGGTGAGCCCCATCGGGGCCTCAATCTCATGTTCACCTTTATGAATACGGCGCGCATCGGCACCGCTATTCAGGGTCTCGCCCACGCGGAGCTGTCCTATCAGGGCGCACTGGAATACGCGCGCGAGCGCCTCGCCATGCGCAGTCTTACGGGCGCGAAGAATCCGCAGGGGCCTGCTGACCCCATCATCGTTCACCCGGACGTGCGCCGCATGCTGCTGACGCAGAAAGCCTTCGCCGAGGGCAGCCGCGCGATGCTGTACTACCTCGCACAGCTCGGCGACATCGTCGACCGGTCCGATGATGCCGATCGGGTCAAGGCGGCAGATGATCTCATGGCGCTGCTAACGCCGATTGCCAAGGCCTTTGTCACCGAGGTGGGCTACGAGGCCGCGAACCATGGCGTGCAGATTTACGGTGGGCATGGATTCATTCGCGAGTGGGGCATGGAGCAGATTGTTCGCGATGCCCGCATTGCCATGCTGTATGAAGGCACCACGGGCATTCAGGCGCTGGACCTGATCGGCCGCAAGGTGCTCGGGTCCGGCGGCAAGCTGCTGATGGGTTTCACGCAGGTGGTCGATGACTTCTGCCAGGCCAACTCCGAGGAGGCGGACGCCCGCTATATCAGGCCGCTGGCCGCCTACAAGGATGAGTGGCTGGACATGTCACTGCAGATCGGCGAGAAGGCGATGCAGAACCCCGACGAGGCCGGTGCCGCGGCCGTGGATTATCTGATGTACAGCGGTTATGTCAGCCTGGCCTACTTCTGGGCACGCATGGCCGTGGTAGCGAGGGCGAAAATCGAGGCGGGCGAGGGCGACACTGCCTTTTACGATGCCAAACTGATGACCGCGAGTTTCTACTTCGACCGGCTTCTACCCAGGGCACAGGCGCACCGCCAGGCCCTTCTGTCCGGCGCCGGCAACCTCATGGACATGCCCGAGGCCTTGTTTGCGGTATAAATCCGGCCGCTGCGGGTACTGCGTCAGCTCAGCACCCGCGAACAGATGGCCCGCGTATCGAGGGGCTCGCCCAGCGCTTCCAGGGCCAGGTACAGGGTGATCAGGTAAAAGCCGACAAACACGAAGTCGCTGTGCAGCCTGTAATCGTGGGCGACGAAAAACCGGAACAGGTCGTCGAACGAGGCGCGGAAGGTTTCGATGCGGAAATGCTGCGCGCGCTGATCCATGCCGAAATGCCGCTTCAGCAGCCCCTTGAGTTCCTCGGCCGCTGCCTCATCCAGCTCGGGCCGGAGCATGCCCATCTGCCGCAGCGCGGCCTCGAACGCCGCGTCATCGGCGTTGTAGAACGAGCGGTACAGTGCCAGCATGCCGTCGCGGAACGCGGGGCGCAGTTGCATCCACAGGCCGTTGGGCTGGTATAGCAGTGCGCTGCCATCTGCGGCGAAACGCGAGGGGCGCAGGTCCAGAAAGAGGCCGTCATCGACCAGCCACTGGCGGAAATAGAATGCGAGCAGGGCATTGCCCAGCTGCTTGCGACGACGCACGGTGGCCACCTCGGCCAGCGCCATGCCCCCGTTCAGATCGCGCACCAGGGTGATGTCGCCGCCGACCGCCTCGGCGGTCACCCGGCTGAGCCGCTGGACACCGCGCCCGGTCATCAGCTGCAGGCTCATGGCGCGCATGGCCGACAGCAGCGGCCGCCATTCCACGGCATCCCAGCCGCTCGCGGGCACGAAACTGGCGAGCTCCCGGAGTTCCGCCGGGATGAATCCCGGTAGTTTCATTCGCGGCCCTCGCCAGGCTGGCTGCCAGCGATGTCGACCCCGGCTTCCGCTCTGCGTGCGATGGCACGGGTCCAGCCGCGGAACAGGAACAGGTGCGCCGGCACCAGCACGTACCAGTAGGCGAGGCCCCAAACGCCCCGCGGATGCCAGTAAGCCGTTATTGTTATACGTGTCTGCGCGTTCGCCATCGGCTCGAGATTGAATTCCAGGGTGCCCGAGCCGGGGGCCTTGAGGCCGAAATTGAGAGCCAGGTACTCTTTGGGACGAATACCGATCACGGTCCAGTAGTCGATCATGTCCCCCAGTCGCAGGTGGTCCGGGTCGCGACGGCCGCGGGTGAATCCGGGACCGCCAATGCACCAGTCCATGAACTCGCGCAGGCTCCAGAGCCAGTTCATGTAGTAATAGCGATTCCTGCCGCCGATGCGCGATACCTGCCGCCACACGGCCTCGGGCGAGGCGTTGGCGACGGCGCTACCGCTGGCTTTCTTGGCGTAGAAGGCAGTATCGTGCCGGAAGCCGCGCCGGGCGAAGGCGCCCTCGTTCCAGCGCGCCGCCACCGCATGACCGCGCTCGGCGGCGAACGCGGCCTCGATCGCCTCGCGTACGCTGAGCAGCCGCTGGGGCACGAGTCGGCGCAGCACCGCATCGTCTGCCGTGAAGTCGTGGCGCAGACCGGTGATCAGCGCCCGGGCGACGGGCGCCGGTACTGCCGTGGTAAGCCCGAGCCAGTAGGAAGACAGGCGAGGTGTGAGCACCGGCACCGGAATAATCCGCGGTGGACGCTTGCCGGCAATCTCCGCCACCCAGCGCATCATCTGATCATAACTGACCTGCTCGGGCCCGCTGGCATCGAGAATGGCCCCAGCGGTTTCGTCTATCGCGGCCACCTCGATGAGGTAGTGCAGCAGGTTTTCCAGGGCGATCGGCGGCGATTCCGCGCGCACCCAGCGCGGCGTGACCATCACCGGCAGGTTGAGCGCCAGATCGCGCATAACCTCGAAGGCCGCGGAGCCGGCGCCGATAATAATGCCCGCCCGGATTTCCGTGACGGGAACACTGGCGGCGCGCAGCACTTCCCCCGTGTCTCTGCGCGAGGTGATATGCACACCGCTCGCCTCATCCGGCACCAGTCCACCCAGGTAGACAATGCGTTTCACGCCGGCCCTGGCCGCAGCGTCCGCGAAGTTATCCGCCGCCTCGAGGTCCAGTGCCGCAAATTTCCTTCCCGCCGCCATGGAATGAACCAGGTAGTAAGCGGTTTCCACGCCGGCCAGGGCCCCGCCCAGGCTGTCCGGTTCCAGCGCGTCCGCCTGCACCAGTTCCACGCGCTCCCACTCGCGGGCACGCAGGACATCGACATTGCGCGCGGCCGCTCTGACCGGGATCTCGCGTTTGCGCAGGCTGCCAACGAGATTGCTGCCGACGTAGCCGCTGGCGCCAAACACCAGAGTGAGTCCGCGGGTGGCTTGAGGTTGCAAAGTGGCTCTCCAGTCAGACTGTGGTGTGTATGATAACGCAGCTGGTCATCTGCTGACGGTTCAGTCGCTGATCAAGAATACACGTGACACGACGCCGCGCGGTGCGGACAATAGCGCCCAATTGCCCATGGGAGGTTGGAATGAGTGATTCAACCGAGCGCGATGATGAGTACACACCGCGCCTGAAGCCCGAAGACCAGGAAAAAGTGGATGAATTCGTCAAGCGCGGCGTGAACTCGGTGGAGCGCAAACCGTTCAAGCCGATTCGCCTGCTGGTTCTGCTGGTTGTGGTTGTGGCGGGCCTGAGCCTGTTCAGCCAGCTGCTGGCGCGCTGGGCGGGGGTGTATTGAGCGTTACGCCAGCCAGGCAGAACGCCGGGCTTTTTCGATGCATGAATCGCCTGTGAGCACAGCATTCCGGTTCTTATCGATCGCTTGCCGTGGCGCTCGATAATGGCAGGGTCTCGCCTGCCGGATTGGCCACGGGCGCATGGATCGCCCCTGTTCGCTGCCGACCTGCGCACGGTGCCGCTGGACTTCGAGGTTACCGAGCAACTTGGCTGGGACTTCAGCGGCGATGGTGAGCACGACTACCTCTGGGTGGAAAAGACGGGCGCCAATACGGACTGGGTCGCGACACAGCTCGCGCGCCATGCCGGGGTTCCGCCGCGGGATGTCGGCTACGCGGGACTGAAGGATCGACACGCCGTGACCCGGCAGTGGTTTAGTATTCCGCGTTGGAACGCGCCTGATTGGAGGGCCTTCGATGCGGAGGGCGTTCGGATAGTCGACAGGCAGCGGCACGCGAGAAAGCTTCGCCGGGGCGCACACCGGGCCAATGCGTTCCGCATCCTGCTGCGCTGTACGGGGGTGGCTGACGCGGTGGCGGTCGAGAGGCGTCTGCAGATGATCCGGAGACAGGGCGTGCCCAACTACTTCGGGGAGCAGCGCTTCGGTCGTGGTGCCAACAATCTGCAGCTTGCGGACGAGTGGGCCAGTGGCAGGCGACTGTCCCGGCAGAAGCGAAGCCTGGCTATTTCCACGGTGCGGTCGTTTGTATTCAACGACAGGCTCGCGGTCCGTGTTCGCGACGGCACCTGGAACCGGCTTGTCGCCGGTGACCTGGTGAATCTCGATGGCACAGCCAGCGTTTTTGATGTCAGCGAAATCGACGACACCTTGCGCCATCGCTGCGCCGGGATGGACGTGCACCCGGCTGCTGTACTGGTAGGGGAGGAGGCCGGAATTGAGCCGGCAGACTGGCAGCGCGCCCTGGACAGGGCGCGCGTGGAGCCGGGCTCGCGCAGTCTCCGGCTGCCGGTGCGGGACATGACGTGCGAATTCACGGAAGCTGGCATTCTGCTCGGTTTTACCCTGGGCAGAGGCGCGTTTGCCACCTCGGTGCTGCGCGAGCTGTGTGATGCGAGTGCAGTGCCAGATTCCGCCCCTTGAGCCAGTGAGCATGGACTGTCGTCCTCCGCTCGATCGCGGGTAGCCGTACCGGGGTGAAACGTCCTGGCTGCGCGGCGGTATGCTTGCCGCTATACCGTTTTCTACTACTGGTCTACAAACTAACTTTCCTGCACAGTCGTGCTTATCAACTCAATCAGCTGTGATTTATTGAACGGCTTGTTCAGAACCCGGGTCATGCCGGCGTTGAGGCATTGTTCAATATCTGTGGGCAGAGCATTGGCCGTGACGCCGATGATCGGCAGACGGTGGTCGGAGTCGGATTCCATTTCGCGGATGCGTCGTGTCGCCTGAAAGCCGTCCATGATCGGCATCTGGCAGTCCATAAGTATTGCATCGTAGCGACGCTGCTGCTGCATTTTGCAGGCTTCCTCACCGTTTACGACGTGATCCAGGGTACTGCCGCTATCGCGCAGGTAGAGCTGGGTGAGTCTGGCATTGACCGGGTTGTCCTCGGCTAGAAGGATGCGTAAGCCAGATAGCGATGCCGCCACGGCTTTTTCCGGCGCGCTGCTGGCCGGTCTGATCTCCGAGGTCTGTAGCGGCTCGAGCAGCAGGTTTGCGCAAAACTGTGAACCCTGCCCCGGGGCGCTTTGCACGTCGACCGTGCCCCCCATCAAGTCAGTCAGCATGCTGACGATCGGCAAGCCCAGTCCGGTTCCAACGTTGACGCTTGCCGTGTTATCGAGCTGGAAAAACGGCCTGAACAGGTTGCCATGTGCGTCTTGGGGTATGCCGATGCCGGTATCGGTGACACAGAACCTGATCACTTGCCTGCCATCCGTCCGGTCGCTGTCCATTACGGGTTCTGCTGACAGTGTTACCGAACCCTGGTCGGTGAATTTCACCGCGTTGCTGAGCAGATTCTGCAGAATCTGGCGGATACGTAACTGATCTCCCGCGACCTGGAGCGGAAGCCTGTCATCGACAGTGAGCTCCAGTTGCAGTGATTTACGGTCGGCAAGAGGCCTGAACTGATTTTCCAGGTGATTCAGCAGACTGTGCAGGTCAAGTGGCTCGTGCTGCAGCGACAGGCCGTGGGCATCGATGCGCGCATAGTCCAGCACGTCATTGATAAGCTCGAGCATAGATTCGCCCGAGGCCAGAATTGTCTGCAGGTGCGCTGGGACGTCGGACTCGGGTACGCCGTCCATAAGCAGGTTGGCGAGGCCATTGATGGCATGCAGCGGTGTACGGATTTCGTGACTGACCCTGGCAATGAAATCGGTTTTCGAGCGATTGGCGACAATGGCTTCCTTGGCCTTTTCCTCTGCCTCATCCCGCGATAGCCTGAGCTCGCGCTCGGTGTCACGAACGCGCCCTTCGATCCGCGCCTTGTCGCGCAAGTTGACCAGCAGCTGCGACAGCAGGTTGAGAATCGATATCTCGATCTCACTCCAGCGGCGTTCGCTTGATACGGCATCAAAGCCGATGAATCCCTGGCAGCTTTCGCCATGCATCAGCGGAAACGTCGCCAGCGACCTGATGCCCTGTGGCTCGAGGATTTGCCGCAGTGGATGCGCAGCATCGAGATCGTTCACCCCACGCAGGACAAAAGCCTGGCCTTTTTCGTGCGCTGCAATCCACCAGTGCAGTTCGCTGGTCGGGACATCCTGCAGATGGTCAATTTCGGGCGTTATTCCCGTGTTGCACCATTCATGGGTGTTGCTGCAGGTCATCTGCTGCATGTCATACTCAAAGATATACGCACGGTCAGCATTCACAAACCGTGCGACATCGCGCAGCACCTCCTGGGTGAGTAAATCCAGGTCCGTTTCCAGAGGCTTGATGAGACGCATGGAGAGGTTGAGCAGCAGGTTCTCGAAATCAGACCGGTACAGCGATTGCGTTCTGGCCAGCTCAATTTCGGAGATGTCATACGCCACTCCGATCAGGGAGGTATTGCCGACGCTGTCCTGTGATCGCACAGCATGGCATGTCAATCGCTTGATTTCCTGCTGGTCGGTCACGATATTGAAAACAAATTCTGCGGACTCGTCGCGGCCATGTTCGAGAAAGGCGCCTATCTGTTCGAGCAGTGCCTGCTTGTTGTCACGGTGCAGGCGCTTAGTCAGTGCTTCGCATGTGCCGCAGAAATCCTGCGCTGTGACGCCAAAGAGCTTGTGCATTCCCGTGTCCCAGCTCATGGTGTTAGAGCCGACGTTCCACTCGAAGAAACCGATGCCCGCCGCCCGGGTTGCCAGACTCAGCCTGTGCCGCGTTTCTTTCTCAAGCTGCTGTTCCCTGATGCCGCGAAGCGCTGCCGGCACGCTATCAAGAATGCGCTGGAATGTGTCGCGCATGTGTGTATCCCAGTGCGCCCTGTCGTCGATCAACAGCAGGAAGCCACAACCCGGAAGGAGAAAATGTCTGGCAGAAACGCCCAGTCGACACTCGCTGGGCAGCGTCAGGATATTGCCCTGGCTGCTTTTCGACAGTGAGTCGTTGCAGTGGCGCCACAACCGCGATGAGGTCTCGTCGAGTCGGTGAAGGGGTGGAACGCTCAGCAGCTCCTGCGCGGCGTCGCTTCCGGAACTATTGTCCAGTAGGAGCACACAGCGCTCGCACTCGAATGCCTGTTGAATTGCCGTGAGAAAGCCGGTGACCGTCTCGGCCGGCTCACCCCGGGGCAGCAGCGATAGCGCAATGCTAACCAGCGAATCGCTCATCTTCGAAGCCGTCACGTTCAGGCGGTTTTAGGCCGACTATATCTGGCCTCAGGGAAATATCCCGTGGTGTCCCTGAACCAGCGTGTAACGTCGTCCTCGGCCAGTGGCATTGCGAAATAACTGCCTTGCAGGTGGGTGCAGCCCATGTCTGTCAGATTATCCACCGATTGCCGGTCGCTGACACCCTCTGCAATGATGCGCAGCCCCGCGGCCCTTGCTGTCTGAATGATACTGCTCGTAATGGCCCTGGTCGTTCCCGAAATGCCTGATATGCCTATAAAACTGCGGTCTATCTTGATTTCGCTGAATGCTTCGGTTCCCAGACGCTCGAGGCTTGAGTGGCCCGTGCCGAAGTCATCAATGGCAAGCTGCATCTTGTGCATCATGATGCGAGCCAGACCCGCCAGTAGCTTGGAGTCACTCCTGGCGGCGGTGCTTTCTGTGACTTCAAGCACCAGCCGGTGCTCGGAAAACCCATACTCCTTGAGGAGGGTGATCAATTGTTCTGAAAATTTTGGGTGCATGATCGCAATCGGCGGTGCATTCAGCGAGATGCTGCCGGTGAAGTTGATCTCGGCTCCCCAGTGCTTGATAGAGGCCAGTGCCTGCCGCAGCAGGGTCAGTGCGTACTGTGAGCCCAGTTCGTCAGACTCCATGGCGTCGATGAAGTGCCCCGGCATCAGTACGCCGTGTGTGGGGTGATGCCAGCGCGAGAGAATCTCAAACCCACTCAGTTTCCCCGTGAGCGTGGAAATCTGGGGTTGCCAGTAGGGCCTCAGATCGCCGGCCTTCAGGGCTTGCTCCAGTTCCAGTATCGTCGCCTTTTCGAGGCGCGGTTGTTGCGGGCGCGGAGTTCGCTCCAGCGTTGCATGCCTGAGCGTGTCACGCAGGTCGGCGGCAGTGAAGGGCTTCTGCAGCACGTCAACATACTTCAATCCAACCAGGTTGGCGGCTCGCCGAGCCAGCTCCATTACCCGCTTGTCCATGCCACTGCAGATAATCAGCTGCAGGTCGGGATTATGTGCAATGTTGTCGGCCAGACGGGTGGTGAGAAAGTGCATGCCGTCCGTGCCGGGCATATCAAGATCGAGGATCAGCACATCCGCATCGCGCAGTGCCTGGTCGCTGACGTGCTTTGCGTTGCCGACAGCGTTGACCTCTGCGAGCGCCGTTCTGCCAAAGTGGCAGTAGAGATGGCGGTAAAACGGGTCGTCATCCACGGCGAGCAGTCGCCGTGGATCGGTGGTGGTCTGGCTGTTCATATATGTGTGTCGGGGTCGCTGAGTGCGGCGATCCGCTGTGTGACTGCCACAATGGTTTGCGCCCAGGTGGATGAGACCTTGTTCAGTGCCTGGCCCAGCGCCAGGGAGTCGGGGTTTGCGGACCGGGCAACAGCTTCAAGGTCGATAAGTGACTGCGTGAATTGTCGCGTGCCGACACTCTGGCTGGAGGATTTGAGCTGGTGCGCCATCGCCCTGAGCCGGTCCGTATCGGGCCGCGCCTGCTCAATCTGCTTCAGCTCGGCGCCAACATGGCCGAGGAAAATTTCATAGAACTCCTTCTGCAGCTCCGGGTCCACTGAATCCAGCGTAACCTCCAACTGCGTGGTGTCCAGAATGACCGTATCGTGCTCGGTTGGCCCTGGGGTGCTTGCCATAGGGACGTCCTTTTGCTGCTTTCCGCTCGATTCCGCGATAAGCCGGTACCCCTGCCCACGCAGTGACTGAATGTGCACTGTTGGATCCACCCGCGCAATTTTTTTCCGCAGCTTTGTGACGAGTACGTCGACCGAGCGGTTCTCTGGCTCCATTTCGTAATTGTAAAGCCGATAAAAAGCGTCAGCCCGGGACACTGTCTGGTCACTGCTTTGCATGAACAGCTGCATGAGCTGCGATTCTTTTTCCGTCAACTGGCTCTGCCGACAGGGGTCGGGCAGATGCCGCACCTGCCGCTTATGGGGTTCCATGACAATGTCGGCCAGCACGTATCGTTGATCAGAGAAGCTTTCGGCAAGCAGGTGCGCTGTGGCATCGCCCCGGTGCTTGTCGCGGCGCCCGCGCAGGACAACGCGAATTCTGGCGCCCAGTTCCTCCGGTGAACAGGGTTTTGTTATGTATTGTTCAGCGCCAGCTTCAAGGCAGGCGACCGTGGTCTGGGTGGTGCTGTCGGCGGTCAGCATAATGACAGGCCGGTCGTAACGCAGCCTGACGCCGCGGCACAGCGACAGTCCCGTTTCTCGCGTTGTACCCAGATGGTAATCCAGCAGGAACGCGTCAGGAACACTCGGAGACTTTACGCCGGAATAGAGATCAGTCGAGCAGTTGCTCAACAGGCAACGCATACCCATTTCGCGAAGCCATTGGCCCACAAGCTTGAGGTAGACCGGGTCATCATCGACCACGGCGATAAGAGGTGTGTTAGCAATCATGTCAAACATTGTAAACTGAGACTGCTTCGGGTACATAGAGAGCTGTACCGCATTTTAAAAATTTGCACTTGGTAACAATGCTTAACAAGCGCCAGCGCGGGCAAGGCATGCAGGATCGTCCGGTTCGACCTGCCGGGCCCCGTCATGATGTCGCTCTTTGCAGCTCTGACATGACTGCGCTCTGCAGCATGGCTTTGCCTATGGGCTTTGTAAGGAAGGTACTTGCCCCTGCGGCGAGCGCGTTGTCGTGCGCGCTGGCAAGCGCATTCGCGGTAAGGGCAATGATGGGCAGTCTGGTAACGCGAGGGTCGGAATGCTGGCGAACGCGGCGGCACAGCTCAAGGCCATCCATCTCAGGCATCATCAGATCGGTGACAAGCAGATCAAAGGGCTCGGTCGACAGTCGTTGCAGGGCGTCTGCGCCGTTGCTGGCGGCACAGAATTCGATGTCCAGCGATGCCAGCTGTGAGGCGATCACTTTCTGGTTGAATGGATTGTCCTCCGCAACCAGCACCCGTGGTCGAGCTGCTGTCGATACCGTGTCCGGTCTGTCTGCTCCGACCCTGCCAATACCGGGTGTGTCGTTATGCTCGCTGTGGCCGGTCCCGGTCGGCAAGCTGTCTGTGACTTGCGGCGTCGGCGCTTTTTCCTCTACGTGAGGCAGCGCTATCCAGAAACGGGAGCCGATCCCGGGGTGGCTCTCGACGCCGACAGAGCCCTCCATCAACTCCACCACATGCTGAGTAATCGACAACCCGATACCCGTGCCCTCAATATGGCGGCCTGGCGCTGACAGGCGCTCAAAGGGCTTGAAGGCCAAGAGCCGTTCTTCTTCGGTGAGCCCGTTGCCCTCGTCACTGACGCTGATGACAATGTTGCCCTCGTCGGTCTGTTCTGCGTCCAGCGCTACTTTGCCCTGGGGGCGATTGTATTTAATTGCGTTGGATAACAGGTTGAGCAGGCACTGGCGCAGACGCAGTGGGTCTGCCCTGACCTGGGCCTGGCAACCAATGCAGTTGTCGGAAACAGTCACCGTCACCCCATACCGGATTGCCATGTCGTTGATCAGCGTGCAGCAATCCTCCAGCATCGCGGCAACGTTTACCGGCTGCAGCGAGATCTGCTCGGTGTTGCTGTTGCCCTGGGTCAGGTCCAGTATCTGCTGTATCAATGCCAGAAGATGCCGCCCGGACTGGTTAATGATGACGAGGTTGCGGTGCTCTGATGCGCGGAGTTCGCGCCCCTCAAGCGCCAGCTCTGACACGCCGATGATGGAGTTGAGTGGGGTGCGCAGTTCATGGCTGACTTGTGACAGAAATTCGGTCTTGGCGCGGTTGGCCGAGTCTGCGTCATCCCGGAGCTGGATGAGCTGAGCCTGATAGGCCGCGGCAGCAAGTCTTGCCACGTCAAACGCGTTTACAAGATTGCGAATTTCTCTCGCCCCTGAGACGGGCAGCGGATAGCGCGACTCGCGCTGTGTCAGTCGAGAAAACGCATGGGACAATTGCTTGAGTGGTTTGAAGATGGCGCATTCCAGCATCAGAAGGGCAGCGATAAGAGAAGCCAGCAGGATGAACAGTTGAAAGTACACCAGCTGTATCTGCAGTTGACGTGCCTCTGCCAGTGCTCCATCAAAGCTGACATTGAGAAATATCTGACCAAGAGGGGCGTCACCCATGTTGATGGTGCTGCTGAGCCCGCTATTGACATTGTTAAACTCTTTTTCCAGCTCAAGTGGGTACAGGCGGCCGCCGTCAGGGCCTGTCAAAATCAGGTTATGCCAGTCACCGTTTGTGGCCAGCTGCGCTTCGATAAGCGCATGTACAGCAGCCAGATCCCTCCGCAACAGCGGCTCTTCCAGTGATACAGATAGTTGATCCAGGGCCCGCTGGGACGCGTCTGACAATGTCTTGAGTATCCAGGCCTCCTGGCGCGGCAGCAGATAACACCATTGGAAAAGCAATAGAATTACGGCCAGCGCACCGGCGATGACGGCGGTGCGAGCCCGCAGGCTGTATGTCCGCTTAGCCCGGGTCATAGAAGCTCTGAAGACCCCAATCCTGCAGCGGCAGATACTCCGAAATATCTGCCTTGCCGATTTCCTGTAGCGGAATATCAAGAAGATGCTGCCGCATGGACAGTTTGTCAGAGAGGCTGATCATGCTGCGCACAAAGGCCTTGACAAGGGCCCCAGGCACGCGCGGATGTACACTGATAGGATGAGGCTTCACGCCACGCGTCCGGTAAAGAATACGCAGCCTCGATTTCAGTGCTGCCGGCTGTTCGTGCAGCGTGGCGAGAATGCCGCCGCCGGCGTCTGCCGCGCCCACGGCCACATTCAGGTACACCGACGCATGATTCCCCACATACACTGGATGGAACAAAAGACGGTGCTGGCTGGTCAGCTCGGCACGGATCAGCAGAGAGGCTCCCATCGCATTTGGCGCTGGGAAGACAATTTCCCGCCCCTGCAGGTCATCCAGGGTACGGATTTCACTGTCGCGGCGAACCACCAGAACCCCGTGCAGCTCGCGCGACATATCTCGCAGAATCGGCTGGTACGCCTGCACCTCCCAAGCCACGACGGCATGCCACGGGTTCAGGTAGACAAAATCGTAGTCGCCGTTACGGTAGGCCGCCTCGAATGAGGGAATATCGTTTGCCCCCTTCAGAACAAAGCGATGTCCCAGCTCCTCGCTGATGCGTGCCAGTATGGGCTGCCACGTTGCGTGCAGGGTGCGTGCGTCATATTGCGGTACAACACCCACTGTATAAATGTTGGAGGCCGCTGCCGAAACACTGATGGACAGGGCTGCCAGCAGGCCCGCCATGGTGCGCCCCATGTCTGCTCCTCCAGGATTGCGATGAGGGGAGTGTGACGTAAAATTACAATCAGAAACAAAACGTAACGAAATTTAACAAAACTGCGGCGGGCACGATCTTGGCGCCCGGCGGGTCCGCAAGCCGCTATAGCTGAGTGACGCTGAGCCTGAAGCCCCCAGATAAACGCGCCAGAAGAAGACCGGATGAGCGGCCGAGGAGGGCGGTATGCGGTCTAGCCGCGGTGCTGAGGCAGCTCGCTTAGCTGCGGTCAATGATCAGGGACTGGTGAATCGATGGTCGCTGCTGTTAGCCGTGGGCTGCGCGGTATCCCGGTGGCCGGCAAGCTTTGCGACAGCTCAATTGCCAGCCTTCACGCAATGATCCGTCTGCATCTCCAGAAAGACCTGAATCATATGTGGATCAAACCGGCTCTCCGCCTGACTCTCAATATAGGCAAGCGCGTCGTTCCAAAGCCACTCTGTGCCGTGCCGGGTTTCCATAGTCAGCGCCTCATAGGTGAGGCAAATCGCCACGATGCGCGCCGCGACCGGTATTTCGTGGGCGATGAGTCCATTGGGAAAGCCTTTGCCGTCCCAGCGTTCCCGATAAAAAGTGGCTATGTCGCTCGCCATTTGCAGGACGGGATCATTTTGGCTGTTCAAATGCCTTCGGGCAAGCCGCGATTCGATGGTGATCCGCTTGTTCAGCGCCTGCTGCGGCGAGATGCCTTTTTCCTGCGCTGTCAGTCCATGCTCTTCCGCCAGTTTCTTGCCCGCCTCGCGAAAACCGGCCGCTTGCCTGATGGTGGCGCAGAAGTGGGGCGTCCTCCCTAGCGCAGCGGCGAGTTTTGCAGAGGTGGCTGCAACGCTATCATCGGGCAACTTGAGCCGCGAATAGGAAGGAGAGTGGTGGGCGCTGCGTGTGAATGGATCTTTGCTTCCGGCAGACAAAAGTCGGCTTATCATTCATGTTACCTGATCGATTATCAGTGGTTGCCGGCGATAAGCTCGCCAACAACGTCCGAATACAGGCGTTCTACAAGACTGGGGTCGTAGCGCCTCCCTGCTTCCTCATAAAGCACCTCAAATGCCGCGGCGTAGTTCTCCGACCTTCCCAGGTGCGCGCTTTCATTACTGGATATGAGTCGTATATAGGCGTCGCAGATGTGGTACGCGCGTGTTATCAGCCCAATGTCAGTGCCGGCGAGCCCCAGCCTGCTTCCCTTGCCATCCCAGCGCTCATCGCGCTCCTTTTTCAGCTGCGCTGCCAGCTCGAGTGTTGGCAGACCCTCGGTGTTTTCAAAGGAGCCGAAATCATGCCCAGACAGCATGACGGCTTTCTCGAACTGTTTGCTGATGGATCGTAAGCAGCCATTTGCTTCGGCAAGAAGCTTGCACAGCTTGGCTATTCTTGTTCTCAGCAGGCGCTCCTGATCGGTCTCATCGGATGCCAAGGGCTTCTGGAGCAAGTAGTTTGTGACGACATCGTCGATCAGCGACAAGGAGTAGTTATCAAGACCCTGGGGGATATGTCCGTAGGCGCGTCCTTCAGACGGCTGCACGAATGTTTCTGAATATTGCATAGTGGAAGGCTATCCTGCCGCTGAATGTTCATTGAACAGGCAAGGGGCATGCAGAAACTGAACGCCACCATAAAACATCTGCCCTGCATCGCCCACATTACTTCCCGGTCGGCAGCGAGACAGTTAAGAAGTGTTAAGCGGGAGCGTCCGCCATGACCTTCTGTACATGCGGTTAGCGGCATGTGGTGATGATTTGCGTGCGGGATGGAATGGAATGGAATGGGAGGGGGCGGTGCGGGGCATTGTTGCTGCCCCGGATCAGGCGTGTCTCAGCCGCATTTGGAGTCGGCACAGTTCAGGCAGGTCATGCAGCCATCCATCAGCACCACAGCCTTCGTGTGGCATTTCATGCACAGGCTGGCGCTGGGGGGAAAGTCGGACTCGCTCTGCTCCTCCTCAGCGCCCTGTGGCTTTTTTACATCGGCCTCACCCATTTCCCGGCGCTTCTGCTCGAGAAAGTCCTGCTGGTGCCGGTCGAGTTTGCTCTCGATCAGGCCAATGTGCTTCATGTGGTCCTCGATGGCGTAGCCTATCTCGGCCACGATTGAGGGCATGAACACCCCGCCTTTCTTGAAGTAGCCGCCACGGGGGTCGAATACCGCTTTCAGCTCCTCCACCAGGAAGGTCGCATCCCCTCCCTTGCGGAAGATTGCCGAGATCAGCCGCGTCAGGGCAACCACCCACTGAAAGTGCTCCATGTTCTTGGAGTTGATGAACACCTCGAAGGGTCGCCGCAGTTCGTGTTCGGTGCCCTCATTGAGAATGACATCGTTCACGGTGATATACAGCGCGTGCTCTGACATCGGCGTCTTCACCTTGTAGGTGGACCCCACCAGGCGCTCGGGACGCTGGAAGGATTCGTGCATATGCACGACATCGCTCGCTTCGTTAGCCGGCGCGGCGGCGTCCACTACCGCGGCGGGATCTTCGTTTTCGAGAACCTTGTAACTGACGATCTTGCTGTCGATCTTGACTGCCATGTGTCTCTCCCCGGCCCTCAGAATTTGCCGTAGTAGCCTTCTTTCAGTGCGTCGAACAGATTGGCGGCAGAGTGCATCTCGCCGTCGTATTCGACTTCCTCATTGCCGCTCACTTCTACCGTGGAGCCATCTTCCAGCGTGAACTGATAGCGGGTGTTCTCCAGATCCGATTCCTTCACCAGTACCCCCTGGAAGGCTTCCGGGTTGAAGCGGAAGGTGGTGCAGCCTTTCAGTCCCTTCTCGTGGGCGTACAGATAGATGTTCTTGAAATCTTCGAACGGGTAGTCTGTCGGCACGTTGGCGGTTTTGGAGATGGACGAGTCCACCCACTTCTGCGCTGCAGCCTGGATATCCACGTGCTGCCTGGGCGTCACGTCGTCCGCCACCGAAAAATAGTCCGGTAGCTGGGCGGCCGCGTCCTCGGTATAGGGCATGGCCCGGGGATTGATGCGCTCGCGGTAGGCCAGTAGCTCGAAGGAGAACACATCCACCTTCTCCTTGCTCTTGCGCCCTTCACGAATGACGTTGCGTGAGTAGTGATGCGCAAAGCTGGGCTCGATGCCGTTGCTGGCGTTGTTGGCCAGTGACAGTGAAATCGTCCCGGTGGGCGCGATTGATGAGTGGTGGGAGAAGCGCGCGCCCTCGGCGGCAAGCTCTTCCACCAGCTCCGGTGCGACTTCGGCCACGCGCTGCATGTAGCGACTGTAGCGAGCGTGCAGTACCTTGCCGGGCAGCTTGTCGCCGGCCTTGATGCCGTCGGCAACCATTTCCGGGCGTAGTTCCAGCATGGCCGGCGTGACCTCGAAGGTGTCGTCCATGATTGGCGCGGCGCCTTTTTCCCGGGACAGCTCCAGTGCCTGCTTCCAGCCGGTGATGGCCATCTCTCGGGCGACTTCCTCGGTGAACGCCACCGACTCTTCATCGCCGTAGCGCATGCCGAGCATGGTCAGCGTGGAGCCCAGGCCCAGAAAGCCCATGCCGTGGCGTCGCTTGTAGGTAATCTCGTGACGCTGCTCGGGCAGCGGCAGGCCGTTGATTTCTACCACGTTGTCGAGCATGCGGGTGAAGACGGCGACCACATCGCGATAGCGATCCCAGTCAAAGCGTGCCTTGTCGGTGAACGGGTCCAGCACCAGCCTGGTCAGGTTGATGGAGCCCAGCAGGCAGCTGCCATAGGGTGGCAGGGGCTGTTCACCGCAGTTGTGCGCATGCAGACCATTGCCGTCGAAGGTGTTGATGCCGGGAACCTGTACGTCGAACACGTCTTCAACGCCATCGGCACTGACACTGGCAACAGTCGCTACAAAGCGCTCACGGCTCAGCTGTCGGGGGTAGCCGGCCAGGGCCTGCTCCAGCAGGTCCTGCTTGGCCGTGTCGGCAAAGCCCACGGACTCGGCATACATGGCGATATTGTCACCCGATATCACCAATTGGTGCTCTGCCGCGGTATCATTCGACGAATCGCCGTTGCCGCCTGACAGCTGTGCTTCGCCCTCGGATTGCGGTTCTTTGTGCAGCGTGGAGTTGATGCCGAGGCGCAGAAGCATGCGCTGTGCGGCTTCCAGCGTAGCGAGGCTGGACTGCGACAGACGGATGCTGACACCCTGCCTGCGATTGCCCTGAACAAAGCCTTCGCTGCCTACAAAGCCATCGCCGCCAACAAAACCGCGGGCGTCGAACAGCCCGCGCAGCAGGCCGCGGTGGAAATCACTGGAGCTCTGCTCCGCTTGCTGCGTGATTTGCGTGCGCTGGGGCGCCATGCCGAGCTCCGTAGCGAGCTCGCTCAATGCAGCAGTGGCGAGGCTGTATTCGTTACTGCCGCCGACTTTCTGCCAGCCGGCAAGTTCAGCGTGCTGCGGCATGCCTTGCGCCGCGGCCAGCGCCGCCGCCATGATGCCGTCAGTGCCGTCACTGCTGCCGCCTTCGTTGACCGCTACAGCGCGTGTCCGGACCGATAGCAGGGCCTTGTCTTCCTGCAGCGTGCCATTGCCAATCAGCAGGCCCGTGAGATAGCCCTCGTCAAATCCGTAGCGCCCCGCCCAGGCGGTGGAATCCCGGTGATTGTTCAGCAGCACCCGATCACCGACGCGCAGCGTTCCCGCCTCACACCAGTCAGTTTCCAGGCGCCAGCGGGTCAGAGCGGAAACGCGACGGACGCGGTGGTCACTCGTCAGCCGCAGAGCGTGCCCTTCATGGGTCTGCAGGCGAACAACAGCCTTGGTCGCCGTGCGGAAAAAACCCTCGGCGCCGCTGGCGTGATCTTCGCCATCAACCCGCGCGAGGAAGGGTTGGCCCACCAGATCGGCGACCTGTTGTGGACCCTCGGCCGTCTGCACCCAGGTGTCGGCGGTCACGCAGGGGTTGGTAGCGCGGATGCTCTCCTGCCACCAGTTGTTGTTCATCTCGTTGACCTTGTCGATCAGGATGAACCCGGGCTCGGCGAAGTCATAGGTGGACGTCATGATCATGTCCCACAGGCGCTGCGCCGGGACTGTCTTGTACACGCGGCAGGCGACATCGCCGGTGTCGTTGCACAGGTAATCCTTCTTGACCGGGAACGGACGCCAGACCACCTGGGTTGGGTCGTTCACGTCCAGGTCAGATTCCGCGGCCTCCTTTTCCGTCATCGGGAAGCTCAGCGGCCAGTCTGTGCCGGCCTTCACCGCCTCAATGAACTCGGTGGTGATCAGCAGGCTGAGATTGAACTGGCGCAGGCGGCCGTTCTCACGCTTGGCGCGGATAAAGTCGAGTACGTCGGGGTGGTTGATATCGAAGGTCGCCATCTGCGCACCGCGGCGGCCGCCGGCGGAGGACACGGTGAAGCACATCTTGTCGTAGATATCCATGAACGACAGTGGGCCGGAGGTATACGCACCGGCACCACTGACGTAGGCGCCCCTGGGACGCAGCGTGGAAAACTCGTAACCGATGCCGCAGCCCGCCTTCAGGGTCATGCCGGCTTCGTGGTTCTTGTTAAGGATATCGTCCATGGAGTCGACGATGGATCCTGACACGGTGCAGTTGATGGTGGAGGTGGCTGGCTTGTAGGCCTGGGCGCCGGCGTTGGAAATGATGCGGCCGGCGGGCAGGGCGCCGTTCTGCAGCGCCCAGACAAATCGCTGGTACCACTGCTTGCGCTTGTCGTCACTGTCCTCGGCATCCGCCAGGGCACGGGCGACGCGCTTGTAAGTGTCAATGATTTCTCTGTCGACAGGCGAACCTGCGCGATCCTTGAGTCGGTACTTCTTGTCCCAGATGTCCAGCGATGCCGGCTGCAGATCGATGTCCGGTCCGGCCGTCAGGGCCTGTACGGCTTCTCCCATTGGGCTGTGCCTCCACGGTAGCGGTAGTTGATGCGAGGGCGTAGTCTGCGGCAAGCCAGGGGCTGATCGCAATAGCTGAGCACTGTATTTAGCGACTTTTTTTTGTGTCAATACTAGATATTGTGTATGGGCGTTTGAAAATGATTTTTTAGACCAATCCGGTCTATGTCTCCGAAAGCGTCTATTCCGCCGCCTCCGCGGCGAAATGCAGACATCAAGTAGAACATGAACGGTGGATTCCCCGTTGACTATTGCCGCGATGTTGAAACAGTGCGACGTCGAGTACCCGAGAACGGGCCTGGCAGCGCTGCATATGAAGTCTGTGGTGTTTTTAGAAAGACCAGGCGAACTGCAGGGTGGGGCCCTGCAGTTCGCCGTCGAAGGCCTGCCTGCGGCCGTTTCCCGGTTCGCGCGTCACGTCGACGGCGGTGAACTGGTAGCCTAGCGACAGGCTGCTGCGGCCTCCCAGGCGACAGCGCAGTCGAGCGTGCAGATAGCCGAAGCTGCCATCATAATCAGCCACATTGGCACTCATCCAGCCAGCGGTGAGGTCTGCGCCAACACGATCGTTAAAATCGAAGGTGCCCTGTGCCCGAAAATTCGGCACCGGATACAGAAGAGTGTTGGAGGCGCGGGACAGGCTGCCAATTTCATTTTCTCCAACGAGGGCAGCCCGGAACGAAGCCGTTAACTGCAACGCGTGAATACCGCCGCCGACGAGTACCTCGGAGCGATCCCCCTGGTGCACAGCGTAAAGCACATCTACCGCATAGGTATCCACTTCAAGTCTGCTGTCAACGACAGCGCCGGCCGAGAACTGTTCGCCGTCGTAGTTGAAATCCTTGCTGGCTGCGACCCGTCCCTGGTCCCGGTACTGGAATGCGAACACGTCGAGAAGCCAGCGCTCGCGAAAACGCCAGCGATATTCGGCAAACCAGGAGCTGCGCTCGTCCTCGAGATCCAGGTCCTTGAGCTCGATATTGACAGGTGGTAACGCCGGAACGCTTGCGAGGGCGGTGGACTGCGCACTCTGTCGTGTCGCGCCAAGCGCGAATTCGTGTGTGCTGCGTGGATAGGGTCCGTCGGCCAGAGCATACCTGGAGTTGAACGCACAGAGCGCGATCACCAGGGTCCGCAGTGCAACGCGGTATTGGTTCATGATGGAGCTGTCTCCCAGGAGATCGACGATCGTTGCAACTCAAGGCTGCAATCAGAACTTCCAGCCGAGTTCTACGCGCAATGCGTCAAACTCCGGGTCCGCACCATTGTCACTATCCAGGTACCTGCGTTCGAGGCCACCGCGCAGGAACATGGCCCGGCTGATGTCATAGCGTAGTCCCAGCCCGACGTTCCAGCTGAAGTTGGTATCACTATAAGTGGAGTAGAAATTGCTGCAGATGTAACCCCACCAGGGATCCCACCAGCAGCCGGTTGTCGGCGGGCCATCAATGACATTGGAGTCGAGATAGGTCCAGCCGACACCCACCTGCGCATAGGGCGTCACGTTTCCGTCGAGCATATTCCAGACGCCGTTGAAATGGCCGCTGAAAACCGATAGCTCGTGATTGATTTCCAGGAGACCCTCGTTCTCGGTATTGAGGATGGCGTTGTAGTCAGGCTTCAGCCACGCAGCGTCGAATCGCACCGCAATAGTGTTTGTTATATTATAACCAAGACTGAATGACAGACCCAGATCCTGATCTATCTCTAGTGAGCTCCCTTCTGGACCAGAGCTGCTGATATCGTCGTTTACAAGCAGTCCAAAAGACGTTTCCCAGCTGCCTGCGCGCGATGCCGCAGAGCTGCCAACGACCTGGGCCCTGATGTTTTCAGCCAGCAGCAGGGTGGCCAGCGCGATCAGGGGAGCTAGCAAGATAGTTTTTCTCATTCGATACACATTTCCATGGTTGTAAGTTGAAGCGCGTCAGCATCTGCGAGCGAGACGTTCACCGACCACACCTTCCAGAACGTCCGGATACAGCGTATTGGGCTTCAGGATCGCGTGGCGTTTACCAACGCGTCTCCTCGATGAAGGCCCCAGCCTTTTTGTTTCGCTTGGCAGCTCACCAAACAGCCTGCGATAGTCTGCTGAAAACTGGCCCGGATGCCAGAACCCCAGTTCTTCGGCCACCGCCCTGACGGTGCCATCAGAGCCGGACTCGGTAATGCGACGCCTGGCCGCATGCAGGCGAAGAATGTTGGCGTGCTGTATTGGAGAGCGCCCCAGCAAGGATTCGAAGGCATAAAAAAGTGCCCTTCGGCTCGTATTCGTCGTCTCGCATAAGGCCATGACAGTAGGTGGCGCATGAAGCCGGCTGCGAATCAGCGCCTCCGCGCGTGCGACCACTCGCCGCCGATGAACCACGTTCACCCGCGCCGTTGCGGACTGGCGACCCGTCATTGCCAGCGCCAGTACCCGGGAAGCGAGATCTTCGGGCGCACCGCTGTTCGCTGCCGCGCTCTGTTCCCGGAGGATCTGTTGCAGCAGCTGTTCAAGCTCATTTGTTACGCCAGGGTCTGTCTTCACCCGCCATTCCTTCAATAAGCTGTCCGCTGAACGACAATGTTCCACTTCAAGTATCTTCTCCACGAGAGGCACCGGAACGGATACAGCAAGCTGGCGTTGACCCGGGAAAACCTGTTGGTAGGCGTCTCCGCCAGGATTCAGCATGACAAGATCACTGGACGTCATTGAACGACCATGGAATCGCCCACCCTCGGCAGCCCTGCCAACAGGGGAGAGTGTCCAGAAGTCCGGGCTTCGCGAGCCCCGAAGCAGCATCTGCTGCGTGGAGTGGCAGCCGTGGACGATACACCCGGACTCGTAACGAGTGGCAAGGGTAATGTCGGTTGGACCTACGGTGGATTGGGTGCATTCACCATCGATGAGTGCTGCGATTCCTTGCTCAAACTCTTCTGCCGAGTGGAATCGCGTATGAGACGTTCGTGCCATGGTGACTTCCTGACTCCGAAACATCGCATTACTTTACCGGGACAGAACATCCCTCGCTACGCGCGGGCTTTGTTAAATCCCGCAAACGCCAATACTTGCACTTTTTCTACCCTCGGCTGATGCCTTTCGCAATCAGCGGCGTTACGCCGCTGTCGACGGCGGCGATCATGCCGGCGAGTCGATGACCCTCGCTGGCAGCAGGCATACTTGCACTTTCGCTGCTTTCCGAACCCCGGCCTCACACCTAAAGTCTGCGCCCTCTTTTTACCTCGCAGCAGCAGACAATGGTATGAAAAACAAAACGTCGCGCCGGATAACGCCGAAGAGGGTGTTCGCGACCGCAGAGCGACCCTTTACCAGATCACTCCTGCTGCCAACGGCCCTGACCGCCTGTCTGGCCGGGTGTGTCGGCTCGCCGTCAGTGAGCGAAGCGCCTTCGACTGCGACGTCTGACCCGCAGCGCGATCTCGCATCATTTATAGAGGGGCCGGCACAGCAGGCCTGCTTTGACCGCAATGACGAAAGTCAAACGCCGGTCGTGGATGCGCACTTTCATCCACGACCCTTTGGCGGCCCGGCCATTCCTCCAGGCGAGCTGTCCAGCTATTTCGACCGGCTGGGTGTGCGCTTTGTGAACTACTTTGGTATCGGCCAGGCACTGCCGCTCGACTCGGCATGTACCTACTATCTTGACTGCGTCGGTACCGCCGCCAAGCCATCTATCAGAAATGACGTTATCAACGCGGTGGAGGTTAGCCAGCAAGACCCAGGCAACCTGCATATTACCCTGTCCATGACATTTATGGATCTTGCGAATCCGCAAGACGCAGTGTCGATTATCGAACTTTACGATCGCGAGTTTCCGGGCATGTTCACCTGGGCTGGCGAGCTCAACGTTATCAAGCAGGCGCTGCTGGGCAACGGTCATGAGCCTGCCACCACTGAGTCGATAGTCGCCTGGGCGCCGTTTATGGCGATTCTGAGAGCGCGCAATATGCCCGTGACTCTGCACGCAGATCTTGGCAATGACGCAAACCCCACGGCGTTCCTGTTTCTTATGGATGAGGTCCTGATGTCCTATCCGGACAACACCATTGTCTGGGCCCACATGGGCCTGTCGAAAGAGCTCACCACGATGGATCCTGACCAGCACATCGCCATCATGAAGCAGCGCCTGGATGCGCACCCCAACCTGATGCTCGATATCTCCTGGGATGTGCTCTACAACGCCTATCACCGCTGGGGCGATCGCTTCGTGGCATTTTTCAACGAGTACTCCGACCGCATTCTGGCCGGATCTGATTTTGTTGCAGCAGGCAGCAAGCAATTTGCGGATTACGCACAGGAACTGGACGTCACCAGCCGTGTCCTGCGTTTCCTCAATGACGAGGCGTTTCGCAACATTGCGCTTGGCGAAAACTATTTCCGCCTGATGAATC
This sequence comes from uncultured Alteromonadaceae bacterium, assembly GCA_964613795.1. Lineage (GTDB taxonomy): Bacteria > Pseudomonadota > Gammaproteobacteria > Pseudomonadales > Halieaceae > Chromatocurvus. The sequence continues at coordinate 30,682 of CAZTJR010000008.1, read as the reverse complement.
TTGATTACCACGCACCGACGGTGTGTGCGGCCAGCAATAAAGACCAGAGCCAGGAGGCCTGATCCGGCTCAAGCCGCGGCACGGCAAGTGACCTGCCCCGGGTGTGACGAGTGTCGTTTTTGCGGGCGAGGGTAGGCCTGCGCTGCCCAACCACAACAGTCTGACAAAGGAGAGAGGCGTTTTGAGGAAGATCAACAGATATACGGAAAATACCGGGAGGTTCCTCGGTGGTGCATTGCTGCTTGGCATCACCCTGTCAGCGTCTGCGCAGGAGGTAGAGCTGGATTTCTACGGACACATCATGCTGGACGCGATCTACGATTTCGACAGGGTCAATCCAGACTGGAACGATACATTGCGCCCGTCCCAGATTCCGGTGAATTGTCCCGGTGACGCCGGCTGCGGCTCTGACGGAGAGCTGATCTTCGGCGTCAGACAAACACGTTACGGCGTCAACGCGAGCGTGCCTACCGATATCGGGGTCATCAAGACAAAGCTGGAGTTTGAGCTCTTTGGCGTTGGCACGGACGCCGGCAAGATCACGCCCCGTCTCCGACATGCCTGGGCTGAAATTAACCAGTTCGGTTTCGGGCAGACCAATTCCGTGTTCATGGATGGGGACGTGTTCCCCAATTCCATCGATTACTGGGGACCATCGGGCATGATGTTCTTCCGCAACATACAGGCTCGTTGGACACCGGTATCGACAGAATCGCAGCGCATCGCCATCGCGCTTGAATCACCTTCTGCGGGTATCGACTCCGGCAAAGTCTCTGAGGTCGCCCCCGCTCTTGACGTTCGCAGCAAGGAAGAGCTGCCGGACCTGACTGCGCACTGGCGCATCCAGCGGGAATGGGGCCATTTTCAGGCCGCCGGCATACTGCGGCAGGTCGCTTTCGAGGCAACAGACGATGTCACGGGAGAGGCCTTTTCCGGGGAGGAGTTCGGCTACGGTGTCAACCTGTCCGGCACGCTGAACACGGTTGGCCGCGATCGCTTGCGCTGGCAGGTGGCTGTTGGCGAGGGCATCGGCAACTACCTGAATGACGGCGGTATCGACCTGGCGCCCGACGAGCAACTCCGTGCAACCACAGTGCCTGTCATCGGGTGGCTGCTGTTCTATGACCGCTGGTGGAATGACAGGTGGAGTTCTTCCATTGGCTGGAGCGGCGTGGATATGGACAACACGCGCGGCCAGGACGACGACGCCTTCGACACCCTGGATTACGGCCTGGTCAATCTGCTGCATTACCCGGCAGACAACATCACCGTGGGTGCCGAACTGATACATGGCGCGCTCAGCCTGAACGACAGTGCCGACGGCACCGACACCCGCGTTCAGTTTTCTTTCAAGTTCAACTTCTGATTCACGACCTGACCGGAGAACGCAGATGAAAAAGCACACTTTTGCCACATCCCTATGGCACGCCGCCGCTGTCACCTTGTGCGCGCTGACCCTCAACGCTACCGTGCACGCCAGCGATATCAGCTCGCTGTCGGATCGCAGGATTCAGTCTGTCCTCAACGATGCACTGTCCGCGTTCAAGGACGTCGATGAAGGCGCCAACGCAGATTACATTCCGGCACTCGCAGAGGTGGATTCCGATCTCTTCGGCATAGCGCTGGTCACCCCCGACGGACGCGTGTTCACCGCCGGCAATGTCGAGTCCGAGGTGTCCATACAGTCAATATCCAAGGTTTTCACCATGGCGCTTGTGATGGAGACGGAGGGCACTGAATTTGCGCTGGCGGGTGTCGGCGTGGATGCCACGGGCCAGGTTTTTAACTCCATCGTCGCGATCGAACAGCATCGTGGCGCGGAAATGAATCCGATGGTCAACGCCGGCGCCATTGCCACCACGAGCCGGGTCCCGGGTGATTCCCGCGACGAGGTGTGGAATCGCATTCTCGACTTTCATTCGCGCTTCGCCGGGCGCCCGTTAGCCGTGAACCAGCCAGTCTATGAGTCCGAGGCAGCGACCAACCAGCGCAACCAGGCGATTGGCAGGCTGATGTACGCCTATGGACACATTGAATCCGACCCCGATCGCGCAACCGATATTTACACGGAGCAGTGCTCAATCAACGTCAATGCGCGAGACCTCGCGGTCATGGCAGGTACGCTCGCCAATGCCGGACAGAATCCAGTCAGCGGGGAGGCGGTGATGGCGTCAGCAAACGTCCCTGAAGTGTTATCCATCATGGCCACTGCGGGGCTGTATGACGATACCGGCAAGTGGCTCTACCGCACCGGCCTGCCTGCCAAGAGTGGCGTGGGTGGCGGCATCATCGCGGTCTCGCCAGGAAACTTCGGCATAGCCGCCATCGCGCCGCCGCTCGACGAGGCTGGAAACAGCGTCAAGGCACAGGCGGCTATCGACTATATTTCTGAAACGCTTGGCGGCAATCCTTACGAGGTCGAGCCTGTGGAGGTCAGGTAACAATGCTTCTGCGCGCTCACAGCATGGCGGGGGTTACACTCGCAGCGCTTGCCGGCATACCGCTGCTTGCCGTCACTGCGGCCGTTGCCGATGTCGCGGCCGCCGATACCGACCGCATCCTGCAACGGCTCGAAGTATTGGAGGCCAACCAGCGCGAACTCAGGCGCAAGCTCGCTGAGCGGGAATCGCGCATCAAAGAGCTTGAGAGCCGCATCAGCAGCGGTGATCAGCCAAGAGCGACGCAGCCTGAAACGGCGAGTGTAGGTGAGGGGGTAGCGTCCGCACCCGGGCCTGTGGAGCTCAGAACGTATGCGCTCAATGCGGGCCTGCGCACGCCACCACCCATGGATTACGATCCCGAAAGGAAAAGCTTTGGTGAGTTCCAGCCTGGTGGACAGGGTTTCAAACTCGTGGATACCCCTCAGGGGGACCTCAACTTCAGCGCCTGGGCCTATGTCCGTTATCTCAACCAGCAGGCCCTCGACGACAGCTATGTCGATGCCTTCGGACGTGAGCGGGACATTGACCAGCGCAATGATTTCCAGCTGAACAAGATCAACCTGTACTTCAAGGGCTGGCTGTACGATCCATCCTTTCGCTACAACTTCTATACCTGGACATCGAACGCCAATCAGGGCGATGCGGCGTCTGTTGTGATCGCCGGCAACCTGAGCTATCGCTTTTCACCGGCGCTGGATGTCGGCATGGGCATCGGTGGTCTCCCCGGCACGCGCAGCCTGCGCGGGACCTTTCCGTTCTGGAACAAGGCCGACAACAGGACCATCGCTGATGAGTTCTTCCGGCCCAGCTATACGTCGGGAATCTGGGCGTCCGGCGCATTCGAGAACAATCTGAACTACCGCGTCATGCTCGGCAACAATCTCAGTCAGGTGGGGATCAGCGCCGACCAGCTGGATGACAGCCTGAATACCTTCTCCGGAGCGCTGTGGTGGACGCCCCAGGGCGACTTCGGCCCTGCCGGTGGCTACGGCGACTTCGAATACCATGAAGATCCAGCCACAAGCTTCGGAATCCATTTCACGCAGTCCCGCGAGGATCGCCAGACGCAACCTAACACAGAAGCCATCGAAAACGCCCAGATACGCCTCTCCGATGGAACGCTGCTCTTTCAGCCAGGCGCCTTTGGCACAGACGGCCAGGTCAATCGTGCGACATACCGCATGGCGGCAGTTGACGCCGGCTACAAGCACCGAGGCTGGTCTGTGGAGGGCGAATACTACTGGCGCTCCGTGAATAATCTGTCAACGGTGGGCGATATACCCGAGGACGAGCTGTTCGATCACGGGTTTCAGCTGCAGGTGGGAAGCATGCTGTTGCCACGTACGCTGCAGGCCTATGCAGCTGGTTCGAAGATCTTCGGTGAGTACGGCGACCCCTGGGATCTCGCCGTGGGACTCAACTGGTACCCGAATCAGCGCCGTCTTTTCAGGGTAAATACCGAAATGCTGTATCTCAACGATTCCCCCGTTGGTTACTCCAGCGTGCCTTTCGCGGTGGGCGGTAATGGTGTCGTATTCCACACCAACCTTGAGTTGATGTTCTGATAATCCGCGCGCCCGACCGCTTTACTGCAATGTCTCCGGGGCAGCTGGGCGCGCGCAGTGCCGTGTGCGCATGGGCGCCTGTGGTTCTGTTTTTGGCTATGGTTCCATCTGCTTTCGCCGAGCAGGCACTCGACACGGTCATCGATTTCAGCGAGTACCCCTTTCCCGGTGGTGGCACCCAGCTCATCCAGAACGACAACGCGGATCAGACAGTGCGCTACAACCTGTTTGACGATGCCAGCGGTGCCAAACTGAGCGCGGATAATAGTGATCTCGACGACCTGACGATACGCTTCCGCACCAGCCCGGGCGGGGAGCTGGGTGCCACCAATCGGCCACGGCTGGTGTTTCGTGATGATGGCGATTCCCGGCGGATTATGGCCGAACTTAGCTTTGACGAACTTCCGGACACAAACAACCCGGGGACCCGGCAGTTTATCGATGTGGAAGTCTGCCTCGCCCCGCACCTGAATGTCCGAGAGCTGGCGCTCGATACCAGCAGCTTCAACACCCGGGGCACGGCGTGGGAGTTCAGTCAGATCAACTTCCTCGATGCCCGCTGCGACCCATTCCCCGATGCCCCCACAGTGCCGCCCTACCTTGAGGCCGGCGACGGAGCGAGCGGTCCCGTCGGGCTTGGCCATTATCTCTGGGCGGATACTGGCACAGTGCTCAACGTTGGCGGGAACAGGACAGAGGTGGGCAGCAGCGGGCCGGGGGACAGCCCATTCCTGCTCAGTTCGAGTGATGCACGCCTGGACCGTCAGCGCATCGGTGGTTTCCGCTGGCGAACAACCCTCGAGGACGTCCGCGGCACCGAAAATATCTCGTCGCCAACGTTCTCGGCCTCACTGCGCAACCTTTCCCTGCGCGGCGCCATCACCGAGGCAGCCCCCTCGCTGGCGCTGAGTAAGCGGCTGACCGCGGCGCCGGAAGTTATCAGCGCTGGTAGTGGGCTGACCTACACGGTCACCGCCAGCAACACGGGCAACGTCACGCTCAGCAACGTGGTCATCAACGACGATCTGATCGCGCCGCAAGAGGCAAGCTGCGTCACGCTGGCCGTGGGTGACAGCTGCGTCCTTAGCGGCAGCTATACGGTCACCCAGGCTGATATCGATACCGGACAGATCGTGAACACCGCGCTGGCCGAAGCCAGCGAAACCGATCAGCAGCAGATCAGTGTGACGACGCCCATTGCGAGGAGCCCCGCCCTGAGCCTGGACAAGGCGCTCATCGACGCACCGTCGCCGATCGGCGCCGGCAGCGTTCTGAGTTATCGGGTTACGGCCATCAACAGCGGCAACGTCACGCTCACTAACCTGCTGGTGGGTGACAGCATGCTCCGCCCGTCGCAGCAGACCTGCGCCAGCGTGGCCCTCGGCGCGAGCTGCACGCTGAACGGGACTTATACGGTGACCCAGGCCGACGTCGACGCCGGTCTGATCAGCAACACCGGGTTCGCAGACGCCACTGAAACAGATCTGCGTGAGGTCACTATCACGACGCCCCTTTCCCGCCGTCCTGCTCTGGCGGTGACAAAAGCGCTGACAGACGCGCCCGATCCGATCGCCGTCGGCAGCGAGCTGGCCTATACGGTCACCGCGAGCAACGAGGGTAACGTTACGCTGAACAGCGTGGTGGTCAGTGACCCGCTGATCAACCCACCGCAGCTGAGCTGCGCAAGCGTGGCGCCGGGCGCCACCTGTGTGCTCACCGGCAGCTATACGGTCAGCCAGGCCGACATCGATACGGGGCAGGTGGACAATACCGCTACCGCTACCGCTGACGCGACCGAGACAGCAGCGGCAGAAACCACGATTACAACACCGCTGGCGCGGGATCCGGTCCTGACCGTTATCAAGAAATTGACCGGGTCCCCCGAGCGCATCGTCGTTGGCAGCGAGCTCGCCTATACGGTCACCGCGAGTAACGAGGGCAACGTCACTCTGACCAGCGTTGTGGTCACGGACCCGCTGCTCAGTCCGCAGGAAAAGACCTGTGCCAGTCTCGCCTTGGGCAACACCTGCGTGCTTGCCGGCCGCTATACGGTAACCCAGGAAGATGTCGATGCCGGACAGCTCGACAACACCGGTTTTGCCGACGCCACGGAAACAGAACGACAGGAAGCCACCAGCAGCACCCCCCTTGCGCAGGACCCGCTGCTGCGCATCTTCAAGAAGCTGACCGCTTTCCCAGAGATCATTAGCGCGGGTAGCACCCTTGAGTACACCGTCACCGCGAGCAACGAGGGCAATGTCACCCTGACCGACGTGGTGGTCACAGACTGGATGATCAGCCCAGAGGAAAAACGCTGCGCCAGGGTGACCGTGGGAGCCAGCTGTGTACTGATTGGCAGCTACACAGTGACTGATGCCGACATCGCCGCCGGAGAGGTCGTGAACCTGGCCATCGCTGATGCCACCGAAACGAGTCAGGAGGAGATCACGGTTACAACGCTCATCGTCCGTGAGCAGCCCTCTGGCCCCGCCGCCGCGGCACGAGCTGTGCCGGCGACCAATCGCGGAACGCTGGCGCTGCTGGCTCTGCTAAGCGCCTGGGTCGCTTACCGGGTTTTGCACAGTGGCAGATCTGGCTCACCTGCGCGCGACGATGAGCTAACAGAATGAGGCAGTTAACCCCCGCGACAGTCACTCTTCCTGCACGGGAAGGACTCGTCACGGCTTTTTATCCGCGCACGCGGAAAACGTTTTACACTCAATCCAAAAAGGAGAAAACCATGCGTCGTTCTTTCACCCAAGCCCTGCTTACGGCATTGCTGCTCACGATCGGTCTCGGTGCCGGCCTGGCCCGTGCCGAGTCTCCGACGCTTGAGCGCGTTGTTGAAGCGGGCACGCTGGTGGTCGGTATGTCCGGCGATCAGCCGCCCATGACGATGGTGAATCGCCAGGGCAATTTCATGGGTATGGATGTCGACCTTGCCCGCGCCCTGGCAAACGCCATGCGGGTATCGTTGAAAATCGAAAAGATACCTTTTGGCGATCTTATGGGAGCCCTGAGCGAGGGTAGGGTGGACCTGGTGATTTCGGGCATGGCGATCACGCCGGAGCGCGCGATCAACGCCCGTTTTGTCGGTCCCTATATGCTGTCCGGAAAGTCGATCCTGACTCGCAGTGATGTGATAGAGCAGTTCAGCATGGGCACACTCGAGAGCAAATCCGTAAAGCTGGCGGCTTTGCGCAACTCCACGAGCGCGATGTTTGTTCGCGAAGCCGCCCCGAATTCAGAGCTGGTTGAGGTTGCCGACTATGCCAGTGCCATAGCACTGATCGAGGCCGGTGACGTTGCGGGCCTCGTCGCTGACATGCCGGCCTGTCTTCTGGCGGTCATGCGCAACCCGGATGCGGATCTCGTTACCCTGAATGAGCCGCTGACGATCGAGCCACTCGGGATTGCCGTGGACGCCAACGATCTCCACTTCCGCGACCTGGTTGCCAACTACGTGGAAGCCTACAGGCGTGCGGGGCTGATTGAGGCGCTTCGTTCGAAGTGGATGGATGACAACAGCTGGATCGCGGCGCTGCCCTGAGCCCTCGCGCAGCGACGCTGCTTCTGGCGTGTGTAGAGCTGCGCCGGGTTAAATCCCGCGTATGCTGGTGGACAGCCTCACCCTGCGGCGAGTCTCATTCGGGCGCTCGCCGAACGCCCGGAGATAGTCAATGGCGAACTGGCCGGGGTGCCTGAATCCGAAAACAGCGGCAATCTGCTGGATGCCGATCTCCGGACCTGCAACAACAAGATTGCGGCGGCAGGCATGCAGACGCAGAATCTTTGCATGTACGGCGGGTGAGCGGCCCAGCAATTCATTGAAGGCGTAAAACAGCAGTCGACGACTCGCGAAAGTGGCCTCACACAGTTCGGTAACGCTGGGCGGCTGGTGCAGGCGGCTTCTTATAAGCTCTTCGGCGCGGACAACAATGCGGCGACGATTGGCAAGCGTTGAGCGTAGAAAGGTTGTTTCAGAGCCGGCTTGCGTAATGGCTATGATCTGCGCAGCGATCTCCGTTCCCTTCGCGGCGAACGAGCAGGTGGGCATTTCAGGCCGGTCAAGCAGCGCATCAAGCAGGTTTTCAATATCACGCGTGGCTCCGCAGTCAGATTGTCGAGCCCATTTACTGAGAAGCATTTCAGGCTCGGTATGATGTTCGGCGCGGATGATTCGTTCCGCTATGGCGACGGGAATCGAAATCGCACTCTGGGAATGGCCTGCCCGCGTCTGCTGGAAAACCTCTCCGCCGGGATCAAGCAACAGCAGATCTCCCTCTTCCAGTGTCTGCCCGCGGAAACGCCCGCCGGCACAATGCCGGTTGATCGGGGTTATCGTCCAGTATCCGTCTGGTCGAAGCCCGGTACAGACCAGGGCACGATTTGCGCGTCCCCGGTAAACCTCGCATCCACTGATGTGTCTCCTCCAGAGACTGGCTTCCGCAGGGCCAGGCTCGGACTGCGTGACATTCACATGCCAGAGTTCGCCGGACATCTCTGCAAACTCTTCGACAGAATCGCAGCGAAAACGTTGGAGGGGATTCAGCAAGGCAGCTTACCGTCGTCTAAGCCATCAGATCATAGCGAAACCTGAGCCAGACATGCAATCGATGGACGCTGGTCGCATGCGCCTGCTTCGTGCACTTATCCGACTTTCCATTATCGCCGCGGAGGATTAACTTAAAAGCCGATGTCGGTGCTTGTTGCGTGGCTCCACTTCCCAAAACCACCGTTCCTGCAAGCTCGCCTCCGCCTATCGAAACAACCGTTCAACCACAGGCGGCGAATGGTATTTTCAGCGCCACCCGCAGAGAGTCAGCCGTGCAATGAAGTATCCAGTCTGTGCGAGATGTCATATCAGATCGGGCGCACGGGCTGTCCTTCAGGGTAGTGCGCGGGCCACGTCCGCCTGGGCATGGGAGTCATAGCGAGTGAGAGACCACTACAGACAAGCGGGTAACTCGCTCTTTTTCGTGAACAACGGACCCTGCCAGAGAATCCGGGCTCAAGTGCTTGGTGGAATGCTTGGTCTGCTTGCTGCAGTGTCAACGTTTGCCGAAGAAACTCAGTTCGACTGGACCGGCGTATGGGATACACAGTGGCGTGGCGGCGGTGCGGTCGTGGAAATGCGGCAGGATGGTGACCGGGTGGAGGGCCATTATCCGGGTTTCGAAGGCGTTATAAGCGGTCGACTCGAGGGCAAGCGACTGACCGGTACCTGGCGTGATGCCGCGGGGGCCGGTGGATTCACTTTTGTCATGTCACCGGACCAGCAGAGTTTCATGGGACGCTTCGGCACTGGCGAGTGGTGGACGGGCCAGCGTACCGATATCGCTCTGGTCGACACCCTTTTCGGCACACTCGACCTGTCCAGCCCTGACCAGACGCTGCTGTCTTTTCTAACAGCCGGCAACAGTGCCGGTGAGGGGCGAAGCGATCGTCTCGGTGTGGTCATGCCGCTTCTGGATTTCTCGGAGCATGAAGGACCGCTGACGCCCTATGACAAGGTCGATCTGGCCCGTCTGTTGTTCCAGGTCATCGATAGGCTGACTTTTCGCATCTGGGAACTGCGTCCACCTGCAGATACCGGCAAACAGGACTATGCCGTGGAACTCGCACAGGCCGGGAGCATAGCCCGGTATACACTGAATTTCCGGCCCGGCAGTCAGAACCCCGGGAAAGGGGGCAAGCAGGAATGGCGGCTGGTGGTCCCCCCGGAAGCGCAGATGCGCGCAGCGCTGAACATACTCCTGGAAAATCGAGGCGGGATGCTGCCGCATTCGCGCCAGCATCAGGAACTCGGCTCCCCCCGGGACACCATGCGCACGTTCATTGAGCAATGGAGCAATGTGACGGAGGGAAACACGGCGCTCTTCCTTGAGACGATGGACCTGTCCCAGATCTCTACCGCGGTTCGTGAAGACGAGGGGGTGCTGCTGGGTGAGTACCTGATGGAGGTTCTCTACCGAATCGGCCTGCCCCTGCGACAGGAAATTCCCGACACACCCAATCGTCGTGGCATCTATACGCATTTTGTACACCCGGTGGGCGTCGTCGAACTCGCCCCGTTTACACAGGCCGACGGAACGACGCGCTGGCGCTTCACGAGCGAAACCCTGGCCAGCGCCCGGCAACTGTTCATGGCACTGGAAGACATGCCGCTGGTGAATGATAGCCGCGATAATTCCACGCCGTTTTTTGATATCCGCAACGAGGTTCGCTCTGTACACCGAGAGCTGCTCCGAGAGACGAAAGCGGGTATGGAGCTATGGCAATGGTTCGCGCTTGCATTATGGCTCCTGCTGAGCCTGCCGCTGAGCTGGTTCATACCCTGGGTCCTCGCCAGGCTGTTCCATTCAGAGTCAGAGGGCAACGAGCGCGGCCTGTCTGCGAAAGCCCGTTTTATCTGGCCTTTGAGGCTTATGCTGGTCGCCGGGCTGGGTCTGCTTGCCCTGCAGATTCTGGGGATTCCACACAAAGTCGATATTCCCGTGAGGATCGTGATTGGGGTCACCCTGTCCATTGCCGGCGGCTGGCTTGCCTATCACCTGGTCGACCGGCTCGGTACGCTACTCGAAGAGCGATCGCAGAACTATCGCTACCGCGATGAAATATTGAGCTCACTGGCGATTGCCACAGCCAAACTGGCCGTGATCATCGGGGCCTTTCTGTTTCTTGCCGAGATACTGTCATTGCCCTATCAGGGGGTTATCGCAGGCCTGGGTATCGGTGGTCTCGCTGTCGCACTGGCAGCTCGCAGTACGCTGGAAAACCTCATTGGCGGGCTCACCCTGATGGCCGACAAGCCGGTGGAAGTGGGGGATTTCTGTCAGCTTGGAGAGCACCTTGGCGTGATCGAGGGTATTGGACTCAGATCAGTGAAGGTACGCTCACTGGCGCGGACCATCATCACCATCCCCAACGCAGAATTTGCGACCATCAACATTGAAAATCTCACGCGGCGTGATCGTATATTGCTCCGCAGCATGATCGGCCTGCGCTACGAAACTACCCCGGACCAGTTACGCTGGGTTCTGACTGAGATGCGCACGCTATTGCTGCAGCACCCGATGATTTCGGCCGAACCGGCGCGGGTGCGCTTCCTGGGCTTTGGCGATCACTCCATCGATGTTGAAATATTCGCCTACGTCAGCACCAGCGATTTCAATGAATTTCTTGCGGTGCAGGAAGACGTATATCTGCGCGTCATCAATATCGTCGACGAATCCGGAACCGGCTTCGCATTCCCGTCCATGGTCAACTACATAGCGAATGACGATGGTGTAGACAGCGAACGCACCGAGCGCGCAGAAGCCATCATGCGCAAATTACGGGAAAGTAATGATTTGCCATTCCCTGAATTTGATCTGCAGACGCGCAAGGCCATGCGCGATACGCTGCACTATCCGCCAGAGGGTTCGGTCGACTTTGCGCCGCAGGTCGATGCCAAGGAATAAATGATTAGCGTTGAGGGTACACATGCGAAACCTGTCGAAAATTGTCGGCTTAATTCCAATACTCTTCATGCTCGCCTGCGCGACAAACAAACCGGGCCCTGACGTGGCCGAGGTTACCGGGCAGGCGTTCTACCTGGAGAGAATGGCCGCGCCGCCGGGAGCCAGACTGGAGGTCGTACTGGAAGATATCAGTCGTCAGGATGCCGCCGCCGAGCAACTGGGGGAATTCATTTTGCAGGACGCGGGCCAGCCTCCCTACGACTTCACGATTGAGTATGACCCGGCTCGGATTGATCCGCGCCACACCTATCGCGTGGCGGCCCGACTGTTTGATGGCGAGGATCTGCTGTTCGTCAGCGATCAGGTTCACCAGGTGATTACGCGTGGATTTCCCGGCACTGCGTCCATCCGAATGCGCAAGGTGACGCGGGCGCCCTCGCAGCCGTTCGAACAGTTTCCGGCGGCGTTCTCCGGGACTCTGCCCTGTGCCAGCTGCCCGGGTATTGACACACAGTTACATTTACTGAAGGACAACGTTTACGTCCTGCGGCAGGAGTATCAGGACCGCGAAAATGGCGTTTTCAACGACATTGGGCGCTTTCTGATCTCCTCGGATGGCGCGCAGATCTCGCTACACGGTGGACGTGAGGCGCCGCTGCGCTTTGCCATTCAGGGACCTGACGCTCTGCGTCAGCTCGACCGCGATGGTCAGCACATCGTCTCTGAACTGAACTATACTCTCGTACGCCGACATGGGCTTGCGCTGCCGGAAACCAGACTGTTGCTGGGGGGCAAATACCGCTACCTGGCCGACGCGGGTCGTTTTCAGGAGTGCCTGACGGGGCTGGACATGCCGGTCGCGACGGAAGAGGACAACCGCGCACTGGAAGAGGCCTACCTCGAGGCAAGGGAGCAGCCCGGCGAAGCCTTGAAGGTCAGCCTGGAGGGCCGTATAGAGCAGCGCATGCCGGTCGAGGGGCCCGGACCGGTTCTGACCCTTGTGCCAGAACGATTCATCGGCGTCTGGCCCGGTCAAGGCTGTGCCGACCCGGTGAGCCGCGCGACCTTACACAACACGTACTGGCGTTTGGAGTGGCTGCTGGACGATGCCGTGAAAAAATTTCAGGATCAGCGAGAACCCTACCTGGTTTTCCGGGCTTCTGGCGAGCTGGCCGGGTCGGATGGCTGTAATCGATTGAGTGGACAGTTTCAGCGCGGTGATGACGGTGGCATTGCCTTTAGCCAGATTGCCGCGACCAGCAGAATGTGCGCTAACGGGATGGAGCAGGCCAGCGCTTTTCGAGACGCCCTGGCGAACGCGACCCATATTCGAATTATCAGGCAGCATCTGGAAATCCTCGATGCGGAGGGCGGCCTTCTGATGCGCCTGCAGGCCGTGGCGCTGTCTTGAAGCGCTCTCGGCCCGTGCAGTTTCCACACAAAGTACACAATCTGATCAAGGCATTAACCTATGTTCAAAAACCTTGTTTTTTCCGTTCTTCTGTCTTTCCTGGTCGTTGCCTGCGCTAGCTCGCCGAAAATCGATACTCTCCGGGCGCCCAACGTTGATTTTTCCCGCTACTCAAGCTTTACCTTCGTTGACCCGCTGGGTACTGATCGCGGCGGGTACGCGAGTCTGATATCGCAACAGCTGAAATTCTCCATACGTCGCGAGCTGGAAATGCTGGGCTTCACGCATGTCGATGACGCCGAACAGGCCGATCTTCTGGTTAATGCCTATACACACCTGGATGAGCAAATCCGCTCGAGGCAGGTCAGCGAGCCGTATGTGGGTCCGGCCTACTGGAACTATCGCGCTGGCTTCTACAACACCTGGCCGGGCTATTCGGCAACTCGCACGGAATTGCAGACATACACGGAAGGCAGCCTGACGATTGACCTGATCGATTACGCTGATAAAGAGATGGTCTGGGAAGGGACTGCACGAAACGAGATCACTGAAACCACACGGCGCGACGCCGCGAGGGCGATCGATCAGGCTGTCGCCAGAATTTTTGAGCAGTTTCCGTGACAATCGGATAGAACCTTAACAGGCCTTCGCTGACCTTTTGGATGGCCGCAATGGCAGATTCTGTACAAAGGAGGTTGGCGGCGATGCGCAGAAGTCAACGGTGGCTTTTCTGGCTGTGTGTTATTTTCCTGGTGGTGGGCTGCAGCAGCGCCACCGTGTCGCTGATGCCCACACCGGTGGTTTACACGGAGCTGGGCATCGGACCGCTGGATGCTGTTCCTCCGGGCAAGCGCTGGGCGCCGCGGATGGTGTACTACGCAACCACGCGGGAACGGAACCCGGGCTGGCAACGGATTGAGTATGGCAATAGGGAAGGCGATACGGTACGCCTCGGCGTTGCCCTGATCGGCTTTGGTACGGAAGATCTGAAATGGGAGGAATTACGCGAACTCTCCTCCGTGGCTGATCGTGCAGACAGCAATATCCCGCTGTCCATCGCCGGTATTGTAGAGACCGGCCGATGGCAGATAGGCACTGAGCCGGGCGCGGGTGCCTTGAACGTTCCCCTGGACATGCTCAACGACTCCATCGAGAAGGCAAATGACAAGCAACTCCTGATTTATGTGCATGGTGCCAAGGTGGATTTTTACAGTGCCACGGCGTTCGCCGCGGAAATGGATCATTTCATGCGCCGCGACATGACCGCCATGGCGTTTGCCTGGCCCACACACCAGAATATTCTGGCCTACGGAGCAGGTATCGATCTCGCCCGTGGCTATCGATCTGCAGAATCCCTTGCCGATTTACTGGAGCTGCTGGCCCTGCACAGCAACGCCGCAAAAATTCACATCGTATCCTGGAGCGCCGGAGGCCGCGTCGTCACGCGTGCTCTCACCAGTCTTTCAGAGCGACATCCCGAGCTGTCGAGCAGCGATCTCGCCAGCCGCCTGCGTATCGGTACCGTCTACTATGCGGCATCAGACATCCCGCGAGATGAATTTATCGGACAGCTGGATACACTGGATCGCATGGCCGATCGAATCATCGTTACGGTGACTGACAATGACGGCGCATTGAAAAGCGCTCGACGCTTCATGGGCGGCGGTTATCGTCTCGGCGACAGACGGGGGAATCTGAGCACCGGACAACTCGAGCAATTGATGCAAGCCGAATCACTGGAGGTCATTGATGTATCGATGGGCGCCCGAGAGCGCGGCTTCGATATTTCCGGTCACCTCTACTGGCTGGATCACCCCTGGGCCAGCAATGACATGCTGCTTGCCATTCGCAGCGATCTCCCGCCACGGGAACGCGGCCTGGTGCAGTCCGATCTGCCCTTTCTCTGGTTCATGCCAGCAGACTACCCGCAGCGGCTGCGTCGATCCATGCTGCGCCTCGACCTGACAATACGTGAATGAGCGCAGGCCTTTAGTTATTTCCAGGTTCTGCTTCAGACTCGGGCGTATTCACCGTGGGTTTTTCAGCAACAGACTGCGGAAGCGCACGCACATAGATGTCCTGTTGCGGGAACGGAATCTCAATGCCTTCTTCATCCAGGCGCTGCTTGAGCCGCTTGGTGAGTGAGCGCAGGCGGGGCCAGTAATCCACTGTACGCACCCAGGCATGCGTCACCATGAGCACGTCGGACTGCTCCATGGCGTCTACGAACACATTCGGTTCCGGCTTACGCAGCACACCCGGGTGCTTTATTGCCTCATCCCGAAGAACGTTCTCTGCGCGATCAAGATCCTCACCATAGGCAATACTGACCGGAATTGTCAGGCGCCGGATACGATTGGCCGTGAGGTTTGTGATGACGTCTCCCCATATCTTGCTGTTCGGAATGACCAGGCGCTGATTATCGAAGGTTGCGATCGTGGTCGACACCAGATTCATTCGCTTGACCGTCCCCTCGACGCCGCCCACGATGACGTGGTCATCAACGTCATAGGGCCGGTAAATCAGTATCATCCAGCCAGCAGCAAAATTACTCAGGGTGTCCTGCAGCGCGAAGCCGATAACAATACCCGCCACACCCAGCCCCGCGAGCATCGGCATCAGAGAAATGCCGATGGTCGACAGCGCCAACAGTACGCCGATGGTGAAAACAACCCCGAAGGACAGTGAAACCAGCATGGCCTCCATCAGCCCGTGAACCTGCACTGATTCCCGATGCAGTAGTGCCGTGACAATACGGCGAGTAAGCCGGGCAAGCATGTAGACAGCCAGGACCACAAGAAGAAAAACCAGCGTCTTGAATACCACGTTCGGCCCTTGCGTTATCAGCACGTCGCGAGCTTTTTCAATCCGGCTTTTGAGCAGACCGATGAAAACGTCCTTGTTCAGAATATCGACGCCGATGGACCCCCGCTGCATCAGCAGCAGCGTGCGATAGCTGCCCGCATTGAGTCCGACCGTCTCCATCAACCGCGTGAGCTGCTCCAGCATTTCGATATTGCGTACCTGTTTGCGGTCAATTGCACTTTCTGCCTTGCTCAGCGCCGCATTGGTGGGATCCGCGCGGATCAGGTTGCGTACATTTTCCAGGGTTTTGGCGTCCAGCAGAATTTGCCCGCTGAGGCCCTCCGCTGCTATCAACGTCGTTCGTGTGATGTGCTCGCGCAAGTCCGTGTCAATTCGGCCAAGCGTTTCCCCCAGCCCAAGCAGGTTCGCCAGGAGGCCGATATGGCCTGCGGCCACACCACGCAGATCCTGTTGAAACGCGCGGGAGATCACCGCTTCGGAGCTTTCATCGAATTCACCGAAGCGTTTCTGCTCCTGGAGAATACGCGACTGTAGACTCTGGTATCGATCGATCAGAAATTCCTGCAACCATTCCAGGTGATCCAGAAAGCGCTCTCTTTGACCGGGGTCGTTGGCATCGGACAGACTGGCGCTGCCCTGATGGGCGAGCATCTTCGAGCCCAGCTCACGTACGCGTTCGTCAACGCGAAACAACAGGCCGTCGTGACGCTGTTCGGCCAGATTTCCCAGTTCACTTATCGCTTGCTCGATAGTCGCGCGACTGACTTCGATCGCTGCAAGCTCGTCGCTCTGCGCCTGCGCACTGGCGACACCTATCAGCAGGCAGCTCAGGACCCCCATCGCTTTTATCAGCGATGCCGCCGCATCAAGAACGTGAGTCCGACAACGACAGAATCCGGTGCTTTTCATGACAGCTTCCACATTTTTCGGCGAATGCCACGGCGATGGCGGTGGCCTCAACAGTAACATTCGCGATTGATGTCGCTTTTCTTATTCTGGATGAAACGGCCTGAGCAACAGCACCGCAATCAAGGCCAGCAGCGCGATAGCGATCAACGATAGCGCTGATGCTTTCAGCGATGTGTTGAGCGGCTCCGGTGGCTGCGGCAATCGGGGCGCCAACGCGCGCGCCTGGGGAAGCACGGGGTAGATGCCCTCAGAGCGTCCCGTGGCCTCATTAATTCGAGCAACGACCTGATCGGTCAACGGCAAGGCCCGTGTCCCGAAACTGGCTCCGGGCCCCTGAGTGGAGAGCCGGGACTCTTCAGGCCTGGCCGGTCCGGCCAGCACAAGTTGAGTGGCAAGCGTCTGTACGGACTCGCTGAAGCCGGGCATATCCGCCACCGGCTGTCCCGGCAAGAACCCTTCATAGTCGGCTGGCCCAAGACGAACGGGCTGCAGGTAAGGAAAAACGATGCCGTTGTTGCCCTGAGTCCAGTTGTCGATATTGATCAGCGATAGGCCGCGCTGCAGGAGCGCTCGCGCAGTCGAGTTGCCTGGGGGCTGCATCAGTATCGCGACATCTGCACCGCTTTCCAGTAGCGCATCGGCAAGTTTCCCCGGCATATCACCCCTGACGGGTGTTATCGTCGCAGACAGCTGCAGGCCATCGATGACCGACTCTGCGGCCCGGAAGCCGCTTGAGCCTCGGGGCCCGGTCGCTATTGAGCCTGCATCAGAAAGGCTGGTGATCCCCGGCGTCAGGGCGAACGCGTGCAGAAAGCTGGTGCCGACCAGCGCAACCGCTTCAAATCCCTGGCGCAGCGGCGGCTGGCCGCTTTTGGGGTCTACCGAGCCAGGCGCAAAGAAGGCGGGCGCGCTAACCAGAGCAAGCCGGACTGACCCTTCGGCGACCGCGCCTAACGGATCGGGCGACCGAACAAGATTGACATTACTGGTGGGAAAGGACCGGCGCATCTGTCGCAGTACTGTCGCGGCTTCCCCCTCCGCGTTCGCAGACAGGGAGACGGCGAGGCTCAGCGCCTGGCGGTCGGTTTCCCGTATTTCTCCATCTATCAGACTCAGCCGGATCAGCTCGCTGCGGACCACGTCTCCCGGGTCCTCTCCCCGGACTGACACCTGTCGGTTGAGCGCCCGTATCTTCTCGTTACTGATTGCGCCGGCCAGTCGCTCGAGAATATTCTTAAGCGCTGGAAAACGCTGCAGGGCTGACTCACTGACTACCACCGCAGCGTGATGGCGTGGGAAAAAATCGAGGTCGTCGTTAAGCACTTTGAGGTCGAACATCTCAATCTGTGGGTCTGCCGAATGTGTGATTGCAACGTCTACCTCCCCGTCCAGGAGGTACTCATAAAGGCTTCGTCTGTCCTGGGTTGGTACCTCTACATAGCGCTGGAACGACATACCGTAGCGTCGGCGCAGCGGCCCAAGGCCATCAATCGGTCGCTCACGGAATTCACTGTCCACGCCGAGCACCAGCCGGTTCGATCGCTCGGCGAGATCAGAGTAGCTGTTCATGCCGAGCGCAGCCGCACGTTCGCGCAGCATTGCCAGTCCGGGCCGGCTCTCAAAGCCCAGCGGTGCGCTCCAGAAAAGCCCCAGCGCGGCATAGCGCTCCCGCAGCAGGTTCAGTGCCCGCTCGGGTTCAGCCGTGGCCGGCTGTGCCAGTCCCAGCAAAGTCAGCCCTGAGCCTGTTGACTCCGGATAAAGGTCTATCTCACCTCGCTTGAGCGCTTCCATCGTCAGCCGGCTATCGCCAAGACCGATGCGCCGTTGAACGCGTATGCCTTCGGCTTCGGCCAGCGCGGCAATCAGCTCCGCGACAATCTGGTCTTCTGCCGATTGTTTGCCGCCCACCAGCAGTGGCGTCTGATCGCCACCACAGGCGCTGAACAGAAGCAGAGCGGCTACGATCGGAAAAACGCGACAGATACGTATACTCACGGGGATACCTTTTTAACGGTAGCGGCGTCGGGCTTGTTTGTTGCCGTGGCATGCTCGGCTCGAATGGCCCTGAGAAAACCCACCACCTGTAGCAGTAGTACCACCGAAAACGGAATAGCACCCGTGACCGCCATCGCCTTGGCGACCTCAACCGATCCGCTGAACAGTGTCGCCACTGTCAGTACGGCGACAAGGGTGCCCCATACCAGCTTATAGGGTAGCGGTGGATTCAGTTGTCCATCACTGGTCATCATCGACAGGACAAAACTTCCCGAATCGGCAGAGGTGACCAGGAAGATGAAAATCAGGAACAGGGCCACAAAGCCCAGCATCTGGCCAAAGGGAAAGAAATCGAGGAATACGAAAAACGCCCGGCTGACATCCTGGGATACCAGTTCGGCAATGCCGCCGCCGCCGAAGAGCTCGATGAAAATCCCCGCCCCGCCCAGCACAGCGAACCAGAACAGCGAGAACAGCGTTGGCACAATAATAACCCCCGCGCAGAACTCGCGAATGGTTCGGCCGCGGCTGATACGGGCAATAAAAATACCGACGAAGGGTCCCCAGGCCAGCCACCAGATCATGTAGGTGAGCGTCCAGCTGGCCGTCCAGTCCTGCAGGCCTTCGAAAGGCATGAGATGAAACGACAATCCGGGCAGCTGCGTGAGATAGGTACCGAGTGAATCGACCAGCGTTTCAAAAATGAACGCCGTTGGCCCCAGCACAGCCACGTAGATCACCATCAGAACCGCGATCGCCATATTGATATTGGATAGCAGCTTGATCCCTCGATCGACGCCGACCGATGTTGACGTCATATAGGTTGCGTACATCGTGAGCATGACCGCCAGTGACATGCCAAAACTCAAGGGCGTACCGAGAAGCTCGCCCAGTCCCGCCCGGATCTGCAGCGTTCCCATAGTCAGCGAACCGGCGAGCCCGAAGACAACGGCGAATACTCCCAGCACATTTGCAACCTGCCCCAGGCGCTGACCGCCAACGCCGGGAAAGAGCGCCTCTATCGGCGTAGAGATCAGTGGTTTCTTCTTCTTACGAAAGGTGAAATAGGCAATCACCATCGCGCAGACGCCGTAGATGGACCAGGCGTGCAGCCCCCAGTGCAGATTGGTCAACATGAATGCGGCACGGGCCGCATCCGCGGTCTCGCCCGGCATGCCGGGCGGGTCGCGAAAATGATAGAGCGGCTCGGCGACGCCCCAGAAGATCAGGCCGGCGCCCATGCCACCGGCAAACAGCATCGCGATCCATGACACGGTGGTGAATTCGGGTTCCTCATCGTCATCACCAAGCTTGACCCGTCCATAGGGACCCAGCGCGAGAAATCCCGCGAGAATCAGGAAGCCGCTGCTGATAAGCAGCCAGTACCAGCCAATGCTGGTGAGCATGAACGTGGTAAAGCCGAGCGAGGTGCTGCTCATGCCGTCGGGGTCGATCAGACCCCAGCCGCCAAAACCGGCAACCAGGAACAACGACACAATAAAAACGCGGTTCGGAACGAAAATGAGCCGAGACTTCAGGCCATCGCTCATGAGTCCTCCTCGCCAGGGCAGGCATTTAATGATTTTGCAAGGTTGTCGTAGACTACGATCCTCGACTGCATGGTCTTTATCAGCGAACCCAATCATGCCTCCCGTTTTGCCTGACTCCCGCCCTGGTACAGCCGCCCGAGACGGCCGGGCATTTCCCCGGATTTTTTCAGTTAGCCGGCAAATCTAGCGATCACGCAGCAGACTAGAAAGTCGAAAAAGTGCAAGAAAACATCCGGATCGCGCCCTGGCGTCTGTCGGACTGGATGTCTATACGCGATAAACCTAGGATTGCAGGCTGAAGTGGTAAGTCGAATCGAGGTACATCCGCTTGAATGCCGAACGTTGCGCGAGGGTCGTCTCTGCTCCAGAACAACGCGTCGGGTGCGGTTATAAGGAAGGGGAAGACCTCAGGCCGTCGCTGGTGCGGACAGATCGACCTGCCACCTCCCGCCGTCTGCTGGCCCAGGCCCGCTATCAGCCAGGAAATTGCCACGCATGAAAAATCTCGTGATGTCGTTGTTATGTCTGCCGCTCGTGTTGTCCGGATGCGGTTCAGAGGAAGCCCCCACACCTGCTCCCACGGTGGGCGTCGGCGTTTTCGAGCTTACCGAGGTCGGCATAAAGCGGCAGTGGCGGGTGAGTGCGCGCACCCGGGCGGTCGAATCGGTACAGGTCCGGGCCAGGGTCGAGGGTGAAGTGGCCGAGGTGCTATTTGAGCGCGGCGGACGCGTGGATGCCAACGCGCCGCTCTTCAGGCTGGACGAGGGTACTTACCGTGAAGGCGTCAGACGGGCCGAAGCGCGGGTAGCGGCGCGCGAGAGTGCTCTTACGCTGGCGCAGCGTAACCTGGCCCGCGGCCTGGAAATCGGCGAGCGCGGCTATCTTTCCGCCGCTGACCTGGATCGCCTTCGCAACGAGACCGAAGAGGCTGAGTCCGCGCTCGTCGAGGCCGAAGCGGCGCTCAGGCAAAGTCGTCTCGATTTGAATTATACGGTGATAAAGGCCCCTATTGGCGGACGCATCGGGGATACGGATGTCACGGTGGGAAACCTCATCGGACCCGAGGCCGGTGCGCTGGTCCAGATCGTTGCGCTCGATCCCATACGGGCCGAATTCCAGCTAACCGACCGTGAGTTTGCGGGCCTGATGCGCAACCGTGATCAATGGCTGGAAACGCCGGTGTTCGACGTCTACCTGCTGCTGGAGGATGGCCGGCGTCACCCCTCACCGGGCGCTATTGATTTTGTCGACATCGCTATTAATGAAAGCACCGGGACCGTCGACGCCACGGCTCTGTTCGCAAACCCTGACGAGACCCTGTTCCCCGGATTGCTTGTAACACTGCTGTTCGAGAGCAAACAGCCCGCATCCGGTCTGCTTGTGCCCGAAGCGGCTGTCCAGCGCAACCAGCTGGGCCCCTATGTGATGCTTGTAGCGCCAGACGGGCAGACGGTCAAAGAGCGACAAGTCACTCTGGGGCCTCGACAAGGCACCGCATGGCAAGTCAAGAGCGGGGTAAACCCCGGCGAGCTCGTGGTTGTCGAAGGGCTGCAGAAGATTCGCCCCGGCCAACCGGTTCAGATGCAGAAGTATGATCGCGACCCGACAACAGGATTGCTGGCGCCGAGCGAACTGGTCAAACCATGAGTGAATTCTTCCTGCAGCGACCGAAGTTTGCCTTCGCCCTGTCGATACTGATTACGCTGGCAGGGCTACTGGCGCTTCGGGGCCTGCCTATTAACATGTACCCCGATCTTGCACCGCCGCAGGTACAGGTGCGAGCCGTCTATCCCGGTGCCAGCGCCGACGCCGTGGCCGACGCCGTGGTGCGACCCATTGAGCAGCGTCTCAATGGGGTCGAAGGGATGATCTATATCGAATCCTCCACCAGCAGCGACGGGTCGGCCGCGATTACTGTCACCTTTGCGACCGGAACCGACGCGGATATGGCGCAGGTCAACGTCCAGAATCGCGTCAAGCTGGCAGAAAGCCAGCTGCCCGAGGAGGTGCGGCGCGAGGGTGTGGTGGTACGCAAGCAGGCCGGCAACATGCTGATGGGCATCAACCTCGTCTCTGACCGGGCGGAGCTCGATGGCCTGTTCCTCAGTAATTACGCCAACACCAATCTGCTCGAGAATATTGCCCGGGTCCCCGGCGTTGCCGAAGCCCAGGTGTTGGGGACCAGCGAATACGCGATGCGGATCTGGCTGGATCCCGAACGCATGAACCGTCTCGGTCTGACAGTAGCCGATGTCAATTCAGCGATTCGCGAGCAGAACCGGATTGTGGCGGCCGGAACGCTCGGTCAGGAGCCCGCTGCAGCGGATCAGATATTCACCTTTAACATTCGCAGTGAAGGCCGGCTCAGCGACGCCGGTGAATTTGGCGGCACGGTCCTGCGAACAGGGCCGGAAGGGCGTATCGTCCGGCTGCGAGATGTGGCGCGTATCGAGCTGGGTGCTCGTTCCTATGCCGCCAGCTCCAGGCTGAACGGACGAGATACAGCCTTCCTCGTGATCTACCAGCTGCCCGATGCCAATGCTCTGGACGTGGCCGAGGGTGTTCGCAGCGAAGTCACGCGTCTTGCAAGCAGCTTTCCTGATGGGCTGGACTACACCATTCTCTTTGACAGCACGCAATTCATTGAAGAGTCCGTTCGTGAAGTCGTAAATACACTGTTCGAGGCCGTAGTCCTGGTTGTCCTGGTCGTGTTTCTGTTTCTCCAGAGTCTGCGCGCCACCCTGATCCCGGCCATTGCAATACCGGTGTCGCTTATTGGAACCTTCGCTTTCATGGCGATGATGGGGTACTCGATCAATCTGATCACGCTGTTCGGCCTGGTGCTGGCCATCGGCATCGTGGTCGATGACGCTATCGTGGTTATCGAGAATGTCGACCGCTTGATGAAAGAAAAAGGTCTCGAGGTTCGCGATGCGGTCAGTCGCGCGATGCGGGAAATTACTGCACCTATCGTATCCACTACCCTGATACTGCTGGCGGTCTTCGTCCCGGTGGCCTTCTTGCCCGGAATCACCGGCGAGCTCTTTCGTCAGTTCGCCGTGACTATCTGCTTTGCCGTTATCATTTCCAGCATCAACGCCCTGACGCTGTCCCCGGCATTGAGCTCGGTACTGCTGAAAGGCGGTGCAACACCGATGGGGTGGCTGCGGCCGGTCGAGTCCTTTATCCAGCGCCTTACCATTGGTTACCGCTGGTTGATTGAACGTATGTTGAGACGTTCTATTCTTGTCGCTGGCGTATTTCTGGCATTGATCGGCATCCTGCTCTATCTGGCTGCCACCACGCCGACCGGGTTCGTCCCGGAGGAGGACCAGGGGTTTCTTTTTGTCGATGTGCAGCTGCCTGACGCAGCTTCAGGGAACCGGACCGACGCCATCATGCAGAAGGTTACGGAGGACGTGCTTCAGGACCCGGCAGTCAGCGACTTTATCAGCGTCAGTGGTTTCTCACTGATCAATGGCAGCGGGTCGAACCGGGGTTTCGGCGTCGTGGTATTGAAAGACTGGTCGGAGCGGGAGACGGCAGAACTGCAGCCGTCCGCTGTCCTGAAAAGGCTCAATGCGCGGCTCTGGGCTGTGGCCGGCGCTCAGATCATGGTCTTCAATGTCCCGGCCATCCCGGGCCTCGGGGTAACCGCCGGGTTTGACCTCCGGCTTCTGGATTCGGCCGGCGTATCGCCGCAGGAGATGGCCGCCGTGGCCGATAACCTCGTGCTGCAGGCCAATCAGCGCAATGAGCTGGCTCGGGTACGGCATAATTTGCGCGCGAGCGTCCCCATGTATTCTCTGGAAGTGGATCGCGAGAAGCTCAAGACGCTGGGGGTCGACTTCAGCGACGTGTTTGTCACTCTGCAAGCACAACTGGGCGGTATGTATGTGAATGATTTCACCCAATTCGGCCGCAATTACCGGGTGATGCTCGGCGCCGAGAGCCAATACCGCTCGCGGCCGGAAGACTTGCGCCACTTCCAGGTTCGCAACAAGCAGGGTGACATGGTGCCTATTGCCGGCATTGCAAGTCTGGAACCGGCGCAGGCTCCGACACAGCTGGAAGGGTTCAACCTGTACCGAAGCGTCACCATCAATGGCGAGCCTGCCGCCGGTGTATCGACCATCGAAAGCGTCCAGGTCATGGAGGAGCTGCTGAAAAATCTTCCGGATAACTATTCGCATGCCTGGGCCGGACAGACACTGCAGGAACTGGAGGCGGGTAACCTGATCGTGATGTTGTTCGCACTCGCCATTGTCACGGTCTATCTTTTTCTGGTGGCCCTGTATGAAAGCTGGACCCTGCCTGTCGCCGTGATGTTGTCAATCCCGCTCGCTTTTCTCGGCTCATTTCTCGCCTTTCGTGTTACCGGCCAGCCCGTTGATATCTATGCGCAGATAGGGCTGGTGCTGCTTGTTGCCATGGCCGCAAAGACGGCGATATTGATCGTTGAGTTTGCCGCACAGCTGCGACACGAAGGGCAGTCGATCATCGATGCCGCGACCGAGGCGGCGGTCCAGCGTTTCCGCGCTGTCCTGATGACCGGGTTGTCTTTCATGCTGGGGGTGACGCCTCTGGTCCTGGCCACCGGCGCAGGCGCCGCGAGCCGGGTCAGCCTTGGCATCACTGTGCTTTATGGTATGGCCGCTGCCATGCTTCTGGTAACGCTGATGACGCCTGCCTTCTATGTCATGATACAGGGCTTTCGCGAGCGCTCTCCATTTCCTTGAGCAGGCTAATCCGCCGCTGGTATTCCTGGTAACTGATATAGTATTTGAAGATATTACTCACGTACTGACGCGTCTCACGATTAGAGACCTGTTCGACGTGGCGGAACCAGCGATCGGGATCAAGACCCATGGTCTCTGCCCGTCTCCGGTACTGATTGATGCGCGCAGGTCCTGCATTGTAGGCGGCCAGAGTAAACAACCACCGGTCGACCGTATCGAGCCCGGGGTCGTCAAAATAGCGATTACGAAGAAAGTGTTTGTATTTGATTCCCGCGTGTATGTTGTTCTCGACAACCTCAATGTCGGCTATGCCCACGTTGGGATCTGCGGCCGTGGTGGGCAGTAACTGCATCACACCAACGGCACCCGCCGAGCTTACGCGCGACTGGTCAAGACCGGATTCCTGGTAGGCCTGTGCTGCCGAGAGCAACCAGTCAATGCCATAGCGATCTGCGTAAGCCTTGAACGTACCCGCAAGCGCTTCAAGTCGCGCGGTATCGTCCTCATTCAGCGGATTGCGCACCCATGGGTTTGCCTTGAAATACCGTTTTGTCAGGATGTTGCCGAGCAGACTGCCCTTGCGGTTGGCGCCGATGAACTCATTTGCCACCTGCGTCAGTTGCGGTGAGTTTTTTCTGAAGGCCCAGGCGATTCGACTGTTCTTACTGAGGGCAAGGTCCTCGTGCACGGTGAGCTCAGGTAATATGTCGGTCCAGAGTCCGGTCAGCGAACTGTCCGCGACAGTCACCTCAAATACACCGCGCGACACCAGTTCAAGAATATCTTCGGTTTCAAGGTTTTCATTCACGGGGTGAATGCGCGGTGGCTCGATCTGTTGGGCGCTGAAGTCGGCCGCCAGTGTCTGCAGCGACTCGTAATAACTGCTGGAGGCGCGCACATGCACATCGGTGCCGCTGAGGTCTTCAAGAGAGCGTATGACCGGTGCGGCCGGTCCAGTCACCACGAGTTCACTGATGCCCGTTGCTATAGGCGCAGAAAAGTCGAGTACCGCTGACCGTCCTGGCGTGATGCTGAGGTTTGCCGCAGCGATATCTGCGCGGCCACTTCGGACTGCTTCCACGATATCGTCGCGGGGCATGGGTAACAGCAGTACATCGATACCCCGGTAGCTCTTGTCCATTTGCCTCAGGTGCCGGCGAAAGGCCATCAGCAACTCGTAGGTAGCCCCGCGAGGCCGCCCACCGTCGAGGAAGAAATTGGTCCGGCTGAACGCGGTGGCTACGCGAATCAGGCCGCGATCGCGCATGCCGTCGAGGTCCCCCTGCCACGGCAACAGCAACCTGGCCTCGCGGGCGGGACTGTACCCACTGTCGTCACCGACAACGGGCTGCTGGCGAGGAGTCGCCTCATCATCTGCGGGGGCGGCAGTACGTGATTCAACGTCGGCAAGGGGCCACAGAAGTAATAATGTAATGGCTGCTGTGCGCATGTTGCAGACTGCGGAAAAAAGGGTTTCGGGTGCTTTCATATCTCGGTTTCCGCGACGTTTCAGAACCCATGCCATCGCTCGGATAATGACATGACAGCATGTGTCGACAGCATTGCAGCGCGAAGACGACGTCGGCTGCGCAGGTGCCAGTCACTGGGAGTCCCCCTACAAAGGCGCACAGTTTATTCAGGTTAGCCCACCTATCCTCATGCTGGCAACAAGCGGCGATTAGCTCCGCCAAACGGTGCCTTTCATCGCTCCGGCTGATACATTTATCAGCCGGATGACAGGTGTGGTGTGCACGGTGTGGCCCATGTCGTCATGTGAAATTAATGCCAGCCTGTTTTGGCGGCTATGGTAGTTTGACAACGTATGCGACTGACACTGGATTTTCTCTGGCAGCTTGCTGTCATGACTTATACGGTTGGTCCCTTGTTCATTGGCCTGGGCACGATCATATCCCTGCTTTCAATCTGGGCTGGTCGTAAAGAGGGATGGACGCTGAGCGATAGCCTGTATTTTGGCTTTATTACTGCGCTCACCGTGGGTTATGGGGATCTACGTCCCACCCTGGGCGTGACCAAGATCATTGCCATTGTTATCGGTGTTTTCGGTTTGATCACCAGCGGGATACTGGTGGCTATCGCGGTCCAGGCGGGCACGTCGGCCTTTAATCAACAGATGTAACGCTTGCTGTCGGCAACAGTCGCCTGTGTTTGATCGAGCCACCTGTGCGCGTAAACTCGGTCGTCTTAAGGGACAGATCGGGGGGGCGATCCATGCGTGGAGCAGTCGCTTACGAAATCAAGAACGGTGATGCCTACCGGGAGGCGATGATCACGCTGAACAAGCGATCACAGCCACCCGCCGTGCTGCGAAAAATCATGAACGCCTTCGAGTCCTACCGCGCGTCGAGAAAGATAGGCTGGTCGCGACCCTGGAACAAGTACGGCATACGAACCTTCCAGAGCTATCGGCTGGACTGTCACAACGATTCAGAGATGGCGGCCTATGCGCGCGCCGTGCTTACCGCGCCTGTTTTTGATTTTGACGCCCGGACTCAGGCATTCATCGACGATCTGTTGTCGGAGCGATCCGCGGCGCGTGATTGCCTGATGGGTTTTCTTTTCTTCCATGAGGCAGAGGCCGGAAGCGGCCTCAGCGAGGGCGTTATGCTGAGCTTGGGTCGCGTCAATGCCCAGCGGCGCCATCGTGACCGACTCGACATCGTGTTCGAGGCCGACGTCGTGGACGATACGGCGTCTCCGTTGCGGCGGGTGAGTGTGTATGTGGACCCGTATCGTGGCAAGGGGCCGCCCGTGTATGAGGCCACCGTAGCAAGCGAGGAGGTGGCGCCAGCGCGGGACATCTTCGATGCGCTGAAGGCCTGCTATCGTGATTGGGGGCGAGATGACCCCCGGCTCTGGGATCATTGGACCGCTCAATACATCGACTATTTTGCTCCGCGCGTGCGCGTTCCTGCGCACACCCACTTTCCCGAAACCGCGTTCGAGGCAGCCTGGCGCGATACGCTGGACAGGCGCTGAGCCCGGTCATGTCTTCCTCAACATTCATCGGCCGTGGTGTTGGCGTGGCCAAAATCGGGCTCGCGGCGCGCCAGCTCAAAAAGACCGATGACCCGGAAGCTCGCGAAAAGGCGCGCCGTGCTCTGGCCGCAATGTTCGCCGATTCGCGGGGCGTTACCATGAAATTCGGCCAGCTCATGGCCGCTGGCGAAAACGGCGACGCCTTCAGGGGCCTGGTGCAGAGTATCGAGCCGCTGCCTCTGGCTGAGATGCTGCCCGTCATTGAGGCGGAGCTTGGACAGCCCATCAATGAGGTTTTCAAGGAGATTCACGAATCGCAGCACGCGGCTTCGCTCGGGCAGGTGCATCGCGCGACGCTGCTCGATGGCACCGATGTTGCGGTGAAGGTTCAATACCCGTTTATCGCCGGCGCCATCGATGCCGAAATGCGTCTGTTCGGCCTCATGCCCGGCGTTGGCCCCGTGCGCAAATGGGGCTTCGACCTGGAAGGCTATAAGCGAACCCTGAAAGAGAACATGGCACGCGAGCTGGATTATCGCAACGAGGCCGAGCGCCAGATACGGTTCCGGGAATCCGTGCAGGTGGCGGGCCTTGTAGTACCCAGGGTGTTTATCCGGCTGACCACGGCACGGGTGCTGACGCAGGCATGGGAGAGTGGCGTCCCGCTGTCGCAGGCAACGGCCTGGTCCGACCAGGCACGAACGGGGATCGCGCGAATCCTGCTTGGCACGCTGCTATCCAGCATGATCGGGGTGGGCGAGGTCCACGGCGATCCGCATGCAGGCAACTATGCGTTTCGCCAGCGGGCTGATGGTTCCCCCGAAGTGGTACTTATGGATTTTGGCTGCACGGTGCCGGTCGCCAGAGCCGAGCGGCTGGCCCTGCTGAGGACCATCATCGCGGTGCGTGAAGGCGAGGACCTGAACGCGCTCAACGCATTCGCCGCAATGGGTTTTGACGCCGGGAAGCTGGCGCTGATTTCGGGCGCGCTCGGCACCCTGGCACATATCCTGTTCTCGCCCTTCAAGCAGGATCAGAGGTTCTTTATCCGGCACTGGGACTTCAAGGCGCGCTTTGAGAGTCTGCTGGGCGAAAATCGATGGTGGTTCCGGGCGTCGGGTCCGCCATCGCATATCCTGTTGCTGCGCGGCTTTTTTGGGCTGACCCAGCAGATTAACGAACTTCGGGCCGGCATGTCCTGGTGGCAGGTGATGCAGGACGTACTTCCCGCGGCGCTGATTGCAGAGGCTCGCGACATGGCGATCCCCGAGGTCAGTGCCGAAACCGCTGCCACGGCCCGGCAGATCATTTCCTCGGTGCGACTCGCGGATCATCTGCGGGTGAAAGTGTCACAGGGCGATGAGACTATCGTGGACCTGTCGATGCCCGCAGAAGCCGTGCTTCGGCTGGAAGACCTCATTCCGGAAGAAACACTGGTATATCTGCGGCAATCCAGCGATTGGGATCTGCCTGCAATCATGGAGGATATCCGGGCACGAGGCGTGTCGCCCCGCGACATCATGAGTTTTGAAAAAGGGCCAAAGCGCTACCGGATCTGGCTGAGCTGATAAGCTGCCACAGGCGCGGCAGGGCCTCGCGGCTGTCCCCCCGGTGCGTCAGGTACTGCGCATGCTGTTCAGGTGTGGCGGCGGGGTCCAGCCCGAGACTCCAGAGTGCCTTGATCTCGTTCGGCAACAGCGAGTAGCGGATGTCGATGATGCGCCGGGGATTGTTCGGGTCCTGGGCAATATAGCCCTTGCTGAACCAGCGAAAGCGCTCAATGTCGCGTGCCTGCTGCGAGTCCCGGTCAAGCCACGGCAGGTCACGGGCAATATCAAGCACGGGCAGGTTTTCGCCGGGATAGATTCTGGGAGTCGGCCCTGTGCGTACCGCATCCACGTAAAAGCGATCCTCAGTGCGGTAGACGACCTTCCACAGCAGAATGTTCGCAAAACTTGGTTTGGCTTCGAGCTGCAGCGGCACGTGGCCGCGACTGATTGCTATGGCGGCACCGTAGTCCCTGGCCACTTCCCGCTGCCAGGCACCCAGGCACAGGTAGACGAGACCCCAGATCATGGCTATACGTGCCCAGGCCGGCCGCTTTCGGAGAGTGCCGAGGATGAGAAAGGCGAGAATCGGCAGGCTGAACAGCGGATCGATGATGGAAATGGTGTTCCAGGCGACCCGTACATCCGAGAACGGCCAGAACAGCATGGTGCCGTACGTAGTGCAGGCGTCCAGCAGCCCGTGCGTGGCATAGCCGAGAGTGCAGAATATCCAGGTAAGTTTGAACGTCAGCCCCTGGCGACGCGCCAGCAGCGGGTGGAGCAACAGCGCACAGATCAGTCCGCCCAGTGGAATGAATATCAATGAGTGGCTGAACTGACGGTGATATTCAAGAAACAGCAGCGGGTCGTCGCTGGAGCGTATCAGGACGTCGAGATCCGGCGTCATTCCGGCGAGCAAGCCGAGTACGCCGGCTACCGCGACCGTCTTACGCCGGGCAAGAGACTGTGGCAGGGCGGCACCGGCGAGGCCCTGGGTGACTGGATCCAATTGGGTGGCCCTTAGCAAAAGCGGCTGGCAAAGGGGCAGAATAATAGCAGAAGTGGTCGTTGGCGGCCCGCCACGGCTTTGGTATGATTCGCGGCTCAGCAAGCCTGTCACTCGGTGTGTAGCGCAGCCTGGTAGCGCACTTCCTTCGGGAGGAAGGGGTCGGAGGTTCGAATCCTCTCACACCGACCAATTTTTTGTTTGTCCGGTTACAATCTCTCCAGGCGGGGCTC
>CAZTJR010000007.1:107232-116503 GCA_964613795.1 uncultured Alteromonadaceae bacterium | reverse complement strand
CTGGCCCACCGCCATAAACGAAAAAAGGCACCTATAAGGGTGCCTTTTTTCGTTTATGGGGTTGTCTATGGCTTAATGGGAGCCGAACTCCCCGGGTTCGACCAAATGCACCTTGAGCATAGGTACTTCTGCTGCTTTGTCGATTAACTGGTGCAGTGGCCCAGTCTGACCGCAGACATGATGCGGAGGTATACATGGAAAACAGCTTCTGGACGGCGTTTGGCGCCAGTGTTCTGGCAGCATTGGTCACGGGCATCGGCATCTATACCATCCGTCATTTTGAGGTCTGGGGCCGTAAATACAGTATTTATTTTGTGTGCTTCGCCGCCGGTGTGCTGATCTCGGTATCCTTCCTTCACATTATTCCCAAATCTTTCGAATTGAGTCCATTTGCTCCCGGCTACCTCTTGGGCGGGTTCGTATTGATGCATCTGTTCAACCGTTTCATCACCGCGTTCGTGTGTGAGCGCGGAACTCATCCAGCTTACGGTATCGGCCTCGTACCAATGGTCGGCATCGGCTTTCATTCCTTCATCGACGGCGTCGTCTATTCCATAACCTTCTCCATCAGTATTTTCACTGGCGTGCTTGCCGCTATCGGTATGGTGCTACATGAATTTCCCGAGGGCATCATCACTTACCTGCTCTTGTCGCGCGGGGGCTTCAGCGAAAGGAGTGCCTTGTTCCTCGCCGTCATCTCGGCGTCGATCTCCACTCCACTGGGTATGCTGGTTTCATGGCCCTTTATCAGCAGTATCGGTCAACCGTTGTTGGGTGTTCTTCTCTCGATGTCCGCTGGCGCCCTGGTGTATGTTGGTGCCACGCACCTCTTGCCGCAGGCGGAAAAGGAGCATGGCCGATTCAGCCTGTTGGCCCTCGGCGCCGGCATCCTGGTGGCTGTACTCATCGTGCTGTCGAAATAGAGGCATCACGCGCGTTCTGCGGGGCAGGACGCCGAACGTCGGTCGACACGCTTTCAACGTACTTCAGCGCTTAACAGGCCCCGATGAAGAGCGCAGCCACCTCGCGTTCGAGAAATTCACGGAGCGGGTGACTGGGTCTGGTCACCAGGGCAATGCCTCGGAGCGGTGGCGTCTGTAGGGAGATCTCGATGAGCGAAGTATCCCGTAACACACCGTGTGCTATCGCCATAGCAGGCACCAGCGCGAGGCCAAAACCCGCCTCAGCCAGCTGCACCAGCGTATCAATGTTACTGGCCTCAAAGCGACGGCTGGCCTGGGCACCCACGCCGCAGGCGGAGAGAATATGTTCCCGGAGGCAGTGACCCGGTTCGAGAAGGATGATCTGGCTGGTGTCGATCGCAGATAACCGCAGCGGTGCATCACGCCGGACCACCGAATGCCCAGGCGCCGCCAGCAAACGCAGCGGATCATCGAAAAGATGGGTTACCGCCAGGGTCCGGGTATCCATGGGCAACGCGAGCACCGCGGCGTCGAGTTCCCCGCCACTGACCTGATCGAGGAGGCTCTCGGTCTGGCGCTCGTGCAGGAACAGTTCGAGCCCGGGGAAGTGCTCTGCGCATGCCGCTAGAAAGTCGTGCAGAACATAGGGGGCGATAGTCGGAATGATGCCCAGTCGCAGGCTACCGGTTCCCGGCTCCGACTGGGCGCGCGCGAAAGCGAACAGATCCTCGCTGGCGGCGAGAATCTGTTCTGCCCTGACGCAAACCGCTTCGCCGACCGGAGTCATGGACACGCGCTGACGGCTGCGCTCAACCAGCTTGAGGCCGAGGCTGCGCTCGAGCTCGGCGAGGCCGCCGGACAGGGACGACTGTGTAACGAAGCACTGCTCCGCGGCGCGAGTGAAATTCAGGCTGTCGCGCACCGCCAGAAGGTAGGCCAGCTGCTTCAGGGAGAGGGAGGCACTGCGTCTGTCGGTCACTGTGAGGATCGCTTCGCGGGCGTGTGCCGCCAGTTTACCGTAGTTGTACTTCAGAAGGGCGGGTAAAGCGAGCAGCGTAATGCCAAGGCGGCAGTTACGCACCGATCCAGGTTCTGGTAATCCGTCAGATTAATGATTGGATAATCCGATCAATATTAAATTAATAATCGATTTCTCCTTTTATTGTCCCTGCCCTATTCTGTCCCTGTCACAACAAAGCAGGCAACAGGAGAAAGATTATGCAGATCGTCAACGACAAAACCCTGAAACCGATCGTGACCCCCTTTTTCGACGCGCCGACCAACACCTTCAGCTACGTCGTCGAGGACCCGACCAGTGGCGCCTGCGGCATCGTCGATTCTGTGCTCGATTTCGACTACGCCGCCGGGCGCATTGGCTACGCCAGCGCCGAGCGCATTATCGATTTCGTGCGCGAGCGGCAGCTCACCGTAGAGTGGATCGTGGAAACCCACGTACACGCCGATCATCTTTCAGCCGCACCTTATCTGCAGGCGGCGCTCGGTGGAAAAACCGGGATTGGCGAGCATATCGATGTGGTGCAGCAGACATTTGGCAAGATTTTTAATGAGGGTACGAAATTTCAGCGCGACGGCTCACAGTTCGACCGGCTCTTCAGTGACGGCGATCGCTACGAGATAGGTGCGCTGAGCGTGCTGGTGCTGCATACGCCCGGACACACGCCGGCCTGCACCACGCACCTGATCGGTGATGCTGCTTTTGTCGGTGACACGATTTTCATGCCTGACGCCGGCTCGGCCCGCGCCGACTTTCCAGGCGGCGACGCAGCCACTCTTTACGCTTCCATTCAGAGGGTACTGAGCCTGCCAGGCGAGACTCGCCTGTTCATGTGCCACGACTACGCCCCGGGCGGACGCGAACTGCAGTTTATGAGCACCGTCGCAGAACAACGCGCGGCAAACATACACGCCGGTGATGGCATCGACGAAGAGACCTTTACCCGACTGCGCGAAGAGCGGGATCGTAGCCTGGCCATGCCCCGGCTCATCATTCCTTCGCTGCAGGTCAACATGAAAGCTGGCGAACTGCCGGCAGAAGACGCGAACGGGACCCGGTATCTGCGGGTGCCTCTCGATGTTCTTTAAAACACGGCCACGCGCCGTTTTTGAAACCCGCGCACAAACAGCGCAGACAACCAACCAAGCAAGGAGCAGGACCATGGACGCAAGTAATCAGGCAATCGGCCTCCCCCGCCTCAACGAGCGGGCGCCGGACTTCAACGCCCCAACCACCGATGGACAGCGCAGCCTCGAGGATTACGAAGGTAAATGGCTGGTACTATTCTCGCATCCCGCAGACTTTACGCCGGTATGCACCACCGAGTTCATTGCCTTCGCCCGGCGTGCGCAGGACTTTAATGCGCGCGGTGCCGAATTGCTGGGCCTGTCCATCGACAGCACGCATTCGCACATCGCCTGGATACGCAATATTGAGGAGAAATTCGGCGTCAGGATACCCTTCCCGATCATCGCCGACCTGAAAATGGATGTTGCGCGGGCCTACGGCATGATCCATCCAGGGGCCGCGGATACTTCTGCCGTGCGAGCAACCTTTATAATAGATCCGAAGGGCGTGCTGCGGGCCATGGTCTACTACCCGATGAGCAATGGCCGTTCAATCGACGAGTTCCTCCGGCTACTCGATGCACTGCAAACCTCGGACCAGCACGGCGTGGCCACGCCAGAAAACTGGTATCCCGGCGATAAGGTCATCGTGCCGCCGGCCAAAACGGCTGCGGAAGCCGCCGAGCGGATGGCAAGCAGCGATTATGACTGCGTTGACTTCTACTTCTGTCAGAAAGCGATCTGATCATGCGAGTCTAATAAGCCCCGGTCAATAGCCGCGGCTTATTAGACGCTTAGCGATCCACCGCGCGGCTTTCGCGATTTGGGCTGGGCGTGCATTCCAGACGAAAGCCATTGAGCACGCGTAGTCGCGCTCATCCCCGTCCTCCTCCTCACCATCAGTCTGATTCGAAACCTTACCAATGCTCGTGAATTTCTTGCGATACGCATAATTCAGATAAATACTCAGTCAGTACAGACAGAATCGCTTGGAGTTTACGGCCTCCTTCGCGGGGTATCTGGTAAAAAAATAACATCAGAGAGGTAAGCCATGTCTTTAGAGGCACCGTTCTATCCGATCATTTATGTTCGTGGCTTTGCCATGACTCAGGGCGAAATCGAGGCGACGACTGCTACGCCATACATGGGATTCAACCTGGGCTCTACGAAATTGCGCCAGCTTTGGGATGGCCGGGTTCATCGCCACTATTTCGAATCACCGCTCATTCGGCTCATGAAAGAATACGGTTATACAGATGCCTATCTGGACGGGGACATGCAGCGTGAGAAGCTTCCCCCCCGCTCCATCGTTATCCATCGCTATTACGATCAGGCGGATCCACATTTCGGTGACGGCAAGCGCCCGGCCATCCTTGATGCTGCAAAAGATCTGCGCGATCTGATCAGGCAGATAAAGCAGGCGATCTGCGGTGACAACGCGGCAGCAAAACAGAACTTCCGCGTAAACCTGGTTGCCCATTCCATGGGCGGGCTTATCTGTCGCACTCTTCTACAGAACAAGGATCTGCGAGACTCAACGGAAGCGAAGCAGGTCAACAAGGTGTTTACCTACGCAACACCACACAATGGGATTGAAATGGTCGGCTTCAATGTGCCGCGCTTCCTGGGTTTATGGGACATCAACAACTTCAACCGCCGCGAGATGAAAGAGTATCTCAGCCTTGATGACCACCGATACGTCGGCACGCTGGACGGCCATTTCGACCCGCACCGATTCTTCTGTCTGGTGGGCACCAATCACAAGGATTACGGCGTTGCCGCCGGGCTCTCAAGCCAGCTGGCTGGTGACATGAGTGATGGCCTGGTGAATATCGAAAATGCCGTTGTCGCCGGTTGCCCGAGGGCGTTTGTCCATCGGTGTCATGGTGGGCCATTCGGTATCGTCAACTCCGAAGAGGGCTACCAGAACCTCGCTCGATTCCTGTTCGGCAACATCCGGGTTACTGGCATCCTGCAGCTGGACAGCCTACCCCTGCCACCGTCGATTCAGAGGTCACTCACCGACAAAAAAGATGTCAAGGCCTCCTACTGGTTCGAGGCCAGCGTCTCTCCAAGACCGGCAGGTGGCGGCGACGGTGTTTTCTATCTGACCGAGCGACGCAAGGCAAATTATTCGGCAGTCATGCGCAAGTACGACGAGATGATGAAACCGGCGAAGGCTGGCCTGACCAAGCCGCGTTGGCCTGTGCTGTTTTCCACCTGCCTTGACACAGCCAGGATCACCCGCGGCAGCACAGTAGTCTTCACAATAGAGCTCATTGTCAGTGCCACCGATTACGTCATCGATGGCATTCTGCTTTTTGATCGGACGATACCCGGTGAGAACCTCTACCGTCAGACCATCTGCGTGCGCGCAACCATAAGCGATGAGGGCTGGCGGGTGCGCTGTAATTACATTGATGATGAATGGGGCGAAAAGCGGGGAACCGAGATCAGTCTGGTTGATGATTCCTTCGTGATTCCGATAGCCAGTACCAAAGGTCTGAAAGGGGCGCTGAAACTCTCGCTCGAGCCACATATCTGATCTGCATCAAAACTCAAAAAACGCTCACTTAAAGGCATTATGTACTACTATCAGGAGACGAGGGGCTGCTGATTTCGACTGACCTTGAAAGCCGGGCGTGTGACCAGTGCCAAACACAGGGGGTTTATTACGTTGCTGCAAACGATAATAGCGTTGACCCGGCGCGATGTTGCAGTGAAGCTGATTCTGCACCTTGCCATTGTGCTGTCGACTGCCGGTGCGAGGGTTAGCACCGCCGATAACTCTTCAGTAGAGCAGGTATTGCAGGAGCATGCGGCCCTTATCAATCAGCAGAAAGTGATCCTTGAAAGACAGCAACGGGCACTGGAAGTCCAGGCGCGGGAAATCAGACAGCTGCAGGCTCGTCTTGACCAGCAGCGAAATCCAACTGCGGGTCTGGCCGGCAGATCCGTAGCCGAACCGCCACCCCTGCCCATGGGACCGGTAGGCCAGGCCCCACCAGTGATCAGGGATTCGACCGCTCTCGATATACCCCGCATTGCAGACAACGTGGGGAGCGTACTGACCGTCAAGGGGAAATTCATTCTGGAGCCTTCGCTGCAGTACTCCTACGCTGACAATAATCGGGTTTTCCTGGACGGCTTCACGTTTCTGCCCTCAATTGCCATAGGTCTGATCGACCTGCGTGAAATCAAGCGACACACCAGTATTTTCAGCCTCGCCGGACGCTATGGACTGACATCGCGCCTGGAAGCCGAGCTGCGCGTGCCGTATGTCAACCGCAAAGATAGCCAGCGTTCGCGTCCCATCAGCATAGGTGTGGGCGAGGACGCGATATTCGAAGCAGACGGTGGAGGGCTGGGCGATATCGAACTCGCCCTGCGCTATCAGCTGAATGAAGGGCGTAACGGCTGGCCTGTATTTATCGGAAACCTTATCGGTTCCGTCGACACCGGGTCCAGCCCCTTCAACGTGGATTTCGTGCAATCTACTCCCGGCGCCGTGTTCCCGACTGAGCTACCCACTGGAGCTGGTTACGTCAGTCTCCAATCAGGTCTCTCTTTGCTCTACCCCACAGATCCCGGTGTCTTCTTTGGCAACGTGAGCTACACCTGGAATGAGGAAACCGATGAGACAATCGCGGGAATCAGACGGACTGTGGACCCCGGTGATGCGATTGGTCTGGGCTTTGGTATGGGTTTTGCTCTAAACGACCGCAGCTCCTTCAATATTGGTTACTCGCACAGGCACGTATTCACGTCGAAAACCGATAACGCCGATATCAACGGCAGCGTTCTGGATATCGGCCAGCTGACTGTTGGGTATTCATTGCGCGCTTCGAACACGGCTCGATACAATTTATCGCTGAATATCGGCACCACAGACGATGCACAGAACGTGGGGCTGACGTTCCGCATGCCAATGGCTTTCTGACTGGTCCTGCCGCAGAAAGTACCGTCGCTATAAGTGATGCTCCTCAGCGGAGCCCTGGCTCGAGAAACTGACTGAATATGGCTGCGCCTGTCACGTCCTGCGTAATGGCGGCGGGGTTGCGTAGCTCAATGTCGATTTTGCTGATAGTTTCAATGAGTTGGTTATCCCTTGTGTTTTGAATAATGGAATTGAGCAGGCTATCGACAAACTCGGCGCCGATATCGGCGGAGTTTGGGCGCAGCGCCGCAAGTTCCTGCGGTGACTCAAAATACGAGGAAAAGGTTTCAACGCCGTTTTGATAGACACGTCTGTCGATACTGATGTTGATAACTGTGCCACTATCCAGAACAAAACCGCCTCTTGACGCGGCCAACTCTGCATCTGAGGCGAGAATCACCGGGTCGTGGCTTGTTTGCGCTGCGCCGTTAGGGGCGGCAATGGATGACGCCACAGCAAAATACACCACTCGCGCTATGCGTCTGAGCAGCCTGCGGTCAGTCACAATGTCCGCACAATCATTGCTTTTCATAGATGCGCTTCTGCCGACCCTAGAAATCAAACGGTCCACGCCGCAGCAGGTTGAAATCTGCCAGACTACCTCTGTCCACAGCATCCTCCAGCGATGGTCTGGCCCTCTGATCCCAGGCCCGATCATCGTGATAGGTCGCGGACGCATAGTGAGATCCATCCTCAATCAGGAACAGTATGCGGTTGTCCCACATGGCCTCGAATTGCCTGCGGCCTACGACCTTGATGCCAGCCGATGGGTCGCCAAGCAGAATCTCCCGCGGTCGAGTGCCTTTGACGATAACGAAATGCAGATAGCCCTGCTGATTGATGATAGTGATTGCCGGCACATTCAGCCGGTTCAAGCCAACCTTAAAACCATTTGACCGGTAACCGCGGCGTTCCAGGTACTGCTTCATATCCAGCATAGAGAAGCCTTGCTGGCGAATCTTGTCCTGATCCCCGTGATCAAACATGTCGACGAAGACCTCGCGCTCGTTAACTCTATCGTGGTAATGAAAAGTCAGCAAACTGGCGAGTGCCGCAGAGCCGCAACTGAAATCATACTGCTGTCGATAGACGGTGCTGAATTTTCTCTCTGCAAAACTGGTGACCGGCACCAGAAATTCCCCACCGATCGCAGCCCCCCCAATCTGCATGTCCATAGCGGCGCTGCCGATGGCGGTGAGTAAAAACGCAACTACCAGCAGTTCAGGTATCGGTCGTCTTTTCATCTGTCTGTTTCCCGGTAATAACGTCATGGAAAAATCGTCACGTTGACAATGACGGAATCCTGAATGATCACGTTATTGCCTGTATTTTGAATAATCGAGAACAGTCCACTTGCCCGCGAAAATGAATCATCGATAATATTGCTGCCCGTTACATTACCAATAGCAGTGTTGTCACCTAGATCCGCATTCAGCTGCGCATTGGTCAGCTGCGTCACATTGATCACGCCCCCCTGTCCACGCGCCTGTTCAAGTTCATGGAGCGTGACTGCGGCCACAGCTGTGACACCCGATGGCGTCGCCATTGAGCTTGCGTCATCCCCGGCATGGGTAATCTGCGGCGAGTACCCTGGAGAAAGAAAAATTACGAAAAATAGCCAGCCCGAAATTATTCTCATAGTTTTCCTGGGAACATTGGCAGGAATTCACTTCGCCTCTGACGACATTGAAGATCCCTGCAGTCCCGGCGCCTCCTGCAGCAAGTAGTGGCCAGTGCCACTCGATAGTCGGAAGAACAGTTGCCAGTGCATCTGCACTGGCAACTGCGCCATGCCTGCCATTCGTTTGCGAGCAGTATCGGCCTGCGGCCTCTATTGCGGGTTCAGCGTCACGTTGCCCTGGAACGACACCTGTTGCTGACTTAGCACATTGCTGCCGAGGTTCTGCGAGGTCTGGTTGATGCCGGCAGTACCGTTAAACGCATCACTGATACTGACGCTCGGTGTGTAAGTCGTACCTTCAGCAAGCGTCAGCGTGACAGCGTTTCCAGTGACGGTACCGCTCAGCATGGAATCGTTCACGCTGTAGGAGTAGTTGGCCGTCGCCGTACCTCCGTTATTGGCAGATGCGGCACCGTCCGACGCAGACGCAACGCTGTTGTTGGAATTGTCGCTGTTGTCGGAATTATCCGAGTTGTCTGAGTTATCAGAATTGTCCGAGTTGTCCGAGTTGTCGGACTGATCGTTACTTGCCATGCTGCCGTTGTTGGCTGCGGCACCCGTCGCCGACGCCACGCTACTGTTTGAACTATCGGAGTTATCGGAGTTGTCGGAGTTGTCGGAATTGTCGGAGTTGTCGGAATTGTCGGA
>CAZTJR010000007.1:89663-107132 GCA_964613795.1 uncultured Alteromonadaceae bacterium | reverse complement strand
TCCGAATTGTTGCTGTTATCGGCCATGCTGCTGTTGTCTGAATTGTTCGTGTTATCGGAGTTGTTACTGTTATCGGCCATGCTGCTGTTATCAGAGTTGTTCGTGTTATCCGAGTTGTTACTGTTATCGGAGTTATTACTGTTGTCCGAGTTATTGCTCGCGTCGAGCGCAACATCCAGCGTCGCTTCATCGAACATGCTGTTATCAGAATTGTCTGAGTTATCTGAGTTATCTGAGTAGTCGGAATTGTCCGTGCCAACGGCGCTGGAGTATTCATTCGCCGAGGCTGACCCATCGCCGGAGTTGTCCGACGTGGCTGTTGCGACCTGACTTTCCGCCGACTCAGTGGCGTTATTCGTGGGCTGGGCCCAGACCCCGGATGCTGCCGTGCCCAGGACGAGTGCGATGCTGAGGGATAAGACGTTACGATTTTTCATGATACTTCTCCATGTTGATCATTACTTATCTGCTGCGCTAAAAAATCACGCCATCGGTGTCTGCACACTCTCCTGAAAGGGGCTGGTGCTCGCATCATGGCGATGATGGAAAAAGGTGCGCTCATATCGCCTCAAAAACCATAAAATATGATCTAAAAAACTCTTAAAAAAGCA
Source organism: uncultured Alteromonadaceae bacterium (assembly GCA_964613795.1). Taxonomy (GTDB): domain Bacteria; phylum Pseudomonadota; class Gammaproteobacteria; order Pseudomonadales; family Halieaceae; genus Chromatocurvus. The sequence goes on along the minus strand of CAZTJR010000007.1, from coordinate 106,521 downwards.
TGAAAAACGCATCAAAACCTCGAAAAGCTGTCTATAGTGATTAAGTAACCCAGGCAGCAGCGGCGTTTTGACGTTGCCTCATGAGGCGCTATACGGGGAGAGAAAAAGGAGCATGGCTCGGCTAGACGAGATGCCGTGATCGCATGTGTAAAACAACTGTGATGAAGATTGGGACAAAGAAAAAAAAAGGGGCAGCGTTCCAGTGAATGATTCAGCATCGGAAAAACGACAGATTCTGCTCGTTTCGAGCGATAGTTTTATTGAGGGGCTGGTCAGGGGTTATTGTCTTGCGCATGGTATCGACCTTGTTTTCAGGCGTTTCGTGAGCGATTTGATAACTGAATCCATTACCTATGCGCCGCGATTGCTGATTGTCGACGGACGCAAGACGGGCGCATCGTCTGAAAGAGACGCGGCTGCCTGCGCTGAGACGATACGCGTGCTGAGAGAGCGTAGCCATGCGCCGCTTTGCATAATCAGTGACTCCGCGGAAACGCTGCCCAAACAGTATCTGCACGAGCACGATTATGTCGTTGGCGAGCCTTTGGCAGAACAACTCGATCAGTGCCTGCGCAACTATACGACTCAGGCATCGCTTGCGTATGCCGAGCGCCGCCGGCAGGCGAGACGCGAGCGTCAGGATCGTAGGGAGTGGCAGGACCGACGTACGGGCAACAGGCCAGCACTCCGCCGTCCCGGGATTGCCACTTGCCTATCGTTACCACGCCAGCAGCAGCCAACCAACGGCTACCGCGTCGGACCCTTTTTCATTGATCCGGATAGCAGACAGGTCGCGATGCATGATCGAGGTCTCTGCCTTTCTACTAAGGAATTTCAGTTATTTCATTTGTTGGCTTCGAATTTGGGTAAAGTGCTGACAGCCGATGCCATCATCATTGCACTCTGGCCGGAGAGCGGCCGCGCCAACAAGTCAGACCTCTATCAGTACATTCATCTTTTGCGACGTAAAATAGAGGCGGATTCCCAATACCCCCGGTGGCTGGTCACCGTGAAAGGCGTGGGCTACAGACTCTGCGCTCGCCCTGCCGAGTCGGGCCTCCTGCATTTTTCAGGCCAGTAATTCCCGGCAACTGCCAATTATGCACTCACTGCTGCCGTAGCCTGTTGCAGCATGAACAGGCTGCCACCGACAAATCCAATAACGAAGGCGATCGCACTGACTAGCAGGAAAAGACGGCGATTCTGACGGTAGAGTTCCTCCAGCTGAGCCCAGTAACCTCTGCGTCTGGCCATATTGTCAACCTGCCCATGCTCTTTCGGGAAAGCCATGGGCTTCCGCCGTTGTTCCCAGGAACCCGGAACCGCGCTCGCCATCAATTGGTGACAGCTCTTTGGTCCTCAGACGGTCACCGCATTGCCCCGGAAGATCCGCGCGAGGTATCGACTATCGCCGGGGCTCGGCGCCTGCACCGCGCACTGCAGTACCGCATAGACCAGCCGGGTCATCTCCTCAGCCAGTTCCTGCTCGGTCGCCGGCTCCTCGGCCCGCGCGCGGCGCGTGAGCTGGACCTGATTGACCGCCGGTACCGTGGGCAGGCGTTCAGATTCCACTCCCAGCGTTACCGTGAAGGCATGCAATGCATTTTTCACGAACAACGCCAGGGCGAACTCCTCCCGCGACGAGACGAAGGAGGTGTCCGGCGTCAGCAATACGATCTGGCAGCGTGGCACCAGTGCGGCACGGCGGGCGACGCGGAAGTGGTGCGTGAGCTGATCCTCGACCAGGCGCTCGAAATCCGTGTGAGACAGCACCCGGGTCCACGACTCGCCCTTTTCCGCGGCCAGTGCGTTGAACGGCAGGCGCGCAAACGGTGCGCTCACAACCACATCGAATCCGCCTTGATTCTGCAGGATATCGTCAAGGGCTGTTTCAACATCATCGCCAATCACGCGCACATCAATAGGAATGGTTGCCCCCGGCTCCAGGGAATGCTGTATCTCCTCCTGGGCTTCTTTGGAGCGGGTGAGCACAACCAGTGACTCGATGCCCTGTCCGATGAAGCCCGCGCCAATGGCCGCGAGTTCCTCGCGCATAGCATCACCGATAAGCACCACGCGCCTGCCGGCTAGCCTGGCGAGGCTCTCCTTGTCCGGGTTCAGCAGCAGTTCTCCCTCGGTGACGGAGCGGTCAAATTTCAGGCCGCCCGAGGGGTGGAAAGTCTCGCCGCTGGCAATATCGTCAGCGAGGTGGAATATCGTCGACAGGCCAATCTGCTCATCTGTGGGCATTTTATGAAGATGCAGTCGATTGAGAATGCCGGTTTCAATGCCTTGTGCCGCCTTTTTGACGGCACTATCGTCGAGAAAGGGTGCCGGCGCGTCAACGAAGTCCTCGAGAAAGCGCGCCGCCGCCGCGGGCGGAAAGAGGCCACCCGTGACCAGTCGGCTCATCAATTTTCCTGCCAGGTCTCGGTTCAGCAGGTAGCCCTTTGAGGTTCCCCCTTCACGACTTTCCTCAACCTGCACGAACAGCCTGGCCAGGGCGTTGCTGGCATCGGTATCGCGTCTGATATCCGCCACCGCATTGCACGCCATGGCCTGCAGCGCCTCTACTGTCATGCCCTCTTCCATGGCACTGAGAACGGCAGCATGAACGCGGTTCAGCCGCTTATTCTCCAGCACCAGACGGCCACGCCGCTCGAACAGGCCCGGGGCACCGCCAAGGCCGCGCAAGCGGGCGCCATCGACAGGCCCGGGGGCAAGGGCGTTGATCTGGATTTCCGGTCCAAGATGCCGGGAAAGGATTTCCGCCAGGACGCGCTGTCCTGCCTTGGAGACTGCATAGTCGGCCCGGTTCGGGTAGGCCACGGCCACATACTTCTCGCCACCGAAATAGCTCGATACGTTCATCACCGTGCCCGAGCCCCGCGCCTTCATGAGGGGTGCATACTTGCGGATGAGCGAGTAGTTGGAGATGAGGTTGGCCTGCATGGTGCGGTTCCAGGCCTCGAGGGTCATGTCCACGACCATCTCCTCGGCGCCGGAAATCCCAGCATTGTTGATCAGGAAGTCCACATGCCCGAAAAGCTCGATAGAGTGCGTGAACAGCCGCTCCAGCGAGGCCTCGTCGCCCACGTCGATATCCGCAAGAATGTGCACGCGCTCACCCGGGTTCGGGTAACCGATACCGCGAAGCTCCTCGACAATTCCCTCCCGTGCCTCTTGCAGCTTGCTTTCGCTGCGTGCCGAGAGCAGCACCCGGGCACCGGCCATGGCGAGAAAGCGGCCCAGCTGCAGGCCAATACCCAGGCTGCCGCCGGTGATGACGGCGGTCTTGCCCTTGTGCAGACCGGGCAGGACGCGCTGGATGGCCTTGGGCATGCTGGATTTGCCCGTGGCGCGCCGGATATCCTTCGGCACCCAGAGGTTGATAGGGTCCATTCGCCGCACCCGGTTGGTCAGCGTTGCCGCCCAGTCTGCAGCGAAGGCCAGGTTGTCCGCCTCGTTGTTGTCATAGCGTACCAGCTGGTTCGGCAGCACCGCCCAGTCCCGTTGACCCGACTTGCGCATTTGCTGGTCTTCGTGCCGCCAGCTGCGGATAAGGGCCTCAATGGCCGCGCGCTTGATATCGTTCAGCAGGTTGCCGTGGCCATCGCTGGGGTTGGTTACATAGGTGATGGCCGGTGCTTCGCTTACGCTGCCCCAGCGGTCGAGGTTGTTGCCCAGCGCACGGGCGAAGGCCACTGGAGAGACGATTTCATCCCGCACAAAGTCGGCGACATCCTCATCACCGGCCGTGCTGAGTGAATAACCGTGTCGGCCATTGCCGGATCGCGGAAGAACGACAACGGCATCGAGGCGTCCGAAGTGATCCCGGATATAGTCAAAGCAGCGCTCAGCGGACTCGCTGCGCAAGGGCTCGAGATGCAGCAGATGCGTCTGGTCCAGCCCGCGTACGGCTGACAGGGAGCGCGCATAACCGAGCGCCTCCAGGGTACGAAAAGCAAGCACGACCCGCGCACCGCTGATCAGGTGCCGCTCAGTGAATTCCAGCGCTTCCTCGTACTCCGTGCCGCCGAGGATGAGAACCACCTGGCCGGTGAGGTCCTCAAGGCGCTTGTCGGGCCAGGAAACGAGCTTCGAGCGGCTCTGGGCAGGAACCTGCATGCCGTTGGTCACCTCAAAGGCATGCCCGGAAACCGAGGCGGACTCTGCTGAGGACAACCAGGTGACTGTAGATGCCACATCTGCAGGTGTGGGGTAGCGGTACTCGAGCACACCCTCCGCATTCGGCCGACGGTTTATCATCAGCCCCCGGAACTCCGTCGAGGTGCTGCCCGGCTCCGCCCCCTGCAGGCTGTCCATGGCCGCGAACACGTTGTCGATGCGCTCGGACTCAATAGGGCCGGGGAAAACGGTATTGACGCGAATACCCCGCTCATCACCAAGCTCTAGCGCCAGTCCATGCGACAAGGCATTCAGGCCGCTTTTTGGCACCGTGTAGGGAATGCGGCCAAAGTAATGGGTGCGCGAGAAAATGGTGGAGATGTTGATGATGCTGCCACACTCGGCCATGTGCGGCACGGCGGCGCGGGACATGTTCCAGGGCGCGCCGAGCAGATTCATCGCAGAGTCGAACATGGTCTGATCGTCACCGCGGGCGCGCATCTCGGCCTCGGTAAAGGGAATGTCCCGCAGCGTGCGCCGCGGGCCGGCGGCACCGGCGTTATTGATCAGCACGTCCAGCCGCCCGAAGCGTTCGATGGCCGTCGCCACGATTGCCCGGCACACCGCGGGGTCTGCGTTGTCGCCAGCGGCGGGCGCCATGGCATCCCGATCGAAGCCCTCGGTGACCAGCGTATCGATAAATGCATCGAGCTTGTCGCCGTTGCGGCCCGCCATGACCACCCCTGCGCCCTCGCGCAGCAGGCTGCGGCTGATCCAGCTGCCGATGTTGCCGGCGGCGCCGGTCAGGACGACGACCTTGCCCGACAGACGTTTACCGCTGGTGCTTTCAGGGTTAGCTGTGTTGTCGCTCATCGCAGTGCTCCTGCTGATCCTGTGTCGATGTGTGCCAGAGTCTCACCGCGCTTTTCCGCTTCGCTGATGGCCCATGCCCGGTAAAGTTCGTCGCGGGTTTTCAAGCCCGCGCGGGGTAATCCGTGGACCGCAACGTAATTGGCACCGGCGTGGCGGTTCTCCCACATCGCCTGGTGTGCCCCGGCAATGTCCTGCAGAGCAACCGGCACCGGGGGCATCACATCCCCCATGCCAGCGGCAATACGCTCCTGCATCTCGGCAAACTCCCGCGCCGTATTGAGGTGGGTACCGCGGATCTCGGCGCTGGGCATGAGGATGCGTCGCTGCCGCATCCAGACCTGCGGCGCATAAAAGGACAGGCGCTGGCCCGAGAGATCCTCGGCGTATAGCACCTTGCCGACGTTGGGCTTGACCAGAGCCGTGGCCAGGCTGAGGCCATCCCGTCCGGGGCGCTCGAAGATCACATCCGGCAGGCCACGCTTGTCCAGCGTATTGCGCAGCAGCGGGGCCACCGCGGAGCCGATGGGCTTGAGTGTGCGATCGGAGAAGCGTCGCACGGCTTCCTTGAATTCCGCCGATTCGCTGAAAGCATCAGGCAACAGGGGGAAGGGTCCCGGCGGGTCGAAGTCCTCGCCCAGGCGGCGGGCGATCGAATCAATGCTGACAACGCCGGTCAGCCGTGTGCCAAAGCCAAGCGAGGTTACGAATTCACGCTGGGAGGCGGTATCGGCAAGCACCGCAACCTGCGCCCCCAGGGCACAGCCAACCTCGATGGCTTCAATGGCGACGGGATCGACAATACCGTCATCCGCGCCGGGTCCGTAAACGATGAGGAGCGTGTTGCCGGCACGCAGGCCAGCGCGCTTGAACATTGCCGCCGGGGTGCTGGCTCCGGCCTTGCCCATGAACGAAAAGCGGTAGCCTGAGGAAGCACCGTAGAAGGCCAGCACGCCACCCTCCCCCAAGGCCTGGAAAGAGCGCGGGAAGGCGTTTTCCCCAGCGTGGGACACCACATAGTCAATCTCGCCACCGGCCTGCTTACGCACAAAATCGACGAAGGCCTCGCCGGCCTGTTTCCATCCCGCCCAATCAGCCGGGTTGTCCGGCACGGGAGTGAAACACCCGGCCCAGCGCTCGTCGCGTCGGTTGACTGGCTGACCGCCATGCTGTCGCACGCGCTCGCCACGCTCCTCCGACGACACCATGCCGACAACAGAAAGGCCGGTTTGCCTGGCCATGCGCAGGCAGTCAAGGCCCGTGCCGGTGGAAGCGCCTTCCACGAACAGGCGGCGCCCCGGCTGAATGGCCAGCGTGGTAAACAGTGCGCGGTGGATGGTGCCCTGGGTCAGGCCGTAGGAGCCGGCCTCTTCGATGGTGAGTCCCGGCAGCTTGCGATGCATCTGCGGCCCTTGAACCACCAGGAACTGGGCATGACTGCCATCGTTGCGCTCATAGCCCTGAATGCGGAAATCCGCCGCCATGGGGTCGAGACCCTGGTCCGGTGACACTAGCTCGCTCTGGCCGGAATAGAGGGTGACCAGGTCGCCTACCGCAAGGCGACCCTCGCGTACCAGTTCTTCTCCCATCTGAGCAACCATGGCAACGCCGCCCGAGCCGGTGACCTGCACATCTGCGTCACGGGCATCGAAGGGCGACACCGGGATACCGGTGATGGCCCAGATATCGTTGAAGTTCATTTCCGAGGCAAGCACGTACACCAGTGCCTCGTTCGGGCCCGGCGCCGGGGTCGGGAATACCAGCAGGTGCTCGGCATCCGCGGGGTCGCCGTGCGCGGGTGCGCCATCCCGCGAGCTCTTGGCCACGCCCATGCCATACTGATACCGTGGCAACGGAGTAACACCAGGGTAGAAAGGCGTGTCCAGCGGCAGCAGATCACCCCGGGCCTCAAGCTCACTGCGCAGCGCCGCGTCGGCATCTGGTGGCACGTCCGTAAACTTGACAGGAAGCGGCGAGCTACGGCGCTCCAGAAAGGCACTGATGCCGACGGGGCCGGCAGAGGGGTCGCACACGGCTTCGGCAAACAGCTGAGCCTCGTGCCTGAGACCAGCTGCCTGCCCTTCCCGTGCGCCAAACCTCACCGCATCGAGAATCCGCTCAAGAAAGCGCCCCCGTCCGCCGGCCCGCAGCTGCGCGAGTGTCGGTGCCAGGCGAGGGTCCTGCAGCAGGCGATCCTCAAAGGGAAGGGTTTCCTCCCGCGCCGCCAGGTAGGCCGCATGCTGAGCCATCGCCTTTTTCAGCGGACCGTCACCGGAGAGGTACTCACGCACCATGGCCATCGCCGCTTCGACCGGGCCTTGCCGCGACACCACGCTGTCGACGAGCCCTGCAGTCATCGCTTCCTGCGCATCGATGGCCCGGCCAGAGGCGATCATGCGCACAGCTTCAATGAGACCGGCTTCCCCCCGGCGCTGGTACAGGCGGCGAACCAGGCGCTGCGTTCCGCCATAGCCCGGCAGCAGGTTGAGGTTGATTTCGGGCTGTCCAAAGCGCGCATGGCGATCGGCGATCACGCAGGCACAGGCGAGCATCAGCTCACAGCCACCGCCAAATGCGGCTCCGTTAACCGCTGCAATTACCGGCTTGCCGAGGTTCTCCAGCAGAGAGAATGCCGTGTGCGCCGCATTTGGTGGCGTCTGCGCAGATTCCAGGTCGCCCGCCTCACCCACCTCAAGGAGCTCCTTGACGTTCGCTCCGGCGACGAACGCGCTGCCGGCGCCGGTGATAATCAGTGCCTCGATGTTGTCCTGATGGCCGATATGCTGAAGTACCGTGTTCAGCTCATCCAGCGAGCGCTCGTTCAGCGAGTTCACGGGGGGTGAGTCTATAACCAGAAGCGCGACCTGATACCCAGGGGGAATATTGTGGGTCTCCACCCGCAAATGGCGGTAACTCTGGACGATCTGTCGTGCCTGGGCCAGCTGCCCGAAGGCTTTCCAGCCCGCAACCGTATCGCGGATCTCATCCACGACTTCGGGATTGCGCAGCGTGGACAGGTCGCCGAGCGGGTCGTCCAGCAGCAGGGCGCGCAGCGTGCGCCGCATATACTTGCCGGAGCGTGTCTCGGGCACTGCAGAGACAACGAGGAAGTCCGAGGGGACCGCCGTTACCCCTTTCTCGCTGCGCACCAGACCCTGCAGCCGGAAGAAATCGTCGTCGCCAAGGCGTGCGCCCGGCGCCGGCACGAGAAAGGCCACCGGCGTTTCGCCTTTCTCATCATGGGGGGCACCGACGACGACGGCGTTGCCTACCGGGGAGTCCTTGCGCAGCGTCTTGTCGCGGAGGATGGCGCCCTCGATCTCCTCCGTGCCGATGCGGTGGCCGGAGACATTGATGACGTCGTCGGAGCGCCCGTGCAGGGTCACGCCGCCGTCACTGTGTTCCCGCGCATAATCGCCCTGGGTGTAGGCCAGGCCATCGCTCCAGCGCTGGAAATACACCTCGGCAAAGCGCTCTATATCGCCGCGCCAGTCGTCACTGCCAAGATGCTCGGCATCCCCCCAGATAGTGCGTGCCAGGTAGGGGTAGGGTTGCGTGATGACCAGTTCGCCTTTTTCACCGGGTTCCGCCCGGCGCCAGGCGATGGCCCGGCCCGCGGTATCGCTTTCGGTGGCAACGCGGACTTCGGCCTGTATCCACGGCAGGGGCCAGGTGTGGGCGTCCGGCTTCAGCTCCCTGATATCGCCCCAGGGGCATGAAAACACCATGCCGCCGTGTTCGGTCGCCCAGTAGGAGTTGATGTAGCGCGGGCAGATGCGCTCCATACCGAACTGCTGCACCGCCGGTGACACCGGTTCCGCGCAGAAGGTTGCGACCTTGACGCCGCTCATGTCGTAGGCAGCCATGTCATCGACGCTGGCGGGATCGGTCATCACGGCCTTGAGAAAGGTCGAGCCCGCCTTGAAGATGGTGACCTCTTGGCGCTCAATAATTGAGGCAAACCGTCCGGCGTGCGGGAAAAGCGGTGATCCCTCGGACAATATCGTGGTCATGCCAAGGGCCAGGGGCGCCGCGATAAGATAGGACTGCCCGGTAATCCAGCCCGGATCGCCGACCACGTACAGGCGATCGTCTTGCCCGGCGTTGAACACCATGCGCATGGTATGCGCAAGACCTGCAAGCCATCCACCGTGGGTATGTACCACGCCCTTCGGTTTCCCGGTGGAGCCCGAAGTATAGATGATGAACAGTGGCCAGTCCGCGGGCACCGGCTCAGCGCGATGGCTGGCGTTGAAGGCCTGCCAGTAATCCCGGTCCGCAAGGTCATCCAGTGCGTCGAGGCTGTTTGCCTCAAACCCGGCTGCACCGGCTTCCGCCAGCACGTTTGCCGCGGCCTCTGTCACCAGATCGTCCGACCAGCGGTCGCGAGGCTGCACGGTGATATCCTGGCCGGTGTAGCGCACGACAATGACCTGGTCCACGGCGTGACCGACACCGGCGAGTTCCCGGGCGACGCTGGTGCGCAGGGCGGCCGAGCGTTCCGCGGGCAGCCCGGCCTCGGCTGCCAACGCCGCCCCGAGTTCACGCATGAGATCGCTGCGCTCAAGAGTGATTTCGCCGGCGACACCCGCGCGCACGGCGTCGACAATCCGTGCCCGGGCATCGCCAAGATCGCAGCTGTCGAGGACTGCCTCGAAACACGCAAGGGCCGCGGTGCGCGGTATGAAATTGTCCAGCGCCGGATCGGTGAACGTTTCCTTGTAAGCCACGATCTCCGCATTTCGATAGCCGCCATCTGCGGTGACCACTACCCGGGCGCCGGCGTCGAAAACGCGGTCTGACAGGGTCTTGGCAGAGAATCCGCCGAACACCGGCGTGTAGATTATGCCTAGCCGCTTTGCCGCCTCCGTATAATAAACCTGCTCTAGAATATTCGGCAGGTTGAAGGCAATACGGTCACCGCGGGAAAGGCCAAGGTTCGAGAGTACCTGGGCGCGCAGCACGCTTTCACGCAACAGTTTCCGATAGCTGATGTGCTCCTCGTGAACGGGGCCGCCCTTGCCGTCATTGCGCGACGGATCCCAGCGGTCCCCCTCAAAGACAATCGCGGTGTGGCTGCCCCGCCCGGCCAGCACATGTCGGTCAACCTCGTTGAAGCACGCGTTCGTCTCAGCGCCCACGAACCAGCGATAATACGGCGCGGCGCGGTCGTCCAGGCCCTGCTGCCACGGGCGCCAGTCATCGGCAGGCACGTCGCTCTTCCCCGTCAGTCGTTGCCAGCTGCCGCAAGGGCTCCGCGTTAACCAGCCGTCGCCGTCAAACCAGTGCAGCTCGCTTGCGGCAATGTCACCGTGGTAGCTGCCGGGATCGTCGATCGCCCGCCGTCGCTGACGGCTCTCATCCGCCTCGTTGGGCAGCAGGCCCCATAGATCAGTGTTCACGGTCACGCGATTTCCCCTCATTACCGGTTGTGCTACTACGACATGGTTGAAATATACCTGCGCGCCATTGACGATCTGTATCGAAAATAGACTGAGCGAAGACCATGCGCAAGGGTTCATCTTCGTTGATTTGTCGCTGGCTTGACGATGGTGTCAGTCTGGAATCACGCCAGGGTTATGCGATAACATCCCGGGATGAGTGGACAGCAGCGTAGCGGCAAACTGGTGCAGCAATCCCTTGACGGCGCAGAGCGCGCCTGTCGTGATCAGGGCCTGCGACTGACGGATAAGCGAAAGCGTCTGCTGACATCGCTACTGAAGGCTTGCGGCCCCATTTCAGCCTACGACCTCGCGCATCATTATCGTGCAGATCATGGTGAGGAATTGCCGGTAATGACCGTTTATCGCATGCTCGACGTGTTCATCGACGCAGGCGTTGTCCACAAGCTTCGCTCCACCAATCGCTTCATGGCCTGTCGGCATATGGCCTGCGACCATCCTCACGCTGCCACACAGTTCCTGATCTGCGACGGCTGCGGCATTGTGCGCGAAATGGACTTTGCCGATGCCGAGATCAGCCGGCTGAACCAGAAGGCCCGCGCTTCAGGATTTCACCTGTATCAGGAGCAGCTTGAACTGCACGGCTTGTGCGATAGCTGTCATTCAGGGCTTGAAGAAACCAGGCCTGCTGAGCACGCCCATGGCTAGTTGGCGCGCAGCTCCACCCTTGCCACCGCAATCTCAACCGGCCCGGGCTCGCCAATGGCTATAATGCCGAGTCGGCGCATTGCAGTCGTTGCCAGCGGTGCCTCCAGTCGGTGGGCCTCGAAGGCAGGGAACGGCAGCCAGACCGTCGACCATTCCCGGGGGGCCGTGAAACCCGCCCTGTAGCTCTGCCAGGGACGCCGACAATCTGCCGTACGCAGATGAACGTGCCACTTCTGTTCTTTTCCCCGCACTGTCAGCGCCACGCCCGACCACTGCGACACATCGACAAACCCGCCATCCGGTGACAGGTCCAGCGCGACCTGCACGAAGCCCCCGTTATTGGCCAGGCTTACCTCTCCCCGCAGAAGCAGTGCCGCGTTTCCAGCCAGCTGCTCATGACTCGCCTGCGCTCTTGACACGCCACCCATTACTTGATCGGTAAAGCAGCGCCACGTGGTGCCGGTGCCTGTCGCTGCAGCGGGCTGTGTAAAATCGTCCAGACACCACGCTGGTTGGCCGGTAGCAGTTTCCGTCATGACATCGTCCTGTGGGAGAGTTGATCGAGCGCACTTGCTCGGCCGCATGGGTCACGGCAGTACGAATCGTGCGATTAACCACGCCTTGCGGACATCCTGGTATTGTCTGGCCGCAGCGCTATTCGCGTCAAAGGCCGCGAAACGAAATTGAAATGACAGGCGTTCATTCATCTGCCAGCTCACGTCGATGTCAAATTCGTGTCCATACCCGGCGCTTCCCCGCTCTGCCGCGAATCGGTGTCCTACGACGCGCCATGTCAGATTCTCCACGCCTCCCTGGAATGCCAGCGATATGTCCTCGATGCCGTCCTCGGGCGTGTTGAGAAAAACATCGGCCCATCCCTGAAATTTATGCAGCGTGGCAAGCGGCGTGCGAAAGCCGGTGTTGCGGTCCGAGCCCAGGACCTCGCGAGTGATCTCGACCTGCACCGTGCCAAAGCTGTAGACGCCCTGCGCCAGAGAATAGTTGGCCGCGTAGTTCAGCGTGCTGTCAGCATGGTCCCATTGACGGGCATAGGCGCCGCGGACTGTCAGGGGGCCCACGGACCAGTCGGCTTCAATGCCCACGGTGTCGGTGCTGTTATCGACGGTGACGGGTGGAGCGAAATCGGCATCGGCGTTGACGTCGAGTCGATAGGCGAAGGGACGCAGTTCAATGTCGTCTGTGGGATGCCACACAGCTCTTAGAAACAGACTGTCTCCGTCCCAGCTGGCAGGCTGGGCGCCGTCGTCGGGGCCAAAAATCCTGCGCACGGAAGCAACATAGGACACATCAAGGGATGTCGTATCCGAGAGCTGCCACTGGCCGCGCAGCCCGTCATACGTCTGCTCATTCTGGCGCCAGGCCACCCCGCCGACAAAGCGCTCGCTGCCGTGTACGATCCGCTGTCGACCGGCGCGCAGGCTCACATCAGTGTGCTCCCAGGCCAGCGCTGCCCGATTGAGGTCAGTACCTTCCGGATCTGCCACGACCGGGTACTGGGTCTGTCCGTTACCTGTGGAGTTGTACCGCTCCGCGCCGACCACGCGCACATCATCGACCTCCACCACCCAGGACAACCCAGTAGCCGGCTTACCCGCCAGTGTCAGGCGCGAGCGCAGGGTGGACGCGAGCGCATCCTCGGCAGCGTCGGCCAGATCCACGGATTCGGCCCGGTAACGAAAATCTGCCGCCAGCGACAGCGCATCCCCGGCCCTGGACTCTGCGGCGAAAAGCGCGCCCGGAAGCCCGTTGCAGACCAGAAGCGTAAGGATGAGCATCCGCCATCTTTGCGGTCCGCTGCGGCGCATCGTCATCATGTGCGTTGCTACCATTTGCTGCACGTGTTGCGGGATTGTCCCAAATCCTCTTGTCGCAACCAAGTCTTGTGCCACGTCGGCATCAAACAATGTGTCAAGCTGGGTTGACACGTGCTCTGTCTGCTTCGTAAGCTTCCCTGGCCTTCGTATACGGCCCTTGCCCAAGTTGCCGGCGGGGCGCTACTACCCTCCACAATTGAGAAACTTCATGAAAAAGACGCATCCGCAGACTCGCCACGCTCTTGTGCCGCTCGCCCTGAGTGCCACCCTGCTGGGATTTGTCACGCCCGCACAGTCACAGAACAGTGCTTCGAGCGAGGCAGATCGACTGGAGGAGGTTCTGGTAACGGCACGCAAGATGGAGGAAAAAAGCCAGAGCGTGCCTCTTTCCCTGCGTGTGCTCACGTTTGACGAGATGCAGAAGCAGGGCTTTGACACGCTGAGCGACAGCGCCCTGCTTCTCCCGGGGGTTACCTTCGACATCGGGGGCTTTGTGCAGGATACGCGACCCGCCATGCGGGGCATGCAGAATGAGCGCGGCCGGCCAAGCGTCGCCATTCTTATCGATTACATTGACGCCTCTACGGAAAACCTGAGCATTGCCGGTGGATCCAGCGCGCTTTATACCCGCCTTCTCGATGTAGAACGCATGGAAGTCGTCAAAGGACCACAGACCCTGCTGTATGGACGCAACGCGTTTGGCGGTGCCATTAACGTGGTGACGCGCCGGCCAACCTTCGAGTGGGAGGGGCGTGCCGGTGTGGAGGTTGGCAACGAGGGCAGGCGCACCCTCGACGCAGGGATTTCCGGTCCGATTATTGAGGATGTGCTCGCTGTTCGGGCTTCGGTAGCAAAACATGATTTTGATGGTTTTTACGACAATCCGAATACCGGCGCCGACGTCGGCACCGAAGAGTCCCTTGCAGGCTCTCTGGCCCTGCTTTGGACGCCAACTGACCGCTTCAAGGTCTACACGCGCTATCAGCAGAGCGATGAAAAGTACAGCCAACCGGCGTCGGCGCTGGTCACCTGGAATGACCGGTTGCCCGTACCTGGTGGAACCTTCAGTGCTGGCCCTCCCGGATCGCCGGGTCAGCCCTGCCCCGCTGACCTCGACGGCGTTCCGGCATCAGTGCTGCAGGCCTGCACACGGGGCGTGGTGACGGGAAAGCTCGACGCCAGCGAGCGCGATATCGATTTCTCCCTCGACCCTGCAACGGGCGCCCCTTTTCCCGGTCTTGAGCAGACCCAGCGGTTCGGCACTCTCCAGGCGGATTACGAAGTCTGGAACGGCACACTGACCTACCTGGCGGGGTTCATGAAAAACGACAGCTCCGACCGCTCGGACACGGACTACACGGATTACCCGGCGACAGATCCGTTCTCGTTTTCCACGTCGACCATCAATCTCCTCGACTACGAGTTCGAGCACCAGTCGCATGAGATCAGGCACGTCGGTGAGCATGGCCCCTTCAGCTGGATCGGCGGCGCTGCTGTCTACCTCGAGGAGTCCACGCTGGACAATGCGTCCCTCTTCTGGATGCGCAATCCCGACTCACTGCTCGGAGGACCGCCGTTCAATCTCGCTACCGCGCCAAATCCAGGTGCGAAGCCCAACAATCCGCAAACCCGCGAAACGGAGCACTATTCGGTGTTCTTCTCGCTGGGCTACCAGCTGAACGATCAATGGCGCATCACCGGCGAGGGACGCTATTCCGAGGACACCATTGACTACCGGGTTCCCACCTGGTCGCGACAGCAGGTCAGTCTGCAGCAACAGGTACCTCTATCTTTTTGCCCCCCGGAGACGGACGACCGCGACGTGCCGCAGTCCCGGAAGTATCCTAATGTTGCCTATGACTGTTTTGACCAGGACCGGGTGAAGAGCCAGGTGTTCACGCCGAGAGCCCTTGTGGAATACACGCCATCTGCAGACGCGCTGTACTACGCGTCGATCACTCGGGGCTTCAAGCCTGGCGGATTCGCTGCCAATGAGGCGGTTATTCTCGAGGGGCAGCGCTATCAGGAGGAGACTGTCACCACCTACGAGATTGGTGCAAAGACCGAGTGGCTGGATAATCGGTTTCGGCTGAACGGCGCGCTATACTTCAACGACTACCGGGATCAGCAGATTGGTGTACAACAACAGCCGCCGGGCAGCGTGACGCCGATACCAGGTATCACCAATGCCGCGCGGGTCGAGGTCTGGGGTCTCGAGTTCGACTCGAGTTGGCTGGTCACCAACAATTTCCAGATATCCGCTGCTTACGCCTGGACTGATGCAGTGTTTGAGCGCTTTACGCAGACCGGCGAGGGATCCACTGCCCTGAACAAGGCCGAAGCAGGCAATATCGATGCGGATTTCTCGGGCAACTACGTAGGCAAGAACCCGAGGCACGCGTTCAACGCATCTGTCGACTGGTTTGGCCAGATGGGTGGCAGCGATTATGAGTGGTTTGCGGGGGCGACGGGGCTATACCGCTCCAAGCGTTACCTGGATGAATCCAATCTCAATTATCTGCCCGAGTTCACGCGGGTCAATCTGCGTGCAGGCATAGAGAATTCACGCTACCGGCTCATTGCCTACGTTGATAACGTTTTCGATGACGATGAGATTACCAATGGCCAGCGAGTGGTAGATCTGGGCAACCCGGATGGCTTCGCCCCGGGGCGCGGTTATCTGCTTCACATGCCACTTCCCAGGGTTTATGGTCTTCGTTTGAGCGCTCAGTTCTGACGACGCAGGGGGGCTTGCCTGGCGCCGCCCCCCTCTTCCAGCCAAGCCCCTGGCTTTTTCTATCCGCCCGGGCGCTTGTCCGGGACCCTGAAGCGAGAGTAGACGAAGCGGCGCGTCACGCCCTGGCTGCTGTCAAGATCGCTCCAGTGATCGGCCGCAAAGGCGTCCAGCCGGGACATGACACGCTTCAGCAGATCGTCGGGCAGAACCCAGCTTTCGGCATCATCCCGCGAGCGAATGCCGTCCAGGACCTGGCGCGGACTCAGTGCAGTCTGCCACTCCACGGCGACCTGCTCCTCGCCGTCGTACACCGGTTCGCCACCGAGCTCGCCCAGTTGCTGCACCAGGCCTCGCGCGCCGGTGGGAAAATCAATCGACTCCGCCAGGTCCACGACGGCTTGCCGGAATGCATTGCGCAGGGCACCGGCAAAGGATGCCGGGTCGACCCAGTCCCTGCCAAGGAAAATGACGCCGCCCGGCCTGACCATGCGCAGCAGGTCGGCGAGCACTGTCCTGGAATCCACCAGGTGCAGCACGTGAACGCACACGGCAGCATCGAAGGCGTTGCTGCAGAAAGGGAGTCGGGTGATGTCGCCGCGGACCAGCGCCAGATTCGGCTGTTCCCTTCCAGCGAGCGCGCGAAGCATTTCCGCGGAGAGGTCCACGCCGACGACATCGCTGCCGGCAGAGACCGTAGGCAGGGCAATCCGCCCGGTACCCACACCGACCTCGAGAATGCGGGCCCCTGCTCCGGCGAGGCTGGCAATGGCCTCTCCAATGCGCGGGGACACTTCCGGTGGATGTCCACGCAGCGCATCATATTGCACGGCGACGCGATCATCGAAGCGGTAATCCAGCCTGTCTGAAAATGGGTTCAAGTGCTTACGCGTTAGCCGTTGCGACGTCGAGAATCACCGCGCTGTCTGTGGTGCTCTCCTCGACTGACCGCACTGCCATGCGCTGGAAGGCGGCGACATTTACGCGGGTCAGTATGGCGGCGGCGCCGAGGAGCACCGAGGCTTCAAGAGAGAAAATAATCCAGTAGGCGTACTGGGGTTCCAGCAGGCCGCTTCCGATCAGCGAGGTGTGCAGCAGCCCCGCAGCTACCGAGGAGCCGCCCATCCCCAGGGCCTGGGCCGTGCCCCAGAGCCCCATGTAGAGGCCGGTGGCGCCCTCCA
>CAZTJR010000007.1:36159-89563 GCA_964613795.1 uncultured Alteromonadaceae bacterium | reverse complement strand
CCCAGGGCCTGGGCCGTGCCCCAGAGCCCCATGTAGAGGCCGGTGGCGCCCTCCACCGTCATGTCCATCATCATGGCCAGCGCACCGACGTTGAATACGCCGGCGCAGATCCCCATCACGAAAAGGGTGGGCACCAGCAGGAATTCGAGGCGCAGCAGAGCAATGACGCCCAGCAGAAAGAACCCGGCGGAGGCAGCGGCACACCCGATCAGCGTCAGCGTTTTTTTGGGCGCACGATAGAAGACGCTGAGCAGGCCCATTCCCAGCATACCGAGAAGAATACCGCCGCCCCATATCGGCTGAAAACGAGTGGTCTCCCGTATTCCGGCACCGAATACCTCAGCGCCAAGGACTTCGATGAGGCTTTCCTGCAGGAACAGTGCAAAGATCGCGCACGCCACGAAGACGAAGAAAAACCGTGCCTGCCGGTTCCCCGCGACCAGCCGTGCTGCGGATGCCAGGGGATTGCCAGGCGGTGCCATGGCGCGCGCCCGGCTCGCCGCCTGTGTGAGTTCCGACAGGCTCATGCGGCGTTCAACGCCAATGACCCCGAGCAGCACGGTTCCGAGTACAATCGCGGGTGTCATATTGTAAAGATTCTGCATGGCTTCCGGCGTGAACTCCGGTCGCACGGCGTTCATGACGACGGCGGCCAGTATCGTCGAGAGGATCATTACGATCCATACCACGGAAATGACGCCCGCGCGGGTGTCTTTGCTGGTCGTCTCGGCGACAAGCGAATGATAGCTGTCGGCCATTACGGCCATGCACAGGCCGAATAGAACGAAGAGTACCACCGCCACAGCTGTTGCTACGGACGACCCCTCCCCCATGGCGAATGTCACACTCGGCAGGGCGAGAAACAGCAGACTGGCAACCGCACTGGCGCCGATCAGGTAAGGCGTGCGGCGATAGCCCAGAATGGGCCGGGTATCGGCGATGCGACCGGCTATTACCTGAAACGGCGCGATAAAATAGTGAATGGATAGCAGCGTGGTAACAACGACGGCCGCAACGCCCATTTCAACAATGGCAACACGGTTGAAGTCGATGGTGAGCAGCGCGAACATCCAGCCGACAGCGACCTTGGGAAGCGCTATCTTCAGCGTCCACAGGAAGCTCTTCAAGGCTTGCCACATAGTCCGGTCTCTTGCCGATGAATATGCTGCAGTTATAGAGGAGCAACGCTAAAGTGTCAATTAGGTTAGACAGTTATGAATGGTAGCACCGGATGACAGGCGTCCCGCGTCGCAGCGATCGCACACTTCGCAGAAGAAAGCGTGCAGTCCAGAGCGGCGCTACCACATGCGCTCTGCCAGAGAAACGGACCTCGATGCGCTGCTACGGGAAGCCGAAGCGACCGCACTGGTAATCTCGCCGCCGCCGGTCGCATCCAGTGATTGACCGCAGCGGCCAATACCCCTACTCTTCTCACCGACGCGCCCGTAGCTCAGCTGGATAGAGCACCTGGCTTCGAACCAGGTGGTCGGGAGTTCGAATCTCTCCGGGCGCGCCATCCAATCTCGGCTCAAATTCAGATCTAATCTCGGCTTGTCCGACTAATCGGCGTCATGAGCCGAGAGCCTATGACGTACAGCCGTTGACCCGCGCAAGCAGGCCGCCGCGCTGCGGCGGGGCCAGGCGCCCGTGCCTGAAATTGATACTTCATTCCATCTTTACTATGGTTCTTACTCTGCATTCAAGCTCGCGCGCAAAGCGCGGTGGCGCAACCACTGCAGGGAGGGCAAGCGCGGTCAAGTTGGCAAAGTGGCGCACAGTGTGGGCCGACGAGGTCCCTCGGAAGTCCGGGCGCTCTACCCTGGTACTCGCGCTCGCCCTGGTTTTCATGCTTTTGGGCTGCAGTGAAGAAGCCCGGAAAACCGGCCAGAGCGACTCAGCGTCCGGCCCGGACGCCGAGCAGCAGGCGTCGCCGACGAAGGTCGATTTTGTCGAGGTCGAGTCCGTTAGTGTTCCCCGGACTCGCGAATTGCCCGGGCGAGTGGTTCCCTACCAGGTGGCCGAGATCCGTCCCCAGGTGGGCGGCATTATACGGTCCCGCCTGTTCGAGCAGGGTTCGTATGTAGAGAAAGGTGAGCAGCTCTTCCAGATAGATGCCGAACGCTACCAGGCCGAGCATCAGACTGCGAAGGCGAATCTGCAGGATGCGCAGGCAGAGCTGCAGAACGCGCGCACCCTCAAAGCTCGCTACGACAAGCTCGTGGGCGACGACCTGATCGACGAGCAGAGTTATGACGATGCACGCGCTCGGGTGGCACAGGCAAGAGCGGCGGTGAAACAGGCGGAGGCCGCCGTCGACCTGGCAAAACTCAACCTGGAATACACGAGGGTCCTGGCGCCGATCGGCGGCTACATAGGCCCCTCCAGCGTGACCAAGGGAGGTCTGGTAACGGCTCGCCAGACAAACGCGCTTGCCGTAGTGCGCCAGCTGGATCCGGTCTATGTCGATGTTACGCAGCCGGCTGCCGATGCGCTGCCATTGCAGCAATGGCAGCGCATTGCGAAAGATACAGGCGAGTCGCAGTCGGACTTGCAGATCAGACTCTATGCTGGCGACTCTGAAGAGTTATACGCACATACGGGCAGGCTCAGCGCCACCGACCCGGTTGCCGACACGGCAACGGGCGAAATCCGCCTGCGCCTGGAATTTCCGAATCCTGATACCAGGCTGGTACCCGGCATGTTTGTGCGGGCCGCTATCGATACAGTCGATGGGCGGCCACAGATTATCGTCCCCCAGCAAGCGGTCAACATCGGTGAAGGCGGAGATAAGTCCGTCTGGACCATCAACGCCGATGGCCGGGCGAACAGGCAGCCGATCCGCACTGGCGCAGCTTACGGGAATCACTGGGTCGTGCTGGATGGCCTCGACGTTGGCGACCGAGTAATCGTCAAAGGCACAATGGCGTTGCGCGAAGGGGCGCCCATCGAACCCACGCGAATCGATGTGGATCTTGATCCGCCGCAGGGCCGCTAGCCCGTGTTCTCGGAGTTTTTCGTAGCGCGGCCGATCTTTACCTGGGTGATTGCCGTTTTTATCATGGCATTCGGCGTGTATTCACTTCTAGCGCTGCCTGTCGAGCAGTATCCCGAGATTGCGCCGCCGCAGATCTCCATTACCGCCACCTACCCGGGTGCCTCTGCTAAAACACTCGAAAATACCGTGACGCAGGTGATCGAGCAGAATCTTACGGGAATCGATGACCTGCGATACATCAAATCCGACAGCTCTTCATCGGGCCGTGCCACGATCACCCTTACCTTCGAGCCGGCGGCAGATCCTGACATTGCTCAGGTGCAGACGCAGAACAAAGTGTCGCAATCGCTTTCATCTCTCCCGGCAGTCGTCAGGGAGCTTGGCGTACCAGTAGAGAAGGCCAGCAGCAGTTTTACACTGATCGCCGGCTTCTATTCGAGCGACGACTCGATGAGTCGCAACGACATTTCCGACTTTCTGGCCTCAACTCTCCAGGAGCCGCTGAGTCGTGTCGATGGCGTCGGGCGCATACAGACCTTCGGCGCCGAGCACGCCATGCGCGTGTGGCTGGATCCCCGGCGAATGAACAGCTTCGGTATTACCGCCAGCGATGTTGTTACGGCACTGGCAGAGCAGAATGTGCAGCTCGCCACGGGCGCCATCGGCGGTGTGCCGCTCGCCAGCGGGCAGGCAATCAATGCCAGCATCATGTCGAAGTCGCTGTTGTCCACGCCGGAGGAGTTCGGCGGCATCCTGCTCACGGTATTAGAGGACGGTTCAGACGTTACGCTCGAGGATATAGCGCGCATCGAGATCGGTGCTGAAAGCTACAATATTATCGGCCGCTGGAACCGCAAGCCGGCCTCTGGTATTGCGATCGAACTCGCGGCAGGTGCAAATGCGCTGACAACGATCGAGGCAGTCAAGGACCGCATCGGCGATTTTGAAGACGTCATCCCGAAGAATCTGCATGTCGTCTACCCTATCGATAATGCACCATACATCAGGGATTCGATTGCCAACGTCGTGCTTACCCTGGGCATTGCCATCGTGCTTGTCGTGCTAGTCATCTACCTGTTCCTGCAGACGTTTCGTGCGACCTTTATTCCTGCCATCGCTATTCCCATCGTGCTCCTTGGCACCTTCGGGTTTCTCCTGCTCGTGGATTTCTCAATCAATGTATTGACATTGTTTGCGATGGTGCTCGCCATTGGCATGCTGGTCGATGATGCGATAGTCGTCACGGAAAACGTGGAGCGCAAGCTCGAGGAAGACAGCGCGCTCGGGCCAAAGGAGGCTGCCAGTGAGGCAATGCAGGAAATCTCCGGTGCGCTCCTTGGAACCACCCTCGTTATCTGGGCGGTCTTTCTGCCGATGAGCTTGTTCGAAGGATCAATCGGTATCATTTATCGTCAGTTCGCTGTCACGATTTCTGCCGCGATGGCGATATCACTGTTTATCGCACTGACGCTCTCGCCCTCATTGTGCGGCAGCATCCTGACCTCAGCCAAGGCCACGGGCTACAGCGGCTTTTTCGGATATTTCAATCGCGGCTTTGCCAAATTGCGCGATGGCCATAAGCGACTCATGGACGCATTGCTGGACAACAGAGTGCTGCTGCCGCTGCTTTTTCTAGTACTCATCGCGGCTTCGATACTGATGTTCGTGCGTATTCCCACCGCTTTCCTGCCGGATGAGGACCAGGGTTTCATGTTCACCCTGTTGACCGGGCCACCGGGCTCAACGCTGGAACAAACCCTTGAGAAAGTGGAGAAGATCGAGGATTTTTACTTGAATGAATCGAACGACGCCGTTGCAGGCATGTTTGCGGCTGCCGGATTCAGTTTTGCGGGTCGCGCCCAGAATGTGGGATTGGCCTTCATAAAAATGAAGCCTTGGGGCGAACGCGGCGAGAGCAACAGTGTGTTCAGGCTGAAGGGCGAGGCAATGCGAGCTCTCTCGGGCGTGCGCGACGCCAGGATCTTCCCGGTAATACCACCACCGGTCAGTGCGCTCGGCAATGCCAGTGGCTTCGAGTTTCAGGTTATCGATCGCGCCGGTCTTGGTCAGGACGCCCTTTCCGACGCCACTGACCGCCTGCTTAAACTCGCCAGGCAAAGCGAGCTGCTCACGCAGGTGCGTTTCAATGGGCTTGCGGATTCACCGCAATATGATCTCCAGGTCGACGATCTGCAGGCGCAGGCGCTGGGTATTCCGTTTGCTGCTGTCAACGAGACGCTGGGTGTAGCGTTGGCCGGCACCTACGTGAACGACTTTCTTGAAAAGGGGCGGATCAAGCGGGTCTATGTCCAGGCCGATGCGCCCTATCGAATGATGCCCGACGATGTCGGTGATTGGTACGTTCGCAATACCAGCGGGGGCATGGTGAGTCTCGCGCAAATCACAGCCGGAGAATGGGCCTACGTACCGCCGAAGCTTACGCGATTCAATGGCAGCTCCTCCCGGGAAATCCAGGGATCGCCGGCGGACGGCGTGAGCTCGGGGCAAGCAATGCAGGAAGTCCTGCAGTTGGCTGACAACCTGGAGCAGGGGCTGGAGGTGGCCTGGACCGGTGTTTCCTATGAGGAAAGGCAGGCGAGCACGAATATCGGCCTGCTCTACGCGCTTGCCACACTCGCGGTTTTCTTCATTCTCGCCGCACTCTACGAAAGCTGGGCGATACCGCTTTCGATCATCCTCGTGGTACCGCTTGGCATTTTTGGTGCGACGCTGGCCACCTGGCTCGCCGGCCAGGCCAATGATGTCTACTTCCAGGTTGGGCTGTTGATTACCATTGGGCTGGCTGCGAAGAATGCCATCCTCGTCGTGGAGTTTGCGAAGATCAATTTTGAAAAGGGCATGAACGCTTACGATGCCGCTTACAAAGCCGCAGAACGGCGCTTCAGGCCCATCGTGATGACATCGCTGACGTTCATCCTTGGGGTTTTACCACTTGCTTTCGCGTCGGGGCCGGGCTCTGGCGCGCAGAAAGCGATCAGCATCGGGGTGCTTGGCGGCATTACCTCGATAACCCTCTTCGTCGTTATTTTTGCGCCCTACTTTTTTATCTGGATTTTCCGTGCCCTGGGAAAGGATTCGCAGCGGACACGTTGAATGCTCAATTGATGGAGCCTCGGCGTCTGTGCCACGTTGCGTGATGTTATACACACTGCCGCGCAATACGCGTGTCCCAGTTACGGCTGAAGATGCGTGTGTCGCCCTCCCAGGCGTCTAGTTCGGCGACCAGGTAGAAATACGCCGCATCGGCCGTGACCCGTATGCGGGTTTGCGTCACACAATGCCATTCACCGCGCATCAGCATCCTGCGCGACTGCGTTTCGGCCTCGATGGAGCCATAGTCGTCCGAAATCGAGGAGTAGCGCTCCTCGGTTGCGTCACTTTGCAGCAGATCGGCGTCGGCTAGATATTGCAGCCCGTTGTCGTCGGTGACAATGAGGGTGTGGCGGTCGGCCGCCAGATCGTACACGACGTGCCAGTTGTGGTCAGCCGTCCCGCGCTGCTCCACCCTGTGCGGGCGGGCAGACTCAGGTTGTTCGAAGCCGATGGCCGCGTCAGTCTCCCGCGGCTGGCGCACCGGCAGATTGAGCCGGCAGGTGTCGGTGAAAACCTTCAGCTTGCCGTGCTCGGGCGCCGGCCATGCCAGAGGCCAGTAGCTCGTGGAAATCGCCACCCGGATCCGGTGCCCCACCGGGAAACGCTGGGCGATGTCATTCAGGCGGATGCGGGCGCGGCGGCGCTCGCCGATGGCGATCGGCGCTGGCGACGTGTGATTGTCATCGCCATGAGTCAGGTTACGGACGCCGTAGGTTACCCGCGTCGCCCGACCATCACTGTCAATATCCGACAGCCGTATCGCAACGATCGCCACCGCTGTGTCGGCCTCGTACTCCAGCTCCAGTTCAGGCCCGCCGAGGATTTCCATGTCTGCCTCGAGCGGGTCACTGTCGAACGTCAGGGCACCGCCATCCTCCTGCCGCTGGTCATGTGGCAGGTCAGGGGTCGCTGCATAAGAACACCACTTGCCCGCGAACAGGCCGGTGCTCAGAGGTGATTTTACGGAAATGAACGGCTTGCCGTCGGGGTTGGCCGAAGCCCCCGCCCCGGCTTCTGTTTCCGGCAACAGGCGGTAACCGGGCCGCAGGTAATACGCCTGATTCTCTACCGCCGGGGAAGGCCATTCATGCTCGCCTACCCAGCGCCCGGGACGATGTGCGTAGCGGGTCACCGGCGGAACGCTGTCCTGCATCCAGGCCCGAAGCATCGGCTCGGTCATGACACCGGTATCCTCGCCGGCGAGCCACTCCCGCCACCAGCGAACACATTCCTGCAAAAACCCGATTGCAGGCCCCGGCTCGCCAATGTGCGGGTACTTATGGCTCCAGGGACCGACCAGGCCCTGCTTTGGCCCCTGCAGATTCTGCAGCAGGCGGAATACAGCGTTGGAGTATCCATCCGCCCACCCCGAAACGGCCATGACCGGAGTGTGAACCCGCGACCAGTCCTCACAAATGGAGCCATGGCGCCAGTAGTCATCCCGCTGCTGGTGTTGCATCCAGTTGAGCAGCCAAGGCTCGTTGGCCTCAAGCCGTTGTAGCCACATGTCCCGCCATCGCTCACCAACATTCACCGGATCCGGGGGCATCGCGTTATAGGCAAACATCTGCGCCGCCCAGGAAATATTGTCGCCGAGCATGCAACCGCCCATGTAATGCACGTCGTCGGCATAGCGATCGTCAGTGGAACATACGCTGATAACAGCGCCGAGCTCGGGCGGTTGCATCGCAGCCAGCTGAAGTCCGTTGAAACCACCCCAGGAGATACCGATAACGCCAACACGGCCACTACACCAGGGCTGCTCACTGAGCCATTGCAGCACCTCTACCCCGTCGTCGAGCTCCTGCTGCAGATACTCGTCCTCAAGAACGCCGTCCGAATCGCCGCTGCCGCGCAGATCAACGCGCACAGAGGCGAAACCGTGACCCGCGAAGTAAGGATGCATGAGCGAATCTCGCCAGGCCGTCCGGTCATTCTTGCGATAGGGAATGTATTCGAGGATTGCGGGTACAGGCGTGTCCATAGCCCGGTTCGGCAGCCAGATTCGCGCGGCGAGCCGCGTCCCGTCCGATAGCGTGATTTCGCGATGTCGCTGTTCCTTTACATCGTAGGGAAAGTCGTCGCAATAGCGCACATGGCCTCCTCATTCAAATTCCAATTCGAGAACCTCTGCTGCACGCCCGTCCCTGCGCAGCAGCCTGTCTGTTGAAACCGATCGCAGTGATCCTGTGCATTGGCGTCTCTCGTCAACGCACAGTCTCCCCCGATAAGAAGACCTTGGGATGCTGGTCGCTGATTCAAGGGCGTGGTCTACAAACCCCTCATGCGGTGCTGGCACGGACCGGACACATCCATTCCACAGGACGCCATCTGCGGCGGCGGCGCGCCAGGCATCATAGAAAAAAGATAGCAGAGGACCCTAAACAGGTCACGGTGAAACCAAGAATGCAGCCCATCGTCACGGATCAGGCATGATCGGTCGCAGAAGGCGGAGCTGGTGCACGCTCGCGCAAACCGACAGGCCGCTTGCTCATCCCGGGGAGTCCGCGGTTATACTCTGGGGAGGTTCTTTCAAGGAGTGTATCGGCATGGGCTTTGCGCTATCCGAGCTGCAGCTTACCAGTTCCGCTTTCGGGCAGGGGAACGACATCCCCACCACCTACACCGGAGAGGGTGACGATATTTCCCCGCCATTGTCGTGGCGTGATGCGCCCCCGGGCACCCGGTCTTTTGCCCTTATATGCCATGATCCGGATGCGCCGCTTGTAAGCGGTCAGGGCACCTACGGATTCGCGCACTGGGTGCTTTACAACATTCCCGGAAGCGTCAGCTCGCTGGACAAGGCAAGCGATGACTACACCGTCGGCAGGAACGATTTCGGCAATCTGGGCTACGGTGGCCCCATGCCTCCGGAGGGACACGGTGAGCACTGCTATTATTTCTGGCTGCTTGCCCTGGACACCGACACGCCGCTAGAGGAGGGACTCACGCTGTGGGAACTGCTGGCGAAAGTGGAGCCACACATCAAGGGAATGAATCGCCTGGTCGGACGTTACCGACGCGATTGATAAAACAGACACGCCTGCGCCGCCCACCTCATTCCCGTGGTCGCCACGTCAGGCCCGGGAATGGCGGTCGTTCACGCGGTCCTGACACCGCCGGGAGCCATCGCAAGGTCTACTGCGCTCCCGCTACTGTCGAGCCCGGACCTGCTGCAGTTCCTCGCGGTGAGGGTCAGCGAATGCAGCCTCGCCTTATGGTCAAAGATGTCGCTTACCAGCATGAGCTCGTCCGCCTGGGTCTCGGCCGCCAGTCGTTGTAGACCGGAGGCCACTGACGCCGCATCGCCCACCACGGAACAGGCCAGCATCTGCTGCAGGTGGGCGCGCTCCGCCGGCGTCCAGTAGTCCTCGATGGAGTCGATTGGCGGCTGGCTGAGCCCGCGCGTGCCGCGAATCAGGTTGACAAAAGACATCTGCTGGGTCGTCGCCAGCCGCCGCGCTTCGGTATCAGTGTCTGCCGCTATCACGTTCACACCCACCATGGCGTAAGGCCGCTGCAGCTGCCCGGATGGCTTGAAGTTTTCGCGGTAGACACGCAGAGCCTGGTGCAGCTGCGCCGGTGCAAAATGCGATGCAAAGGCGTAGGGCAGCCCGAACTCCGCGGCAACTGCGGCACCAAAGGTGCTTGATCCGAGTATCCACAGCGGCACCTGCGTGCCCGCTGCCGGCACCGCCTGTATTCGCTGGTCTGCGGCGTTATTCGAGAAATAGTCGCGCAGTTCGAGGACGTCATCCGGAAATGTGTCTGCCGATGCTGGACTGCGCCGCAGCGCGCGCAGCGTGGCCTGGTCGGTTCCCGGTGCCCTGCCGAGGCCCAGGTCGATGCGCCCCGGATACAGCTGAGCGAGCGTGCCGAACTGCTCTGCGATAACCAGCGGAGCGTGATTCGGCAGCATGATACCGCCGGCACCGACCCGTATAGCGCGCGTTGCCTGCGCCACATGCCCTATCAACAATGCTGTCGCGGCACTGGCGATGCCCGGCATGTTATGGTGCTCGGCATACCATAGCCGGTGAAAACCATGAGTTTCGGCGTGACGCGCAAGGTCTGCGGCACGCTGTAGCGCCGTTGCCGCATCACTGCCCTGCGTCACCCGCACGAGGTCAAGAATTGATAATAAAACGCTCATGTTTGCTCCCGCTGTCGGGGCAGCCCCACAGGATGATGAATCACTGAATCGGGTGGCATGGCCCCTCGATTACTGCCCGATGGTACACCATGCACATTGCGTCCGCGTTTGCCACGGTTCCCAATGGCGGTGGACTTGACCCATACTGTTGCCGCGACACGACGCCGGAAGCGCGTCGTTTAACAGTCGCCGATCATCGGATAGCGAAGAGAGATTGAATCCTATGTTTTACAAGCGCAGCGGGCGGCCCGCATGAGCTCGGCAGGCGGCATTGACGTGCAGCGCCTCGAGGAGGAATTCGATAACGCCGTCGCGCGGCTGCAGCAGGCTGGTCCGGTCACCAGACCGCGCTGTCAGAAACCGGTGCTTGAACTCGCCGCAGAGCTGCTTGCGCTGGAGGATGGTGCCGAGCGACTTTACCGGCGTGCCGCAGCGCTGGACTGCGCGGGGCTGTTTGCCGGCAGCGACTGGGATGCTCCGGGATCGCTGCTGCCGTCGCTGGTAAAAAGCACGCTTGAATCCGGGGGGCCGACGACGGTCATGCTGGACAGCATCAGTCACCTGCGCCTGCTGTCCGTCGCCCGGGGTGAACACGAGCATGCGGGTATTTCACCTGAGATTGCACGCCACTTTCTCACGCAGATGCTGGCGCTCAATCTCAATCGGCTGTTTGACGCCGGCGACGAAACGCTTCGCGTGCGTCTTGGCGACCTGGCTCCGGCTATCGACCGACTGTTCCGCTATATCCTCGAGCACGTCGGCTTCGAGGATATTCTTGGCAGTCTGATCGACGAAATCTGGCGTATTCTCGCCCAGCGACCAATTCAGGTGAGTCACGTGCGAGCCATGATCACGCAGATTGCCCTGGTACTGTCGCAGCCGCGAGGGGATATCGGCGAGGCCAGGCTGGGCGCCGATCGACTCACGAGCGCCCTGTTCGGACCCACTCAGGGATGTCAGGATGATCCAGGGGTTGCGGTTTACCGGGATCGGCTGGCGGCAATGGACAATGCCTCGCTGCAGCAGGAAGCGAGCGGCTTTGCCCGGGCGATGCACGATGTCGGTCTGTGCTCGGATTATCACGCCGCATTCGTGCGCTGGTTGCTGGACAACGATCAGGAGCCGCTGGTGCCGGGTGCGCTTGGCCTTAGCAGTACCGGTCTGGACGTGTTCGCTACCTACAACGAGCTGGTGACGGCTCTCATCCGTGAGGCCATTCACCTGGAGACCGCACAGGCGGTTTACGGGCTGGCTATGCTGCTCGAACGGGGGCTGCTCTATTCTGCCCCTCTGGCGCCCAGTCTGTGGCGGCAGATCAGCCTGGTGCTGTCGGCGGATAACGCGCAGCGGCTGTCTGCGGTGTTTGGCACCGCGCAGCCGCCGCGGGTTCACCTTCTCGCCGGCGTGATCAATCTTCTCGGTCTGCCGCTCGGGGTCGGTCAGGGCAACAACCCGACCTGCCAATCGGCGCGCGCAATTTCCATGTGGGCATACAACGATCCAGACTACCTGATGCATCTCATCGCCCAGGCTGCGCGCTATGACAATATCCAGATGCATTTTGAAGGGGTCACCATCGATTCCAACGGCTTGCCTGCGGGCCTGGTGAGTCAGGTTCCGCTGGACACGGATCCAGTGTCCATGATTCTGGTTCCGCACCTGGACCGCGTCTACAGTGAAATGGGACGACTCTGCAGCGACCGCCGTGAGGATCCACATCGATGGATCAATCCCGAGTTCCACGGCTGGTGGGTGGGGCGCGACTTCGTCATCGCAGTCGACGTCGCCACCGGCGCCCTGTTTGACTATGATTCCTTCCTGCGTCGCTTCTACTGCAGCTTCCACCCCATGTTCAACGGCAACCAGCCGGTAATCCATCCGCAACCGGCGGGTATTGCCATCACTGACAGCAAGGCCTGCTTTATTGGATGGCATGCGGTAACGCTGGTACGCGTTGCGCTGGACCAGCAACAGGTGATGCGCGCGTACTTTTTCAACCCGAACAATGATAGCGGTCAGGACTGGGGCAATGGCGTGGTTGTCTCGACCCAGGGCCACGGTGAGCGTTTCGGCGAAGCATCGCTGCCCTTTGCCCAGCTTGCCTCACGCCTGTATATCTTCCATGACGATCCCCTGGAGGATCACGTCATCGCCAACATTCCCGAGGCAGAGATCGCCGAGGCAAGGGGGATGGCCCAGCAGAGCTGGGCGGTAGATCGTCTCGGGCGGCAGCGGGCTGTAAGCTAGCCGTTTTTAAGCTACCCCCGCAGGCGCTCCTCCAGGAACGCCATGAAGGAGGACCAGGAGTGCTGATCTGCGTCCTCGCGGTAGCGGTCACTCCCGAACACGGTAAACGCGTGCGGTGCACCGCCGTAGCTGATCATCTGATGAGGGATATCGTTGGCTTCAAGGCGCTCTGCGAGTTCGGCGAAATCCGCCATGGTCACCGCAGAGTCAGCGGTGCCGTGATAGATACGAACCTCGCCGGCGACATCGCCGTAACCCTGGCCCTGAGGCGTACCGAGACCGCCGTGAAAGCTGGCGAAACCGCGCAACGCCGCGCCTGATCTCGCAAGCTCGAGAACCGCTGCACCACCGAAGCAGTAGCCCGCGGCAACCGCGTTGTCCGTATCGGCGCCCTCCCCGCCCGCTGCGGTCAGTGCACCGCGCATGATGGCGCGCATCTTGTCGCGATCCCGGTAGAGTTCACCGGTATGCTGGCGTCGATCTTCTACTTTCTCGGGGCGGATGCCCTCCCCGAACAGATCGACTGCAAAAACGCTGTAACCTTCATCTGCCAGCATGTCTGCCCGACGCTTTTCATAGGCCGTCAGGCCGTCCCAGTCGTGAATCAACAGAACAAGGCCGCGACTGTCGGTCGCAGGCACAAAATAACCCTCGTAGCTCTGGCCGTCGACGGTGTACGAAACGTCCCTGCCGTCTGCGGAGCCCTGCGAGTGGCAGAGCGCAGGAAAAATCAGCGTAAGGGAAGCGAGAAAAACTGCTGCCGCGGTCTGTACCGACGTGAATTGTGAAAACATGGGCTTGACCATCGTTCAGGGAATGGCCTTTTACAATACGTCACCGGTCCACTGTACCGCAATCGGGTACGCGGAATCGGCCAGTCACGCCGCCAAATGGATGTCAGCAGACGCTAAAGCCTGCTATCCTTTCAGCCTAAAGCCAGACGCAGGGACGCACAGCGGTGCTGCCCCGGGCGACAGGTCGTCGGGAACTGCCGTTCATCAGCGGTGTCTCAAAGGCGGATGGCCAGCATCAGTCGGTTTGTCCGAATTCAGTAACAATCTGGAGTCAGTGATGGAAAATAGAAGTGTCTACAACGTGGCAGGCAGTGGTGTTGACAATGCTGTCAGCACAAACAAGGTATTGAAGAATACCTACATGCTACTGGGCATGACGTTACTCTTCAGCGCGTTTACCGCCGGTATCTCCATGGCTATGGGACTTCCGGCAGGGGCGGGTCTGATTCTTACACTCGTCGGCTTTGGTCTGCTGTTTGTTGTCCACAAAATGGCCGATACGGCAAAGGGCCTGCCCGCCATCTTTGCCTTCACCGGCGTGATGGGTGCCTCGATTGGCCCCATGCTGAGTCATTACCTGGCAATGCCGAATGGGCCCGCCCTGGTCATGCAGGCGCTGGGGGGCACTGCCGTGGTGTTCTTTGGTCTTTCTGCGTACGCCCTGACCACACGCAAGGATTTCTCCTTCATGGGCGGATTCCTAATGGTCGGTCTGATCGTGGCGGTGGTGGCGATGATTGCCAATATCTTCCTCGCGATACCGGCACTGTCGCTGACGATCTCAGCTGCGGTCATCATGATCATGTCCGGGCTGATCCTGTTCGACACCAGCCGTATCATTCACGGCGGTGAGACCAATTACATACGCGCTACGGTCGGTCTGTATCTGAACATCTACAACCTGTTCATTCACATGCTTCATCTGCTGACGGCACTCGGTGGTGATGACTGATAGCAACGCCAACTAGCCTGTAAACCCCGGCCATGGCCGGGGTTTTTTTGTCTATACTCCCCACCATGCAATATACCCTGCTTGCGCTATCCTCTCCGTCCGACGGGCAATGCCTGTTGACTGCGGTGCGCGTCGCCGACGCGATCATCCGCAGAGGTCATCAGCTGGACACGGTATTTTTCTCCGACGCCGCGACAACAATTGGTCTCGCAACACTGTGCATGCCGCAGGACGAGATCGCAATACAGCGCCAGTGGCAGCGGTTGGCTGCAGATCATGCCGTCGAACTGGTGCTTTGCGTGGCATCCGCGATACAGCGTGGTGTTGCCGGTACGGATGAGCTTCCGTCCGACAGCAAACTTCACCCCACGCTGGCTGAGGGTTTCAGGATCGGCGGCCTTGGACAGCTGATCTCGGCAACCCACGCAGCGGATCGCGTGCTGACCTTTGGAGGCTGACAGGCACGTGCAGAAAAAACAGCTTCTTTTCGTACTTCAGCACGCGCCATTGGGCGCCAGCCTGGCCCGGGCCGGAGTCGATACGGTTCTCGCCTATGCAGCCTTTGATCAGCCTGTAAGCGTTCTGTTCAGTGGTGCAGGGGTATTGCAACTGGCTCCCGGTGCAGATTGTCAACGCGTGGGGCGCCGTGACCTTCGACGCATGATTGATTCCATGCCCCTGTATGACATTGATCAGGTATTTGCCGATGCGGTCGCATTATCGGCATATGGTCTGTCGCATGACCTGCCCCACTTTGTGAAAGCGGTCGACGCCGATGCCATACGCGAGCTGCATGCACGCTGTGATCATATTCTGAGTTTCTGACGATGACCTTGCACACAGTCAACCTTCTGCCAGACCATGCGGACTGTCAGCGCTGCGTCAGCCAGCTGACGGCTTGTGACGCCGTTGTTTTCGTGGGGCACGGCGCATGGATCGCGTCCGTGGCAGGCGGCTGGCATGAAAAGTGGGAACAAGCTGGCGTCGCGCTGCATGTGCTGGACGATGATCTCGCCGGCCGCGGGCTTTCTGAACAGTGTGCCCGGTCAATCACGCCGATTGATATCGCGGGTCTCATCGCGCTGACTGAGCAGCACAGCCGTCATCGGGCCTGGTTCTGATCCGGTGGAAACCCTCCCCCCTGCGGTTGACGCCGACGGATTTCTGCGCGACCTGGATGCCTGGAACCCCGAGGCGGCCCGGATGATGGCCGCGCGGGAAAATATCACGCTGACGCCGGCGCACTGGGAAGTTATCGACCTGGTGAGGCGCTATTATAAACGCTACGACAGCTCGCCCTCCATGCGCCCGCTGGTTAAGAGTTGTGCCCTAGAGCTGGGCCGGGAAAAAGGCAGTAGCCTCTACCTCCTGCGCCTGTTCCCGGGCTCGCCGGCGAAGCTCGCGAGCAAGATCGCAGGCCTGCCGAAGCCTCCAAACTGCCTTTGAGTCTGACGATGCAGCACGATAATCCTCCTATTGCCGACTACGATCGTTTGCTTGAACGCAAGGTTGAAAAGACGCTTCATCTTTTCTCTGAGCTGTCGCTGCCAGCCCCCGTGGTTTTCCCTTCTGCGCCCGAGGGCTTTCGCATGCGCGCAGAATTCCGCGTCTGGCACGAGGCAGAGGACAGCTTCTACGCGATGTTTCATCCGGATGCACCGCGGATTCCGGTGCCGATTCATGCGTTCCCGATCGCCTGTGCGCCGATACAAGAGCTGATGCCGCAGCTTATGCTACGCATAAAAGCCTCGCCTGAGCTGCGGCGGAAACTATTCCAGTTGGAGTTCCTGTCAACGCTCGCCGGGGAAACTCTCATAACGCTGGTGTACCACCGCCCGCTGGACGACGCCTGGGAAATTCAGGCACAGCAGCTGGCAGCAGCGCTCGAGGTGTCCGTCATCGGGCGCAGCCGCAAGCGCAAGACCGTGATCGGCAGCGACTACGTGACCGAAACGCTCACGGTCGATGGTAGGCCCTATCGCTATCGCCAGTACGAACAGGCCTTCACGCAGCCCAACGCCCTGGTCAATACGGCGATGCTTGAGTGGGCCAGTGCCTGTGCGTCGACGCTTGGCGGTGACCTGCTGGAGCTGTACTGCGGCAATGGTAACTTCACGCTGCCTCTGTCACGCCATTTCGGTGCCGTTATCGCCACAGAGCTGTCCAAGGTGTCTACCCGCGCCGCACAGTACAACCTGGAAGACAACGCGATCGAAAATACCCACATCATACGGCTCTCTGCGGAGGAGGTTTCCCAGGCCCTGGCCCGAAAGCGCGAATTCCGTCGTCTGCAGGTGCTGCCGAAGGCGCTGGATACCTACCGGCTGGACAGCGTCTTTGTCGATCCCCCCCGAGCTGGCCTGGATGCGGCAACGCTCGATATGGTCAGCCGTTTTCGCAATATTTTGTACATATCCTGCAATCCGCAGACGCTGCGCGACAACCTTATGGGCCTAAGGGATCAGTTCGATATGACGCGTTTTGGCTTGTTCGACCAGTTTCCCTACACTGAGCACATGGAATGTGGCGTCTTGCTGAGACGCCGCTGAATCAACCCGGTATGCACAAGGAATAGCCTGATGGCACTGTTGAATGACGCGGAACTGACCACTGCGCTGGCGCGACTCGACGGCTGGGAGCGCAAGGACAAGATGCTCGTGCGTGAACTCGAATTTGACGATTTTGTAGCGGCCTGGGGCTTTATGAGCAGCATCGCCCTGATCGCCCAGGCCATGGACCACCACCCGGAATGGAGCAATGTGTACAACCGCGTGTCCATTGCCCTTACTTCCCATGACGCCGGCGGTATTACCGAGCGCGACGTGCACCTCGCCACGGCGATCAATGAGCGCGTCCGCCCGGACCCTACTCAGTAACGCACACCATAGGCGAGCAGGCGACGGCCGATTACCTCGTCGAGGCGCTCCGCGTCACGCGCGTTGACCTCGAGATAGCGCAGCTTGAGCTCGTCGTAGCACTCCCGTTTGCGCAGGCGTCCACTCAGCTCCGTAGCGGGAACGTTCTCCTCCCAGCAGTCAATATAGACGGCTGCAGCCGGCAGGTAGAAATCAGCGACCAGCTCTTCCTCTGTGGGCAAGTCGCGTCTATGCGCATGTGCGAGCTGTGCCAGATAGAGCCAGTTGCAGACCTGCATCTGCAGAGGCGTAGTGAGACAGTGTCCGTCCACCGCAGGGTAACCTTGCGCCCCTGCCTGCGCAGGCGATGAGAACAGGTCCGGTGCAATACTGTCGTCTACAGGTACAGGTGATGAACCGTGCGCCGAGTGACGACTCAGCTCGCGGTGCACCACGGGGTCGTCGATGATTTCATGTGGCCAGCTCACATACAGCGAGCCCGAATCATCGCTTTCTTCCTGCTGCCCCGAGAAGTGCCGGCCCAGCGGCGTCAGCTCCCATCCCATCAGCGTATGCTGCTGCAGGCCAAGCTCTGCCAATGCGCGGTTGACCTCTCGCGGTCGCAGGTGCGGATAGTAGCGGCACAATGCGGCCCCGGTAATGCGCTGGTTAGATTCTATCGCCAGCAGCAGAGGATGTTCCGCCAGCGAGGAGGGCCAGACGATATAGCGGCCATAGCGTTTGCTGGTGTGATACTGACCACCCTCAAATTCCCCTTTGGGTGTGAGTGTCCAGGTGTCCGCGCGTCGCTCTATCCAGCCGTAATCACGCAGTGTGGCGAATAGCTGCTGTATGGGAAGCTGGAGGCGCTTCGCCAGTGCCGAAGTGGAGAAGGCCTCAAGATCGTGCGACGACACGGCGCGTGGTCAGGCAGCTTCGCGATAGCGCTGCGACAGCGCGGCGTATAGATCGTCGGGAAAGGTCGGGCTGGCATTGTCGAGATTCGCCAGCAGCTCGTGCAGGTGCTCGTTGTCTTCGCGCCCCCGCCATTCCTTGCGGTAGCGCCCTTCCTGATACCCGTGATCCTGACGGAAGAAATTCAGCACGTTCTTGCCGACATAAGCAGCGTACAGCGCATCCAGCGTGAGGCCGGCGGCGTGCATCACGTCGAGGAAGGCAGTTAGCGAAAAGGCATGGGACGCCAGCGTATCACGCGCGAGGTTTTCAGTGGCGAGACGCAGGTCCGGCTCGGCGATGTCATGCGCCCGTATCTGTGCGTCCAGCTGCGCGGCGAGAGAGGGAATATCGCAATTCTCAACCAGTAGTGCCGAGAGTCCGAAGTGCCAGATATCGACCACCTCCATCTGTACCTGTGGCATGTCGGGATGCTGTGCTTTCCACCATTTGTAGCCGTAGTGGT
Organism: uncultured Alteromonadaceae bacterium; assembly: GCA_964613795.1. GTDB lineage: Bacteria > Pseudomonadota > Gammaproteobacteria > Pseudomonadales > Halieaceae > Chromatocurvus. The sequence goes on along the minus strand of CAZTJR010000007.1, from coordinate 71,033 downwards.
CGAGCAGCTCGGCGCACTCGATCCACAGGGCGCGGTACCAGGCAAAACCCTGGTTCCGCCAGTCGGGATGGACACGGGTATTCATGGCGTTCTGCATGGTCAGCATGGTGGCGAGTGCCTGCTGCACGGCTGTTCCTCCGCTGTGATGTTTCGATAACGCCGACAGTGTAGCGCCCTGGCGCCACTTGTCACGCCATTGGCTACTCGTGCATGACCTTAGCGGCCCTTATGCCATCACCTTGCTTTGCACAATACGAAAGCGCTGGGCAACAAAGGCCAGATCGGCAAGACAGGCATTGCCCGCCGGGTTGAGTCCGGTCACGTGGTAGTCGGAATAGGCGGCGGCAAAATTGATCGGCATTCCGGTCAGGTTGCAGGCCACGGAGGCCCCTGCAGCATGATAGGCATCAATGGCCTGCTGCATGAAGGCATCATCCGTCGTGTAGACATGCGATGTAATCGCGCCGCACTCCTGCGCATTGCCGGTGGCGTCGGCCAGGCAATCTTCGCGCGAACCATTGGTAATCACAAATGACACAGGGCCGAAAACCTCCTGCCGATACCAGTCCCGCTGCGCCGGATCGACGGCGATGATCAGCGGCGTTGCCGTGCGCGCCCCGGGGAATTCCTCATGTGTATAGGGCGCAGAGTCGCGCAGGATCATCGCGTCCGTGGCGGCTTTTTCGCGGTAGCGATCGACGGTAGCCTGCACATTGTCGTCAAACAGCGTGCCACAAAGCGTTGCCGTGCGTCGCGGCTCCGCCAGCCAGAAGTCCACCGCTTCCACCAGCGCCTGCGATACCGCATCCACGCCAATACGCTGGCCGCCGACGCGAACGCCCTCTGCCGGTACATGGATGTTCTGCACACTGGTGCACATCTGCGCGGAGGCCTGGCACAAGGACTGGGCGATCGCACGTGCTGTCGCCGTGAGATCGTCGGTAGATTCAAGAACCACGGAATTGCAGCCCGCGGTCTCGGTGTAGACAAGCCTGCCCGGCAGATTGTGCTCAAGCCAGGTGCCGAAGGCGGGGCTGCCGGTGAAGTCGACAATGGCCGTTTCCGGCTGCTCCAGCAACGACATGGTTGCCGGAGCGTCGCGTTCATCGGCGACCAGTGATACCAGGTTCGGATCGAAACCGGCGTCAGCGAGTACTTCGCGACAGGTCCTGACAACCAGCGCAACCGGCAGGATGGCGCTTGGATGCGGCTTGAGCACCACGGGATTGCCGGTTGCCAGCGACGCGCACAGCGCCGGGTAGGTATTCCAAAGGGGAAAAGTGGCACAGCAGATCACCACTCCCACACCACGGGGCATGAGACGGTAGTGCTTGTGCAGGTCGGCAACGCCGTCGCGACCGAACTGGCGTTGCCAGCGGGCTTCTCCGGGTACATCCGCCATGGCCTTGTGTGCATAGGCGAGCGCTTCAAGGCCGCGGTCGAGTGCATTGGCGCCGCTGCCGGCGAACGCCATGACATAGGACTGGCCGGAGGTATGCATCGTGGCGTGTGCGTTCTCGAACAGATTGTCGCCACAGCGCTGCAGAATTTCCAGGCAGACACCAACGCGTTCGTGCGGAGACGCCTGGGCCCACGCTGGCTGCGCCCTGCGGATGGCCTCATAGAGTACTGGCACATCCGTGGCGGGATAGCGAACGCCCAGGGGCTCTCGAGTGTAGGGTGAAACTTCCGCGCCAAGGTGTCCTGTCGTGCCTGGCTGGTCCAGCGGAAAATCGGCCTGCAGCTGCGACTCGAATGCTGCCTTGCCAGCGGCGGGTTTCTCTTCGCCGTGGATTTTGCTGCTTGGATTTTCAGGCCAGGCGCTCCAGGAATAACGCCTGGCACAGGCGTCAAGCGCCTTGTCGAGCAGGTCGGCATGCTTCTGGAAATAATCAGTCACGGTATTCCTCCGGTAGTGTCTGGCGCAAGTTCTGAGCGCTGCAGTTTACAGATCTGTTTATACAACTGGCGAGAGCGACAGCCGTTTCCCGTCACTATCTCGGGCCGGTGGGTCAGGTCAGTGTGATCCTGACATTGTAGGCTCTCAGTGCCTCACCGCAGTGGCTGCAGACAACGTCGCCGCTCAGCGGCCTGTCGCAGCTGTCATGGTGCAGAAGTATCGGTGGTCCGTGCCCCGGGGTATCACACCATTTATCGCCCCACTGCAGCAGCGTGACGAAGTAAGGGAAAAGGTCCCAGCCCTTCTCTGTCAGGTAGTATTCGAAGCGACGCGGACGCTGCTGATAGGCGCGGCTACCAAAGACGCCCTCCTGCTCCAGCAGACGCAGGCGGTCAGAGAGAATGTTGGTGGCAACCGGCAGTTCCCTGTGGAAGCTTTCAAAGCGGTGATGCCCGTGGAATGCCAGCGATATCAGATTGGCGGTCCAGCGATCTCCCACGATATTGATCAGGTTACGATACACGCTGCGCTCGCTCGGTACGTCATCAACAGAGATGGACGAGCGACGGCGAACCTTTTTTTCACGCTCGTCCATCGTTGCGCCAGGTCCTGCCAGGTAGGACACCTGGCGACCGTCCACCGACTGCCTGCATTCTCTGCATTGCATTCGCGGTGAAAATGCTTTGCCGCAGCGATTGTGGAGCAGCTTTACAGCATCCAGCGCGGGCTTGCGGTAATATTTGCGCTCCCATTCGACGGCCATCATGGCGCTGTCATAAAGGTCAATGGACTTGCGCGTCAGGCGATAGCTGCCGCCACGGTTACCCTCGGCCGGCAAGGCCTTGCGCAAACAGCCGACCCGCTGCAGCCACTTCAGCCGGTCGGAAAGAACTCCGCGGGACGCGCCAATCGCCTCAAGCATGCCACTGAAGGTGTTGATACCCCAGAAAACCTCCTGAATGATCAGCAGGCACCACTTGTCGCCAACTTCGTCCAGTGCCCGATTGATGGAATTGGCACGGGTGGACAACGTGGTGTTCACGGTAGTGACGATGACGGCCCCCGGTAGACTGTGAGGGCCGGAGTACTCGACCCGTTCTGTATTGACTCATCCAACCACACGCAGGTTACGCCACGATGGAACGCGCCCGCAGGGCGATCTATCGGCCGGGATTCAGGCGCTGAAGAGTTCCTCGCCGCTGACCCAGGTGGCATGGAAACCGAAGGGGACACGGTGCGGGAGGTTGACCCGTGCGACGGGACCCTGCTCGATGTCCTTCGCATCAAATACCAGACAATCGGATTTCCAGGTCTTGCTGTCCGTCACCAGCGTGATGACGTAACCGTCGTCTTCGGCGCCGCTTCTATCCGCACCCACCCGCGGCGCAAATACCGCCTCGCTGCCGAAGACGCCGTTGCCATAGTCATATTCCCATCGCCTGCCGGTCTCGTTGTCATATTTCACCAGACCCGTGAATCGCAGGGTATGGCCGCCCTCATGCAGAAGCGGAATGCGTTGATGATAGGCGAAGCGGCTTTTCTCACCGTGAAAAATCGGATTGGTCTTGTTGAACTCGGTGTTGAGATCGTCAATCGGACCCTCACGCACTTCCCCGGTCCTCAGATTGAAGCGCCACCGATAATTGTTCGCTTCGAGACGCATGTAAGCGAGCATGTGTGAGAGTTCGCCCTCGTTATCCTGGGCCTGGGGCATGGGGTTGATGGAACGGCAGCCGTCCATCACCACCCAGTCCCCTTCTTCCCAGCAGTTGCTGGTGTGCAGGATGTAGCAGGGCTCGCATTCAAACCAGCGCACTTCGCTGCCCTTGCCGTAGCGGGGAATGATGCCGAAGCGGGTGGGAATATCCCGATGGAAGGTCAGCACCCGCAGTCGGTGCTTGCGCAGCACGTCAATGTTGTGAAAAAAAGGCAGATCGTGCAGGACCGCGTAATTGCGGGTAAACCCGAGGTCGTGTGGCAGTCGCGGGCCGGGCAGTTCGATATCAGCCTCATGCACGAGCCTGCCGGCAGGATCGGCAACGCCGTAAGTCATGAATGGCGGCTCGTCGCCATAGTCGAAGAACAGCATTTCGCCCGTCGCCCAGTCGACCTTGGAATGCGCTGACAGGCGGCGGTGCCGACGTCCGGGAATATCAAACGCGCCCTGTGTCTCCAGGGACTGCCCGTCCAGTGCATACGGGTTGCCAGCGTTGTACCAGAGCGTGACCAGCTGGTCATTGAAGAACACCACGTCAGTATTGGACGTGTCCTTGATGCCAAACGGTGATACCGAGTAGTCGAACGGACCCATGACACCGGGTGAGATGGAGCGTTCATCAGCGCGTTCAGACAGCAGCGCCTCAGTCTCGACATAGCGGTTGCGGTAGGACGCCCTGCCATTCTGGAAGTAAACGCCGTGCACCATGCCGTCACCGTCAAAGGGGTGATAGCGATTCTTTGGCTGGTAGACAGGATTCGGGCCATTGCGGAAATAGGCGCCCTCGAGATCCGACGGCAGCTCACCCTCAACCGTCAGACCGGACACATCCATCTCGTCCACAGTCGGCGCATACACGCCGTGCAGGTAGGGGTTGTCGAGCGCGTATATCCATTGTGGCGCGTCGGCAAAATGCGTGGCTCCGCCGATGCATTGCTCGACCGACGGGTACTCCTGATGTGTGCGTTGCGCGTGCATGACGCCTCCTGTACACCGAATGTTTGCAGCGGGCCGGTGCCCTTGCGTTCAGATTATAGGCAACTGGTTTTGTTATGCAAGTGATGGTCCCGCAGACGCCCGAAGCCTCGCCGATCCTTGCCTGACGCACAGCGGTGACCTACACTTCCGGTCTGTTAACACAAGTGACCCCTCGCGAGATGCCGCATGACCAGTCCCCTTGAGCGTTTGCGCCTGCCCGTTTTTCAGGCTCCCATGTTTCTCCAGTCCGGCCCCGATATGGTGATCGCCTGCTGCAAGGCCGGCATTGTGGGGACATTTCCCTCGGTAAACGCGCGCACTCTGGACGATCTCGATGGCTGGCTGCAGCGCATCACGACCGAGGTCGATGCATCCGTCGATGCGCCCTGGGCCATGAACCTCATGATGCACCGCTCGAACGCACGCCGTCTCGACGATCTTGCACTGGCCGTTCAGTACAGGGCGCCCATTGTGATAACCGCGCTGGGCAGCCCGCGCGAAGCCGTAGATGCCGTTCATGCCTACGGTGGTCTCGTCCTGGCTGACGTGATCGACGCCCGCCTGGCTGCCAAGGCAGTCGGCGCCGGGGTGGATGGTCTGGTTCTGGTCGCCGCCGGCGCCGGTGGTCATACGGGCCAGCAGTCCGGCTTTGCCTTTGTGGAAGAAATCCGCCGCAGCTGGGATGGCATTGTTGTCCTCGGCGGGGGCATCTCCACCGGGCGCGCCGTGCGCGCCGCCGAGGTGCTGGGTGCGGACTACGCTTATATGGGTACACGCTTTATCGCCACCGAGGAAAGCATGGCGGACCCCGCGTATAAACAGATGGTGGTGGAGGCCAGCGGTGCCGATATCGTCTGCTCTGACGCCCTTACCGGCGTCAAGGCCAACTGGCTGCGCGCCAGCCTGAAAACGGCGGGGTATGATCCGGACAAGATGCCCGCCGCCGGCGAGATCGACATTCTCGAGTCTGCGGGCGATGCCAAACGCTGGCGGGACGTCTGGTCTGCCGGCCAGGGCGTTGGGGCGATCTCCGATATACTGCCGATTGCCACCCTGGTGGCGAGACTGGAAACCGAATACCAACGCGCCTGCGAGGCCTGATACATGCAAACCAGTAGCCAGGAACGGATCAGAACACTGACAGAGAGCGGCCTCTGGGGTAACGATACCCTGCACAGCCTGCTGGCGGCGAATGCGACCCGTCATCCCGACCGGGAGGCGGTGATAGACCCGCCCAACAAGCATGAGCTGACCGGCCTGGCGCAACGTCGCATGACCTTTGCCGAGGTGGATGCAGCGAGCAGTGCCCTCGCCTCTGCCCTTGTCGCCGTCGGCATCGAGCGCGGCGACCCTGTTCTGGTGCAGCTGCCCAATATCACCGAGCTGGTGCTGGCTTATTACGCGTTGAGCAAACTCGGGGCTATTATCTCGCCCATTGCGGTGCAGTACGGCAGCCATGAAATCGGTGAATTCGCCAGGTCGCTGAAGCCGAAAGCCATGCTGACGCTCACCGAGTGCCGAGGCGTGCCGCTGCTCAAGCAGGCACAGGATGCACTGCCGGGCGTGCGCGTATGGGATATCGTGCAGGATCTCAATGCAGGCACAACGACCCACAGCGAGACCTGGTCACAGCCGCAGATCGATGCCAACGACATCGTGACGCTATGCTGGACGTCCGGAACCACAGGCACGCCAAAGGGTGTGCCGCGATCGCACAATATGTGGATCACCCAGGGTCGACTGACCATGAACGCCGGGGGCTACCAGCCCGGTGAACGGCTGCTGGCACCCTTCCCCTTCATCAATATGGCAGCGCTCGGCGGATTCCTGTTTCCGTCAGCACTGCTCGGCTGCACACTGGTGCTGCATCATCCGCTGGATCCCGCCATTTACCTGCAGCAGCTACAGCAGGAGCGCATCAACTTCTCGATCGCACCCCCGGCGCTGCTCAACCGCCTGGCGCAGCAGCCCGAGCTCTGGGAGCAGTTCGACTTCAGTGCCCTGCGCGCCGTCGGCTCCGGTTCCGTGCCCCTCTCCCCGGCGATGATCGAGGTCATCGAGGGGCAGTACGGCAAACCGGTTATCAATTTTTATGGCTCTAACGAAGGCATTGGCCTGTTCGCCACGCCGCAGAACGCACCCTCCGCCGAGCACCGGGCCAGACTGTTTCCCCGGCTCGGGGTGAAGGACACGGCGTTCGAAGGCGACGACGGCAAAACGCTGATGACCCGTGTCATCGACCCCGAAACGGGGGTAGAGATCACTCAGCCGGGGATAGCGGGCGAACTGTGTATCGCAGGTCCTGGGGTGTTTGATGGCTATTTCGACGGGGCCGCCGATGACGTCTTCACCGCCGACGGTATGTTCCGCACGGGCGATCTGGTGGAAATCTGCGGTGAACCGGCGCTGTATTATCGGATCGTGGGCCGCTCCAAGGACATTATCAACCGCGGCGGCACCAAGATATCGCCAAGCGAGATCGACACGCTGCTGGAGGGTTTTCCCGGACTGGCCGAAGTGGCGGTCTGTGCCTATCCGGATCCGATTCTCGCTGAGCGGGTCTGCGCCTGCGTCGTGCCCGTGGAGGGTCAGACCCCGCCGACCCTCGATGCCCTGTGCAGCTGGCTGTCGGAACGGGGCATCGCCAGGTTCAAGCTCCCGGAGCGCCTGGAGGTTTTCGAGGCACTGCCACGTAATCCACTGGGCAAGATAGTGCGCAGCCAGCTACAGCAGTCAGTTACTGAACGAGGAGCACCGGCATGAATCACGTCTATATCCTGGGCGGCGCACAGACCGACTTTGCCCGCAACTGGCACCGTGAGGGACTCGACCTCTACGCCATGTTCAGCGAAGCCCTGCAGAGTGCTGTGTCAGATGCCGGTATAGAGCCGCAGCAGATAGAGGTCGGTCATGTTGGCAATTTCGTCGCCGACCTGTTTGCCGGCCAGGGCCTGCTCGGCGGCTTCTTTGGTCACGTGTATCCGGAATTAGCGTCCATACCCACCTCGCGTCATGAGGCCGCCTGCGCATCCGGTTCAATGGCCATGCTGGGGGCCATGCGTGATATTGAAGCGGGTCACTACAGCACGGCCTGCGTTGTCGGGCTCGAACTGATGCGCAACGTGGATGGCCGTACGGGCGCCGACCATCTCGGGGCCGCCGCATTCCGTGGTCAGGAAGCCATGGACTGTGATTTCCCCTGGCCTTTCCTGTTTGATCGCATTACCGAGGAGTACGAGCAGCGTCACGGCATCCGCCCCGAGCACCTCGCACAGATTGCTGAGATCAATTTTGCCAACGCCAGGAATAATCCGAACGCTCAGACACGGAACTGGGACTTTCCGCCAGGCTGTTTCACGCAGGACGATGCACTGAACCCGGTGATCGAGGGGCGCGTGCGCAAAATGGACTGCGGTCAGATTACTGACGGTGCGGCCTGCCTTATTCTGGCCAGCGAGAACGTTGCCAGGGTACACGCAACCGCCCGGGGCCTGCGCCTTGAAGATATACCGCGCATCAAGGGCTGGGGACATCATTCGGCGCCGCTGCTGCTGGAGCGCAAGCTGGCGCTGAGCAAGGGTCAGCCTCTTCTGTTTCCCCACGCACAGGCAACCTTCAGGGATGCCCTCCAGCGCGCAGGTTACGCAGATATAACGGACGTTGACGGGCTCGAGACACATGACTGTTTTTCCGTCACCGAATACATGGCCATCGATCACAGCGGCCTGACAGCGCCGGGAGCAAGCTGGCAGGCGGTGGAGGATGGGCGCATCGCGCGGGACGGCAGTTTTCCGGTCAACGCCAGCGGTGGTCTTATCGGTCTCGGACACCCCGTCGGCGCCACCGGTGTGCGCATGGCTCTGGACTGCGCGCGCCAGGTGTCGGGCCGCGCCGGCGATACCCAGATCCGCGATGCCCGCAATATGATCACGTTCAACGTTGGCGGCAGCACCACCACCTGCGCCAGCCTCGTTATAGGAGTTGGAGAATGAAAGACGCGTTCTTGTTTGACGCGCTGCGCAGTCCCCGGGGGCGCGCGAAGGACACAGGCGGGCTGCACGAACTCACGCCACAGGCGTTACTGAAGCAGCTTTACGCGGCGCTGGTGGAGCGCACGGGGCTGGACCCGGCAACCGTCGACGACGTCATACTGGGCTGTGTCACGCAGCAGGGTGAGCAGGCGGGGAACATCGCAAAAAGTGCCACGCTCTATAGTGGCTGGCCCACCTGGGTGCCGGGCATCACGGTGAATCGCTACTGCTCGTCCGGCATCGACGCTATCGCTCTGGCCGGCGCCAAGATCAACGCCGGCCTTGCCGACACGGTGGTCGCCGGCGGTGTCGAAATGATGTCGCGGGTGCCGATGCTGGCGGACAAAGCGCGCGTCTTCAGTGACCCAGAGTTTGCTGTCGCCTGCAAAATGCTGATGATGGGCAGCGGCGCCGATCTCATCGCCAGTCTGCATGGGGTGAGCCGCGAGGCGGCGGACGCAATCGCTCTCGCCAGTCAGCGGCGCGCGGCCCATGCCCGGGAGGCCGGCTATTTCAGCCGATCGCTCATTCCAATTAGCACGGCGCAGGGCACGGTTGATCAGGATGAGTGCATTCGCGCCGGCATCAGCGCAGACGATCTGGCCGGGCTGCCCCCGGCATTTGCAGAGCTCGGAGCTGCCGGCACCGATGCGCTGCAGCTGCAGGGGCACGAGCATCTGGAGAGCATCAGCCATATCCACACCGCCGGTAATTCACCGGCCATGGCCGACGGTGCTGCGCTGGTGCTTGTGGGCGACAACGAACTTGCCAGCCGCTGTGGCGTATCCCCGCGAGCGCGGATCAGCGCCAGTATTACCGTCAGCGCCGATCCCCTCCAGGTACTGTCCGGGTGTGTCGAGGCGGCGCGGGCACTGATGCAGCGCCAGGGCCTGAGCAGCGCCGATGTCGATCTGTTCGAGATTCACGAGGCCTTTGCCGCGACCAGCGTCATGTGCCAGCGCACGCTGGGTATCGATGACGACAAGCTGAACGTCAACGGCGGTGTCATTGCGCTGGGTCATCCGATGGGGGCCACCGGCGCTATGATGGCAGGCACACTGCTGGATGAGCTGGAGCGTCGCGATCTCAGCTGCGGCATCGTTTCCGCGGCGGGCGCAGCGGGTACGGGTAGCGCCCTGTTTATCGAGCGCCTTTGAGGCCCGCTCGCGCTGGCACAAGCTATCCGTGACCTCGATAAACAGCAATCCCGGATAATGACCCAAATTTCCACTAAAGAGGAAAGTTTTCTGCTGTCGGTGGCTTTTTCCCCGAGACTGGAGTAAACTGCGAGGCAAATTCGCTACGGAGTGTAATCATTACACCTGATAAAACGAATGGCCCCGACCGGCTTGCAAGCCTCCGGGAGCCCGTTGCGACAGATGGCGCCGCGGTTCACCAGCTCATTGCCGATTGTCCTCCACTGGACACAAATTCCCTCTACTGCAACCTTCTGCAGTGCTCCCATTTCCGCCACACGTCGGTCGTTGCCGAGATCGACAACGCCATCGTCGGTGCCATCTCCGGTTATCTGATACCAGAGCGGCCCGATACCGTGTTTGTATGGCAGGTCGCGGTTGGCAATGCGGCGCGCGGCCAGGGTCTGGCTATGAGAATGCTCGATCATATCGTTGATCGTCATGTGTGCCGCGACGTGCGCTTCATGGAGACCACCATCACCGAGGATAACGCCGCCTCCTGGGGCTTGTTCCGCAAATTCGCCGAGGCCCGCGGTGCTGAGCTGTCGCACAAAGTCGGCTTCGATCGCGAGGCACACTTCGGTGGCCAGCACGACACGGAAATGCTGGTCCGCATCGGGCCTTTTGCCAGCAGTGGTGGATAGCCAGGCAACTTTCCTTCAATTTTCAGAGGACGAAAGAGGAAACAACATGAAAATCTTTGACGAAATCGAATCGGAAGTTCAGAGCTACGCCCGGTCGTTTCCGCGTATTTTTACCAAGGCCCGCGGTGAGTTTCTCTACGACGAGGACGGTGTCGAGTATCTCGACTTCCTCGCCGGCGCTGGCGCTCTTAATTACGGCCATAACAATCCCGTGTTCAAGGAAGCCCTGCTCGACTACATCGCCGGTGATGGTGTGACCCATGGTCTCGACATGCACACCCGCGCCAAGGGCGAATTTCTGCAGACCCTGAACGAAAAGATTCTCAAACCCCGCGGCCTGAGCTACATGGTGCAGTTCACTGGCCCCACCGGCACCAATGCGGTAGAGGCGGCCATGAAGCTGGCACGCAACGTCACCGGTCGCCAGAACATCATTTCCTTTACCAACGGGTTTCACGGCGTGAGTCTTGGCGCACTGTCGGCAACCGGCAACCAGCATCATCGCGGCGCGGCCGGCGTGCAGCTAGGAGGCTCCTCACGCGTCCCCTACGACGGATATATGGGCAAGGACGTCGACACGACAACCTACCTGGATAAAGTGCTCTCGGACCCGAGTTCAGGCATCGACATGCCGGCGGCTGTACTGGTTGAACCAGTACAGGGCGAAGGCGGTGTGAACACTGCCTCCGCCCAATGGCTGCGCAATCTAGAAAAGGTTTGCAAAAAACATGGCATCCTATTGATAGTAGACGATATTCAGGCTGGCTGCGGTCGAACCGGGACGTTCTTCAGCTTTGAAGAAGCCGGCATCAAGCCCGACATCGTCACGCTGTCGAAGTCGCTCAGCGGCTACGGCCTCCCACTGGCCGTGGTACTGCTGCGACCATCGCTGGATGAGTGGAAGCCGGGAGAACACAACGGCACTTTCCGCGGCAACAATCTGGCGTTCCTGACGGCTAAAATTGCCATTGATCACTTCTGGTCGGACGACAGCTTCAGCTCCTCCGTGAAGCGCAAGAGCGCCTATGTCGCCAAGCGGCTCAACGCGATCGCCGACAAGTTTGGCGACGGCAATTTCAGCGTTCGCGGCCGCGGCATGTTCCAGGGCCTGAACTGTGTCAGTGGTGAGCTGGCTGACAAGATCACCTCACGCTGCTTCGAGGACAACATGATCATCGAGACCAGCGGCGCAGAAGACCAGGTCATCAAGATTTTCTGCCCGCTCACGATCAGCGACGCCAGCCTCAAGCGCGGCCTCGACATTCTCGAGAATGCCGTCGCCGACATCTGCGCCAATGAGGACGAAATGCCCTCTGTGACGGAGTTGTTCAAAGTGCGCGACGCCTCATGAGCGTCGCCAGCACCCAAACATTCACGCAGCAGAAGGACATCACAGCATGATCGTAAGAACACTCCAGGAAGCAGAGACGTCCGATCGCAGGATCGTGTCACCCGATGGCAACTGGGAAAGCACCCGCTTGCTGTTGAAGGAAGACAATATGGGGTACTCGTTCCATATCACCACCATTTACGAGGGTGCGGATTTTCGCATGCACTACAAGAACCACCTGGAGTCGGTGTACTGCATCTCCGGCGAGGGCGAGGTGGAAACCCTGGCCGATGGCAAGAAGTACGCGATTACCCCGGGCACCCTGTATAACCTGAACCTGCACGATGAGCACATGCTGCGTGCCTTCAAGGAACTGAAGCTCGCCTGCGTCTTCAACCCACCGGTCACCGGCAAGGAAGTGCACAACGCCGATGGTGCCTACGAGCTTCTCGAAGAATAGGGAGACCCATGAATACCCACACTGTCGAAAAAATCGGCGGTACGTCCATGCTGGACTACGAGGCGGTGCGCGATAACATTATTCTGGCCGGTGCGGGGGATACCCCCTACGGCCGCATTTTCGTTGTTTCCGCTTACGCCGGCATCACTAATCGCCTGCTTGAACACAAGAAGTCCGGACGCCCCGGTGTCTATGCGCTCTTCGCCAGCAGCGAGCACGAGGGCAGCTGGCGGGAGGAATTCGCCCTGCTGCGCGACGATATCTATGCGCTCAACGAGTCCCTCTTTCCGCAGGCCGATGAACTGGAGCGTGCAAACAGCTTCATTAACCAGCGGCTGGCCTCGGCAGAGCGCTGTCTCGAAGACCTGCAGCGGCTGTGCCAGCACGGTCATTTCGCGCTGGAGTCACACCTGGCGACGGTACGCGAAATGCTGGCAAGCCTCGGCGAGGCTCACAGCGCCTGGAACACCGCAACACTGCTGCAGCGCGATGGTGTTGACGCCTGTTTTATCGACCTGACAGCCTGGCGTAGCGAAGAACACCTGCCTCTGGATGAGCGCATCCTGCAGGCCATGACCGGTGTCGACGTCAATACCACTATCTCCATCGTTACCGGCTATGCGCACAGTGACGACGGGCTGATGGCAAGCTTTGACCGGGGCTACAGCGAAATGACCTTCAGCCGCCTGGCGGTGCTCACAGAAGCGCGTGAGGCCATCATCCACAAGGAATACCACCTGAGCAGTGCCGATCCCAAGGTGGTGGGGGAAGATAACGTGGTGCCGATTGGTCGCACCAACTACGACGTGGCCGATCAGCTCGCAAACCTCGGCATGGAAGCAATTCATCCCAAAGCGGCCAAAGGACTGCGCAAGTCCGGCATACCGCTGCGCATCAAGAATACATTTGAGCCGGAGCACACCGGTACCCTGCTGACGTCTGATTACGTCAGCAGCAAGCCCTGCGTGGAGATCATTGCGGGCAGTCGCAATGTCTACGCGCTGGAAGTGTTCGATCAGGATATGGTGGGGCAGGTGGCCGTTTATGACCGGGAGATTCTCGCGGTTATGCGTCGCTACAAGGCCCATATTGTGTCCAAGGACATCAATGCCAATACGATAACGCACTACCTGGCTTGCAACCTGAAAACGGTAAAACGCATCCGACGCGGTATTGAGGAGGTCTACCCCAGTGCCGAACTGGATCAGCAGAAAGTGTCCATCGTCTCAGCCATCGGCAGCGACATGCAGATACCCGGTGTCCTGGCACGTACCGTCAGCGCACTGGCCAAGGACGATATTTCGGTACTGGCGATGCACCAGTCTCGAAGACAGGTGGATATGCAGTTTGTTGTCCTGCAGGACGATTACGAGAGGGCCATTATGGCACTGCATCGTGATCTCGTGGAAACCACCGATCATGGCAGAGCGATCTGTCTGGCCGCGGGCTAAACGAAGCACATGTAGCCGGGCGCCCAGGGTTTCCGGCCTTTTTTATCGGACTGCCCGATGTGTTGGCCGGATGTCGCACAACGGTGTCACGTGTCTACTCCAGAGACGCCCTTGAACCTTTATAGGCGCTGACAATGCAGCAGTTTCTGAATGCATGGCACGATGCGGCGACAACCACTGTCGGCCTGTTCTGGATGGCTTTCTGGGCATTCGGGCTGGGCTACCTCGTCAGCAGCATGATCCAGGTCTTTGTCTCGCGTGAGGGCATGAAAAGGACCATGGGAGAATCAGGTGCCTCCAGTGTCGGCCTCGGCGCGTTGTTTGGCTTCATCTCCAGCTCCTGCTCTTTCGCTGCGTTGGCGACGACGCGCTCACTCTTCGCAAAAGGCGCCGGTCTGGTGCCCTCGCTGGCCTTTCTGCTTGCATCCACGAATCTCGTTATCGAACTCGGTATCGTTATCGCGGTGTTCCTTGGCTGGCAATTCGTGGTGGGTGAATATGTGGGAGGCTTCCTGCTCATACTCCTTATGTGGCTGCTGGTCAGACTCACCTTGCCGCGCCATCTGGCCCAGACAGCGCGCGAGAAGGCGCGGGAGGCCGAACAGAGCGATGAAGATGAAAGCCCTCCGGACTGGAAAACGCTGATTCGCAGCAGGGAGGGCTGGCGTCAGGTGGCGAGCAAATATGTCATGGAATGGCATATGGTATGGAAGGATGTGACCATCGGTTTCACCGTGGCTGGTGTCATCGCAGCATTCGTCCCCCAAAGCTTCTTTCAATCGCTTTTCATTGGCTCAGGAAAAGCTCACCCGGCCTTTTGGGAAGTGCTGCTGCAGACGGTGGTCGGACCGCTGGCGGCCTTTTTCACCTTCATCGGATCCATGGGTAACATTCCACTTGCCGCTGTTCTCTTCGAGAACGGGGTGAGCTTCGCCGGGATCATGGCGTTCATCTTCAGTGACCTCGTGGTACTGCCGGTACTGCGTATTCAGGCGCAGTACTACGGCTGGCAAATGGCACTGTACATACTGGGTATTTTCCTTGCTATTCTCGTCGCGAGCGCGCTTCTTATGCATTATGGATTCGCGGCACTCGGCATCCTGCCTGAAAGCGCAGCGGCAAAAAGCGTCACCAATCGCGAATTTTTCGCCGTCGATTACACTCTGTTCCTGAACTTACTGTTCATTGCGACCAGCGTCGTATTTCTTGTCTGGCACGCCAGACATATGGGATTGCCGGTTGGCGACAGCAAGCTCAGTGACATGATTCTTTTCGTTTTCGCCTGCTGCGGGTTTGTCTGGCTGGGCGTTGGTCTTGTACTTCCTGCCGCGGGTGTTATGGGTCAGTAAGCCAGCAGACGGATTGACTTGCCGGCGCAGGGCTTGTACCTGTTTGCCATAGTGCTGTATATCGTCTGGCGGCCTTAATCTCTTTTGTCGAGGCCGCCACTATAAACGGTGGGTGACCTTGATTAATCCGGGAGTTGGCAAAATGCGTGCAACAGTGCTTGTCTCCGGCGACGCGCAAGGCAGCGTTGTCGCCTGCAGCGACGGCCTGAGCTTCTGGGGTGGCGTCGATCCCGACTCTGGCGTCATTATCGACGCCCACCATCCCGATCACGGCACGCCGCTCGCCGGCCGCATAGTTCTGATGCCGACATCCCGCGGGTCGTGCAGCGGCAGTGGCGTACTGCTGCAGCTTGCCCGTAACGCGAAGGCTCCCGCCGCACTGGTGTTTCGCGAGCCGGAAGATATCCTGACGCTGGGTGCGATGATTGCGGCGCGACTGTTCAACGCAACGGTCGTGGTCCTGCGTTTATCGCCACCCCTGTTCAATGCATTGTCGCAGGCATCTCACGCGTCCATTGACGCCGCCACCCTGCGCTTTGAGGATCACACGATTCCGCTGATACCCGTCGGCACGGAGGCGCTCAACCTCAGTGACGCTGACCGCGCCATGCTCGATGGGCGCCAGGGTCAGGCACAGCAGGTCGCCATGGAGGTCCTCTGCCTGATGGCCGCAGCGCAGGGCGCGACAGATCTCATCACCGTCTCGCGGGCACATATCGACGGCTGCATTCTCGCGCATGATGCCAATCTCGATTTCGCCGAAAAGATGCAGCAGATGGGGGCCCGGACCTGCATTCCCACGACCATTAACGCGATCTCCGTCGATCGCGAGAACTGGCCGCTCCAGGGTGTCGCTGAGGATTTCGGTAACAGGGCAAGCCGCCTGGCGGACGCCTATGTCGCCATGGGCGCCCAGCCCACTTTCACCTGTGCACCCTACCTCCTCGATGAGACGCCCCTTGCCGGTGAGGCCATCGGCTGGTCCGAGTCCAATGCCGTTATCTATGCCAACTCGGTCCTCGGGTCGCGCACCGTCAAACACCCGGACTATCTTGATCTGTTTATCGCCATGACCGGGCGCGCTCCAGATACCGGCGTCTATGCCACTGACAACCGTCGGCCCGCGCGCGAGATCCACGTGGTTCTACCCGACACCTTCGATGACGCTTTGTGGCCCATGTTGGGTTGGCTGGCGGGAGCGCTATCGCCACAGCAAATTCCCGTGTTGACCGGTCTGGAGGACACAGCACCATCGCAGGACGATCTAAAAGCCCTGTGCGCTGCGTTTGGCACGACCTCCGCCGCTCCCATGCTGCATGTGAGGGGCTTGACGCCCGAGGCGCACTTCACTGCTCTGCCCGGCTCAGAGCGGTTTCAGATTACCCCCGACGATCTGGCGCGGGTCTGGCGTAATTTCAACCAGGCAGATAACAGTGTGGACCTGGTGGCAATCGGCAGCCCTCACGCCTCGCTCTCTGAGTGCCGCAGGCTCGCCGGGCTTCTTCAGGGACAGCGCTGCCACGCGGGCACGCAGATGATTGTTACAGTGGGCCGCCAGGTGCTCTCGGCAGCGCAGTCAGAGGGCATTATCGAGGAGCTGCAGCGCGCGGGCGTGCAAGTGATCCCGGATATCTGCTGGTGCTCCATCACCGAACCCGTTTTCCCTCGCAATGCAGCGGTCCTGATGACCAATTCCGGGAAATATTCGCATTACGCGACCGGGCTCACGGGCCGCGGCGTACGCTTCGGCAGCCTCTCGGATTGTGTCCGCGCCGCAGTGACCGGGCAGCCACCGGATCAACTCCCGCACTGGTTGGCCACAGGGTAATCACGGCATCCGGCGACACGCCGGTAAAAGCTACGCTGTTGCCAGAACCGCCACCGGCAAGTGCGCCAGTAGCGACGACAGGGCAGCCGGGACCGTATCAGCATCCGCGGTAAAGCGCGTGCCGGTAAAAATATCCTGCAGTTCTTCCTGACGAGACTCCCCGGCAAGCTCAAGCACGGTGTCATCCCCCTCGGCGGTAAGGCCCCCGCTCAGGTTGGCAATACCGTGACAGGCGACAACGGTGACCACTCGCGATCCATTGTAAGCGCGGGTGTAGGCGCACACGGAATCCGCGTAATGACCACGAACCGTCAACGGATGGTAAGTGCCGCCACTGAACAGCGCAGCGAGGCGACGTCGCAGTGCCAGCAGTTTCCAGATCATGAACAGTTTAAGCCGCCCGTCTGGCCAGTGCCGGCACAGCTCGCGGACCAACTGTACCGGATCGTCACCGCTCCGCGCCCTGAGTGCATCGAGCATCGCCGTGCGCAGCCCGTAATCTACCGGACGCCGGTTGTCTGGATCGACCAGATTGAGGTTCCACAGCTCGTCTCCCTGATAGACATCGGGTACACCAGGGAGCGTGAATTTGAGCGCCAGCTGGCCAAGGCTGTTCGCAGCACCCGCGGGGGCGATTTGCTCGACGAAGTCCGTCATTTCAGCGACAAAGGTGTTGTCGGGATGCTGCAGCAACGCGTTGACGAACCCGGAAACGGCGTCTTCATATGCAGAATCCGGGTGCAGCCAGCTCGAGCGAAGCTTGGCCTCGCGAACCGCCTTGATCATGTAATGGTCGATGCGCTGGCGATAGTCCTCAAGCGCGTGCTGATCGGGTATCGAGCCAGTACTCCACTCTGCCGGCCAACTGCCAACCAGCGTCTGGTACAGCAAGTATTCGTCATTGCGGCTGGGTGCATAACCCTCATCTGCGGCTGTGCGACGGCTCCTGTTCAGCCGCGCCCAGTGCCGCACGCGCAACGCCCACTCATTAGGTATTCCGCTAAGCGCATTGAGGCGTGCGCGGACATCCTCGCCACGCTTGCTGTCATGGGTGCCGGTAGAGACCATCGCATGCGGCCACTGTGCGGCGCGCTCGCGGATGTACTGATGGAATGCCGCCACCGACACGCCGAACTGGCTCGGCTCACCGCCAACCTCGTTGAGGGACATTAGCGGGAAATATCGGTAAAAAGCAGTATCTTCCAAGCTTTTTGCCATCACCGGGCCGGTATATTGCTGGAAGCGCATGGCGAGACGCAGCACCTGATTACGATTGAAACCGGAGCCCGGTCGGGCCAGGTCTGCGGTCAGCACGCCGCCGATGAAACTGAACAATCCGGCGTCAATCAGACGATTGTGGCGGCGCGCCCGGCCTATAGCCCGGTCGATATCGCGCCGGTCCGCGGGATGGGCGCCGCGCGCGCTGACATAGGTACGGTACACCGGGAAAAACACGATGATTTCCGTGAGTGCATTGCGAATGGCGAGCAGCGTAAAGTCGCGGGTCCGCCAGTTAGTCTCTGCCAGCCGTGAAAACAGGTTCGCGAGTACCTCGATATCGCTGGCCAGCACGTGGCTGATCACGTCGCGCTTGGCGGTGGCGAGCACGTCCTCAAAGCCCGCATGCATACCGCTGAAACGTTTATACAGACGTTCCATGGGTCGCTGCGCGGACAGAGACACAAACAGACCGTTGATCGCGTTCAGCACTTCGTAGCCGGTAGTTCCCGCCATCGGCCACGCCGGTCTCGGCCGCTCATGCGTTGCGAGAATCTTCTCCACAAGCAGGTACAGGGGCTGTCCGTTGTCGCGGGCGATCTGGCCCACGACAGACTGCAAACGCTCACAGTAGGCCTGCGGATCGAAGAGACCATCGATGTGATCGATGCGCAGGCCCTGCAGCTTGTCTTCCGCCAGCAGTTTCAGCACCAGGCGGTGCACATCGTCAAATACCTGTTCGTCCTCCACGCGGATACCCGCGAGGTCATTGATATCGAAAAACCGGCGGTAGTTGATTTCGTTCGCCGCCACCCGCCAGTAGGCAAGCCGGTAGGCCTGCCGCTCCAGCAAGCGGTGCAAACCGGTAAAGCTGGCCGCATCACCCGGCACGCCATTGTAAAGGCCGAGCACCTGCTCGATGGCCTCCAGCAGCCCAGGCGTGTCCCGAAGCAGCATCGCCAGGCGGGCTTTCAGCATCTGTGCCTGCTGCCTTTTAGCGTGCTGGCGTGCAGCCGATACACCGTGCGCCCGTAGCGTGCGGAAGCCGTCGATCAGCTCCTGCAGCGGGCGATTCACCGCGGTCTGTGCCGCAGCGACGGTGGAAAGAATCCCCGCATAATGACGCGGCGCAATCGGGTACAGGTGATCATAGTAGGTGACAGCAAAACTGCCGGCTGCAGCGTTGATACGCAACTGCAGCTGGCCATTTTCGAGCACATTGCCGTAAGAATCCCCGAGGAAGGGCAGCAGCACTTTTCCCCGCACCGGCGCGGTTGCCTGGCGCCAGTCGATATCGAAGTAACCGGCATAGGGTGATGCCTGACCCCATTCGAGCACATCCAGCCACCATGCATTATCTGCTTTTCCAACCCCCATATGGTTGGGAACGAAGTCGAGTATCTGGCCCATGTTGCGACGGGCCAGGCCGGCAGCCAATGTATTGAAGCTGTCTTCGTCGCCCACCTCCGGATTAAAGGCATTGTGGTCGATGACATCATAGCCGTGCGTGCTGCCCGCGCGTGCTTTCAGGAACGGCGCGGTATAGAGATGGCTGATGCCCAGCGCATCCAGATACGGCAGCAGTTCAGTGGCATCCGCGAAGCGGAAATGCCTGTTGAACTGCACTCGGTACGTGGCACAGGGGCAAGGATACGGCGCGGATGAGGAAGTCACGACGTCGTACCTGGCCGTTCGAGCTGCAACTGCCGGAAAAGCTCGAGTATTCGTGGATCGTCGAGCAAGGCATCCAGTTCGAGCGGAAGCGTTCGCTGCCAGTTCGGGTGCTCGGTCACGGTGCCCGGCAGGTTGACCTGCTCGACCAGTCCGAGAATATCCTCGAAGT
Source organism: uncultured Alteromonadaceae bacterium (assembly GCA_964613795.1). GTDB lineage: Bacteria > Pseudomonadota > Gammaproteobacteria > Pseudomonadales > Halieaceae > Chromatocurvus. The sequence goes on along the minus strand of CAZTJR010000007.1, from coordinate 51,088 downwards.
AGGCCAGCACCAGACCGGCATGGGAGCGGGCCAGATAGCGGTAGGCAGCGAGCGCTACATCAAGCGTGTTTCGACGTAGCCAGGCACCGTGCAGGCGCCCCTCCGGCAGCAGCCCCTCCCGCTGCAGAGCGTGCACCAGCTGGCGGCGCTCCCGCGCGCGTTCACGCAGTGCTCGCCGACGACGCGCCGGCGAGGGGAACAGGTCGAGCTGCGTCCGCACCGTGATATCGTGTCCACAAAAAAAGCCGGCGAGCGTTGGCAGATCGTGGGTACTTATCGAGGCGGCTGCAAGCCTGGGATATTCCCGCGGCTCATTGAAACCGTGTTCATCGTTGCGTTCAAAGTACAGCACCCGAGTCGACAGAATCGCAGTGCTGTCGAGTTTCTTGCGCAGTCCTTCGGGAATCGTGCCCAGGTCCTCGCCGATGATCGCGCACTGGTGCCGACGGCTTTCCAGCGCAGCAATGGCGAGCATGTCCTCTACCGGGTTGGCAACATATCCGCCGCGGTCAGCGGCGCTGCCTTCCGGTACCCAGTAAGCCCGCATCCAGCCGAGGATATGGTCAACCCGAAGTGCCCCGGCATGCCGCATGTTTGCGCGCAGCAGTGTAATGAAAGGCCGATAGGCCTGCTCCCGGAGACGTAGGGGGTTGACCGGTGGCATGCCCCAGTTCTGTCCGCTCTGATTGAACAGGTCCGGCGGCGCGCCTATGCTGACATCGGTTGCGAACAGGCCCTGATAACGCCATGTTTCCGCGCCCCAGCGATTACTGCCCACCGCGAGATCCCGGCAGAGGCCGATCGGCATCGCGGCTTCTTCACAGGCGCCGGCTGCCGTGCCCAGTTGGCGATCGGCGAGCCACTGAAGGTAAATGTAGAACTCAACACGATCACTATTCTGGCGTTTAAACTCGGCGACGCTGGGCGAGGCGGGATCGCGCAGGTTTTCCGGCCAGTCCCGCCATGGCGTTTCAGTGCCGAGGTTTTCGCTCAGTGCCTGAAATACGGCAAGATCGCGCAGCGCCGGACCGGCCTGCTGCAGAAATCGCTGGAAACCGGGGTCGCGGCGACCGTGATCACGGAAGTCGTTTTCGAGTGCGCGTAGCTTGGCGGGGAGGACAGCAGCGTAATCGAGCATCGCCGTATCGCGTAACGCCGCTGCATCGACATCAGTGTCAGGAATCCTGATGTAGGCGCTGTTGAGAAATTCGCGGCTGGACGGATCGTATGGACTGATATGTTCGGGGTTGCCTGGAAAGAGCGTGTGCAGCGGGTTCAGTGCGATGGCTGCCGCGCCCTGACGGCCAGCACCTTCAGCCAGCCGGAGCAGATCCCCGAAATCGCCTATCCCCTGGTTTTCGCTGGAACGCAAACCATACAACTGTATTGCCAGCCCCCACAAACCCGCCTCGCGCTCGAGCGCGGCAGGCACATGGGCCCGGGTAGGCGCAATGATAAGGCACGTTGCGTGCTCATCTTTGTCGTCACCGGCCTGCACGGCCAGGCGGTGGTAACCCGCCGGCAGGCCCGGGGGCAACGGCAGGTAAAGGCGACATCTGTCAACACCGTCAACCACGCGAGTGGCGGCAAACTCCAGGGTATCCGCCTGCAACACGCCGTGGAGGGTCTGGCCCGCTTCAGTGTCGATGGTCCAGCGCACCGGTCGCTCGCGGACGCTGCCATCGATAACCAATTCGCAGCGGGGTGTCTCGTCGTTTTCCCGTGCCAGCACACACGGTGGCAGCCGCCGTCGCCACGGGTCGTCCTCGAAGGCCTGGATACTGGCATCCGTGGCGGCGGCGGTGTCGACTGCAAAACCCATCCCCGCCAACAGGGCGCGACGGGTATCGATCGCGACGTCCCGGATGTCTCCCCACGCGTCCCGGTAGGTCGGTGCAATGCCGGCGAGGGCCGATAAATGGGCGATCGCCTGGGCATAATGGCCTTCTTTCACGTAATCGCTCCAGAACAATCGAGATACCAGCTCACGTGCCAAGCCTGTGCGGCATGACGGCAATCCTGGCGCAGCAGCGGACTGTTGTGGAACAGAAGGTCTCCCGCCAGTTCCCGCAGCGGGATTACTGTCGCGGCATCAGAGAGGTTCGCTACTAAGGTGAGAACAACACCCGGTGCCATCCAGCGCACTGCCAGATACTCGCCAACAGCGTCGCACTCGACGTTGCCGGTATGCAGCAGCGGCAACAGCGGCGCGACATGATCGCGCCGGATCCCCAGCAGTCGCTGATAGAAGGCCAGCCATTCGAGGTGGTGCGCCTCGTCTAGCTCGCGCCAGTCAAGGCAACTGGATGCGAAAGTCTCGACGGCATTGGGATCGGGAATGCGTCGACTTGAAGCAGCGTCATTGAACTCCGGAAAGTGGTCGAATTCGCGCCTGCGTCCCTCGCGTACAGCCACGGCGAGCTCGTCCTCAACATCACAGAAATACAGGAACGGCCGTCTGGTTGCCCATTCCTCCCCCATGAACAGCAGCGGAGGGGCGGGCCCCAGCAACAGGATGGAGGCCAGGGCCTTCAGGGCCTGGTCGCAGGCCAAGGAGCACAGCCGCTCACCAAAGGCGCGATTGCCTATCTGGTCATGGTTCTGCATGAAAGCAACGAACGCCGACGGTGGCAGTGCCGCGCTGCTTTCTCCCCGCGACGCCTTTCGATAGACCGAATAGTCGCCCTGGTAGGCGAAGCCCTGAGTCAGGCAGCGCGCCAGATGCGACAGCGGTCGATCAGCGTAGTCGGCATAGTAGCCCGCGGACTCGCCGGTCAGAAGGGTATGAATCGCATGATGGAAGTCATCATTCCATTGGGCGTCATAGAGCGCCCGCTGACTGGATGCGGAGCGCAGGTAATGTGCGGCATTGTTGTCGTTTTCGAGAACCAGGTGCACGTAGCGATCGGGTCCGACATGATCGTGAACCCGGGCAGCGAGCTCTTCTAGGAAATGCAGCGGCGAATCATCGTAAAGCGCGTGCACCGCATCGAGCCGGAGACCATCCAGATGATATTCCTGCAGCCAGTACAGCGCATTGTGAATGAAAAAATCGCGCACAGTAGAACTGCCAGGACCATCGAGGTTGATCGCGGGACCCCACGGTGTCTGGTGGCGCTCGGTAAAAAAATCGCGCGCGTAGGCGTGCAGGTAGTTGCCCTCGGGCCCAAAGTGGTTGTACACCACGTCCAGAAAAACCATCAGGCCGCGGCGATGCGCTTCCTGCACCAGCGTTTTCAGCGCGTCCGGTCGTCCATAGGCACTGTCCGGCGCGTAAGGATAGACACCATCATAGCCCCAGTTCCGCTTGCCCGGAGTCTGCGACAGCGGCATCAGCTCAATGGCCGTAATGCCGAGCTCCACCAGATGATCCAGGCGTTGAAGTAAGCCGCGGTATCCCCCGTCGGGACTGAAGCAGCCCAGGTGCAGTTCGTACAGGACAACCTGCGCCCACGGCCGGCCGCACCAGTCAGCGTCTTGCCAGGCGAATGCGGACGGGTCGATCACCTCGCTAAAGGCGTGGACGCCGCTCGGCTGATAACGACTGGCCGGGTCCGGCACACGTGCGCCATCAGCCATCAGAAACCGGTAATGGCTGCCCGCACCACAGTCTTCCACCCGGCATTCAAACCAGCCATCGCCGACTGCCTGCATGGTGCACAACTGCCAATCGTTGTGTGGCCGGCGATATTCCAGGGATACCGACTGAACACTGGGTGCCCACAAGCGGAACCGCGCGCTGCCGTCACTGGCAGGCTCACAGCCGAATGGCATGTGATGCGCACGTCTCATGATGCCGTCGGGGGAGTCCGTACCATCAGCACAAAGGAACGCGGATTCACCGTATAAGCATCGCCTTCGACCACTGCTTCAGGGACGCAGAAGCTGTCCTCGTACCAAGTGTCGAAGACCACCTGCCACGGGCCGCTGCCATCCACTGAAGGCAATCGATAGCTGATTTCTTCCTCCTGCGCGTTCAGCATCACGAGGAAGGTATCGTCCGGCTCCGGTTCTCCACGGGCCGTCACGTGGTACTCGCCGGCCTCGCCACTCAACACGTAGCCCAGGTATCTGACAGAGGGTATATCCCAGTCTTGCTCGGTTTTTTCCTCTCCGTCAGGCCGCAGCCAGACAATATCCTTGATGTTCGTGCCCGGCACCGGCTGGCCGTGAAAGAAGCGATAGCGATGGAATACGACGTGCTCGTCACGTAATCGCACCAGCGCGCGAACGAAGTCCGCGAGTCGGTGCCCGTCTTCGTCGATCCGGGACCAGTTGACCCAGCTGATCTCGTTATCCTGGCAATACGCGTTATTGCTGCCCTGTTGGGAGCGGGCGACCTCGTCACCCGCCGTCAACATCGGTGTTCCCTCGGACAACAGCAGCGTTGCCAGAATATTCTTCTCCTGGCGCAACCGCAGCGCGCGGATCTCCGGGTCGTCTGTCTTTCCTTCAACGCCATGGTTATCGCTGAAATTGGCGTCGCTGCCGTCCTGATTGTCCTCAAGATTCGCTTCGTTGTGTTTCTCGGCATAACTGACAAGATCATGCAAAGTGAAACCGTCGTGCGCCGTGACGAAGTTGATGCTGGCCCAGGGGTGGCGCCCGCGATTATCGAAGATATCGCTGGACCCGGTGACACGCGACGCCAGCTCCGCAACCAGGCCTTCCTCGCCCCGCCAGAAGCGGCGCACCACATCCCTGTACTGATCGTTCCACTCGGCCCAGCCGGCGGGAAACTGGCCCAGCTGGTAGCCGTCCTCACCGACGTCCCAGGGTTCCGCGATCAGCTTCACCCTGGACAGCACGGGATCCTGTGAAACGGCGTCGAGAAAGCCCGAGTGCAGATCGTAGCTGACGCGGTCACGTGCGAGTGTCGTCGCGAGGTCGAAGCGGAAACCATCGACATGCATTTCCTCTACCCAGTAGCGCAGGGAATCCATCACCAGTTGCAAAACCCGGTGCTGGCGAAGGTTCAGCGCATTGCCGCAGCCGGTAAAGTCATTGTAGTAACGGGGATTATCCTCAACCAGTTTGTAATACACCGCGTTATCGATGCCACGCAGACTCAGGGTGGGACCGAGATGGTTACCCTCGGCGGTATGGTTGTAGACGACGTCGAGCAAAACCTCGATGTTGGCATCATGCAGCAGGTGGATGCAGGTCTTGAACTCCTCCAGGGCGCCGGAAGACAGATAGGCGGAATGTGGGGCAAAGAAAGCGAGCGAATTGTAGCCCCAGTAGTTACTCAGACCGCGGCTGGTCAGCTCGCGCTCATCGATGAAAGCATGCACGGGAAGCAGTTCAACGGCCGTAACGCCCAGGTCCCGCAGGTAGCCGATGATCGACGGGTCGGAAAGTCCGGCGAAAGTGCCACGAAACTGCGGCGCCACCTGTTCACTGTTGAGCGTGAAACCCCGTACGTGCATTTCATAGATCAGCGTTTGATGCCACTGATGCGCGGGCGCCCTATCCCGACCCCAGGTGAATGCGGTATCGACGACGCTGCATTTGGGCATGCCCTGCGCACTGTCGCGTGTGTCGAATGACAGATCCGCGCGCTCGTCACCGATCGTGTAGCCAAAGTGAGCGTCGCTCCATTTAAAGGTTCCATGCAGGGCTTTTGCGTACGGATCGAGCAACAGCTTGTGATGATTGAAGCGATGACCCTTCTCTGGCTCGTAAGGTCCATAAACACGATAACCGTAAAGCTGTCCGGCGCGAATATCAGGCAGATAGCCGTGCCAGATCTGGTTGGTGTATTCGTGCAGCGTCACGCGCGATAGTTCGCGGGTGCCGCTATCGTTAAACAGGCATAACTCCACCTTCTCGGCATTCGCGGAAAACAGCGCGAAATTCACACCGCTGCCATCCCATGTCGCACCCAGGGGATAGGGCTCGCCAGGCCAGACTCTGATGCCCTTGGTTGCAGTCATCTACGCTTCCTCTCCCCGCTGTGGCATATCCGGACTCGCAGCTGAATCCCGTGGTTCGAGATACACCGTCGCCAATGGTGGAAGCGTCAGGCACAACGAGAAAGGCTGACTGTGCGAAGCCTCCTCGCGCGCTACCGCACCACCCCCGCTGCCGACGTCGCCGCCACCGTAACAACCGGCATCGGTATTGAGTCTTTCCCGCCAGTAACCGGCGAAAGGGACTCCAACCCGGTAGTTATCGCGAACGATCGGCGTGAAATTGCATATCACCAGCACACAGCCGGTGCCGTCTGACGACCAGCGCAAAAAGGCGATAACGCTGTTCTCAACATCAGCGCCATCGACCCAGGAGAATCCCGCTGCTTCACAATCCAGTTCATGGAGCGCGGTGCTGTCCCGATAAAAGTGATTAAGATCTTTTACCAGAGCCTGCATGCCACGATGCCGTGGTGCATCCAGCAAGTGCCAGTCCAGCGAATGATCGTGGTTCCACTCCCGCTGTTGGGCGAATTCGCCACCCATGAACATCAATTTCTTGCCGGGATGAGCAAACATGAAACCAAAATAGGCGCGCAGATTGGCGAATCTGCGCCATTCGTCGCCGGGCATCTTGTTGATCAGGGATCCCTTGCCGTGTACCACCTCGTCATGCGAGAGGGGCAACATGAAATTCTCGCTGAAGGCATAGACCAGACCAAAGGTGAGCTTTTCGTGGTGATAACGCCGGTAGACGGGGTCCGTGTGGACATAGTTGAGCGTGTCATGCATCCAGCCCATGTTCCATTTGTAGCTAAAGCCGAGCCCGCCCAAGTAGGTCGGCCGCGATACCATGGGCCATGCCGTGGATTCCTCTGCCGCGGTAAAAACACCCGATCCGAGGCCGTGAAACTGCTCATTCAACTCTTTGATAAACGCGACGGCATCGAGGTTTTCATTGCCGCCGAAGCGGTTCGGGATCCACTCACCGGGTTCCCGATCGTAGTCCAGGTACAGCATGGATGCGACGGCGTCTACCCGCAGTCCGTCAATATGGTACTGCTCGGCCCAGAACACCGCGTTGCTGATCAGGAAATTCGCTACTTCCCGACGCCCGAAATTATAAATCAGCGTACCCCAGCCGTGATGTCGTCCCTGGCGAGGATCTTCATGCTCGTACAGCGCCGTCCCGTCAAAGCGAACGAGGCCGTGGGCGTCCTCCGGAAAGTGTGCCGGCACCCAATCAATGATCACACCGAGCCCATGCTGATGGCATTGATCAACGAAGTAGCAAAAGTCATCCGGGGTCCCAAAGCGACTGGTAGGCGCGAAAAGCCCTATTGGCTGATAGCCCCAGGAACCGTCAAAGGGGTGCTCGCTTACCGGCAGCAGCTCGACATGAGTGAACCCCATGTCAACCACATAGGGAATAAGCTCAGCGGCCTGTTCGCGATAGTTGAGATAACGGCTGCCCTCATCCTGCACGCGGCGCCATGACCCGAGGTGTACTTCATAGATCGAGATCGGCGCGTCGCGACCGGCGGCCGAAGCACGCGCATCCATCCACTGACTGTCACCCCATTTGTAGCGTGTGGGATCCCACGTGAGTGACGCTGTCGCAGGAGAACGCTCGCAGAATCGTGCAAAGGGGTCGGACTTCAACGGCAGCCGCTGGCCGCGGTCTCCAATGATCTCGTACTTGTAGGCAGCACCTTCCGGCAAACCGGGAATGAATATTTCCCAGAATCCCGCGCCCTCATGCCGCCGCATGGGATGACGACGACCATCCCATGCGTTGAAAACACCCACGAGACTGACGCGCTGCGCATTGGGTGCCCACACCGCAAAGGCGACACCCTCGACCCCTTCGTGAGTCATGTAATTCGCGCCCAGTTTTTCATAGGCCCGCTGGTGTCTGCCCTCCGCCAGCAGGTGACGGTCCAGTTCGCCGAGCACCGGTCCGAAGCGGAACGGGTCATCGACCTCGTGTTCTTTGCCGCCGAAACGAACCTTCAGCCGATAGGGAAAGGGCGGGGCGCTTCCTGAGACCCTTGCCGAGAACAGACCGTCCGGATGCAGGCACGCGAGCTGGCCCAGCGTCCTGTGCGTATGCGCATCAATGACGGTTACGGATTCAGCGCCGGGCAGAAAGGCCCGCACACACAGGCCAGACGATTCCTCGGGATGCATACCCAGAAAGGCAAAGGGATCGGGATGCTCGCCGTTCACAACTGCATGAATGTCTGTCTGTATATCAGCCATCGCCCGTCGCCTCGCTGTAACGGTCGAGCCAGTCAAGCAGGCCGGAGGCTGGAATATAGGTCCAGGCCGGCCGATTATTCGCTTCATAGACGACCTCGTAACAGGCCTTTTCCAGCATGAAAAGTGCCAGCAGACCCTCGAACTCATTCGTCTCGGAGGGACATGCGAGGCAGCCGGCGCTATGCTCGCGATAGCCATCGAGCAGTGCGGACTGCGCCTGCCGCTGCCATTGTTGCGTCACCTCAAGCGCCGACCCCATTGCTTCGTCGGGGTATCTGTCAACGTAGGCTTTCGTCGCCAGCCGCGCGGCGTAGTCAATCGAACGCATCAGGCCGGCGATATCACGCAGGGGGACATGCTTGTCGCGGCGCTCGGAGACCGGCCGCAGGGGTTCGCCCTCGAAATCGACAATAAAGAAGTCGTTTCCGGCGATCAGCACCTGTCCGAGATGCAGATCGCCATGACAACGGGTGCGCAGAGCCGTAATGTGTTCCGGTGCCAGCGTGGCGCAGGCGCGCTCCAGTTCATCCCAGCGCAGCAGCAGGCTGTCGGCAACCGGCATCGCGCCACCCTCGAGATCGCGTATCCGCTGCAGGCTCCTCCTTGCGGCATCCATGTACTGCTCGATGTGTCGAAGCCAGCGACTGCGATCGTTTGCCACCACCGGTTCCGGCGTGAAGGCGGGGTCGTCGGTGGGTGTCATGAAAGCCCGGTGAAGTTCGGCCACGCGTTGCCCAAGAATGGTCATCAGTTCCATGAACACGGGATGCGTGTCGCCTTCGACAGGGTCTTCGGGGTCTGCGAAGCGCACCTTTTCCAGGTGACGGGACAGATAATCCATCGTATAGCTCCAGCCGTCGCCCTGGTTTTCAACAAACCCCTGCAGTACGGCGAGAGCCGTGGACTGGCCTTCGCTATCGACAAGCTCCAGGGTTCCGAGCAATGGTGCGACGTTGGGGTAGCGCACGACGTCAGTCAGGAAACGTCCGATTTCCAGCTCGGGATGAATGCCCGCATGAAGCTGCCTGTACGCTTTCAGAATCATGTCGGTACCGATGCGGACCGAGGTGTTGCTCTGCTCCGGCGTATTTCTGGTCACCTGTACCCTTGTGGTGTCCACCTGTTCGGGGAAGCTCGATGTGACCCTGAAGCGCGCGCTGTCCTGTTCCGCACTGGCGCCCTGCGCTGCCGCAACAAATCGTGAGAGCAATCGCCGGATAGCCTGATCGTCACCCATGGCGTCGAGCAGAAAACCGGGACGATTGCCGCTTCGCACACGCGACAGAATGGCCTCCAGAAACGCCCGGACTTCCTGATCACGCTGTTCCCAGTAAATACTCAGTGGCAGAAAATAACGCTGCACGCTGCCATTACGCAAAGTCACATCAACGAGGGTCAAAACACAGTCGACTTCAGTGGTGGGCAGCTTCTGGGCGTCTGCCAGGCGGATGCTGTCGATACCGGATTCCTTGCCGGAGAACCAGCGCTGATTACCGAAGAACGCGGGCAGAATCATGTTTTCCAGCTTGCTTCTGGCGGGCTCATCGACAAGGTCTTGCCAGTGCCGCGGTGCCACGAGAGTTTGGAATTCCGGTATGACCAGGGCCGGTTCAGTGTGCCATTCTGGTGCCGGCGTACCAGTGGTGAGCTTGAACCAGTAGAAACCGTGTGGTGAAAGCGTTAGAAAATAGGGCAGCTCGCCGACAGGCGGAAACGGGCTGTCGCCAAGCAGTTCAACCGGTACCCGGCCGCGAAATTCCGCCAGGTCGAGCTCCACTGGTTGTGCCGAACCAGAAAGGTTGGCGACATAGAGAATAATTTCCTCGCCATACTCCCGGAGGTAAGCCAGCACCTTGCGATTGCCGGGATAAAGAAAGCGCAGTGTGCCGCGCCCGAAGGCCGCCTGGCCCTTGCGCACAGCGACCAGGCGACGAATCCAGTTGAGGTAGGACGACGGGTTTCGACGCTGGGATTCCACGTTGCACGCCTGGTAGCCGTAGATCGGATCCATCACCGCCGGCAGATAGAGACGCGCCGGATCAGCCGAGGAAAAGCCCCCATTCCGGTCCGGTGACCATTGCATCGGGGTGCGCACGCTGTCGCGATCGCCAAGGAAGATGTTGTCTCCCATCCCGATTTCGTCCCCGTAGTAAACAATCGGCGTCCCCGGCATCGACATCAGCATGCTGTTGAGCAGCTCTAGCTTGTTGCGATCGTTGTCCACGAGCGGTGCCAGCCGGCGACGAATGCCTATATTGATCCGCATGCGGGGATCGCTGGCATAGAAATTCCAGAGGTAGTCACGCTCACTATCGGTGACCATCTCCAACGTCAGTTCATCGTGGTTACGCAGGAATACTGCCCACTGTGCGCCCTCTGGTATCGCCGGCGTCTGATCCATTATGTCGATTACCGGATGCCGGTCTTCCTGCGCCAGAGCCATGTACATCCGCGGCATCAGCGGAAAATGAAACGCCATGTGGCATTCAGGCTGTTCCGCGTCGCCAAAATACGGCAGCACATCCTCGGGCCACTGATTCGCCTCGCCGAGCAGCAGCCGGCATTCGTAGTGCTCGTCGACCCAGCGGCGCAGTGTCTTCAGGACATCGTGGGTTTCCGGCAGATTCTCGTTACTGGTGCCCTCCCGTTCACACAGATAGGGAATTGCATCCAGGCGCAGGCCATCGACGCCCATATCGAGCCAGAACTTCATGACGTTGATGACAGCGTTCAGTACCCGGGGATTGTCAAAATTGAGATCGGGCTGATGGGAGAAGAACCTGTGCCAGTAATAGGCCTGGGCCACCGGATCCCACTCCCAGTTTGAGGTCTCCGTATCGGTAAATATGATGCGCGTATCCAGATGCTTCTGGTCGGTTTCACTCCAGACGTAGTAGTCGCGCCACGGCGAGCCTGGCTTCGCGCGGCGAGCGCGCTGAAACCAGGGGTGCTGGTCCGAGGTATGATTTATGACAAGCTCGGTAATCACGTTCAGACCGCGTCGATGAGCTTCGCGCAGAAAACGGCGAAAATCGGCCATTTTCCCGTAACGTTCGTTAATCGCTTTATATTCTGCGATATCGTAGCCATCGTCGCGCAGTGGCGACGGATAGAAAGGCAACAACCAGATCGCCGTAACACCGAGTTCCGTTATGTAATCCAGCTTCTGCGTCAGTCCCGCGAAATCACCACTGCCATCGTTATTTGCATCAAAAAATGCCTTGATGTGCAGCTGATAGATGATTGCATCCTTGTACCACTGTGGATCGTTGTCAGGCATCGCATTCTCTCAAAAGCTTGGGGTCCGGTAATCAATCCGCCGCCACGGTGTGATCCTGAAGACCATGGCGGGCTCGTCAGGTTCGAGATACACGTGCTGGGCGCGGCCGTGCCAGAGATGCCAATGTCCCGTCAGCAGTTCCTGCACCTCATAGGTGGCATCCCCGGGGATTTCCAGCTGTTCGAGCGGAAAATGCAGTGTGGCGCCGTGAGCCTCGAACGGGTCAAGATTGACTGCCACAAAGATCAGATTGTCCGGGTGTTCGACGGTTTTGCCGTAAAACAGCACATGATCGTTTTCCGCGTGATGGAAACGCAGATTGATCAGCTCGTGCAACGCCGGGTTATCATGGCGGATGCGATTGATCGCCGTGACATAGTCGCGGATATTACCTGGACGATCCCAGTCCCATACCTTGAACTGGTATTTCTCGGATGCAAAATACTCCTCCTTCCCCGGCACTGCCTGGCTCTCGCACAACTCATATCCGCTGTACATGCCATAGACGCTGGACAGCGTCGCCGCCAGAACCAGCCGGATCTTGAAGGCAGAGCGCTGCCCGCTCTGCAGGAATGCCGGCAGTATATCCGGCGTGGTGGGGAAGAAATTCGGGCGCAGGTATTCACGCCCCTCCTGCGCGGTCAGCTCTGTTAGGTAATCGATCAGTTCGTGTTTGTCATTGCGCCACGTGAAATAAGTATAGGATTGCTGAAAACCGATCTTTGCGAGGAGGTGCAGCATCGGTGGACGGGTAAATGCCTCCGAGAGAAATATCACGTCCGGATGGCGGTTGCGGATATCCGCTATCATCCACTCCCAGAAGGACGCCGGCTTGGTATGGGGATTGTCCACGCGAAAAATCCTGACTCCCTGCTCTACCCAGAACAGAATAATGTCACGCAGTTCGCGCCATAACGCATCTTGGTGTTCACCGTAGAAATTGACGTTAACGATGTCCTGGTACTTCTTGGGGGGATTCTCAGCATATTTGATGCTTCCGTCAGGACGTACGCTGAACCACTCCGGATGTTCCCGCACCCATGGATGGTCTGGCGCACACTGGATCGCAAAATCCAGCGCCACCTCCATGCCGTAATCCTCCACGGCCCGCAGGAAGCGCCGGAAATCGTCCAGGGTGCCAAGATCAGGGTGGACGGCCGTATGACCGCCTTCAATAGAACCGATTGCATAGGGGCTGCCGGGATCGCCCGGACCGGACTTCAGAGTATTGTTGGCTCCCTTGCGATTGACCCTGCCGATTGGATGAATCGGCGGCAGGTAGACGACATCGAAACCCATCCCGCGGATGTACGGCAGGCGCTGCTGACACTCGTCAAAGGTGGCACTTCTTGCAGGATCTGAGCCCTGGGATCGCGGGAACATCTCATACCAGCTCGCGTAGCGCGCCCGCAGCCGGTCAACCGTTACCGCGAGGCACTGTTCATATCGCACCGCAGCGGAGCGATCGGGCCAGCGTGAAATAACTGTGCGCAGTAAAGGCGACCGCAGCAGATCGGCACGCTGCGCCTCGTCACTGCTGGCGTCGAATTCAGCGAGTGTCTGCTCAATCCATGCGTAATCTGTTCCGCGGCTGCGATCAAGCGCGGCGCTGACCAGCTCACGCCCCTCCAGGAGTTCCACAGCGACGCCCTGGCCGGCCTCGAGCTTCTTGCCAGTCTCGTCACGCCAGGTTTCGAAATAATCGGTCCACGCTTCAATCGTGTATTGGTACGTGGTGTTCTGCTCAAGCCGGATACTGGCGTGCCACAGGTCCAGGCCGGGATTGATTTGCGCCATCGGCGTCTCTTTCCAGTCCCGCTGACCGCGACGCCGGTAAACCAGCATTGCCGAGAGACGATCGTGTCCCTCCCGATAAATAGTTGCCGTTACCTCAAAGCTGTCGCCCACCACGCGTTTTACCGGGTATTTGCCGCAATCGACCTGGGGCCGGACGTTCTCTATGACAATGGTCTGCGTGCTGACCTCATGGGCCATACTGGCGTTGACCGTATGTGACAGCGGCGAAGTCGCTGGTTCTTGCGGCGTCACGCCAGCTGCGCTGAAAACGCGGACTTCCAGTGGGTTGACCAGCACTCGAGACGCCGCTTCCAGGCTTAGCTCCTCCCCTCCCGGCGTTACCTCACCGGCAATCATGCCGCCCGTTGGCGCCAGCTCAAGCTCGGCGGCAGAAAAGCGCACTGCCCGCTGAGCCATAGGGTTGATCAGCAGCAGTGCCCAGTCGGCCCGATCCACCGTCTCGCGGCGCAGGGCGACCAATGCTGACTGCGGGGGGCCGACGCTTGCCTGCGGGCCCTCCTCGTTGAGTGCCGGGACGGCGGCTTTCATACGGTTGATTGCGGCGATGGCATCGCTTATGTCGAACAGCGGCGACTCCGCATTTTCAGGCCGGGTGGCCACGACATTGAGTGGCCGGCGATAGCCGAATTCATAGCCCATCGGCATCATGACGCCGCAGGAAAACACCGCTGCAAAAATGTAATGAAAGCGGGAATGTGCTTCGATATCGGCGCCGCTTATCCCTCTGGCGAGCAATTCGTCAACAAGGCGCGGTGTGTCGTGACTTTCAGGAAACGCAATGGATGGCGCAATGTGGCGGAACGCTCCGTATTGCTCAAGCAGCCAGGGCGACTGGAAATCCCACCACTTCGCGCTGTTAAACAGGTAATCGAAGTCGACAGGAGCGAGGGCCTGGACTTCCTCAAGACGACAGCCGAGAGTCTCTGCCATGAATACGGTTGTGGGCTCGACCTCCCTGGCCGCCGCTATAACGAGCTGCCAGACGTCTATCGGCACCTGATAGGCCGCATCGCAGCGGAAACCCGCGAAGCCAAGGCCCACATAGTGGCGAACCACATCCTGGAAATAGCGGACGCTATCCTGGCGGCCTTCCCGATCCGAAAAGTCCAGCGCGGCCAGGTCTTCCCAGACGGTCACCAGTGCCGGGTCGTCGGGATCCACAGCACGAGGTGCAACCAGTTCGCCATTGACATCGCGATGGAACCAGTCGGGATGGGATTCCACCAGCAGCGAATCACGCGCGGTGTGGTTGATCACGAGGTCCATCATCACCGACAGGCCGCGGGCTCGTGCGGCGGATGTGAAACGGCGTAGCTGCTCATCATCAGGGTCGCCACTGCCATCGTCGAACAGCGGGTTCAGGCGGTAGTAGTCCTTGACCGCGTAAAGGCTTCCCGAAAAGCCGGGGTAGTGGAAGGGGTTGAGATAGATCCAGTTGAACTCCATCTCGGCGATGCGATCGAGATGGGAACACCAGTCCCGGCAGTTACCGGCGAGCAACGGAAACAGATTGTAGATTCTCGGGCCGGATTGCGCATGCATTGCGGGCCTCCTTTGACTGTACGGGCGCGGAAACAGATCCCGCCCCGACCAGCCCGGCTGCGGCCAGGCAGCTGGAACCAGTGGACCATGCGACAGGACCTGCGCTGGCCAGTCT
>CAZTJR010000007.1:0-36059 GCA_964613795.1 uncultured Alteromonadaceae bacterium | reverse complement strand
CGGCCAGGCAGCTGGAACCAGTGGACCATGCGACAGGACCTGCGCTGGCCAGTCTGTGGATCGCGAAACACCACGAGCTCTAGCGTTTTTTCGATTCCAAATAAACCATAGCGAATATGAGTGGTTTGTGCGAGGGAGGTTTACGCCGTTTTTTTAAAAAACCATCAACAGTCTGGTACGCAGTTTTAATTGCGGTGAGACCGGAGGCAGTTGGCGTTTAGCGACCGGTCTGGAAGAGACATTTGCGATTTGCGCTGACCAGTCCTACGCTAATTAACAGTGCGACGGTATCCGATCACTCGCTGGTTACCACATCCACGCCTGATCAATGCGGAAGTGACGGGCTCAAGGCCATACCGCACGGTGAACAGGGAGACCTGAGGCCAGTAATTCAACATGCGTGACGCTGAACAACATGAGCTATCTCATGACAACCGCACCACCAGCCTCTCAAGAAGGGATTTCGACCTTGTAGTCTTCGATCTTGACGGGGTGATTACCCGCACGGCAGACGTGCACGCGAGCGCATGGAAAACAGTATTTGACGACTTTCTCCTGGCCTACTCGTCCCGAAAGGAGCGACCTTTCGTCCCTTTCAACATCCTTGATGACTACCGGGAATACGTCGATGGCAAGCCACGCTACGAGGGGGTATCGTCGTTCCTGCAAGCCCGAGACATCCATCTCCCCTGGGGTTCCCCGTCAGACCCCAACGACAGCGAGACGGTCTGCGGGCTGGGAAATCGCAAAAACAGAGCATTCCTGCAGGCGCTGAGCTCGGAGGGAGTCACCGTATTCCCCTCTTCACTCGAACTGATACGTCACCTGCGGAACGCTGGCTTCAAAACCGGCGTTGTATCGTCGAGCCGCAACTGCGGGGAAGTGCTGAAAGCGGCAGCAATAGAAGAACTGTTCGACGTGCGCGTCGATGGCCTGGATCTGGATGATCCGGACATGAAGGGCAAGCCCGAACCGGACATGTTTGTCGAAGCCTGCCACAGGCTCTCACAATCCACCGCCCGAGCCGTCGGCATCGAAGATGCCACGGCCGGGGTCAAGGCGATCAGGTCCGCGGGATATGGTCTTGTCATTGGTGTCGCCCGTCACGACGACAAACAGTCCTTGAAAAACAATGGTGCCGATTTGGTGATCAGCGATCTGGGCGAGTTGAGCGTCGTCGAAGACGGTGAAAATGCTGTCACGGCTGGTGAGCATCTGCCGTCTGCCCTCGACTTTCTAGACCGGATCGTTCAACGGCCGCATCGGGAACCGGTCTTTTTCCTCGACTATGACGGCACTTTGTCACCTATCGTTTCCCATCCGGATGACGCCATTCTTACGAAAAGCATGAAAGAGAGCCTTAGAAAGCTCTCGAAACAATTCATCGTAGCCATCATTACCGGCAGAGACCTCGACGACATTCGGCCGCGTGCAGGCCTTGAGAACCTCTGGTACGCAGGCAGTCACGGCTTTGATATCGCTGGGCCATCCGGTGATGTGGAACACCGCCAGGGCGAGGATTTTCTGCCGGTTCTCGATGAGGTTGAAGAGCGTTTGCGGGAGCGGTTGTCCGCAGTATCGGGCTGCCTGGTGGAGCGGAAACGGTTTTCCATTGCAACACATTATCGCCAGGTCGCCGTTGATCAGGTGGATAACGTCAAGCAGACGGTTGAAGAACTTGCCGCCAGACACCCGGAATTACGCATGACCAGTGGAAAAAAGGTATTCGAGCTACAGCCGGATATCGACTGCAACAAGGGCACAGCGCTCCGGTGGCTGATGGACACACTCGAGTTAGATCTCTCACAGTACTTTCCGATCTATATCGGTGACGATGTGACAGACGAAGACGCCTTTTTACAACTCCAGGACAATGGCGTGGGCATACTGGTAGCCACTCAGCCACAGACCACCGCCGCACAATATCGTCTCGATGGGCCGGCCGAAGTGCAAATTTTTCTGAATGAGAGCCTAAAAGCATTCGCCGGGGCCGGCAATGAGTGAATGGTCACTCATATACGGCGATTTTAATGCTCAGGAAGAGCCCCTCAGAGAAGCCCTGTGCACGCTGGGCAACGGTTACTTCGCCACACGGGGCGCCGCGCCCGAGGCGACCGCGGACGATATTCATTACCCCGGCACCTACATCGCTGGTTGTTTCAATCGCCTGAAAACCCATCTTGCAGGGGAGACTATTGAAAATGAATGCATGGTCAACATACCCAACTGGCTGCCCTTAACCTTTCGGATCGAAAATGGCGACTGGTTTGACCTCGACAGTGTCGACATCCTGGATTTCCATCAGGAATTAAATCTTCACCAGGGAATATTGTCGCGAACCATCCACTTCGATGACGGCCAGGGGCGGCGGACGATAATGCACCAGGAAAGGCTGGTTTCCATGGAGCAGCCCCATCTCGCCGCTTTGAAAACGGTCCTGCGTGCAGAGAACTGGAGTGGAACGCTTGAGGTGTGCAGCGCGCTCGATGGCCGGGTCACCAATAGCGGTGTGGCACGCTACCGGGAATTTAACAACCGCCATCTCTCACCCCTGAAAATGCAGTCGTTCGATGACAATATCCTGCTGCTGGAAATGGAGACAAATCAATCTCACATCAGGGTCGCCCAGGCGGCAATCACCCTTTTCTCACGCCAGGGTGAATCGCTGCCCTGCCCGGGAGAGTACGTATGCGAAAGCGATTACGTCGCGCACTACTTCAAGACGGGCATTGAAACCGGCACGCCACTGGCAATAGAAAAGATTGCCGTTATCTATACCTCTCGAGATCGTGCTATCAGTGAACCGGCAGGCGACGCCAGACAGGCGATACAGGAGACGACGGGGTTTGATCACATCGCTGATCGTCATCGTCTCCGATGGAAGCAGTTATGGGACCAGTTCGCGCTGAATCTGTCGACGCACTCGGAAGTAAAAGATGGCAATATCAAGGCGACCTTGCGCCTTCATATCATGCAGCTTCTCCAGACCACCTCTCCGCATATTCTCGATCTGGATGTGAGCGTGCCCGCCCGCGGTCTTCATGGCGAAGCCTACCGAGGCCATATTTTCTGGGACGAACTGTTCGTATTTCCTTTTTTTAACCTGCGCATACCCGAAATTACCCGTTCGCTGCTTCAATACCGCTACCGCCGGCTGGACGCCGCGCGCCGTAGCGCTCAGGCCGAGGGCTACAAGGGTGCCATGTTCCCCTGGCAGAGTGGCAGCAACGGTCGGGAGGAGAGCCAGACAATCCACCTCAACCCTCGATCCGGCAACTGGATTCCTGATAATTCACGGCTCCAGCGTCATATCAGCGCTGCCGTGGCCTTCAACGTATGGCACTACGTTGAAGTCACCGACGACTGCGAGTTTCTGTCATCCTACGGTGCCGAAATGCTGCTCGAGATCGCCCGGTTCTGGTCCAGCATCGCCAGCTACAACGAGGAAAAGGGTCGCTACGAAATTCTCGGCGTGATGGGCCCGGACGAGTACCACGATGCCTACCCGGACGCCAGTGAGGCCGGCATCGATAATAATGCTTATACCAACGTCATGGCAGCGTGGGTGTTATTGCGCGCGCTCGAACTGCGCACCCGAATGTCGAGCATCAGCTACACAACGATCTGCGACAGACTGCAGCTAACGAACGAGGACTTCAACCGCTGGGCCGACATCAGCCGCAAGATGTTTGTTCCCTTTCATGACGACGGTATTATCAGTCAGTTTGAAGCCTATGATGAACTCCAGGAATTCGACTGGGAAGGTTACCGAAATCGCTACGGCGATATACATCGCCTGGACCGAATTCTTGAAAAAGAAGACGACACGCCCAACCGGTACAAGGTATCCAAGCAGGCGGATGTGCTGATGCTCTTCTATCTTTTCACGGCGGAAGAGCTTCGCGACCTGTTCACCCATCTTGGCTACGCTTTCGAACACGATACCATCCCCCGAAACATCGACTACTATATGGCCCGGACATCTCATGGCTCCACGCTGAGTCAGGTCGTCAATTCATGGGTCCTCGCCCGCTCCGACCGCCCCGGTGCCTGGCCGCTTTTCTGCCAGGCCCTGAGCAGCGACGTTGACGATATTCAGGGAGGCACGACGCAGGAAGGTATCCACACCGGCGCCATGGCAGGCACCGTGGATATTATTCAGCGCTGCTTTACCGGCATTGAGACGCGTAAAAACCAGCTATGGGTCAATCCTGCCCTGCCGCCCGAATTGCGCTCCCTGACATTCCGCATCAACTACCGCGCCCAGATGCTTGATTTTCACCTTACGCCATTATCAATCCGGATCAGCGCTGATGCATCGTCCGAACATCCCATTCGGATAGGCCTGAAACAGGCCATTCATGAACTCGAACCGGGGCAAAGCCGTGAGTTCGCGCTTTAAATGGAACCTGCCGGGGCAAACCAATGAAACGCGTCATTAACATAGCTAGATATAAACGGCCTGAAAGGATGATTAATCTCAGTGCAATGACCAGTGTCTGTTTACGCCCGCGCCCGCAGGCTGACAAAACGACAGACGACGCGCGAGGAAGAAAACGGCGCGGGTTATGAGCGATTCCCAGATCACCATTGTCTCGAATCGGCTGCCTGTAAGCCCTGTACAGAATGAGGATGGGAGATGGATATTGCAGGCATCAAACGGCGGCCTGGTCAGTGCTCTTGATCCGATTCTCAGAAAACGGGGGGGCAACTGGGTAGGCTGGAGCGGGTACGCGGGTAGCATGCCGCCTGAAATGCAGAATGCATTTGCGACGGCAAGCCAGGAACGGGGCTATACGCTGAAGCCGGTTGCCATGACACAGAGCGAAATATCGGGCTACTACAGCGGTTTTTCCAACCAGACCATCTGGCCTCTTTTTCATAACATGGTGGGTCGCTGTATCTTCGAGAAACGCCACTGGCGTGCCTACAGGCAAGTAAATGAGACCTTTGCCTCGGTGCTCCTCGACTTCGCCCGGGACGGAAAAGAGATCTGGGTGCACGACTACCACCTCATGCTGGTCGCAAAAGCACTCAGGGAAAAAGGCGGACAGGCCAAACTCGGATTTTTTCTTCATATCCCCTTCCCCCCGCCTGACACCTACATGCTGATTCCCTGGCGACGCGAAATAATGTCAGCCCTGGTGGAGTATGATCTGCTGGGATTTCAGACCCCTCAGGACCTGACAAATTTCAGGAATTGCGCGGCACAGTTGAATGTTGTCGAATCGGGGAGCACCTGTCACATCACTCGTACCTTCCAGCCAGAACGCCGTGGCAACCAATCAGACCGCCGGCGCGACAGAAGGAATAATGCCGACCCGCGGGGTGAACATACGCCCGTTTGCAATGCATTTCCCATCAGTATCGACTTTGACAAGATCAATCATCTGTCAAAAGCTGACGAGACCCGCGAACTGGTCAATCGTCTTGCCGAGGACCTTTCAGGGCAGAAGATAATTTTCGGTGCGGAACGACTCGATTACACCAAGGGCTTGCTACACCGTATGAGAGCATACCGCTGTCTGCTGAGGGAGCATCCAGAATTGCATCGAAAGATAACTTTTCTGCAATACGTCGTGCCCGGACGGGAAAGCATCCCGGAATATTCACTTCTGCGCAATGAAATAGAACACCTTGTGGGTGAGATAGAGGGGGAGTTCTCCAGGCCGGGCTGGGCGCCGCTACAGTACATGTACCGTAAACTGAAGTTGGAGGAACTGGTCGCCTTTTACAGCTTCTGCGATATCGCGTTGATCACCCCGGTTAAGGATGGCATGAACCTGGTTGCCAAGGAGTTCTGCGCGGCGCGCTCAGACGAGGACGGTATTCTGATACTCAGCGAATTCGCCGGCGCAGCCGATGAATTCCGCGAGAGTGCACTTCTGGTCAATCCCTACAGTGAAGAAGCACTGGCTGCCACTATTTATGAAGCCTGTACAATGCCGGAAAAGCAGAGAAAAGAGCGAATGCAGCGTCTGCGGGATCAGGTGTCTCATTCCACTATTTATGACTGGGTAGACAGTTTTCTCGATACATTGTCACGTATTGAGCCTAGCGGCAGTGGGGCATGTTGACCTGTCCGGCCGATACTTCCCTGCGCCAGTTCCAGACCTGTTGTGACCGCCACACTGATCAAAAGCCTTTTACATTCAGCCATCTCGGGGCGCGTCGTCTCGCCAGATCTCCAGTGTGTCCAGCACACTGTCCGGATTCAGCGACATGGAGTCGATACCGCTATCAACGAGAAACTGGGCGAAATCCGGATAGTCGCTGGGCGCCTGCCCGCAAATGCCTATCTTGCGTCCACTCTGATGGGCCTTTTCGATCAGTTCCACGATTGCGATCTTGACCGCATCATTCCGTTCATCAAACAAATCGCTGAGTTCCTCGGAATCCCGGTCCACCCCAAGTACCAGCTGGGTAAGATCATTGCTGCCGATAGAAAAGCCATCAAAACGCTCGGCGAACTGCTCAGCCAGAAAGACACTGGAAGGTATTTCACACATCATATAAAGCAGCAGGCCGTTTTCGCCGCGTCGCAGCCCGTGTTCAGCCATGACCTCAATGACCTGGTCCGCTTCCCATGGACTGCGCACAAATGGCAGCATTACCACGATATTGTCCAGGCCGATTTCTTCCCGTGCCTTCTTCACCGCCCGGCATTCCATTGCGAAACCATCTTTATAGCGGTCGCTGTAATAGCGGCATGCACCACGGAATCCCAGCATAGGATTTTCCTCCCGCGGCTCAAACTGCTCGCCGCCGATAAGCGTGGCATACTCGTTGGTCTTGAAATCACTCATGCGGACAATCACCGGCGCCGGATACTGCGATGCGGCGATCATGGCAATACCACGACTAAGATTCTCGATAAAATAATCGGTTTTGTTCTCGTAACCGGCCGTGAGTGCTTCGATGCGCTTTCGCACCTGTCTGTCTTCAACCTGATCGAAACGCGCCAGCGCAAGTGGATGAATTCTGATGGCGTTATTGATAATGAATTCCATGCGAGCCAGACCGACCCCGTGGACCGGTAGCCGCCACCAGCGGAATGCGGTTTCGGGCGAGGCGAGATTGATCATCAATTGCACCGGCGGCTCGGGCAGGTTCCCGAGATCGATATCCGTCACGTCGAAATCCAGGGCTCCCGCGTAAGTGCGCCCTTCCGTTCCCTCCGCGCAGGACACTGTCACTACCTGTTGATCTTTTAGGTCCTTGGTGCCAGTACCCGTGCCGACAATAGCGGGCACGCCCATTTCCCGGCTAACAATGGCCGCGTGGCTGGTACGACCGCCATGATCTGTGATGATGGCGGCCGCCCGTTTCATGACGGGCCCCCAGTCGGGGTCCGTGCGCCCGGTAACCAGAACGTCGCCGTCCTCGAACTGGTCCATATCCTCCGGACTGTCGAGAATCTTCACGCGGCCGCTTGCTATGGATTCGCCAATCGCTATGCCCCGGGCCAGTACCTCACTATCCTCCTTCAACCGGTAGCTTTTGAACGCCCCGGACTGGTGTTGCGAGTGAACGGTCTCGGGCCTGGCCTGTACACAGTAGAGCTGACCTGTGTCAGCGTCTTTCGCCCACTCCATGTCCATCGCCTTGCCATAATGCTGTTCGATCAGGACAGCCCAGCGTGCCAGTGTGAGTATTTCTCCATCGTCGAGAACCAGAGCTTGACGCTCGGCCTTTTCGGTCTTCACCATACGGGTCGTTTCCGAGCCTCTGGAAGCATAAACGAGTTTCCTCGTCTTGCTGCCGCGACTCCTCCCCAGTATCGGGATCAGATTTTCCCTGCCCAGCGCCGGCTTGAAGACCCGGTACTCATCGGGATCTACGGTGCCCTGCACCACGGTTTCGCCGAGCCCCCAGGCGGCGTTTATTACCACCACATCGGGAAACCCCGTGTCCGTGTCGAGGGAAAACATCACGCCGGCGCTCGCCTTGTCCGATCTCACCATTTTCTGCACTCCCACGGAGAGCGCAAGTTTCAAGTGATCGAAGCCACGATGTTCACGGTAGTTAATAGCACGATCGGTAAATAAGGAGGCGTAGCAGTCCCGGCAGGCGTCAACAAGGTTGTCGCCGCCGCTGATATTGAGAAAAGTCTCCTGCTGTCCGGCGAAGCTCGCCTCGGGCAGATCCTCCGCCGTCGCGCTGCTGCGCACGGCCACTGCCAGGTGCTTCTCCTCATGACGCTCAGAGAGCGCCGCATAGGCCTCACGGATGGCGTGTTCCAGATCCTCCGGAAACTCGGCTTGCCGGAAGGCTTCGCGGATGTCCTTGCCAACTTGTCTCAGGGATTTTTGCTCGCGCGACAGCGATTCGGTCAGGTCCCAGATAATACTGTCGAGATCGTTGTGGAGGACAAAATCGCGGTAAGCGTCCGCCGTGGTGGCGAATCCTCCAGGCACCCGCACACCCTGCTCCCGCAGGTTGCTTAGCATTTCCCCGAGAGAGGCGTTTTTTCCTCCGACAATGTCGACATCGTCGTTGCCCAAGTCCTCGAACCAGCAGATGTAGGCTTTTTCCATTATTCTCAGACCATACGTTGCATCATGTCCACACAGCGCCGCGAAAACGCCCACTCGTTGTCATACCAGGCCAGCACCTTGACGAACCGGTCGCCAATCAAATGAATATCCAGACTGCTGATAATGGCGCTCTCTTCTCTGCCTATAATGTCGCTGGAAACCAGCGGCGAATCGTCCACAGCGAGAATGCCCTGCATGGGACCATCCGCCTGGCCGCGAAAGGCATTGTTGATGCTTTCATTATCGGTCTCTGTCGCCAACGTGCAGGTCAGATCAAGCAGGGAGCCGCATTTGACCGGTGTCCGCACGGCGATGCCATCGAGCTTTCCCTCCATCTCCTGAATTATCTCGCCTATCATCGCTGCCGCGCCGGTGGAGGTGGGTATGAGATTCTCCGCCGCGGCCCGACCTCTCCGGGGCTTCTTGTGCGGCCCGTCAAGAAGATTCTGTGACGGCGTATACGCATGCACCGTATTGATGAAGCCCTGCTGGATACTGAATTCGTCGTGAAGCACCTTGACTACCGGCGCGAGACAATTGGTCGTGCAGCTGCCGATGGAAATGATCTGGTGCTTTTCCCGGTCGTACTGATCCGCATTGACACCGAGGATAAAATTGCCGTCCAGCTCGCTTTTACCGGGGGCTGAGATGAGAACCTTCCGGGCGCCCGCTTCTATATGTCTGCCCGCATCCTCTTTTTTTCGGAAAAGCCCTGTGGCTTCCAGAACCACGTCCACAGCCTTCTCGCGCCAGGGCAGTCGCGCGGGGTCGTCTTCCGCGCTCACCGATACCCTTGTGCTGTTATCGATATTCAGAGCATTATCCACTGCCTTTACCTGATGGGACCAACGACCGTAAGTACTGTCGGACTGCAGGAGGTAAGCAAGGGTCTCCGGTTCGACGATGTCATTGATGTGTACCACGTCCACGCCTTTCTGTTCATAGGCGAGGCGAAATACCTGGCGGCCTATCCGGCCGAAACCGTTTATGCCAATTTTCATGGGTTACACTCCCGCTCCTGTTTCAGGTGGATCTGACTGAGCTATAGAAAAGCGTAGTTCGAAAATAGGCAGGCTTAAAGGTCCGATCGACGTGTGGGGCAACTATTCGCGCCCTACCCTCCTTCTCCCGCCGCGGCCGGCGTTCCGGCAGAGTCTTCAGTGTGGCCCGATCTTCTGCGCTGGATAAATTTTTCGATTTCCACCAGCACGAACAGACTCAGGCCGACTGCGCCACAGCGCAGCCACGCCTGGACATCCAGGGGCCGGCTTTCCAGCAGGTCGTTCATGAAAGGGGCGTAAGTGAAAAGGATTTGCAGGCCTATGCAGCCGAAGATGGCCAGCAGTACCTTCCGGTTGCCGGTGAGTCCGTCCCAGGAAATCGTGGAACGTCGGAAAAAGCGGCTGTTCAGCAGGTAGAATATCTGCCCCAATACCAACGCATTCACAGCCATGGTCCGGGCATATTCCAGCGAGGTCTCGCCCCGGCCCTGCTCGAGGACAAACAGGAAGCCCACCCCAAGCAGAAGCAGGGTACCCACATACGCAATACGCCAGAGACCGAAAGCCCCAAGTAGCCCTGCCTCTGTGGAGTGAGGGCCACGATGCATAAGGTCACCTTCGGCCTTCTCCCATGCCAGAGAGACACCAAGGGTGACGGCAGTGATCATGTTGACCCAGAGAATCTGCACCGGTGTCACCGGCAGCATCAGGCCAAACAGAACCGAGGCCAGCAGGACCAGGGATTCCGCGGCGTTGGTGGGAAGCACGAAGAGAATAGTTTTACGCAGATTATCATGGACTTTCCGCCCCTCTTGCACAGCGCGTTCGATGGACGCAAAGTTGTCGTCTGCAAGTACCATCTCGGACGCCTCCCGCGCGGCCTCCGTCCCCTTCTGGCCCATGGCGATCCCAAGGTTGGCACGTTTCAGGGCTGGAGCGTCGTTCACGCCATCGCCCGTCATTGCAATGATCTGCGCCTGCGCCTGAAGAGCCTCGACCAGGCGCAGCTTGTGTTCCGGGCTGGTGCGTGCGAACACGCTGGTTTTCATGACTCTGTCGCGGAGTTCTTCTTCGCCAAGTTTCTCAATGTCGCGACCACGCAGGGACTGACGGGGGGTTTCCAGCCCTAGTTCGCGGGCCACCGCCATGGCGGTACCGGCATGATCCCCAGTAATCATCTTGACCCCGATTCCGGCGTCCCGACAAATGGCAATGGACTCAATGGCCTCCTGCCGCGGCGGATCAATCATCCCAAACAGGCCCAGCAGCACCAGATCCCGCTCGACATCTTCTTCGCTGAGTTCCGCCTGCTCCGAGACCGCTTTGTGGGCGATGGCAAGCAGGCGCTGGCCACGGGCTGCTATTTCCTCGATCCGCTCTTCCCAGGCTTCACGGTCCAGGGGTTCCTCCTCGCTACCGCAACGTTCGCTGCTGCACATGTCCAGCAGTTTTTCCGGGGCGCCCTTGACATAAATGCTGTGATTGCCGCTATTGTCGTGGTTCAGCGTCGCCATGTAACGGTTTTCGGAGGCAAAGGGTATGCTGTCCACCCGCCGCCAGTTGCCGTTTTCATTCGCGGGGTCGAGGCCGGCCTTGCAGGCGGCGACGACCAGCGCCACCTCCGTGGGATCACCCGATCCTTGCCAGTCATCATCCTTCTGTACCAGCTCCGCGTTATTGCATAACAGGCCAGCACGCAGCATCTCCAGCACTGCTTCGTGCCCCTCAAGATCGACAGCCTCTTCATCGCGCAGAAATCCACCTGTGGGTTCATAGCCCACGCCCTCGACGTCAATGGCTTCATCCGACGTACGCAGGGTCTTGACGGTCATTTCATTGCGGGTAAGTGTGCCGGTCTTGTCGGCGCAGATGACAGTCACCGAACCCAGGGTCTCAACTGCGGGCAGGCGTCGGATAATGGCATTGTGCCCGGCCATGCGTTCGACGCCGATGGCCAGTATTACAGTCATAACGGCCGGCAAGCCCTGGGGAATGGCGGCGACCGCCAGGGACACTGCCGCCAGGAACATACTTTGCCAGTCATTGCTCCATACCAGAGTGCCCACGGTGAAGGTAATCAGGGCCAGGCCAAGAATCACCACGCTCAGCATCCTGGTGAAGCCATCGAAGCGCTGCATCAGGGGTGTCTTCAGGGTTTTCACGTCCGCCAGCATGCCGCTGATGCGGCCGATCTCGCTTTTGTCGCCGGTGGCTACCACCACGCCGATTCCCTGGCCGGCAATCACCAGAGTGCCGGAATAGGCCATGCTGGCACGGTCACCGATCTCTGCGTTCTTATCGACCGCATCTACCTGTTTCTCCACCGCGTTAGATTCACCGGTGAGCACGGCCTCCTGCACCTCGAGATTTTCCACCCGGAGGAGCCGCAGGTCCGCAGGAATGCGTTCACCCGCACTGATCTGGACGATATCCCCCGGCACGACGTCCTCAGCCGATACCGACTGGCGACGACCGTCCCGCCACACAGTAGCCTGCCGGGAAAGCATACCCTGCACACTCTCGAGAGCGCGCTCTGCACGCCCTTCCTGGATAAAGCCGATGGAGCCATTGATCAACACCACGCTGAAAATCACGACGCTATCCACCCACTTGCTCAACAGCGCGGTGACTACGCCGGCAATCAGCAAAAGATAGATAAATAGATTATTGAAGTGACTGAGCAGACGCTGGAGAGGACTGCGTTGTTGCCGCGCGCTTAGCTCGTTACTTCCGAACTGTGTGCGGTGCTCTTCTACCTGATGGCCGTCGAGACCGTGATCGGCATCGCTGCCAAGAACCTCAAGCGCCTTATCTGCAGGCTCCGCGTACCATCGAAACTTGCTCATGTCCTGCTTGCCGGGAGTGTCATTCATGTTGATTGTCAGCGCCTCCAGCAGCACGGAGTGCCACCACCGTCATAGGATTGTCGTTCAGGTACCTGTCTGCAGAACCTGAAAGAACACGCCTGGTCGTATAAGACATAAAAGAGAGCTTCGCCGGCGAACTCGCTCATGTGTTTTTACGTGTCTTTGTCTCGCAAAAACATGTAAAAAAAGCGTAGCAAAGCTCCCTGCGCTGTCAATCGATGGGAATGGTACTCATCTGGACTGCACTGACAATCACCAGCCTGATCATCCGGCCACAGGGCCACTGTCATGCTGTTTCTTTTGTCCCCGCCTTTTCCATGAACAGATACAGGATAAGGGCAACGGACAGGGGCAGCAGAAAATAGATGGCACGGTAGGCGATCAACGCCGCAAGCAGCTCGCTCTCGGCAATCTGATCTCTGAGCAGAGCGACAAATACCACCTCCAGAACTCCCAGCCCCCCGGGAATGTGTGTGATCACACCGGCAAAGCTGCTCATCATCAGGGCCGCCAGCACACTGGGATAGAAGGCCTGCTCTGGCAGCAGGCTATAAATAAGCAGCGCCATCAACGACCAGTTCAATGCGCCCAGCATGATCTGAAGAATCGCCAGCCGGAAACCGGGAAGCGACACGCGGTAGCCACGCCATTGCAGGGAGCGATGACGGGAAAAGCGGCAAGCGAAAAGGTAACCGAGAGAAAGCGTCAGAAGGCAATAACCCAGGATTTGCAAAAAAAACGGCGAGATATCCCAGGACGGCGGCACGTCGACCATGCCAAAGGAAAACAGAATGCCCGCTACCAGCATGTAACCCAACCAGTTGGCAACGACGCTGATGCCCAGGATGCGGGTGATGGTGGAAAAATTCAGTTCAAGGCGCCGATACAGCCGGTAGCGCATGCCAACGCCGCCCAGTAACGCGCCAAAGTTGAGATTGAAGGCATAGCAGACGAATGCCAGCGACATTACCTGGCGCACCGAAAGATCATGCCTTGTGTAGTGGCGTCCAAGCAGGTCATAGCTGCTGAACACAAGATAGCTGCCGGCAGCGATGAAGACGCCGCTGAGCAGCGTGATCGCGTCATAGCCCCGCAGTGTCTCCAGCACGCGCTGCCAGTCTATATCCCTGAGCATACGGTAGAGTAAGACGGCAACAGCCGCGAAAAAGACCAGCGTAAGCGTATTCTTCAGCCAGCGAGTAACCCGCCCCCCGTTGCTGTCATGTTTTTTTTGCGCTTGTCTGGTCATGCTCTACTTCATCACCCAGTCTGCTGTCGCGAAAGCCTGCCATCTTAATGCTACTGCCGGATCGGCGGGCAATCGATTCACTGACCTGCTCTGCCGTTCTCAGTCGAAGACAACCCAACGCGAAGGAGTCATCGCATGCTTCGCTCAGCCACACGACCTTGTCGCCGCCGCTTTCTGTGTTCGGAAAGGGACTGTATGCGTGGCGTATGGCCCGGAAGCAACCCGGCCAGAGACGGGAAGCGCCTTAAGAAATGAAAAGAAAGAAAAATCAGAGGCGCCTGCCACCAGCGTTTCCGATTCACGCTGTGAAAGCTGACCCGGCTGCAGTCTCTCTCGATCATCTTGGCCAGATGCGCATGCAGCTGACCGTTCAGATCGACATCGCGCGTAAAAACATTAGCTTCCAGATTCAGGTAAAGACTCAAAGGATCGAGATTACTGGAGCCGATCGTCGCCCATTCGTGATCAATTATGGCAATCTTGCCGTGAAAAGGGTGACTGAGGTATTCGTATATCTCAATACCATGTCGCAGCAGGTGGCCATAGAGCAGAGAGCCCAGCATTCGGGTGTACTGTTTGTCCGGCTTGCCCTGCAGTATGATAACGACCCTGACGCCCCGTCCAGAGGCATTGCGCAAACTGCGCAACAGGCGATAGCCTGGAAAGAAATAGGCGTTGGCCAGCACAATTCGTTCGTTAGCGTCTTGTATACCCTGCAGATATTGCTTCTCAATATCAGTGCGATTCCGAGCATTATCGCGCAGGGAAAGTAACACCGCCGCATTGCCGGCGGTCCGAGTTGGCGGCTCCCCGAAGGGACGTCTCTCGGCGCCGGCATAGTCCGCCAACAGGTCCCGGCTTGCGCCATAGAGATCTCCCACCACCGGACCCTTCAGCCTCAGCGCATAATCCTGCTTTGCCATGGCACCGTAACCCCGGAGATGATCGGCGGCAAAATTGATGCCGCCGATCATGGCCGTCTCCCTGTCCACCACAATTATCTTGCGGTGGAGACGCCTGAAAATGTTTGTACGGATGCCAAATAGCGGGCGTTTGGGTTCAAACATTCGGAAGCTTATCCCCGCCTCGACGAGTTCGGCGATATAGTCCGATTCCAGTTCGGCAGTGCCGTATCCATCCACGGTAATTTCTATGCTCACGCCGCGCCCGGCAGCATCCAGCAGCGCGTCCCGGAGCTGGATTCCCACCTCGTCTGCAGCAATGATGAATGTCTCGATCAGGACCTCACTTTGGGCCCGCCTTATGCAGTCGAAAACGCAGGGGAAGAACTGATCACCATTGATCAGCAACTCCAGTTCATTGCCCTGCCGCCAGTGATAATTCACAGCTGTATCCCGGTAAGCAGCGGCGCATGATCGGAAAGATGAGACCAGGGTTTGCGCGAATGAACCTGGGGGCTGAAGGTGAGCGCGTTACGCACATAGATCCTGTCCAGTCGCAGCATGGGCCAGCGTGCGGGGAAGGTTTTTGCCGGCGCGCCAAAGGTAGCAGCGAAGGCTTCCTGCATCCCACAGGCGGCCAGTATCGGACCGGCCCGCCCCCGCCAGTCATTGAAATCGCCGGCGACGATCGCTGGCGCCCCAGGCGGCAGGCTGTCCAACAAGTCTGACAAAAGTTGCAGCTGTCGTTCGCGATGTGTTTCGCGCAGTCCCAGGTGTACACACACAGCGTGGATCTCTGCACGGCCCGGTATATCCACCACACAATGCAGCAATCCCCGCTCCTCGCTCCCACTCAGAGTGACGTCGAGATTCTGGTGTTGCAGTATGGGAAATTTGGACAGCAGAGCATTGCCGTGGTCACCCTGGGGATACACTGCGTTGCGCCCATAGGCGAACTGGGGCCACAGTGTATCGGCAAGGTATTCGTACTGGGGCGTGGGAAGCCAATCGACCAGTCGCTTCGCATAGCCTTCGTGGGCGCCGATGACTTCCTGCAGGAAAACCATGTCCACCTGCATCGCATTGATAGCGTCGCGGAGTTCAGGAAGCATGTACTTGCGACCAAAAAAAGTCAGGCCCTTGTGCACATTCAGCGTCATCACGCGCAGGGTATCAAGTGCGATGTCGGGTTTTTCATGCGTTCTATTTTCTGACGGAAAACGCTTCATCGCTGGGCGTCGTCCAGATGTCCGTGAGAGCCCGGCACAACCCAATCGTTCCCCGTGCATTGCGGATGGTGCTCTGATGGGTGCGGCTGCAGGTTGCGTACTGCGCGCTCCCGACACCCCGGCGAATATCCCATTGGATTGTTCATGGCTCCATCCTCTCAAGGTTTGGGGCCGCCGACAAACACGGGGCGATTCAACCAGAGGTAGGCAGCGTTGCTTGATGGGCCACAACCTGACTCGACAGAGAGCCACTCACTTTTTGCCCACAAGATAAAGTGCTGATGGTGCCCGGAGCCGGACTTGAACCGGCACGCCTGCAATAGGCGGGAGATTTTAAGTCTCCTGTGTCTACCAATTTCACCACCCGGGCAGAAGCGCTGAACCGAGCGAAGAATACCACAGCTCAATCCCATACCGACATGCTGGCATCCATCCCGACATGATAAGCTGCTGTCACATATTCTGCTTTTGCAGGTAAGAGTCAGGTGTTGAAAGGGCTTGCGTGGCTGGTGTCGGCGATTCTTTTCGTGGTGGTCGCGAGCGTCAGCGTGCTGCTGCTATCTGACCGCGCCCTGTTTGCCATCATTACCCGTCTCGTGCCAGCCTACACGCCTTATCGCATCATCCTCGACGAGCCGCGAATTTACTGGTTGGAGGGCACACTGGAGATTGCCAGCCTGCAGCTTCATCGCAAAGGCAGTGAGAGTGCTCCCATGCTGGGCATTGACGATCTCAGCATCAATGGAACGCCGAGCGAACTTGTGCAGCAAGGCATCGCCCGTGCCGACGTGACAGCGGGTGCGGTGCTTGTATATATCGACTCGACCGACAGCGCCGATGATCCGAATCCCGCCGAGTGGCTTCAATATACCTCGCTGTTTCCTCGCAAACTGAGTGTCGGCACCCTGCATATCGTCTCTCGTGATAGGTCTGTCAACGTTTTTCCCTTCAGGAACCTGTATGGCGGTTGGCAGGACAGCAGTCATTTCGTGGCGAGCGCGGGTGCCAACTATACTGATACGCCGCTCATCATGGCGCTGAGCGCTGAACGCCGAGCAATCGGTGCGAGCAGCAGCAGCCTGGCCATTCATGGCGCCCTGAAGCCCCAGCAGGGCAGCAGCCGCATCGAGCTCGATGGTGAACTCACAGCGACAGAAACAGCGGTCAACTACCGTTTCGACCTGCATGCGGAGTACGAGCGTGTTCAGGACTTCCTTAATGCCATTGAAGACGGAGCCTACCCGTTTGAAGGCACACTGATGTTGGATGGCACCCTGGCCGGCGACCTTGACCAATATGACCTCGACGTGCGTCAGCTGGAGCTCGATAACGGTGAAACCTACTCTTTTTCCGCCAGCGGCAGCCTACGCAAATCGAAGGATTCTCCGGCGCAGCTTGACGTTAATGCCCAGGGGCGCATGGCTTCGATAAACCAACTGCTCAGCCTGGTGGATATTGATACCGGGAATATCGGGAGGGCCAAGGCAGAGCTGCGGCTTGAGGGCCCATTGAGCGATCCGGTGCTCGAAGACTTTGCCATTCATACCCGTAATCAGGCAGGTCTTGAGCTATCGGTCCTACCACAGGAGGGCACGTTCGCCCTTCAACAGCAGTCGCTTCTTCCGGGACAGGCACTTGCAGTCTCTGTCTCTGCGCCGGGTCTGACTGCCTTGGAGCCATGGCTGGGTGCGATGCCGCTTGACACGGGTCCCTGGGCTTTGTCATTGCATGTCTCCCAGCCTGAAAATGTTTTCCGACTGAGCGAAATCACGCTCGACCTGCAGAACAAAGGCATTCTCGAGGGCCGCGTGACGGGCAGCATCGAATCCCTCCAGTTTGCAGATAGGGCGACGCCGGATATTGCCGGCGTTACGTTGTCGTTCAGCGGCAGCAGCGGCGATGTCCCGGCACTTCTGAGCGCGATCGCGCCACAGTTTCCTATGCCAGAGGTCCTGAGCGCCGCACAGGCGTCGGGCGTCATTCGCGGTTCATCCAGCGAGTTGAGACTGGAAGAAACACGTATTGGCGCAACGGGCCCTGACATTCTCATTGAGGCCAGCAACGTTGCCATGACGGTGCAGCCGACGAGTTCAGCGCTGCCATCGCGTGCTGACGCCAGATTCGCGATCAGCCTGGCATCACTCGCACCGCTTGACGGATTTGAGCTGCCGGAACAGGCCGCTTTGGTGGAATCGCTGCAGTTTGATGCACAGGCCTCCTATACCGGCGCGGCGCTGTCGCTTGACGATGTTGCTGCCAGCGCGCAAGTGCTTGACGGCTTTCTCCGTGCCAGGGGGCGTGTCGACGATGCCTTTGAGGCAAAAGATCTGGCGCTGGATATCTCGGTACAGGGTATACCTCTGAAGGGGCTTTCTGCGGTGCTGGAGCCACAGGCTGCGAGTGAATTCCTGGCGTCGCTCCCTGGGCAACTGTCGGGCGCGGCTCATCTCAGCGGCGAAATGGACGAATTTTCTGTCGAGGGAATAGACCTCTCACTGCTCGCTGAGGACCACGCGGGGGCTACGCTTAAAGGCAGCGCGACCGTCACCGAAGGCGTGCCCCGCGCGCAGATGGAGATGACCTATCGGCTGGACGATCGCGAACTGATAAAAACCCTGAGCGGACAGCCCCTCGCCCCTGGAAGTGGCACAGTGGTGCTCGACTACCAGCCTCAGCGGATCGTGGTGGCGCTGCATAGTCTGATGGGAGACAGCGATATTTCGGTGGTGCTCAATGCAACACGCGAAGAGGAAAAGATTGCCCGGCTGGATGTCGACCTCAACGTGCCCAGGTTGTATCTGCCCGATCTCATTGGGGCGCCGCAGCCAGAGGGTCTGCAGGGATCGGATAGCGAGGAACGTTCGTCAGAGACAACGGCGGATGCAAGATCCTGGCGCGACGCCCTGCCCTTATACCCTCTGCGGATAGAGGCAAACATTGGGGAGGTGGTCGGAGACAACACCGCCATGGAGGGGTTTACTTTCACGCTGACCGGCGCCGACAGGCGCTACACGCTCGAACATTTTGATATCGGCTACGCCGGCGGTAGCGTGGTATTCCGAGGGGCTGCTGATCTTGCTAGTGAGTTGATGAACATCAGTCTGGCGGGTTCGGCCGAGGCAATGCCCATCACCGCAGTGGCTGCGGATCTTGGCTATGGCGGTGATATCGAAGGCTCGCTATCGGTTCTGGCGGGGCTGAGCGCACAGGGGAAAACTCTTAATGCCATGCTCCGCTCCCTGTCCGGGCGGCTCTCGGCAGCGTTGGCTGATGGTCACATTGAGGGAGCGGCGTACGATCTGCTCGCCACCGACCTCCTGGGCTGGCTGTTGAAGGGGGGGCTGCTGAGCTCGGCCACCGACTTCCAGTGCGCCGCGGTGAATTTCAATGTAAGCGAAGGGCAGGCAAACAGCGACCGTCTGTACATACTGACGCCCAACATGATCGCATCGGGGGATGCCGCTATCGATCTCGCAGACCGACAGCTCGACATTCGCGTGCAGCCGCGGGCACGCAAACGCAGCGTGCAGATGCCCTCTTCCATCACCGTACGCGGGCCGCTGAATAATCCGCAGGTGAGCATTTCGCCCATCGCCGCCACAATGGACACCACGGCCAAGATCCTTTTCTTTGTGCCGGACCTTCTGCTTCGACTCTTCGGGCTAGGGCCGAACGCCGAGGGTAAGCTACAGGCCTGTACCGTCGACGGCTGAATGGTTGAAAAGCGGTTGCACGACTATCTGCCCAATGCGACATCACATGCTACACTCGCCGACTTTTCGGCCACCTCCGGAGCGTTTCATCTATGGCGTCAGACCGCGGCGAGTTCAGTTCACGGTTCGGGTTTATCATGGCCGCTGCGGGCAGCGCCGTGGGGCTCGGCAATATCTGGGGCTTCCCGACGCAGGCCGCGAGCAATGGCGGCGCGGCATTCCTTCTGGTGTACCTATTGCTGGCATTTGTCCTGGCCTATCCGGTTCTCATGGCCGAACTGATCATCGGACGGCACGCACATGCCAATGCGGTCCGCGCTCTGCAGACCATCGCCAGCCGGCCGCTCTGGAAACGCGTCGGTGCCGGCGCCGGTATTGTGGGTCTTGTGGTTGCGAGCTTTATTCTAAGCTTCTACGCCATTGTTGCCGGCTGGATGATGTCGCACTGTCTCGGCTCGCTGGCTGATCTTGCCGGTTTTGACGCCCTTGAGGCGTGGCTGGTCAACTTTTCCCTCGAACGCAACGCGCTTTTCATGCTTGCCTTCCTGACGGCAACCGCAGGGATAATTTCCGCCGGTGTCCATCAGGGCATAGAGCGCTGGTCAAGCCGCCTGATGCCCATTCTTCTGATCACCATGCTTGCGCTGGTCATCTACGTGCTGACGCTGGATGGCGCCATGGACGGCCTGCGGGTCTACCTGTTGCCCGATTTCTCCGCGGCCCTGGAACCCAGCCTGGTGATCAAGGCCATGGGCGCGGCATTTTTCTCACTCTCTCTGGGTGTCGGCACAATGCTCATTTATGGCTCTTACCTCAGCGACCGAGAGAATCTGCCGGTCGTTGGCGGGCTGGTAACCGGCGTAGACATCGGTATTGCAGTACTCGCTGGATTTCTGGTGCTGCCTGCCATGTACGTTGCACTGAATAGCGGCGTGGAGATTTTCACCCCGACGGGCCAGCTGATTTCGGAAGACACGCTGATATTTACCGTGCTGCCAGAGCTGTTCGCGACGATGGGCGCCGCCGGTGCTCTCGTGTCCCTGCTGTTTTTCTTTCTCATGGCGATCGCTGCATTGACCTCGTCGATCTCGATGCTGGAGCCGCCGGTTGCCTATGCGATCGAGGAACATGGTCTCAGCCGGCACCGCGCAGTCGTGCTGATCTCCCTGATTATTGCCACCATCAGTGGCACGATTCTCCTCAACTTCGATGCCCTTTTCGGTCTTGTGATCGCTGTGACCACGCGCTACAGCCAGCCGCTACTGGGCCTGCTTTTCTGTCTTTACGTGGGCTGGGTCTGGAATCGAAACAGACTGCTGCAGGAGCTTCGGGAAGGGGCGCCAATGGTCGAACACACGGTTTTCTGGCGCATCTGGCCGTGGCACGTTCGCTTCGTCTGCCCACTGATCATTGCCGCGATCTTCCTGCAGAACCTCCTGTAGCGGCCGGAAGGGTATTGCCTGCGGTTACAGGGAGCCGGCGCTGAACCACCCGCTGATTGCCTGTCTTGGCTCTGCGGCAAAAGGCGTTACGTAGGTCACAGCGTGCACCCGGTGCACATCAAACAGCATCAGGTCATTGAAACCGGGGGCCCAGGCGTCCTGCGGCACACCGTCCTGACGGTAGAACTGCAGCAGGCCGCCCCAGTCGGGATGCCATCGGGGCGTGAAGCCCAGAACATAGGCCACGCGTCGCTGCTCAGCTGGCACCACATCGTTATGCCGCGTCAGAAAATGCCCTGGACGGTAGCGCGTGACCTGCATGAATGCGCAACTGATATCCTCTACGGTCGACTGGCGACAGCCAGCGCCTCGGCAGACAGAATTCTGAAGGACGTTTTAATCGGCCATTTCAGAACCATCGCAGGTCGTCAGCACAAGTCTACGTGGGTCACCGGAAAACTTGGCACGCCAAGGGGTACGCGACGGACGCGTGCACAAGGTATGATGTCACCTGACTGAGATCCGGCAGTGTGAGGCCATGAGTACATGAGCAAGTTCATCATCGTATTTATTACGGTTCTATTTATTCTGTTCGGTATCGAGATGCAGCAATCGGTGCAGATGCATGTCGTGCAGCCTTTCACCGGTGTTCTTGCTGATATCAGCGCGGCGCTGATCATGCCTTTTGATGATGCGGTAACGGCAAGCGGCCGGATCATCCGTCACACGGAAAACCAGTTTGCTGTCTCGATTGAAGCTGGCTGCAATGGCGTAGAGGCTGCCATTGTGCTGATCGCGGCGGTTGTCGCCTTTCCGGCGCGCCCCCTGCAGAAAGCGGCGGCGATCCTCGCGGGCTTCCTGGCAATTCAGGCTATGAACATTCTGCGGATTGTCAGTCTCTTCTATCTCGGTCAGTGGCGTATGGATGTGTTCAGCTGGAGCCACCTGTACCTCTGGCCTGTTCTCATCATGCTCGATGTACTGATCGTTTTTCTGCTCTATCTGCGCTACATCGCGCGCGCAAATGTACAGCCAGCGGTTGCGGCATGAGGCCCGATCCGACAACAACGCCCGCGCGCTTTTTCGGTCTGGTGCTGCTGCTGATGCCGGTGACGTTTGTCGCGTGGTACGCACTCGGATCGCTCGTGGCGGCCCCGGCAGTCTGGCTATCGTCAGTCGTCCTGGATACCTGGTTTCCCGAGTTGATTGCATCGGTAACGCTGAATGACACGCAAATGATGGTCATGGCCACGCTGGGCGAGGTTGATGGCCGGTTTCTGCCGGCCGAGGAAGCGGGTTACCAGCTTGGACTTCCCGTAGACACCCGTGTGCTGACCTACTCCATACCTTTCTACGCTGCCCTGCATTTCGCAACGCCGATGCCAGGCAGCTGGGAGCGTTTTGCACGCGCCCTGCTGGTGCTCTGGTTGTTGATCATTCTCGGACTGATCAGCACAACGCTGAAAAACTTCATGCTGACGTTCGGTGACCGTCTTCTGGGCCTGCCACAGGCGCCGCCGGCTGACATGATTGCGCTGGTGTACCAGTTCAATACGCTGATTGTGCCGCCACTCGCCCCTATCATGCTATGGGGCCTCGCAGTACGTGAAACACCGGTGATGCGCAGCCTGTTCCCGGCGGCCCTGACGCGATCGCACAGCGAGGTCGAGCGCTAAGGGCTTCGCCAGCGTCAGGGCATTCCGGCATCGCCCTTCCCGTCTGCCTCCGCCCATGCACCCGGGGCGCTACGCCAGGGTTTGTGATCGCAGGAATGAAGGTTAGGGCACTCTCGCGTACAGCCCCGACAGGGCAGAACGTCACTGGTGTCGATTTCAGGCTGCATTGTCAACGCCCTCGCTCTGTTGTTTTTTGCGCAGAATTTCCTCGAACTCCTGGCCGCGGTCTTCCAGCACCGCCTGGAGTGCTTTTTCCATCAAGTGCCGGGCCTGGCCCGTATACGCATAGATGCAGGAGTGCACCGCGGCATCGTGCCAGTTTTCCACTGAGCAAGATGAGGAATATTCTTCAAAGTTGGCCAGCGCGGAAATGAGATCGGAAATGTGCCGGGGGCACTCGCAGTCAAGAATGCTTTTCAGCTGACGTGCCGCCGACAGTTCATTGTCGGAAAACTGCCGTGGACGTGCGCTCATGAGCTCACCAAGATTACCCTCGCCAACGCTGGCATTCTTTTCGGCGACACCCCGTGTTATCTCGAACGCCAGGTAAGCCGGATCAGGGGGGAATGTAGTGGTCAAGTATCCCCTGGATTCCAGCTCGTCGAGCCAGCGATCGTTACCGAACTGGTAGGAAATAATAACGCGCCCAGCCTTGAAATAATCAGCCACCGCCTGCAGTTTATTAACATTACCACTGGCGAGGTTAGGGCATTCCACCACAAGTGTATCGACGTCCTTAAGCAGGGCCTGGTCGGCTGGTATGAAATCGGACAGGGCCACGCGAGCCAAACGGGCATCAACACCGGCAATGCATCCCTGATGACCATCCAGCCAGTCGCACAGCTGCTTGCCCACGAAGACAGCGCACGGCTTGCGCTCGGGCAGTGAATCGCGACCAGACCTTCCCCGGTTGCGAACCAGCATCTCGAGGGTCTTGCGCTCGGTGGTTGCAATCTCGCCGATGCGTGAGCCGGCGGCCACAAGCGCCGCAATGAGCTGCAGATGCTCGAGATCTGACTGGGTATACTGCCGCCGGCCAGTGGCGGTCTTGTGGCTTGCACCGAGTCCGTAGCGTCGCTCCCAGACACGAAGTGTGTCCGGTTTGAGCCCAGTGAGCCTGGCGACCGTACCAATACCGTAAAGGGGACGGGTCTCGAGCTGTGCTTGCTGCATGTGCTTTGTACTCCCTGACTTATTTAGACAAGTTACGCGACAAAATATGAACTAGATGGGACGATGTTAGTCGAATGTTGAACTTTTGTCCTGCTTTGACTTGGACAAATTGATTAAAAACCTGTCCAACACCATAAGAACATACGTATATCTGGACAAATGAGCCGAGTAAGCGAGGTGTTCGGTGGAGACATTTATAGTGGACACGGAAGAAAAGGATCTTGAACGTCTGTTCGCAGAGGCGCGGCGTTACCCGCTGCTGACAGCGGTACAGGAACGCGAGGTCGACATCGACAAGTGGGCGGCAGTGAAAGGCCTGCAGGATCTGTTTGCACGCGACCCTGCGGCGCGTCATTACATGCTGGAGTGGGCGGGAAACTGCTCAGTGACCCCGCTGGACATCGCTCGCTTCGACAACCGCGAGCATCACTTCATTCTGCGACGTGAGCTGGCTGACTTCCTGGAAGGTGGTAACTGCAATGCAGCAATGACCGCCTTTGAAGCGGGCTTGGTGAAAGCCCGGTCGGAGCGACATCTGGCGAAGCTGATTGATGACCTGAAACTACCGGCCAGCCTCACCGTCGGCCTGGCCGGCGTAGTGCTTCGACAATCTGGACAGAGCGTTGCCTGTAGCGTGGCGAATGCACTCGAAGACTGGCAGGTCAGCTGGCAGCGAATCGGCCAGCGGCCACGTCCACCACTGGACGATACCGCAGCCATGACCCTGCAGGGACTGCTGGACAAATACACCGACGCCAGGGATACGCTGACCATGCACAACCTGCGCCTGGTGTATTCAATAGCAGGGCGCCATCGTGGGCGTGGCGTCAACTTTCTCGATCTCATTCAGGAAGGCACGTTGGGCCTCATACGGGCGGCGGAGAAGTACGAGTATCAGAAAGGGTTCCGCTTCAGCACTTACTGCTTCAACTGGATCACTCAGTCAGTACGTCGCTATGTCGGCGATTCAGGCGGCATGATCCGCTATCCGACCCACGTACAGGAACAGGTCAGCAAGCTGTACCGGATCAAGGTGAATGAGGTAGCGCGCACCGGTATCGAGCCAGGCGATGAGGAGCTGGCGCGGGCTGCCGGTCTGTCGCTCGACAAGACACGCCAGCTGCTGCAGTTGCGCAATCTCGGCGTGTCCCTGGATACGCCGCAGTACGAGGATGACGATGCCACCTTGCTCGATTCAATACCTGGTGGCCCATTCCAGGGTACGGAATCGCAGGCAGAGTCAGAGTCGCTACACGACCGGTTGCTGCATGAGATCACTGATCTCGAGCCGGCAGAGCGCCAGGTAGTGATCGCTCGCTGGGGATTGCACGACGGCCCGCCTTTGTCCCGTGCGGAGATTGCCGACAAGATGTCGGTCAGTCGCGAATGGGTGCGACAGCTCGAGCGTTCAGCGCTTGCTAAGCTCAGTCGAAACCAGAACGTGCAGTCCGCTTTCGAGGACTACACGGCGCTATCCAGCTGACGGCGCCGGCGGGAGCCTGCCGACTGCCCTGCTACGCAAGAATTGCACGCAGGGCGTCGTCGATGTGCGGATAGGAAAACGTGAAGCCACTGTTGGTAAGCCGCTGCGGCAAGACTTTCTGCCCGTTGATGAGGAGTTCGTCCGCCATTTCACCCAGCATGACACGCATGACCGTCGCCGGTACCGGCGCCGTGAGCAGCGTTTTTCGATGCTGTTTGATTGCGTCACACATTCCGCGAGCGGTGACCGGTTGGGGTGCCGTCACATTGAAGGCTCCAGATAAACTGCCATCTTCAAGAAGAAACGTCAGCGCCGCGACCACGTCACTACGATGCACCCAGCTCAACCACTGCTCACCATTGCCAATCCAGTTGGCAAGGCCAAAGCGGAACGGCCGGAAGAGCTCCTCGAAGGCCCCGCCCCCGGCATCCAGTACCACGCCGAACCGACACAGGCAGACACGGGTGCCGAGTGCCTCGGCATGGCTCGCGGACGCTTCCCAGCGCCTGCAGAGGTCGGCAGAGAAGCCTTCTCCGGCATCATCCGCTTCCGTGACCGGGTGATCACCATGTCCGTAATAGCCAATGGCGCTGGCGTTCAGCAGCACGCCCGGCGGCACTTGAAGCCGCTGCATGCAGTCGACCAGTTGCCGGGTTGTCTCGAGACGAGAATCAACAATTTCGCGCTTATAGCTGGCTGTCCAGCGCGCACCGGCAAGCGAAGCGCCGGCAAGATTGATAACGGCATCGATGCGCTCGTCATCGGCAAGTGCGTCCAGAGTCCGGATATAGCGACAGCCTTCGGTGTCGCTGTGGTGGGAACGGGACAGAATCGTGAGTTCGTGCCCCTGATTCAGCAGAGATGGAACGAGGGCTTCAC
This sequence comes from uncultured Alteromonadaceae bacterium, assembly GCA_964613795.1. Lineage (GTDB taxonomy): Bacteria > Pseudomonadota > Gammaproteobacteria > Pseudomonadales > Halieaceae > Chromatocurvus. The sequence continues at coordinate 9,908 of CAZTJR010000007.1, read as the reverse complement.
CAATGAAACCCGTTCCACCCGTCAATAGAATATGCATGTAATAGACCCCGTTGTTTAACGTCGACAGAATGACTCTGTACGCAACGCTCCCGCTTCGGATCAAAAGGTAGACACAGGACGCTCCTTAATGCAGAAACCGTATCATGCGCCTATGCAAACCTCTATGGATGCAGCGCAACATTCCCTTCTCGACTTTTTCGGAGCGCACCCGCGGCTGGTCGTGCTGACCGGCGCCGGTATCAGCGAGGGGTCCGGCATACCGACCTACCGCGACAGTGAAGGTAACTGGTTGCGTAACGATCCCATCACTCATCAGGAATTCACCGGCTGCGAACACAAGCGGCGCCGCTATTGGGGACGCTCTCTGGTGGGCTGGCCGGGAGTGAGGGATGCAAGGCCCAACGCGGCGCATCAGGCGCTGGCGAGGCTGGAGCGTGAATCTCGGATTGAACTGCTCATCACCCAGAACGTGGACCGACTGCATCAGCGTGCCGGTAGTGACAACGTGATTGATCTGCACGGGCGGCTCGACCGGGTTATGTGCCTTGCCTGCAAGGCGTTTTCACACCGCGAGATCATGCAGCAGCGACTGGAACGCCACAACTTGCACCTGCGTGATCTTGCGGCAGATGTCCGGCCCGATGGTGACGCCGACCTGAGCATGGAGCAGGTCACTTCGGTCGTCGTGCCTGCCTGTGAGGCCTGCGGCGGCGATCTGATGCCGGATGTCGTGTTTTTTGGCGGCTCTGTCCCACGCGAACGCGTTGCCCACTGCACGGAAGCGATAGCGCGCGCAGATGCCCTGCTGGTGATCGGCAGTTCACTGCGGGTCTTTTCCGGCTATCGTTTTTGCCGGCGCGCCGCAGAGGCCGGGAAGCCAATTGCGATTCTGAACCCCGGCGTGACCCGTGCGGATCCGCTGGCCACGCTCAAACTGCCTCACGCGGCTGAAGAGCTGCTGTCAGGCCTGATGACACTGTTGCCAAAAAGCATCGCGCATGGTCACGATAGCCACGCCAGTAACCACCCTAAAAATGCACACCACGCAAGGATTCACAAACCATGACATCGCCACTGATCTTCTGGTTTCGTCAGGACCTGCGCACCGTAGACCTGCCCGGGCTGAACGCGGCCGCTGCCACGGGTCGACCGCTGATTGCGCTGTATATCTTTGATGACACCACACCAGGTGACTGGAAAGCCGGCGCCGCCTCACGCTGGTGGCTGCATCACAGCCTTGAGGCGCTCGCCGGCGCGCTGCAGGAATGCGGCGCAGACCTAGTTTTGCAACGCGGGAAGGCATCTGACGTACTCGACGCTGTTATCGAGGAAACAGGCGCCGACGCCGTGTATTGCTCCCGGCAGTACGAACCCTGGGCCGGCGATCTCGAACAGGCGTTGCACGCACGCTTTGAAGCCAGGGGTATTGAATTCAAGCGCTTCCCCGGCCACCTGCTGCACGAACCGGGCAGCGTACGTACCTTGGCTGGCGACCCATTCAAGGTATTTACGCCTTTCTGGCGCGCCTGCAGTGCACTCCCGGAACCGCCTGAACCAAAAGCGTTGCCGGAAGGCCTGCATTGGCACAGCCCCTTGCCCGAGACGGACAACCTGAACGACTGGCAGCTCCTGCCGCGCAAACCTGACTGGGCTGCAGACTGGCGCGAGCTGTGGACGCCCGGCGCAGAGGGCGCCCATACACGCCTGCAGCGCTTTCTGGAGGATCGTTTGGCAGACTATGGCGATGCGCGTGACATCCCGGGTGTGTCTGCCACCAGTGGACTGTCGCCGCACCTGCATCACGGTGAAATATCGCCCCGCTCCATCTGGCATGCCACACAGGCCTGGGCAGAACAGCATCCGCAATCTCGCGCTGCGGCAGACAAGTTTCTCGCGGAACTGGGCTGGCGTGAATTCTCCTACCACCTGCTGGTTTTCTTCCCGGAGATCCCCGCCAAGGCATTCAAGCCCGCCTTCGATGAGTTCCCCTGGGCCGGCTCACAGAAACAGCTGCAGGCATGGCAAAGGGGCCAGACAGGCTATCCGATCGTGGATGCCGGCATGCGTGAGCTGTGGGCCACTGGCTACATGCATAACCGTGTACGCATGGTGACCGCATCTTTTCTCACCAAACATCTGCTGATCGACTGGCGCGCCGGTGAGCGCTGGTTCTGGGACACACTGGTAGACGCCGACCTCGCCAGCAACAGCTGCAGCTGGCAGTGGGTAGCGGGCTCGGGGGCGGATGCAGCGCCCTACTTCCGTATCTTCAATCCGACAACCCAGGGCGAGAAATTTGATACCGCTGGAGAGTATGTGCGCCGCTGGGTGCCAGAACTCACCGGGTTATCCGACAAGTACCTGCACAAGCCCTGGGAAGCGCCAAAGGTAGTGCTGCAGGAGGCGGGCCTGACGCTTGGCAAGGACTATCCGCAGCCCATTGTGGACCACCGCGAAGCGCGTGAGGCTGCGCTCGCAGCCTACGGGCAGATCAAGGGGAAATGAGCGATCTCAGACATCCCGAGAACTGACACGACCGCGTCCGGCCTTGAGCCGGGCCCGGTGGGTTTTTCCGTCAAGCCGCCGTTTTTTCGATGCCAGCGTGGGCCGGGTGGCAACGCGTTTCTTTCTTGGGGCGTTGCTGCGGCGAATCAGCTCTGCAAGACGTTCCAGCGCATCTTCCCGATTGCGCGCCTGGCTGCGGAAACGCTGTGCCTTGATCGTGACAACGCCCTCGGCGGTAATACGATGATCGCGCCTCGCCAACAGGGCGCTGCGATAGGGCTCTGGCAGCGAGGAAGACTGGCTGTCGAAGCGCAGATGAATCGCCGTCGACACCTTGTTGACATGCTGGCCACCGCTGCCCTGGGCGCGGATTGGCATCATCTCGATTTCCTCGAGGGGAATGGCAATCTGTGAGTTTATCTGCAGCATGTGAAAATTGTAGCAGACAACGTGCAAGCGTCGGAAAGATACAGATGCGAACAGCGGTTGATGAAGATAGAGTAAGCACTGGTTTATCCTATTACCGAGGCTGCCGAACAACGGCATCGACACCTATGCAGGGACTGCAATACCTACCGAACGTGCTCACGGGAATGCGATTGGTCATGGCAGTACCGATCGCTCTGCTGATTCTGCGCAACGACTACGCCTGGGCACTGGGCCTGGGCATTGTCGCCGGCATCACCGACGCACTTGACGGTTTTTTTGCGCGGCGTCTGAATGCCCATTCCGCGCTCGGTGCCGGGATGGATGCCGCGGCGGACAAGCTGCTTATGGTCTGCGTTTTTCTGTCGCTGGCAAGCGTTGGCCTCCTCCCCTGGTGGCTAGCTATCATCGTCGTGGGCCGCGACGTGGTCATCGTGCTCGGTGCTGGCGCGTACCGCTTGCTGATTGGCCCGTTCGATTTCGCACCGACGTTTCTCAGCAAGATCAACATGGGGGTTCAGGTTCTGTACCTGGTTGCGGTGCTGGGAGATGCGCTGGTTTCCGTATCGCCGCCTGCCGTTGATTCAGCGCTCGCGATTCTGGTTGCCCTGGTGGCGATCGCCAGCGGTGTGCACTACGTACTCTCATGGTCCCGCCGCGCGGTGAATGCACGCGGAACAGTCGAGGGCAAATGAGCGACGAGCTGCGCATACTGACCTACAATATCCACAAAGGTTATTGCACGGGCAACCGGCGCTTTGTGCTTAACGCCATGCGCGAACGACTCGAGACTACCGAAGCGGATATCGTTTTCCTGCAGGAAGTGCACGGCGCGGCGGACAAGAGCGCCCTGAAACAGCAGCAGCTGACCTACCCCGACCAGCCACACTTCGAGTTTCTCGCCGATCGCGTCTGGCCACACTTCGCCTATGGCCGTAACGCGATCTACCGGAAAGGGGACCACGGCAACGCCATTCTCAGCAAGTTTCCCTTTACTGCCTGGGAAAACATCGACGTGTCGATTTTTCCGCGCTCAAGCCGCAGCATTCTGCATGGCGTCATCAATCTGCCGGAAACAGGCGTTCGACTGCATGTGCTGTGTGTTCATCTCGGGCTGCTGGAGCAGGAACGTCGGGAGCAGCTGCGCGCCCTCACCCGCCGTATCGACGAGCACGTACCGCGGGATGAGCCCATGATCATCGCCGGTGATTTCAACGACTGGCGACAGCGGGCAGAGCGCCACCTGCACGATGACCTGGGCCTCGAAGAGCTGTTCATGCAGCTGCATGGCGCCCACGCCCGCACGTTTCCTGTGTGGGCACCGATGTTCCCTGTTGACAGGGTGTATTACCGGGGCCTGACACCTGTGCGCGCAGAGCGACTCGCGGATGGGCATTGGCGGGATCTGTCGGACCATGCGGCGCTGCATGGGGTATTCACGCTGCATTCAGTTCCGGCGCAGCCATGAAACGGGAGCGCAACCCACCAAGCATCAGCAGGCCAACGCCAAACAGGACAAGTACAGGCGGCTCGGGCACCTCTCCAATCACCACCCGCATTGGAGACGATGCCGCGCTCAGATCCGGGTAAGTGCCATCGGCGACGAACGTATCCGACAATGTAAAGCCAGAGATAATGTCCGTATCGTTTTCAGTGAAACGATCCACTGTAAAAAACGCGAATCCGGCAGGCGCTCGGTAAGTCACCTGAAGCTGCAGTTCAGCTGGACCCGGTCCCAGCTGCTCAATAATATCGGCGCCGGTCAGGGAGTCCACGCCTCGTGAGGTATCCAGGCCAATCGGTTGACAGCCGCCTTCTTTATGGCGTTTTGCCTTGACAACATGGCAGCCGCCCGGCAGTGCAGCTTGTTCGTCATTCTGAAAAGCATTGCTATAGTCGAGGTACTGCCCTGGGAAAGCCTCGGGGTCGTCATCGGCCCAGACCAGCACGTTGTCAGGGTTGCCGACGCTGCGCAAGCGCCACTCAAAGCGCAAACCTGGCGTGGCCGCGTCACCCATTAGACGCGGATCTCCAACAAGTACATCTGGCACGCCGATAGCGTGACCGCCCCACACTAGCGCTTCATCCAGCCCCAGCGTAAAGAAACACGAGACAAATTGCGGGCAGTCATTTCCCCAGTCGTGATGTACCTGGAAGGCTTCGCCATCGCCTTCCCAGAACGAAAAGCGTGTGCCAGCGTCTAGATCTGTTTGCAAGAGCGCGAACGTTCTGGCGCTATCCGAGTCAGAGGAAAACCGCGGCGCTTTGGCTTCGAGCATGTAGACGGCCTCGCCGGGTACGGGCGGAGCAACTGCCGTCCCGGCACCGCCGCGACGAATCAAGCCGGCGTCCGCCGTTACAGATAGCAGTACCAGCAATGAGGCCGAGCATGACGGGACCAGCCTCTCACTACGCGTAGTTTCTAACACCCATCTCCCCTCTTTCCTCTCACCATTGAACCTGAAAACAGCGCGTGTTGATAGTATGGTGACTTGCCTTGCAGGAATTCCTCAGCCATTGCACGGTATTTTCCGCGATTCCCAGATTGGAGGCGGACTGAGCGCTGTTGTCAACAGGCGAGGTGACGGCTACTCTGCCCCTAACTGTCTATTAGCGGATCCTCTTGCTTGCTGCACGATTTTCTACCTGAGCTTCGACGACGCGGCGTGATACAGGCCGTCACGGCCTACACCGTGACGGCCTGGCTCCTGATTCAGGTATTCAACGAGCTCGGTCCGGTATTCGCATTGCCTGTGTGGATAAGCAGTCTCGTGGGAACGGTCGCAGTGGCGGGCTTTCCCATCGCCTGCTATATCTCCTGGTTTTTCGATTTCTCGGGCGGGCGGCTCACGCGCTCTGGCCGTGCCGATGAAAGTGAGCTCAAGCCGCTGTCGATCTGGCACTGGTCCGGGCTCCTGATTATCGCCGTCGGCGCCTCCGCATCAGGCTACGTTATGTTCGAGCAGCTGAAGGAGCGACTCGACGGAGAGGCAGATTCCGTTGCGGCGTTGTTGATCGAGCAATCCATGGCAATCATACCTTTCCGTGACCTGAGTCCCACACAGGATCAGGCCTTCCTTGCCGAGGGTCTGGCCGAGGAGCTCACGACACTGCTGGGTCGTATCGCGAATTTGAAGGTGGCCTCCAGCAGCGCCAGTTTCACTCTGACGGCAAACGGGCTTGATCCGGTCGCAGTAGGCCGTGAACTTGGAACGGCTTCCGTGCTTACCGGAAGCGTGCAATCCAGCGGCAACCGCCTCCGTGTGCGCACAGAGCTTGTCAGCACAGAGGATGGCGCGGTGCTCTGGTCAGAAAGCTTCAGCCGGGCGCTCAGGGACATCTTCAGCGTGCAGGAAGACATCGCCCGCTCTGTTACCAACCTCCTCCAGGATCGCTATCTAGACGCAGGAGAGCTGGCGGGGTCGAAAACAGCAAGCAGCGATGCCTACGTGTTCTACCTGAAGGGCAGAGCTGGGCTGCGTGACCGGACAGCCGAAGCCATCAAGCAATCCCGGCGTCTGTTCGAGCAAAGCATTGGCCTCGATCCGGAATACGCACCCGCCTACGTCGGACTGGCGGAGACAATGTGGCTGCTGGCAGACGGCGGAGAGACGTTCGGCACTATCGACCCGTCGGTCGCTGCGCGTGTTGCCAGGCAGAACGTGGAACGCGCCCTTGTCCTGAATGATGGCTTTCCCGAGGCCTTTGCGAATCTGGGGCGGGTGGAAGCACTATTACAGAATCACATCACAGCACTCTCGCACTTTGACAAAGCCATCTCGCTAAACCCCAATCTTCCAGACGTTCATCTGTGGCGCTACCTTTCCTTAAAGGCCGAGCAACGCTACGTGGAAGCCATGCGGGCATTGGAGAACGCAGCAGAACTTGACCCGACCGCGCCGGCAATTCTTCATAATCTGGGCTTCGAGCAGTCATTACGCGGTCAATTCAATCTTGCGCGCGAGACTTTTGATCGGCTTATCGCACTGGCACCCGACAACCCACTGGGTCACAGGGGTCTGGCCGATGCCGCTTTCCGCGAGGGCAAGCTTTTGCTCAGTCTGACCCACTGGCAGCGTGCCGCTGAATTGTCACCGGAAACTCCCGCCTATCGCGAGGCCTATGCTGGCGTGTTGTTTGGGCTGCAAATGGCAGAGGCATTCAAACCACTGGCAAATCTCGTGGGTGGCGACACCAATGTGCTGCTGATCGAGGGAGACTATGAAAAACTGCACGAGCGGATGGCTTTCCAGCGTGCCGCAAACCCTGACGATCCCTGGATCGCGTTTGAGGCCGCCTGGTACCACTATCTCGACGGCAATGACGCGATCGCCGCGAAGATACTGACAGGTATCGATAAAATGTTCAGTGACGCCGACCGCTTCGGCACAGCCATGTGCAGTCCGGGAATAGAGCTCGCCCTTGCGCTCCGGCAGACAGGAGACGAGGACACCGCAAATGCTTACGCGGCCGAGTGCACTTCCCGACTTGAGAGCGCGCGAGGACGCATTTATACCGATAGTGCGCTGGATTACCTGGCCGCGCGCATCGCCGCTTTTTACGGCGACCTTGACACGGCAACGCAAGAACTCGCACAGGCGGTAGAGCACGGATGGCTGGAATGGTGGACGTCCAGAGATCCTTTGCTCAAACCACTGCGTAGGCGCGCCGAGTCAGATAAATCCTTTCAATATATCGACGAGGAACTGGCAAGACAGCGTGAACTAGCGCGGAAAAATCTGCCGCATCTGCAGTGAGATGCGAACGCTTAGCGCTCGATATCCGGAGCTGTCCAGCCCGGTGGCGCCGGCCGACGTTCGGCCGGCGTGATAGGAACCGTGAATCCCGCGTCCGACCCGTTCATGAACATGCGCCGCTCGGCAATGCGCCAACCCTCTGCGGTACGCACAATTCGATCCCGATACTGCCCGTAAACAGTAGCGACGGAGCCGTCATGTCGCTCATGCCAGGCCATGACGTAGCTGATCACGTGCGCGGCATCCTCGTCCTCGAACGTGATACGCACATTGGACAGATGATGCGACGTTCGCGACCAGCGCCACATGCGCTCAAGTGAGACTGCAAGCGCCATTGCCCCGCTGGATTGAAACAAAGGGCCCTCACCGTAGACCACGACACAGTCAGGGGTGAAGAGCGCCGCGAGCGACTCGAGCTCCATGCGGTCGAGATAAATGCAGTAATCAACGAGAAGATCCCACAGCTGTTGCCTGTCGACGAACTCGCGCAGCCGCTGCGCGGCCGGCGTCTTGAGAGCTTGCTGATCAGATCGCATCATTCCACGACTTTATCATATTGAAGGGGCTCGGATCGGGAGCGAACCCGCGTAGACCATGCCGGGCAATATGTCCGATACCCGACGTTGCGCTGTTACAGAGACGCGTCAACGGTCGGTGACCGCCACAATCCTCTCGGGGTTCCGCCGGGCAACGTCTAGGGGGCAGGCCGCCGCGCCGCGCAATGCTGGTTGCTGGATCGCCAGTAATGCCCTGGGGTCAGCTGGGCAGCCGGCGGTCGCTAAATAAGCCCAGCAGTAGCAAAATCAGCCCAAGCAGCAGGCCCGACACATTGGGCACCGGCGACGATGTCAAAGAGGCTGCGGTCAAGTCCTCCATTAGCGCGTCGCGATCAATTGTCCAGCCTTGCTCGATCAGGCTCTCTCTGGCGGCACTTCCTGCCGAGGTGGAAAAAGAGAACGAAGGGACATGCGCTGCAGACACCTCAAGGGCTGCCCAACCGTTTAGTGTGGCGTCATATTGGGTCAGATTGTCGACCTGCCCCGTGAAGATATTATATTGACTGTTACCAAAGGTATAAACATTACCGTCAGCGCCGTTGATCGCATAGGTGCCATCATTTTTCGCGGTAAAGAGCATTGCGCGGTTCACGATCAGCATCCCTGCACATTCTCCGCTATTGCCGACCGTACCCAGATTTGCTGGATCCAAGCAATCACTTGCGTTGGCAACACTTACATTGCAAAAAAGCAAAAAGACGCAGGCAAAAAAGCGGATGAAGCGGAAATCTGTCACGGCGCCCGCTGGAGGGCGCGGTTGTATGGATGGGCTGCAATCAGTGCTATGAGTCATATCGGACAGTATCTCCCCTACCTTAGGCACCAAAGAGCTTGCCCAGATGTTTATAGTTAATTGGAATTTTGAAAAGCTTATGACTATTTGCTGCAGGAGATTGTAAAAAAAGATATCGGGTTCAATGTTCTTGCAAATTGCGCTGGCCCGCGTACCGCGGGAAGGGACTTTTGCGGCACCGCGCCGGCGCCCAAGCGGAAGCGCCTTCCTCGATCTCGGTGACCACGCTGGCAGGCCTGACGTTCAGATAAGCTCACTGGAAGGGACTTTTCGGAGCGGTCGGGCATAACGCCGGCACATGGTTGAAGCCCAGCAGCGCGGTTTCCTCAAGATCTGCCAGTGCCGATGATGTGGGCTCGGCTGTACCTGGCGCAGCTTCACCAGCCCCAGGAACTCACGCCAACGGGCCAGGGTGTTGCCGTGGTATTTAGGGAGATCGGCGTTCTCTTGCAGGTAGCGGTCTATAACACCCGTCATGGTGCGCTTGGACAGGTCGAAATGTTCGCCGATGTCCATGGCACCATCGATGCTGCGCACCAATATCTGGACATCGCGCTTCGTCGGAAAGGTTTTGGATTCGGCCTTGTGGCACTGGCACCATGATGGCCCGCCACTTGTCCCCGCGTTTCCGGTAGCTCGCCGTCGTTCAAGCCTCGCTGGTGTACCAAGACCGTACCAGGAGGCTGCTCTTCTCGCGGCGAAACACCGTAAGCGATTAATTTATATGGAGGCTCGGGTCGGAATCGAACCGGCGTTGACGGATTTGCAATCCGCTGCATAACCACTCTGCCACCGAGCCTGTAATCCGGAGATATTGGAGCGGGAAACCGGATTCGAACCGGCGACCTCAACCTTGGCAAGGTTGCGCTC